>NZ_JBSHNR010000120.1:0-2332 GCF_053604645.1 Lacinutrix cladophorae | reverse complement strand
AAAACTAAGCACAACAACGTGTATAACCAATTGCTTGGTTCTAGCCTACTTGGAAATTCCTAACGGAATTTCCTCTGGTTCGTTTTCTTTTGTTAACTTAGTTCCAGCCAACGCAACTAGCCATACACAAAACCGTTACCTTTAATTGCTCCGGAAATTTTAACTCCTAATTATCCGAATCACAAAAAACTATAATTTATCGGAATTTTTCTCACTCAATTCTGAATAAAATATTCTGAAAATTCTGATTAATCAATTCTGTATTTAAAAAACTTACGAAAACTTACTCTAACGCATTTTAGATCTTTACAATCAGTTTGCTATTTAGAAACTACAGAAAGTATTTAGGAAATTCGGCTCACTCATTTCTGATTTTAGCTTCTTTCGGAAAACTTACTCAATCGGTTTCTAAATACATACGAAAATCTAATTCGTCAAGAAACACGCACTCAATCGCAAAATGCTACAAAGAGTTTTGAAAAAAAACACTTTTCGCCATTCAAAGGTAAAAGCAAAACATGTTTAGCTTTTATTTTTTTTATTGTCCAATCTGAATTGATTCTCTTTATTTGCTCTACTGATTCTGTCGCAACTAAAAAGGTAACAACGTGTATATTTTATTGCTAGTTCTCGCCTACTTACGAAAATCCTCGCGGATTTTCTATTCGGTTTTTATTTGCTAACTTAGTTGCTTAAACACGCAACAAAGCATACACAAGACCGTTACCTGCAAGCTAGAAAAACCAAGAATACTGAATGAAAAGTAAGAAAATTCAAAACATTTTAGAATATTTCGATTATGAATTGTTGAAAAACCCAGAATTTAAAGAAGACTCTGTTCGTGAGGAAATAGTAGTTCCGATAATAAAAGGTTTAGGTTATTCAGCGAACAAACCAAATCAAATTATTAGAAGTAGAAATTTAATTCACCCATTCGTTTCAATTGGTTCTCAAAAAAAGAAAGTTTATATAATTCCAGATTATCTATTAGAAGTTGACGAAAAGCCGACTTGGATTTTAGATGCAAAATCACCTTCCGAATCAATAATTAAATCTAAAAATGTTGAACAAGCATATTCTTATGCAATGCATCCAGAAGTTAGAGCAAGGTTTTTCTCTCTATGCAATGGTAAAGAATTTGTATTATTCAGTGTTGATGATTTTGAACCACTTATGCATTTTCATATTCAGGAATTGCCTTTGTTCTGGGAAAATATGAAAGCAATACTATCACCTGAAAATATATTTTCAAAAAGCAGTCTTGATTATAAAAAGGATTTAGGTTTACACTTAAAACGACTTGGTTTTGATCAAAATACAGTTTTAGTTTTTCCACAAATTCCAATTACTGGTATAACTCAACTTGATGACGATATGTTTACAATAAATGTTGGTGGAGCCAATCTAAATGATACAACTTATGTCGCAACTTTTGATTTTCATTTAGATGTTTTTAAGCAACTAAAAGGAAAAATTCCAGATGAAGGATTTGAAAGGTTATTGATTCGAAATGAAAAAAGTCGTCTAGCTTTACGATTTCCTGACCGAGCGTATTTAGTTGATGTAGAATGCGAAGTCGGAGAAAAATTAGAAGAAAATGAAAAAGAAATATTCCTTCCTTTAAAATTAACCCGAATAATAAATTAAAAAAGCCTGCAGGTAACACCGTATAAACTTTATTGCTAGTTTTAGCTCACTTGGGAAATTCCTACGGAATTTCGCCGTTCGTGTTTTATTTAGTAAATTCATTGCTTAAACAACGCAACAAAGCTTATACAACAACGTTATAAAAAATAGCTCAGATGAACCTCTGAACTATGAAACAAACATTAATTCAAAGATTAATATTTAATTACTTCTCACTCTGCTTTTGAATTTTCTCTTACTCATTTCTGATAATAAATAATAGATTCATTATTTTAGAATATAATTACAAACCTGAAACTGAAAATTACTTTTACAAAGTTTCCCTCACTCCTATTCTGAAATTATTAAAACTTACTCAATCGGAATTTTTTCACTCATTCGGAATTTGAATCTATAAGGATTAGATTACTCAAACGGAAAATGCTGCAAAGAATTTTGAAGAAAAACACTTTTCGCTATTAAATGGTAAAAGCAAAACTCGTTTCGCTTTTGGTTTATAATTGTTCCATGATTATGGCTAAATATTTCGTGCTTACTCAAATGTTTCGCTACATTTTATAACAACGTTTATAAAAAATTGCTAGATTAGTGCTTAAATAATGGTAGTTGCATTTTTGCCAACTTCTGATTTTCCTTCGGAAAATCCTCGTCGCCAAAAACGCAACTTTCCATACACAAGACCGTT
>NZ_JBSHNR010000119.1:0-598907 GCF_053604645.1 Lacinutrix cladophorae | reverse complement strand
CTTTTCCTTATTAATCTTAAAAGCTTGTGGGAAAAAATGTATAAATGGTAATGAACTAAAAAAAGTTTATTAAAAATTTTAATTTCATATTACCTGAATTTTCGTTTTTGAAAATCTAAAGAAAATATGAATGCTAACGGTCTCGTATAACCGTCAGTTACGGGTTAATATGCGTTAATTTTCGGTTTATCACAGACTTTAGCAATTCCGAGTGGATTCGGACGTAGTCGAATCCGCCGTAATTGCGGTTATACATTGTTGTAAGTAGTTTTTTTATTCAGTTTTCTTATCAAGCTATCAAATTCAATTTCTTTCAATTGAGGTTTTTCTTTTCCGTATTTTTTATAATTCAGAGTGATTTTTATTTTCTCTCCGCTTTTTATAATTATACTTTCATTCTCTATAATTTCAATTTCAGAGATTAAATATTTTGGAATCGAAAGTTTACTCAATAAATTCAGTTTGTTATTGTTGTAAAACATAAAAGTTGTTCTTCTATCTCTGTAGTAGTCAAATCCACTGATTAACAAATCATTTTCTGAGTATAGTATTTTTAAATCCGCATCTAAAAGTTTATGTGATTTTGTAAAATAAACCTCTCCAGATATTTTAAACTTTTTAGAAAATTCAGATTCTAAATCAGTTAATAATTCTTTTGCTCGATTGTTATTGACTCTTTTATTTAGGTAGATTACTATCATTATAACCGCAAATATTATAAAGTAAATTATTCCGTAATCCATTAATTATTATTGTTTTCGAGTTCAGTTTGTAAATTACTTACAACTAGTTTATACAATCGTAAAACACATCGTTTTGCATCTAAATAAGATGAAAAACGATGTATTAATACATCGTTTATTTTCTAAATGTATATCAAATTTCAAAATCATCAAAAGGATTTTTTATTTTTTCTAAATTAATTGTGCTCACATGTGTGTATATCATCGTAGTTTTTGGGCTATTATGTCCTAAAAGTACTTGTATATACCTAATATCTGTTCCGTTTTCTAATAAATGCGTCGCATAACTATGTCGCAATGTGTGTAATGTAACATGCTTCTTGATTGCTGTTTTATTCAATATCCTTCTTAAAACTTGTCTAGAACTTGTTGCAGAATATTCGCCTCCACGTTGCCCTTCAAATAGAAAACCTTTAGGTTTATAGCTATTATAATACCTTCGTAATAATGTAATCATAGTTATAGATAACGGAACATATCTATCTTTTCTTCCTTTTGCTGCTTTTACATGTAGTAACCTGCGTTCTAAGTCTAAAGAGGACAGCCTTAAACTTAATGCTTCTCCAATTCGTAATCCACAGGAATACAACAAACATAACAAGGTTTTGTGTTTTAAATTGGTAGCATTATATAAAATATCTTTTACTTCATCTAAACTTAAAACTTCTGGTAAACGTTTGCTCTTTTTAGGTCTATCTAATGCTTCTAAGTCTAAATGTACATGGTGCGTTTGCTGATAAAAAAGTTTAACTGCATTTACTAATTGGTTTTGGTAAGTGTAAGAATAGTTGTTCGCTAATATATAATTGTCATTAAAATCTATTAGGTCCTTATTGGTGATATTTTCTATTTTTTTTGAGTTATGGTATTTAAAAAAGATAATCAACATTGATTCATAGGTTTGAATCGTGTTAAAACTATACCTTTTAATATGCATCCATTGTACAAATTCTTTAATGGGTTTTATATAGTCTTCCTTTAAAGGTTTTAATTTTGCTTCAGACTTTGTACTTCTATCATAAGTATTACTAACAATTAAACTGTAGTCTACAACATGCTGTTTCGCTCTTAAATGTTTATATAAATTATTCACATTTGTTTTGCTAAATGGAATATAATATGCTCTATGCGAATTACTCCATTTTACTAATGGAAACAGTTTTATATATTCTTTTAAATCGTAATTATATTCAAAATCAATTTTAACCTGTTCTTGATTGTTATGCTGTATTTTAGATAATTCTATTTGTGCCATTTCTTCCTTTTTTATAGATAGAATAATCTTTAAATATAGAAAATATACCACACAAAAGCAAATGGATTTACTTCCATTTTATATTACAACCAATACTTGGTTTTTGTAGTTTCTCGTTTTCTGTTTTACTTAAAATACAATCTAAAGCATGTCGTAAATCTAATCCTGAAACAGCTACGCCATTTCCAGGTCTTGAATCGTCTAACTGTCCTCGATAAACTAAGTTTAATTCGGAGTTGAAAACATAAAAATCTGGTGTGCATGCAGCGTCGTAGGCTTTAGCAACGTCTTGTGTTTTATCATATAAATACGAAAACGGATAGCCGTTTTTTTTAGCGTGTGTTGTCATTTTTTCTGGAGCATCCTGCGGGTAGTTTTCTGCATCATTACTAGAAATTGCAATAAAATGAATACCTTGTGCTTCGTATTTTTTAGCTATTTCTACCAAAGCAGGGTTTACATGAATAACAAAAGGGCAATGGTTGCATATAAACATAATTACTGTTGCTTGTTTTCCTTTTAATTGCTGAAGGGTTAAGTATGCTTTAGAAACAGTATCTAGTAATTTAAAATCTGGTGCTTTTGTTCCTAAAGGAAGCATGTTAGATGGAGTTCTTGCCATTTTTATTGGTTTTTAAAATAAAGGAAAAAGATAACAATAAAAGCGGAAAACCATAAGAAAGGAAGTTTCAATTTATCTGAAATTATTTTTTTTATTCACAACTATTAGTAGTAAAAAATCAATATATTAAGCCTCTCTAACGAAATAAAATGACACAACCCATAACTTTTGAAGATTTTAGCAAAGTAGATTTACGTGTAGGAACCATTATAGAAGTTCAAGATTTTCCGGAAGCCAGAAATCCAGCATATATTCTTAGCATTGATTTTGGAGATTTAGGAATTAAAAAGTCTTCAGCCCAAATTACTACCTTATACAAAAAAGAAGATTTACTTAACAAGCAAATTGTTGCTGTTGTTAATTTTGAAAAAAAACAGATAGGTAAACTAATGAGCGAATGTTTGGTACTTGGTGCTGTAAAAAATAAAGATGTAATTTTATTAAACCCGGAAAACAAAGTTAAAAACGGAACGACTGTCTCATAAATATGCTAGAATTAGACAATGTAAAAATTAATTTTGATGCTAACGGTCTTTGGGTTTTAAATCTAGCATTAGCAGTCGTTATGTTTGGCGTTGCCCTTGGTGTAACGGTTAACGATTTTAAACAATTATTTAAGCAACCAAAAGTAGTCTTACTCGGTATTGTATCACAATTTGTATTGCTACCTTTTATTACCTATCTTTTTATTTTACTTATTAAACCTCAAGCAAGTATCGCACTTGGTATGATGATGGTTGCTGCTTGTCCTGGCGGAAATATATCGAACTTCATGACGCATCTTGCAAAAGGAAATACAGCGCTATCGGTAAGTTTAACAGCATTTGCAACTTTTTTGGCTATGTTTTTAACACCTTTAAATTTTCAGTTTTATGGAAACTTATACCAACCTACAGCACAACTTTTGCAAAATGTAGAATTAAATTTTTTAGATCTAGTGAAACTAGTATTACTCATTTTAGGAATTCCGTTATTATTAGGAATGTACTTGCGAAGTAAAATGCCAGAACTAGCGAAAAAACTTTCTAAAATATTAAAACCATTTTCTATTATTGTTTTCGTCGCTATTGTGGTTATTGCGTTTTCAAATAATTTAGATATTTTTAATGCCTACATCGATAAAGTATTATTGTTAGGAATTAGTCACAATATAATTGCACTAGCTTTAGGTTTTTTTCTTGCAAAAGCATTTGGTTTATCCTTCAAGAATCAAAAAACATTAGCAATAGAAACAGGAATTCAAAACTCCGGTTTGGGCTTATTACTTATTTTTACGTTTTTTAACGGATTGGGTGGAATGGCTTTAATTGCAGCCTTTTGGGGGATTTGGCATATTGTTTCTGGTTTATGCTTATCTTTTTATTGGTCTGCAAATTCTAAAAAATAACAGATTTGAAACTACTTTGGTTACATTTTATACGAACTTACATTAGAATCGGACTCTTTTTTTACTACAAGAGTTTTAAAGTGTATAATGTACATAATGTACCAAAAAATAAGCCTGTTCTATTTTTAAGCAACCATCAAAATGCGCTTATTGATCCTTTATTAATTGCAGCAAAGTCTGGAAGATTCTGCTACTTTCTAACCAGAGCTTCCGTATTTAATAAACCTATTATTGATAAGGTTTTGAGGAGTCTGCAAATGCTTCCTGTTTATAGAATTCGAGACGGTTGGAGTAGTATTAGTAATAATAATTCAATATTTTCTACATGTACAAATATTTTAAAACAGAATAAAGCTGTCGTTATTTTTCCAGAAGGAAATCATCATATTAATCGAACCGTTAGACCTTTAAGCAAAGGGTTTACACGAATTATTTTTGAAACTTTAGAGAAGTACCCTGAAGTCGATTTACAAATTGTTCCTGTAGGAATTAATTATTTGCAAGCAGATGCTTTTCCAGATAGTACTTCCGTTTTCTTTGGAAAGCCTATTGCTGCAAAAAACTATGTAACTACAGATAAAAACCAAGCCATAAATGCGCTTAAAAACGATTTGCATCAAGCTATTTGTAAATTAACGACACATATTCCTGCAACTAATTACGAGGAAATTATAAAGAGACTAGAAGCTAAAGAAGTTGATTTTTTAAAACCGGAAATAGTAAATAATTGTATTGCTTCTAACTTTGATGCTTGCCCAAAACAGGAAACATCTAAAACAAACTTTTTAAAAACGTTTATAAAGTACCTGCTTTTAGTAAATTTTAGTATTCCTTTCTTTGTTTGGGAAAATTATGCAAGGCCAAAAATTAAGGAAATAGAGTTTGTAGCTACTTTTAGGTTTGCTCTTTATATTACCTTATTTCCGGCCTGGCTTTTAGTACTAGTATTCCTTTTAGCTAGCTTCTTTGGCTGGCAAATAACAGCTTTATATGTATTGGTAGTTATTGTTTTAGCTTTGTTTTATGTGAAGTATTAATTCGTTACGAGCTAAGAAGTAATTTCTTAAATTAAGAGGAAAAGTCAATCGCTTCGAATTTTATTTTTTAAAATATAACGCTATTTAGTTAAATATGGGAACAAAAAAACCGCTACTAGAAGCAACGGTTTTAAAATTTAAAAGTTTTTTAGATATTAAATATCATCAAAATCTACATCTGTAAATCTACTTTCTACAGCTTCTGAAGGCGCATCTGTTTGCGAATTTGCTGTGCTTTCTGTTACAGTATCTGTATTATATTCTTTTTTAAAGTCTTTTTGGTGACGTTCGCTAATTACTTCATCTCCTTTTTCGGCGATAATATAATCTGTCATTTCTGCTAAAATACTATTGAATTCAGAGAAATCTTCTTTATAAATATAAATTTTATGTTTCTTATAATGAAAAGAACCATCATCATTAGTGAACTTTTTACTTTCTGTTACCGTTAAGTAATAATCTCCTGCTTTAGTAGCTCTAACATCAAAAAAATAAGTGCGTCGTCCTGCTCTTAATACTTTAGAATAAATTTCCTCTTTCTCCATCATTCCGTTGGTTTCCATAGTCTTGTTTTTATATTAAGGTTTAATTAATAGAACTTCAAAAATCAAAAAAAAATACATAACCACCAACTAAATGTTATAAATCTTTTTAAACGTCTAATGTACAGTGTGTTATTGTTGGTGTTAATAATGAGGTTGCTACACTTTTTCAGAGAGTTGCTTTAGGTATAAGTCTTTGTAATACCCAGCTTGATCTATTAATTGTTCATGTGATCCTTCTTGTATAATTTTACCATCGTCTAATACAATAATATTGTTTGCATTTTTAGCAGACGATATTCTATGACTAACAATAATCGTGGTTTTTCCTTTAGAGAGCTTGTTTAAGCTTTTTAGTATTTTTTCTTCGGTTTCTGTATCTACAGCAGAAAGGCAATCGTCAAATAATAATATTTGTGGGTCTTTAAGAATTGCTCTAGCTATAGATACACGCTGTTTTTGTCCGCCAGAAAGTGTAATGCCACGTTCCCCTAAAATGGTTTCATACCCCTTTGTAAACCCAGTAATGTTTTTGTGAACTTGTGCATTTTTAGCCGCTTGAATTGCTTCTTCATCTGTTGCGTCTTCTTTACCAAATTTAATATTGTTGTTAATGGTATCGCTAAATAAAAAGGCGTCTTGCGGAACATAACCAATGCTATTTCGTAAATCATTAAGGTTTACTTGGTCTATTGGTTTATTATCAATTAATAATTGGCCGTTTTTTATATCGTAAAGCCTTCCAATAAGATCTAAAATAGTAGATTTCCCAGAACCTGTTTTTCCTATAATGGCTAATGTTTCTCCTGCATTTACGTTAAAACTTACATCTTTTAAAGCTTCAATATTAGTGTCATCATAAGTAAAGGATACGTTTTTAAATGAAATATTTCCTTCGATGATACTGGTTTCATTTACCTTATTCTGTATTTCAGGTTCTATCTTTAAAAAATGATTGATGCGTTTTTGTGAGGCTTCAGCTTGTTGTATAATAGAGGTTACCCAACCAACAGTTGCAACTGGCCAAGTTAGCATATTTACATAAATAATAAATTCGGCAATGGTTCCTAAGCTTTCAATTTCGCCATTTATATATTGTTTTCCACCAATGTAAATAACAATTAAATTACTCAGCCCTATTAATAATATCATTGTTGGAAAAAATAAGGCTTGTACTTTAACTAAATGTAATTGTTTTTCTTTGCTAGAAGTTGAAAGTGTATCAAAATTAGTAAAGGTTTGCGGTTCCATACCGTAGGCTTTAATAATAGAGATTCCGCTAAAAGATTCTTGTGTAAAAGTTGAAAGTTTAGATAAATATTCTTGTACTATAGTACTTCTCTTGTGTATTTCTTTACTAACTTTAAAAACAATTATAGATAAAATAGGTAATGGAATTAATGTGTATAAAGTTAATTTTGGGGATTGACTATACATGGAACCAATAACAATTATAAAAAGTGTAATCGTGTTTATACTATACATAATAGCAGGGCCTACATACATACGTACTTTTCCAACATCTTCACTAATTCGGTTCATTAAATCACCAGTTCTATTTTTTTTGTAAAAATTGAGAGATAGTTTTTGATATTGTTGGTATACTTCATTTTTTAAATCAAACTCAATATAACGCGATACATTAATTAACGTTTGGCGCATAAAAAAGGTAAGAATCCCTGTAATTAATGCTGCACCAATGATATATAAAATGTTTTCTAATAGCTCGGCTTTAACAAATTGAATATCTGACGTTGTACCTATTCTATATGCATCGACTATATTAATAGACTTTCTAATTAACCGAGGAGTGTATAATAAAAAAATCTTTGAGGCTATAGTTATTAAAATACCAAAAATTAAACTAAATTTATATTTTAAAAAGTACTTATTTAGATGCTGTAATTCTTTCATTTACAGAAATTGTGTTTTGTTAGTTTTTGTCAATTTCATAATTTAACAGCGATTTTGTTGTGTTTATATGAATATTGGTTTAATTTTGCACGATGTTTTTTTGAAATTATCAAAACAGCAACCCTAACTTTAAATTAAAATTAAATGGTTTCAGACGTTATTAATGCAAACGATCTTAAAAAAATAGATCCTGTTTTTGGACAATTTTCATTCGATAATCATGAGCAAATTGTTTTTTGCAATGACAAAGATACAGGTTTAAAAGCAATAATTGGAATTCATAATACAGTATTAGGACCTGCACTTGGAGGAACTAGAATGTGGCAATATAATAATGAATGGGAAGCTTTAAACGATGTATTACGTTTATCTCGTGGAATGACTTTTAAATCGGCAATTACAGGTTTAAATCTTGGAGGTGGAAAAGCGGTAATTATTGGAGATGCTAAAACGCAAAAAACACCAGAACTAATGAAAAAGTTTGGTGAATTTGTACATTCTTTAAGCGGAAGATATATTACTGCAGAAGATGTAGGAATGGAAACTGCAGATATGGATTTGGTTCGTGAAGTTACCCCTTATGTAACAGGTATTTCGGAAAGCAAAGGAGGAGCAGGAAACCCATCACCAATAACAGCATATGGTGTGTTTATGGGAATGAAAGCTGCAGCTAAATATAAATTTGGTAACGATATTCTTGAAGACAAAAAAGTAATTGTACAAGGTATTGGTCATGTTGGTGAGTCTCTTGTAGAGCATTTAACCAACGAAGGAGCAAAGGTTATTATATCTGATATTAACCAAGACCGTTTATTAGAAGTAAGTAAAAAATATGGAGCTACAATTTACTCAGGAAATGATATTTATAGTGAAGATGTAGATATTTATGCACCTTGTGCTTTAGGAGCAACCATTAATGATGATACTATTAATAAACTAAAAGCAAAAATAATAGCAGGAGCAGCTAACAATCAATTGGCAGAAGAAGCTAAACATGGTATGATTCTTCAAGAAAAAGGAATTGTATATGCACCCGATTTTTTAATAAATGCTGGAGGAATTATTAATGTTTATGCAGAGTTAGAAGGTTATGATAAAAAAGAAATCATGCGTAAAACCGAAAACATCTATAATACTACACTTGAAATTTTAGAAAATGCAGATACAAATGCTATAACTACCAATCAAGCAGCACTTCAGATTGCTAAAAGTAGAATAGAAACAAGAAAATTAGAAAATTCTAAATAATTTTTTTTAAAATACTATAATATCAAGGCGAAAGTAACTACTTTCGCCTTTTTTAAACTAAGTTCTTTTTTATATGCTTAATAGAAGACACATTCGTATTAAAGTTATGCAAATCCTTTACGCTTTTAAAGGAGGCGAAAGTGACAATTTTAATAAAGACCAAAAGTTTTTATTACAAAGTATAGATGGTATGTACCATTTGTATTTACTTTTAATGTCCTTACTAATTGAGGTGCATAAAAAGGCTGAAATCAATATAGAAAAAACCCAAAAAAAGCTTCTTGCTACTAAAGAAGACAAAGATCCAAACAAGAAATTAATTCATAATGAAGTCTTTTTAATGTTAAGAAAAGACACAGCTCTTCTTGATGATATAGAGAAACATAAAATCACTAATTGGCAATTAGATGATGAATATGTAGATATTCTTTTTAGAGAAATTCTTGCAAGCGATTTGTATGCAGAATATATGCAAACAAAAACTTCTACCTTTAAAGAAGATAAAGACTTTATAGTCGATGTGTTTAAAGAAATAGTAGCACCTAACGAAAAACTTTACGAGTATATTGAAGATAAGAATTTAACTTGGTTAGATGATTTGCCAATAATTAATACAGCCATTTTAAAGTTATTAAAAAAGGTGAAACAAAACAGCAACCCAACACATTTTGTTCCTGATTTATATAAAGATGAAGACGATAAAAAGTTTGCAATAGATTTATTAAAAAAAACCATTTTAAATCAAACCAAGCTAAACGCAGAAATTGACGGTAAAACTAAAAATTGGGATGCCGATCGTATTGCTAGCATCGATTACATATTATTGAAAATGGGTATTTGCGAAATGTTAAACTTTTCTTCAATACCAGTAAAAGTTACCATAAATGAATATTTAGAAATAGCTAAAGAGTACTCAACACCTAAAAGTAGTGTGTTTATAAACGGTGTGTTAGATAAATTAGTGAAAGAATATCAAGAAGGGAAAAAGTTAAATAAAATAGGTAGAGGATTGCTATAATTGTAAAATTTATTACATTTACATCTCAAAAAATAACTTTGAACAATAAAAAATAGAATTATGAAAAAAGTATTATTAGGTTTAAGCGCATTTTGCTTAATCGCTTTTACTTCATGTAAAGAAGATGCCTCAAAAAAAATTGATGACAAAAATGTTGCAGAAGCAGCAGTAAGAGATGCTAATGCTGGTGATTTTCCAGTTTTAACTTTCGATAAGAGTGAGCATGATTTTGGAGAAATTGAAGCTAAAACTCCTGTAGAAACTGTATTTACTTATAAAAATACAGGAAAAACACCTTTAGTTATTACAAACATTAAAAGTACATGTGGTTGTACAGTACCTCAAGATTGGTCTAAAGAGCCTTTATCTCCAGGAGATTCAGGGAAATTTACAGTGAAGTTTAATGGTTCAGGTAAAAATGCCGTAACTAAAACGATTACTGTAACTGCAAATACAAAAACAGGAAAAGAAACGGTTAAGATTAAAGCTTTTGTGAAGCCAGATCCTAATGCGCCAGTTAAAGCACCTGTAGCAAAAAATGTGCAAAGTATTGCAGCACCTGGATCTAATGCAGCAGCAGTGCCAGTAAAGTCTAGTACGCAACCAGGTCACGAAGGTCATAACCACGATTAATTAGAATGGGAGAAATAGGACAATTTTTACCGTTTATTGCTATGTTTGCTGTAGTGTATTTCTTTATGATTGCACCGCAAATGAAACGAGCAAAGCAAGAAAAAAAGTTTGCTAGCGAACTAAAACGTGGAGATAAAGTAATTACTAAAAGCGGTTTGCATGGTAAAATAGCAGAGCTTAACGAAAAAGATAACAGTTGCGTTATTGAAACTATGGCTGGAAAGTTAAAGTTTGATCGTTCTGCAATTTCTATGGAAATGAGTAAAAACTTAAATGTATCTCCAACCGAATTAAAAAAGTAAGTTTTTAAATAAACTTTAAGTGATATAAAAAGCTTCAAAAGAAAATTTCTTTTTGAAGCTTTTTTATTTTTTATACTTACAGCTAACAGTTCTTATACTTGTCATGTAAACCAGCACCTCTAAGAATCATTGGTTTTATTTTTTCTAACCTAGAGCGTTTTGTGGCTTCTCTTTTTGCAGTTTCTATATGCTGACAATACTCACGTTGTTTTGATGGAGTAAGTGTTTTAAAAGCATCATTTAAAGCGGTATTCGCATTTAATTCTTGTTTCAATTCAATAGGAATAACAATATCTTTTTTAGTTGTTTTTACGGGTTTAATTTCTTTGCCTAATCTCTGATTCTCAATAGCTTCTTTTATGTAAGCTAAAACAATATTTTTGTCAATTTCATCAATAGATGTAAATCGCATTTGGCGTAAACCTTTGGTTTTTTCTTGAGCTTTTTCTAATAGATTTTGGTCATCTTTTAAAAATACGCCATTAAAAAACCAAATACAAAAATGCTTTTTAAATGCACCAAGGCTTAAAATGTTTTTTCCGTTTAAACTATACGTAGGAGCAGACCATTTAATATTTTCATCTAAGTTTGTATTGTTAACTAAGTCACGAAGTATAGTTAATGCTTCCTCAAAATGAGGATTGTTTTCTATGTACTCTTCAACTGAATATATTTTTTTCATTTTAAAATGTTTTTGGATACTATTAAAATCGGTAACCAATTCTAGCGTGTAGATTTACAGCAAGATCTACTTCATTTACAATATAAAGATTATCTGGATTAAAATAATGCATATAACCAATACCAAATCTAGCTTCGTAATTATTTTTTTATTTCTGTTTTTTTGTAGATCCATTCTGCAATAAAGCAACCCAAAATAATGGCAATTGAAATTATAACTCCAATGGTATTAGATGTTATTTGCTGATTTATTAAAACTACCGTTGCAGTCATGCATAAAATAAAACCAATAAAAGGAATAATTTTATTTCCACCAGTTTCTTTAGATTGTTTATAGCCGACAATGTTTACTATTCCGAAAATAATTAAAAAGCCAACACTTCCAGCTGTAGATATACTTTCTAAATCTAAAATGTTTACTAAAACTAAAGTTGCAATTGCAGTTATTAACAACCCGATTGGTTGTCCCCATAATTTCGAAAGAAAATGATGCGGAAGTTCGTCATCTTCAGCGATTTCATAATTTACTCTACTTCCTCCTAAAAGAGAAGCATTAATTGCAGAAAAAGTAGATATTAATGCAGCAATAGTAATAATGGAAAAGCCAATTTTGCCTAGCATTGGTTTAGCTGCTTCTGCTAAAACATAATCTTGTGCTGTTGCTATTTTTGAGAATGGGAGGGACCCAACAGTAACCAATGCAATAAGAATGTATAATACAATTACAAAGATTATCGAATAGTAATATGCTTTAGGAATATTTTTCTCTGGATTAATAATATCTGGAGCAGCATTTGCTATTAATTCGAAACCTTCATAAGCAACAAAAATAACCATACCACCAGCAAATAACTTTATAGGTGTTTCCCAATTGCTTACCGCTAACTGTGTTAGATTTTCATTTCCAACTAATCCATAAGCGCCTATAAATATGAAGGCTATTAATATGCAAAGCTTGATAATAACGGCATACGATTCTATTTTACTTACTACAGCAATACTGTAATAATTTATGAAAGTGGCTAGTACAATAATAAGACTTGCATAAATGTGAAAGTTAATAGTTTTGTTTTGGGTTATTTCAAATAAATTAGGGGCATAAGATCCAAATGCCGAAGCATATAGAGAAAGCATAATAATATAACTTACCCATAAAAGATTGCTAATTGCTCCACTAAATATAGATTTTCCGAAACCTTGATTTATAAATTTTACAGTGCCTCCTCTATCCGGATAGGTTTTTGAAAGATGTACATAACTGTAAGAAGTTATTAATGCTAAAATGCCAGCAAACAGAAAAGCTATTGGTGTTCCTCCTTTAGCAAGAGCAACTGCAAGACCTAGTACAGCAAAGATTCCTCCACCAACCATGCCGCCAATACCAATTGACATGGCTTCTTTTAATCCAATTTTTGTATTCATAATACTAATTCATTATAAGAATAATTTAAGTGTTTTTTATAAAAACATACTTGGCAATTTTGTAAATAAAATCTATACTTGGTTAAGTGATTTTATGTTTTATTGTAAGCTCTCTCTTGCTTCTTTTAACATTTGTAGACCTTCGTTTAATTTAGCATTTTTCTCATTTGCTATAGAGTCATTTCTTCTTTTTACTTCTTCTTTATATTTAGCGATTTCTGCTTCTTTTTGTTGTTTTAATATATTCTCACCTTGTTTACGAAGCGCTTCTTGCTGCTGTGCTTTTATTTCTGCTCTTTGATGTTTTTTATACATCCTAATACCAGTTAATCCTAGTATTAATAGTATGCCTCCAATTATTGCTCCTTTTTTTTTCATAATATTAATTTATTAAAAATATGTTATATCTATGGTAGTTTGTGTGTCTAGATACTTTTTGCCTTCCAGATAGATGAATCTTTTTTCTTGAATTGGGTTATTGTTATTATCGTAATTAAATTGATATTCTATATCTGAAACTCCATTAGATTCACGCGTTATTATAGTCTTATTATTAGAATAAACCATTTTATATACTTGATTTTCTTGATTATCGATAATTGCCTCCAGTTTTATAACTCTATTATCACTATCATAGGTAAATATTCCAATATTTTCTTGAGTTTTAAAAGGGGTATCTGGTAATTTATTATTTTTAATTTTTTTTAGGTAATTCGATATATCTTCAACTACAATTTCATATTCTTTATTCGTTTTTTTGAAAGATGTTAATAGATTGTTGTTATTATATATATAGTCCGTTTTGGAAACAAATAATACCATAACATCAGGAATGTACTCTATTGCTAATTTTGAGTTTACTAATTTGTTTTCATAATCTGCTAGTTTATAGCTTGTCATGAAATAATCGTTAGATATAAGATAATTTTCTTGATTAGTGTCTTCGTCTATTTCAACTAATGCTTCTTTTTGAAATTCTATTATTTCTGTTATTTTATTGTTTTTATAACTAAAATGAATACTGTCTGTAACACCAATAGTAGTATCTTCATCTAAAGTACTCGATGTTTTAGATATTAATTTTCCTTTTTTAAAGTTATACTTTATATTATTTTGCGTTATTATAGTATCCTTTTGAATAGGAAATTCCTTTTGAGAATTTAAAAAATCAATATTCATTTCATCAAACTCCACATCACTGGCATAACGAATTACTTCCATGTTTTTGTTTAAAGTATATTGGTAATTCTCTACGCTAGTTTCCTTTCTATTTGGATGTATATGCGTTGTTATTTTTTTATGAACTTCCTTTACTTTTCCATTTAAAAATATAGGGTTATCTATTTTTTCTTTTTGAAATATGGAAATAAATTGCACTTCAGGTGCATCTATTACTGGAATATCTATTTTTGTATTTTGACTAAAAATTACAGGAGTAAAACATAGACATAATATGGTAATTAGGTTTTTCATATTTTAAACTAGGTGCTGGATTAATAGTTTTTATTTGTGTTTTACGGTAATAAATTCCCTCTTATTATAATTAAACTGTAAACATTTCTTATCTATCTTAATCATTTAGTTATTAACCACTTTATAAGTGGTGTTTATTTGATTTCTATCTTCACAGCGTTGGTTTTTTTTCTAAAAACAATAATGTACCATTTTGAATATTACCATTGCCCTTTATAGGCGTGTCAAATTTATTATAGGAATTGTAGGAATGGGAATTACCCGTATTATCATGATACATCATAAATGTAATTGGCCTTTTACCAATATGCCCAGAATATTTAGATTGCCTTTTTCCTGTAATAGAAGATAGAAATATAAAAATATAAAAAAGGAATCTAATTACTTGATTAATTTTTGGGGTAGGGCTAGTTATCAAATGGTTATTTCGTTTTTAACTAAAACGAAGTTACCAAAAAAAAGTATAAAGCCAAAACTTGTTTGTTTTGGCTTTAGGGTTAAATTTTAATAAAAAAAGCAGCAGATAATATGCTTTTATCTTATTTTTTTTCAGCAGTTAATTCACAAATCTTACAAATCACTTCGGTAGCTTTTATCATACTTTCTACAGGAACATACTCGTAGCGTCCATGAAAATTATGTCCTCCAGCAAAAATATTTGGGCAAGGTAATCCCATATAGCTTAGTTGCGAACCATCTGTACCACCACGAATAGCTTTAATAAGTGGTTTTATATTTAATTGTTTCATTGCTTCTTCGGCAATATCTACAATATGCATTACTGGTTCTACCTTTTCTTTCATATTAAAGTATTGGTCTTTAATTTCGATAGTTACTACTTCGCGTTCGTATTGCGAGTTTAACTCGTCGGTAAGTTTTTGCATCATTTCTTTTCGCGCTTCAAAATGTTCTTTATCATGGTCGCGAATAATGTATTGTAAAACGGTTTCTTCTACTTCTCCAGAGATGGAATAAAGATGAAAGAATCCTTCATAACCTTCAGTATGCTCAGGAGTTTCCATTCTTGGTAACGAGTTTAAAAACTCGGTTGCTATATACATAGAGTTTACCATTTTTCCTTTGGCATAACCAGGATGCACTATCTTTCCTTTAACTTTTACAACCGCTCCAGCTGCATTAAAGTTTTCGTACTCTAGTTCTCCAATTTGGCTTCCATCCATAGTGTAAGCCCAATCTGCTCCAAATTTTTCAACATCAAAATGATGCGCGCCACGACCAATTTCTTCGTCTGGAGTAAAACCAACTTTAATGGTGCCATGCTTGATTTCTGGATGTTGAATAAGATATTCCATTGCCGAAATAATTTCGGTAATTCCAGCTTTATCATCTGCACCAAGTAATGTTGTTCCGTCTGTGGTAATTAAGGTTTGTCCTATGTATAGTAGTAAATCTTCAAAATAATCAGGAGAAAGCACAATGTTTTCCGCTTCATTTAAAACAATATCTTTACCATCATAACTATCAATAATTTGTGGTTTAACATCTTTTCCTGTAAAATCTGGAGTTGTATCAAAATGCGAAATAAATCCAATAGTTGGTACATCGTAATCTACATTACTTGGTAAAGTTGCCATAATATACGCTTTGTCATCTATTGTTACGTTTTGCATACCAATAGCTTTCAGCTCATCGACTAACGCATTTGCTAAATCCCATTGTTTAGCTGTACTAGGAGTTGTTGTACTTTCTGGATCCGACTCTGTGTCTACAGTTACATATCCTACAAATCTTTTTATTATATCTTCTTTAGAAATCATGTTTATCAAAATAAAATTTTACGTTTCATGCATTAATTAAATAATACAATAGAGTTTCAAAGTTACGATTATTAAGTTTTTTAGCTTTTGAATTGCGCATTTTTTTATTTAGAATTACTTTTGCACAAACACACATTGATGTACAAATTACTGCTTAGGCCAATATTCTTTCTTTTCGATCCTGAGAAGATTCATTATTTTACATTTTCTTTAATTCGTTTTACCTTTAAAATACCAGGTTTCTCTAGCTTATTTAAAAGTTTATATACTATTGAAGACGCTAAATTAGAACGAAAAATTTTCGGTTTAACCTTTAAAAATCCAGTAGGTTTAGCAGCTGGTTTCGATAAAAATGCTGTGCTATATAACGAACTTGCTAATTTTGGATTTGGGTTTATAGAGATTGGAACTGTTACTCCAAAAGGACAAGCAGGAAATCCGAAAAAAAGATTATTCCGTTTAAAAGACGATCAAGGTATTATTAACCGAATGGGTTTTAATAACGAAGGTCTTGAAACAGCAATTACACAACTTAAAAAGAATAAAGGAAAAGTTATTATTGGTGGAAATATTGGTAAAAACACACAAACCAAACCAGAAGATTATACCAAAGATTATTTAGAATGTTTTAACGGTTTACATCCTTATGTAGACTACTTTGTACTCAATGTGAGCTGCCCAAATGTTGGTAGTCATGCAAAATTAAATGATAAAGAGTACTTGTTAGAGTTAATAGAAACGGTGCAAAAAGCGAATACTACGTTCGAAAAACAAAAGCCTATTCTTCTTAAAATAGCTCCAGATTTAAACGATGGACAACTAGACGAGATTATAGAGCTTATTGCTGAAACTAATTTAGATGGCGTTATAGCGAGTAATACTTCTACAGATAGAAGTGGCTTGAAAGCTAGTGAAGCACGTTTAAAAGAAATTGGAAACGGAGGTTTAAGCGGAATACCTGTTAGAGAAAAATCGACGCAAGTCATAAAATACTTAGCAGATAAAAGTAATAAAGCTTTTCCTATAATTGGAGTAGGTGGAATTCATACAGCAAATGATGCGCTGGAAAAAATAGAAGCAGGAGCAGACTTAGTACAAGTGTATACTGGATTTATTTATGAAGGTCCTAAACTTATTAAAAGTATCCATAAAGCTTTACTGAAGAATTAGTTTCTGAGTTTTAGAATTACCAATAGCATCTTTAAGCTTTACCAAATACATACCCTTATTTAAATAGCTTAGGTTTAATTCTATTTTAGAGTTGTTTTTAATAATTATCGTTTTAACTAATTTTCCTAATACATTATAAATTTCAATAGCTTCTAAAGCCGAAGCATTACTAATAGTAAAATCCCCTTTTGTTGGATTTGGGAATATTGTAACTTTTTCCATAGGATTTACTTCTGCAACACTTAACAAATCAGTAAGTGTAATGGTTAAAGAACCTATAGAATTACCATTAAAAGGAGCAATTGGATTTGCACTATTAAAAATGGAAACAGGTAAATTACTATCTGCATTAACAGAAGTATAATCGCCTCCAGTATCTGTTCCAGCATCATATATATATAATTCAGGAATAGTTATAATGGTTTTCCAATTGCCAGAGATATCCATTAACTCTAAATCATCGATAACCATCATCCAATCTGGACTAGGTGCTATCATAGTAAATAAGGACAGTATAGGGAAATCTTCCGTAAATTCTAAACCACTTATTGTTATATTTCCTGTTGCTGTGCTTAAGGAGGTTCCATAAATATACTGTTCTGCATTTCCTGCGTTAATAGCATTTTGTACATCTATATCTTCAAATATATCATTGTTTCCGTTTTCTGCAATTAGTTCGACTCCTTGACTAGCCATAGTACCGACTTCAATAAAAGAAACATTGTTGTTGTGATTTACACCAACTAATCTAGACCAATGCGCGTTTGGCGGTATTGAAGTATGTTCAGCTGCATTCCAAGTACTAGTAAAAACAATATTATAGGTTGCAATAGATTGTGCATATAAATGATTACAAAGAAAAAATACTATTAAAGGAAGTAAAAGCGTAATTTTTTTCATAATCAAGTTTATTATTTGGTCGGGATTTATTTAAAAAACTTACTTTTAACTAAAATTTTAAGGCTTGAATTACGATTTACTTTCCTCTTTTGTTTTAGCAACTTCTGTTCTTGCTTTTTCTCCAGGACCAGATAATATTTATGTTTTAATGCAAAGCATAACTAACGGTAAACAATATGGTTTAGCAACGGTTGCGGGTTTAATTTCTGGTTGTATTGTGCATACCACTTTAGTTGCTTTTGGTGTATCAGCTATCCTAAAAGAAAATGATAGTTTGTATTTTGCAATAAAACTTTTTGGAGCTTTATATTTATTTTACTTGGCATATAAAGTGTTTAAAGGAGATGCCAAAATTATTATGAATAATGATAATGTACCAAAAAAAGGTTTATTACAATTGTATAAACAGGGTTTTATCATGAATGTATTAAATCCCAAAGTATCGATTTTCTTTCTGGCTTTTTTTCCTGGATTCTTATTTAGCGATAGCATGAGTACTGTAATACAATTTTATGTTTTAGGCTTTCTATTTATGGCAGTTTCTCTGGTTATTTTTTCTGCTATTGCCATTTTAGCAGGAGGTATTTCTAATTATATAAAGCAAAGTAAAAATGTTGGAGTAGTATTAAAATGGTTGCAAATAGTTGTATTTGTAGGGATTGCAATTTTTGTGTTATTATCGGAAAAATAATCTTAATTTTACACACATGTCTAAACAGGTAAAAGTTATTGAATGTCCTCGTGACGCGATGCAAGGTATCAAGCAATTTATACCAACAGCGCAGAAAGTGCAATATATTCAGTCGCTTTTAAGAGTTGGTTTTGATACTATTGACTTCGGAAGCTTTGTTTCTCCAAAGGCGATTCCGCAAATGGTAGATACAGCTGAAGTTTTAGCACAATTAGATTTAAGTAAAACGAGTAGTAAATTATTAGCCATTGTAGCTAATTTTCGTGGCGCGGAAGCAGCTTGTAAACATCCAGAAATAGATTACTTAGGTTATCCTTTTTCTATTTCCGAAAACTTTCAAATGCGTAATACACATAAAACCATTGCACAATCGGTTTTAATTTTACAAGATATTTTGGCTATAGCACATAAACACAACAAGCAAGTTGTAGTGTATATTTCTATGGGGTTTGGTAATCCGTATGGAGACCCTTGGAATGTTGATATAGTAGGCGAGTGGACCGAACGTTTAAGCAAAATGGGAGTGAAAATACTTTCGTTAAGCGATACGGTAGGTACTTCTAATCCTGAAAATATAAATTATTTGTTTTCTAATTTAATTCCGCAATATCCACAAATAGAATTTGGAGCACATTTGCACACAACACCAAATTCATGGCACGAAAAAGTAGATGCAGCTTATAAAGCAGGTTGCAGGCGATTTGATGGAGCAATACAAGGTTTTGGAGGATGTCCAATGGCAAAAGATGAGCTTACTGGTAATATGCCAACCGAAAAAGTGCTTTCCTATTTAACTACTAAAAAAGCACATGACTTGAATGCTATGTCTTTTGAAAGTGCATATAATGAAGCGACAAAAATCTTTACTAAATACCACTAATTTAACGATTTTATAGGGATTTGCTTTTGGTGCTTCGTGCTAAATGCAATACTTTTATACAGATAAACCAATATACACTTTTTAAAATTAGACCTATGAATACTATTATTGAAAAACTACTAAATGACCAAGTAAAATATGAAGCTCAAGCTTCTATGCAATATTTAGCAATGGCTTCTTGGGCAGATGCGAATGGATTTAATGGTATAGCAGATTTTTTTTATAGTCAGTCAGAAGAAGAACGAGTACACATGCTTAAGCTTGTAAAATTTATTAATGAAAGAAGCGGAAATGTAGCCATTCCAGCATTAGAAAAACCGAAAGAATCGTATAGCGGAATTATAGAACTTTTTGAAAAATTTCTAGAAAGTGAAATTTTTGTAACCGAAAAAATTAATCACGTGATTTTTGAAAGTTTGCAGAATAAAGAATATAGCATACATAATTTTATGCAATGGTATGTTAGCGAACAATTAGAAGAAGAAGCATTGGCAAGAACATTATTAGATAAGCTAAACATTATAGGTAATGATAAATCTGGACATTATCTTTTTGATCGAGATGTAAATGCCATAGCTGCCGCAAATACTAATGAGTAGATAAAAACTAGATAATTAAATGTTAAAAGATTCCTTTATTGGAATCTTTTTTTTGTAGTTTTGCCTTTATTTAGAATAAATTAAAATAATGAACACCGAAATAACTGCAGAAGTTACACCTATAATTATTACCTCTTGTATTATATATTGCGATATAAATAAGAAAACAAAGTGTTGTGAAAAATATAAGAAAAATGGGAAAATGAATTGTAGACGCTGTCCTAGATTATAATACTTTTATTTGTTTGAAACCCTATGCTTATTTACCTTTGCAACCGAAAAAGAAAAAAATATGTTTAAAAAATCACTAATTATCATCGTAATAATTTTAGCAGTTATTTCTTGTAGCTCTTCAGATGATAGTAATAACAACAATAGTAATGATGATGGTTTTAACCGTACAGAATTACTTACCAATGTAGCAGATAATATAATTTTACCTGCATTTCAAGATCTTGAAAGTAAACTAACTTCTTTAAACTTAGCTAAAGAAACTTTTATTAATGATAAAACAAGTACTAATTTAGATGCATTAAGTACTGCATGGTTAGAAGCATATAAAGTTTGGCAACATGTACAAATGTTTAATATTGGTGAAGCTGAAAATGTAGGAGGTAGTGAAGAAAGAGGCTTTGTAAGTTTCTTTAATATCTATCCTGTAACCGTTGCAACTCTTGAAAATGGAGCAGCTAATGGAACCTACGATTTTAATAACGAAGACTATTTTGCAGTTCAGGGTTTTCCTGCATTAGATTTCTTAATTCATGGTATTGCAACTGGGGATACATTGCCAATAGATAAATTTACTAGCAATAGTAGTTTTGATGGATATACAGCATATTTGACAGACGTAGTATCTCAAATGATTACAAAAAATACAACCATTGTTAATAGTTGGGAGTCTACCTATAGAAATACATTTATAGCAAATACAGATAGTGGTCTAAATGGGTCTTTTAATAAACTAGCTAATGATTTTATTTTCTTTTATGAAAAAGGATTTAGAGCAGAGAAATTTGGTATTCCTGCAGGTGTTTTTTCTAGTGGAGCAACACTTCCGGAGAAAGTAGAAGCGTATTATAAAAGGGATGTTTCAAGAATACTCGCTTTAGAAGCTTTAACAGCTATTGAAGATGTATTTAATGGTGCAGGTTATACAAATAATATAGATGGAACTTCTATAGATACTTATTTACAATTTTTAGATAGAGCAGATTTAGTTACAGATATTAATAACCAATTTGCAGCAATTAGAAATGCTATTAATGGTTTAGACGCTAGCTTTTCACAACAAGTTATAGATAACAATACGCAAATGAATGCAGCGTATGATATCCTACAAGCAGCAGTCCCAAAATTAAAAGTAGATATGGTGCAAACGCTAAATGTTTCTATTGATTTTACAGATAGTGATGGAGATTAAATTTTCCTGTAAAAATAAAACAAAAGAGGGGTTGTCTTAGGGCAACCTCTTTTTGTGTATAATATGGCATGTTAGAAAAAACCAAAACATATTTAAATGAGACTACTAATACAGCACCTTTGGCTGTGTTTAGAATAGGTTTTGGTATCTTGATGTTAATTAGCATCATCAGGTTTTGGTCTTACGGTTGGATTGAAAAATTATACCTAGAACCAAAATTTCACTTTTCTTTTTATGGTTTTGAATGGGTAAAACCTATAGGTAATTTCACCTATCTATTATTTGTTATCTGCGGTTTAGCAGCTTTTTTCATTCTCATTGGATATAAATATAGAATAGCTATTATAGCCTTTTTTCTAAGCTTCACTTATATAGAGTTAATGGATAAAACTACCTATTTAAACCATTACTACTTTATATCTGTTTTAAGTTTTTTAATGTGTTTTTTACCTGCTAATGCATATTTTTCTGTAGATGCTTTACTTAAGAAAAAACAGTATCAACAAATTCCTCGATGGACAATAGATAGTGTTAAACTATTATTAGCAATAGTATATTTTTATGCAGGTCTGGCAAAATTAAATAGCGACTGGCTGTTTAAAGCAATGCCATTAAAAATATGGCTGCCATCTAAATATGATATTCCTTTTATAGGAGAAACATTAATGCATAAAGAATGGTTTCATTTTGCAATGAGTTGGTCTGGAATGCTATATGATTTAGCAATACCATTTCTATTATTATATAAAAAAACTAGAACACTAGCCTTTGTATTGGTAGTCGTTTTTCATGTATTTACAAGGGTTTTATTTCCAATAGGGATGTTTCCATACATCATGATTGTATCTACTTTAATCTTTTTTGACGCCCATGTGCATGAGAAAATTTTAAATATTTTTAGAAAGGGATTACCGTTTTTTAAAAGCAGAAATGTTATAATTAAAAGCGAAGTATATACCTTTGCAAATAGAAAAATTGTAGTTCCTGTTGTTATCTTATTTTTAGCTGTGCAATTAGTATTTCCATGGCGATATTTAGTATATCCTAACGAATTATTTTGGACAGAAGAA
This sequence comes from Lacinutrix cladophorae, assembly GCF_053604645.1. NCBI lineage: Bacteria > Pseudomonadati > Bacteroidota > Flavobacteriia > Flavobacteriales > Flavobacteriaceae > Lacinutrix > Lacinutrix cladophorae. Next base: position 576,119 of record NZ_JBSHNR010000119.1, on the reverse strand, counting down.
GGCTATCGTTTCTCTTGGCGTGTGATGCTAATGGAAAAAGCTGGGTATGCCAATTTTAAAATAGTAAATAAGGAAACGAAAGATTTCTTTTATGTGGATAACACAGATTTCTTAACGGCTTTTCAAGAAAAACAAATGAGTTTTCAGCCCGATTTTATTTTGGAATATGCACATTATCTTGGAGATCATTTTAAAAGTCAAGGACATCAAAACATACAAGTTTTTGTAAATTGTCACGTGGCACTTAACGGAAGATTAAGTCAGCCATATATAAATCCAGAAACCGATTTATATAAAGAAAAAGAATCATTCAAACATAAAAACTGGATACTACCATTCCATGATGAAATTAAAGGTTTATAGCACATTAATAGTTATATTATTAACAGTCACAAGTACATTTGCTCAGCATAAAGTATCTGGAGTTATTACTAATTTAGAAACAAAGAATACATTAGCTAATGTTGCCGTATATGAAAAATCTTCTGGTTTGTTGGCAAAAACCAATGCAGAAGGTTACTATACGTTTACAACAGATAAAAAGAATCTAACACTCCTGTTTTTTTATTATGAGTTTCAAGTTTCTGAAGTTACACTTACCCTAGAAGCAGACATAGTAGTTAATCAAGAATTAGCTCCTTTACAAGAAGAATTATCAGAAGTAGCAATAATAGCAAGAAAAGCGAAGGTTTTTGAGTTAAGCAGATTAAAAGATGTAGAAGAAACTGCCATATATGCTGGTAAAAAAACAGAAGTAATTTTAGTAGATCAATCAATGGCTAATTTAGCATCTAATAACGCTAGGCAAATTTATAGTCAAGTTGCAGGATTAAATATTTTCCAGAATGATGATGCAGGGTTACAATTAAACATTGGTGGTCGTGGCTTAGATCCTAATAGAACCTCTAATTTTAATACCAGACAAAATGGATATGATATTAGTGCAGATGTTTTAGGATATCCTGAAAGTTATTATACACCACCAGCGGAAGCTTTAGAGCAAATTCAAGTGGTAAGAGGTGCAGCTTCTTTACAGTATGGAACACAGTTTGGCGGACTAGTTAATTTTAAAATGAAGTCGCCTAATGCTAATAAATCGATAGAGTTACTAACGCGTAATACCATTGGAAGTAACGGACTTTACACTAACTTTACAAGTTTGAGTGGTACCAAAAATAAGTTTAGTTATTATACGTATTTCAATTACAAAAAAGGAGATGGTTTTAGAGCAAATTCAGAATTTGAATCTAAAAATGCATTCTTGCATCTAGGCTATCAACTATCCGATAAAACTAAAATTACTGGAGAATTAACCTATTTACGCTATTTAGCACAACAAGCAGGTGGATTAAGTGATGCTATGTTTAATGAAGATGCTTTTCAAAGTAATAGAACGAGAAATTGGTTTCAAGTAGATTGGTTGCTTTATAACTTTAAAATTGCACACGAGTTTTCAGAAAAAACCAATTTTACCTTTAGCTTTTTTGGTTTAGACGCACAACGTGATGCTTTAGGATTTAGAACCAATCGTCAAGATATTCCAGACAATTTTGGGGAAAGAGATTTAATTAAAGGAGCGTATAATAACTTTGGTTTTGAAGCACGATTATTAAATAAATACACGCTTTTTGGTAAAGATGCTACAGGTTTAATTGGTACAAAGTTCTATAAAGCAAACAATACTTCTATTCAAGGACCAGGAAGTGATGGCACAGGTCCTAATTTTGAATTGCAATTAGATGCGTATCCTAATTATGAAAACCAATCTAATTTTTCTAATCCAAATCTGAATGTTTCCGTTTTTGGCGAAAACATACTATACCTTAACGATAAATGGTCGGTAACACCAGGATTTAGATTCGAATATATAAAAACAGAAAGTGATGGTTTTTCAAAACGAATAAATTTAGATGCTGCTGGAAATGTTATTCTTAATGAAACAGAATTTTCAGATGAATTAAATGAACGTTCTTTTGTGCTATTTGGATTAGGAACAAGTTTTAAACCTAATGATAAAATAGAATTTTATGGGAATGTTTCTCAAAATTACAGATCGGTTACCTTTTCCGATATTAATTTAGTGAACCCTAATTTTAGTGTAAGACCATTAGATGATGAAACAGGATTAACAGGAGATATAGGATTTAGAGGAAACTATAAAAAAGCAGTATCGTTTGATATTAGTGCCTTTAGCCTTTTCTATAATGATAGAATAGGAATTACTTTAGAGGTTCAAAACGATAATAGTGTTACTAAGGTTAGAGACAATATTGGAGATGCCTTTATTTATGGATTAGAGTCTTTAATAGATATTAACTTAAATGAATTATTTATTAAAAACAACAAGTATAGATTTAACTATTTTATTAATACTTCTGTAATTAATTCAGAATATGTAAACTCTGAAGAATCTGGTGTAGAAGGTAATGAAGTTGAGTTTGTACCAGAATTAAATATAAAAACTGGTTTACGTTTTGCTTATAATAATTTACAAGCAAGTATGCAATACACTTATTTGTCAGATCAGTTTTCTGATGCATCAAACTCAAGATCAGATGCATTAAGTAGTTCTGGAATTGTTGGCGTTATTCCTTCGTATGATATTTTAGACTTTTCACTTTCGTATAAATACAAACAGTTTAAATTAGAAACAGGTGTTAATAATGTTTTAGATAACACTTATTTTACAAGAAGAGCAACAGGATATCCAGGACCAGGAATATTACCTTCATCTCCAAGAAATTTTTATGCAACTTTAGAAATCAAAATCTAAGATATTTGCTATTGTAACGTTGTATCTTTTTTAAAAGAAATTATAGTGTAATAAAAAAACGCATTTTCTATTTACGTAATCGTATTGTAGAAAATGCGTTTTATACTTAAAGAAATACCATTAGCTATGCATTCTAAAAGCAATGAAAAATATAAGGATTAATCTCCATCTGTATCTGTTGTAGTAATAACAATAGATAAAGTACTTCTAACATCTACAGCAAATAAAATACGTAAGTCTTCTAATTTAGTATGTAAATCTTCTACTAAGTTATGCTCTTGTTCTACAGCTTCACTTAAAGGAATAGTTATAGCATCTAACGCTGTGTAAACTTCTGCAATCTTAGTTGCAATAGCATCGTTTAAATCGGTTGTATTTGTAATAGCGAATACATAATCATCTACACCTATTCCATTAGGGTTAAAGTATGCACTTTCTACACTTTCTATACTAGCTTGAACAAGCGCTTTAGAGGTATAGCTATAATAAGCTTGCGTTAATTCTGGAAGAATTACTTGCGAATTTTCTAAACCTGCAGGTTTACCAACTTTAGTCGTTTTAGTAACATCTAAAGCATTATGCATGCCGTTATAATATAGATTAAAAGAACCTTGAATACCAGAATCGTCATTATTAACAAAAAGAGAAGCATAAGCATCACCAGAAGCTGCCCATATTTCTTGAAGACGTTCAGCTCTTGAGGTAAGATAAGCAGAAGATAATCTTAGATAGTCCCGACGTTTTTGGGAAGCAACAAAACCAGAATTAATGGTAGTAGTATCTTCAGCAAATAATAAGTATTCTAAAGCTGCAAGAGATTTAGCTTGCGCGCTAATAGTTGCTATAAAATCTGCATCAATGGTGTCGTTATCAGAAATAAAAAATTCAATAGCACCTTCAACAGTTGGCCAATTATAAATAGAGGTATGTATAAATTGATCTCTAGCAATACCAATGTGATGTACGTACGTTTTTTCGTAAGCGATTGCTGTCGCTTTCCATTGTTGTCTAGCTATTTCTAGATTGGCTTCAGAAGTATCATTTACATAATTTTCTATGCTTTGCTCCAATGTAGTGGAAGCACTTACAAAAAGATTGATAGCAGGTAGAATTTGCTGATTACTAACATCAGTCAATAAGTTTTTTACATTAAAACTGTCTTCAGCATTATCATTATCACTATTACAAGTAAATAAGAATAGCGAAGTGATTGTTAAAGTTAAAAATAGATATTTTTTCATAAGATTATAAGGAGTTAACGAAGTCTATTAGATTGGTGCGTTCTTCTTCCGTTAGGTTTTTAAATTTATTTTTACTGTTTTCGGCTTCACCACCATGCCAAAGAATTGCTTCTTCTATATTTCTAGCACGTCCATCGTGTAAGAAAAAAGTATGATCATTTACAGTAGATATAAGTCCGATCCCCCAAAGTGGTTGTGTTCTCCATTCGTTTCCATTGGCTTCAAAATCGGGTCTGTTATCTGCTAAATCGTCTCCCATATCATGTAATAGGAAATCAGAATACGGTCTTATTGTAACATTTTCTAAAATGGAATGCACGTCTGAAGATCCAGTAGTTTGGTTTATTGCATGACAACTAATACAGTTTAATTCTGTAAAAAGTACTTTTCCTTTTAAAACAGATTCGTCTGTAAAATTTCTTCTATTTGGTACTGCTAAAGTAGATTGATAAAATAGAACACGATCTAATTGAGTGTCTGTAACTTCAGGTTCTCCACCAGTTGGAGCATCTATACAGTCTTGTTGAGGTGATGGACAATTATTTTCGGGAAATAACGAAGTAGTTAACCCCATATCTCCACTAAAAGCACCAGCTATTTGTTGTTTAAGAGAAGGCATGTTTGCTTTCCATCCATACTTTCCTAATATGTGAGTTCCAGATTCTATATCATATACATAGTTTGGTTTTCCTGAAATCCCATCATTATTAGCGTCAAATTCATCAGCAAATTGTAAAATTTCGTTATCTGGTAATGCGCTAACTAAGCCTAATCCAATAGTTTGTTGTGCAACTCGAGGAGAGGTTTGCACACCGACAAGACTACCAAATTGCTCTTCGGAAAAGGTATAGATTGGTTTTTGTAATTGGTAAGAAGTTCCGTCAAGATATTCTCCTTCAATAATTTCATAGGAAACATTAACCTTTGCTTCAAAAGGAATATTGTTATTTGCTTGATCTTGTATTTGGTTACCATAGCTATTTACAAGATTTGGATTACCAAAAGTATCTTGACCAGGTAAACTGATACGCATTAAGAAACCATCCGAGTTTTGTCCGTTAACCAGTGGGCCACCTCTTCCGTCTTTAAAATGACAACTAGCACAGGCTCTAGCATTGAACGTAGGCCCCAAGCCATCTCTTGCAGTAGTAGAAGCAGGGGAAGACACCCAATTTTGATTAAATAAAGAATTACCAGTTGAGAATTGTCCGATTTCAGTAAAAGATAATCCATCAATTTCAAAACCAAAAGCATTAGCACTAGTACTGTTAACTCCCAAATCACCAGTTAAATACTCTTCCCCTTCTTCGTATGTGTATTCAATAGGAGTATAAGCGTTGTCGTCATCAGATTTACAGGATGTAAAACCTATGGTAATACATAGTAAAAAAAGGATGTGTATTTTTTTATTTAGCAAAGTATAATGAATTTTAAATAGATAAATCCCGAAACAGCAAAGTTCAGGATTTATCCATGTTAAATAAAATAAAATATTATATTTTATTTTTAGTTTAAGTTGATCCCTATAACTGATGCGGATGCACTAATTTCATCTGCTAAAGTAAATAAAGCTTCAACAGCTTGCATAACAGGACCAGAAAGATCATCTGATGTTTCTTGTGTAATTAAATAATCAAAAGGTTGTGTATTGTTTCCAATTATATTAATTTTTGTCATTGCATCTGTAGCAGCATTTTGTAAAGCTAATGCTTGCGTTGCATTTTCTTGGTTTACTAAATCGTAAAAAGAAGGACCATCAATAGATCCGTAAGAACCATATATAACATTTATTACACCTTGTGCATTAGCAAATACATCTCTATTTGTATTATCTGAAAAACAAGAATGCTCATCTTCTTGGCCACTAGCACTCACTCCGTCTGTAGAATCAACAGGAGCAATCATACGCTCAGAACTTAATTCATCACCAGCAATAAAGAATGCGCCATTTATAGCTTGTTGTAAAGCAGTGTCTGTATCTAAATTTTCAAAAACGGTTCTATATGCTCCACCTTCAGCCCAAGTATTAACTAGCGCTAATAAGTCACTAACTAATAAATCTGTAGAAACGGTTAAGTATAAAGCTCTTCTATCTGCATTATCTGCAGTAGTATAATCTGTAAAAGTACGTTGACCAGCTAAATTATCTGCAGGCACTGTATTATCTTGTCCCCAAAGTAAAAATTCAATAGCGTGCCATCCAGTACTAATAGATTTATCATCTTGACCTTCGTTTAATCCAGCTATTGTTGCTTCATCAATAGTAATACTTGTATCGCTAATAATACTTCCGTAACTACCAGCATAATCTTCTGTACCAGATGCTACATAGTCAATATAACTTTCATCAATTGGCCAAGCATTCATTTGTCCTTCAATACCTAAAGACCAAGAATCAGATTCCGTATCTACAGGACCATTTGCTTCTCTGTATGCTTCTGTTTGTCCATAAGGTTCTCTTGCTGCTAACCAAGCATTTTTAGCAGCATCAAAACCTACTTCTGTTGGATTTGCTACAAAAGCTTCAATAGTATTTTGCAAAGTAACTGCCGAGTTATAACTGTCTAAATAAGACTGGTAAACTATATCTGCGTAATTTTCTACAACTTCTGTTTTTGTAATTTCATCATTACTTTGGTTACCGTTATTATCATCATCACTTGAACAAGCTGTTACAACTAGAGCTATTAATAAAATAGTAAGAAAATTTTTAATCGTTAATTTCATTTGTGTTTATTTAGACTGTTTAAAAATAAAGCGCAAATATATTTGTCAAGAAGATAAAAACCAAACTATTTAGAATAATTCTTGATAATTTACTGAAGGAATGAATATTTTTATATTACGAGGGTTATTTATCTGAAAATTTTGATGTTTCTTTATGTTTTGATTGTATATTTTATGAATTTATGAAGCAGTTTTTATTATTAATATTTTTTTGTACTAGTATTTCCTCTTCATCTAAAGAATGGAAAAGTATACAACAATATCAGAAAGTATCAAATAAAGAAAACTTGTCTAAAAAAGATTGGTTATGTTCAGATAGGAAACAAAATACCATAGTTTGGCAACATGCAAATAGTTTTAATCTTCAAAATAATTTTCCAGAAGAATATCAAACAATCCAACAACGTAGGGATTTTTATAGATGGTATTATTCAAAGATAGAAAATCTAGGACACGAAGTGGTTTGGCCAAAAATGGCATATTTCATTTCTAATAAATTGCGTCTCACCAAAATGTTTCCGTATACCATATTCACAAAAAAAAGTATAAAAATTTATTCATATCAAGGTAGTGAAACCGTTTTTAATAGTGCTTTTTTAGATATGAAAGCACTTTTTATTTCCGATGAAATTTTAAAAGGAAAAAAGGCACTGCTTTGGGATCAAGCCATTTTATACAAAGAACAGCATAAATGGATTGCGCCTATATACCAATCTATGGATGCAAATAGTTTGAAAACCATTGAACGAATGGCAAAAGGGAAAGGGTTTTATAGCCTCCTATTAGCTAAAGAAATTCGATTTGAAGGAGATATCACTCTAGCTAGTGAACGTTATAACTATGGATTAGATATCTTGAGGGATTATTGCAAAAAACATTATCAGTAATTTAACTGTATCTTAAAATGCATATCCTAATTATTGTCGTATATTAGCATGCAATTAATTCTAATTGCAACATGACAGCACACAACAACAAAATTGTAGGAGAAGGTTTAACGTACGATGATGTACTTTTAGTTCCAGCTTTTTCTGAAATACTACCACGCGAAGTCAATATTCAAACAAAATTTTCACGTAATATTACTATAAATATTCCTATTGTATCTGCTGCTATGGATACTGTTACCGAAAGTGCTATGGCTATCGCTATTGCTAGAGAAGGAGGAATAGGTGTTTTACATAAAAACATGACGATTGCCCAACAAGCTAATGAAGTTAGAAAGGTAAAGCGTGCCGAAAGTGGTATGATTACAGATCCTGTTACTTTAACACTAGATGCAAAAGTTCTAGATGCTAAGCAAAATATGGCAGAGCATAGTATTGGAGGAATACCTATTATAGACGAAAACGGAACATTAAAAGGAATTGTTACCAACAGAGATTTACGTTTTGAAAAAGATAATGCAAGACCAATTGTTGAAGTGATGACAAGCGAAAACCTTGTTACTGCTCCAGTTGGAACTTCTTTACAAGATGCAGAAGGTATTTTAAACGAGCATAAAATTGAAAAATTACTTATTGTAGAAGAAGATTTTAAATTAGCTGGTTTAATTACTTTTAGAGATATTACTAAACTTACACAAAAACCAATTTCTAATAAAGATTCTTATGGTAGACTTCGTGTTGCAGCTGCATTAGGAGTAACTGCAGATGCTGTAGAACGTACGGAAGCTCTAGTGAAGTCTGGAGTTGATGCTGTTATTATTGATACAGCACATGGACATACCAAAGGTGTGGTTAGTGTTTTAAAAGAAGTAAAAAAGAAATTTCCCCAATTAGACGTGATTGTTGGTAATATAGCAACAGGTGCAGCAGCTAAATATTTGGTAGAAGCTGGAGCAGATGCGGTAAAAGTAGGTATTGGACCAGGTTCTATATGTACTACTCGTGTAGTTGCAGGAGTTGGATTTCCTCAGTTTTCTGCAGTATTAGAAGTAGCTGCAGCAATAAAAGGTTCTGGTGTACCAGTAATTGCAGATGGAGGAATTCGTTATACAGGAGACATACCAAAAGCTATAGCTGCAGGAGCTGATACAGTAATGTTAGGTTCTTTACTAGCAGGAACTAAAGAGTCTCCAGGAGAAACTATTATTTACGAAGGAAGAAAGTTTAAATCCTATAGAGGAATGGGCTCTGTAGAAGCTATGAAGAAAGGAAGTAAAGATAGGTATTTTCAAGATGTTGAAGATGATATTAAAAAATTAGTACCAGAAGGAATTGTTGGACGTGTACCATACAAAGGAGAACTTTATGAAAGTATTCATCAATTTGTAGGAGGCTTACGTGCAGGAATGGGATATTGTGGATCTAAAAATATCGCTACACTTCAAGATCAAGGACAGTTTGTAAAAATTACAGCTTCAGGAATTAACGAAAGCCATCCGCATGATGTTACTATTACTAAAGAATCTCCTAATTATTCTAGGTAAGAAGTGAAATGCTAGTTAAAATAGCAACCTATTTTAATAGTATATAAAACCATTAATTCCTGCGAAAGCGGGAATTTTTTTGATATTATATTTTAGTTAGTAATGCTTTGTATGTCTTAAACCTAAGAAATCTTTTATTGCTTGTAAGCTTTTTTTAGGGCTTTCTTCCATTGGTACATGGCCCGTTTGGTCTAGAATGACTAAGGAGCTATTAGATAAATCTCTTTTCAGTTTATATGCATTACTTACAGGAATTAATAAGTCTTCCTTTCCCCAAAGAATAAGTGTTGGTGTTTTAATCGTACTAATTTTTTTATAGGAATCAGAAGTGTTTTCTTGCATGATTCTATCTACAAATGCTTGCCTGTTTCCTGGTCTTAACAGAAGTTCAAAATACTGTTCTACTAGCGCATCTGTAACTTTAGTTTTATTTGCATAGACATTTTCTACGCTAGATTTTGCCATGAATTTTGGTGTAATAAAAGTTAAAGCTTTGTTTAATATCGGAATCTTTGCAAGTGTAAATGCCAAAGGAACACTTCTAGCTTCGGTAGGATAACTTAGGGCATCTATAAGTATTAGTTTATCTACTTTTTTAGGGTTTTCAAGGGTGTAGCTCCAGGCTATTTTTCCGCCTAAAGAGTTTCCTGCCAAAATACATTTGTTTACATGTAAAGCACTAAGAAAGTTTTCAATAAACTGCACATAGTTTTTTATGGCGTAATCTCTATCTGGAAAAGGACCGGTTAAACCAAAAGCAGGTAAATCCATTCTAATAACACGATGTTCTTTTTTTAAATCTTCTGTCCAAGCATTAAAAGTATGTAAACTAGCTCCTGTACCATGAATTAAAACAATAGGTAAAGAATCGTTAGCAATTCCTTCATCTCTATAATGAATATCCATGCCATTTACAGAAATAAACTTAGAGGCTGTATTGGCATATTTTTCTTTTAACTTATCTAAAGGAATGTCTTTATAACCAAAACAAACAACAATAAGCAGCAGCACTAAAACGATGAAGAATCCTGTTTTTTTCAAAAAAAATAATGGTTTAATTTATAAAGATAATTAATCTTCTAATATGATTTAAAAATTCTAAAAAGTTTAAAATATTTAATCCTTATCCTTAAAAATCAATTGTCCTTTTGTAAGCCAAGAAATACCAAAAGCCCAAAGCGCAATACTTTCTAGCCAGAATACAGGATCTAAATGTTGCAATTCAGGGAATCGCTCTTGCAAGTAAAAAAAGTAAAGTGCTATTAAAACAATACAAGAGATCATCACATATCCGCAAATATGAAAAATAGTATTACGTTTTTTCTTTTTATTGCTTAAATGATTTTTCTCTGCTTTAGATTTTGGAAATAAAATTAAAGAAAAGTAAATAAGTGTAGCAAAAAATAATCCTGCAAAGGTAAAGTGAACGGTTTTTATCCAATCTTCATAAATAATACATTGTTCTGCACATTCTGAAACAGTATCTACACCTGTTGGAAAAAACGCAACTCCTATAGCAAATATACATGCTAAATTTCCAGCAATACTATCTCTAATATCATAACCTTTATAGGTAAACATAAAAAAAGCTACAGCACATAAAACACCTACAAGTATATTTCGCATTTTGGTGTGGTAGTAATCACTAATAGAACTCTGTACAATCTCACAGTTGCCATAATAAAAAGCACCAACCACTAATAATATTGGTAGTACAATGCCTAGGAGTCCAATGAGTTGCCTTAAAAGGTTATAAGATATTAATTGCGGATTGTCATTTTCATGTTCTTGTAGCATCCTTTTAGATTTTAGTTTAAAGTTAGACATTTTATCTAGTATAAAAAATACGTGTTTTCATTGTTTTACATCTCGGTAATGTTATTTAACAATTCGGTAATTATTAATTTCTAGTATATGCTTTCTGTTACATCTTTGTAGTATCAATCAAATTAAACCACTAAATAACATGAAAAAAACAGCACTAATTTTCATTTTTTTATTCAGTTTTACACTTTCTGCACAAACCATTAATGGAATAGTTACAGATGTAAATAAAAATCCAATTGCACTAGCGAATGTCTATTTAGAAGGCACTTATGATGGAGCTACAACTAATGATAAAGGAGAGTTTTCATTTAAAACCACAGAAAAAGGAACACAAAACTTAATCGTTTCCTTTGTAGGTTTTGAAACCTATACAATGCTTGGCGCTATTTCTTATATGAAAGATTTAAAAATTCAACTTCGAGAAGATATTAATTCTCTAGATGCTGTAATTCTTTCTGCAGGAACATTTTCTGCAGGAGATAATTCTAAAGTTAATGTGCTAAAACCTTTAGATGTGGTAACCACAGCTAGTGCTTTGGGTGATTTTGTAGGTGCTTTACAAACCTTACCGGGAACAACAACAGTTGCTGAGGATGGAAGGCTTTTTGTGCGTGGAGGTGAAGCTGAAGAAACTCAAATTTTTATTGATGGCATAAAAGTATTTACACCTTATAGCCCAACGACCAATGATACACCAACTCGCGGACGCTATTCTCCATTTCTGTTTGATGGCATTACTTTTTCTACTGGAGGATATTCTGCAGAATATGGTCAAGCATTGTCTAGCGTGCTACTTTTAAATACTACAGGAGAACCAGATCAAGAAAAAACCGATATTAGTATTATGAGTGTTGGACTAGGACTTGGTAATACACAAAAATGGGAAAACAATTCGTTAAGTGTAAATGCTTCGTATATAAATTTAGCTCCTTATAATGCTATTTTTAAAGGAAGAAATGAATGGATAAAGCCTGTAGAAGCGGCTTCTGGAGAGGCTGTATTTCGTCAGAAAACAAATAACGGAATGTTAAAACTATACACGGCTTTTGATGCTAGTCGTTTTGAATTAATTCAGGAAGATATTAATAACCCAGATGGTGTTTCTATTAAACTAAATAATAACAATTTATACTTTAATGGTTCTTACAAAGGAATGTTAGGTGATTCTTGGACGTTACAAACAGGAATGAGTTATACAAATGCTAATAATAAAATTAAATTGGATGCTTCCGATATTAATGACACTCAAAATTCTTTTCATGGTAAAGTAAAATTGAAACATAAATTTAATAATCGTTTTAAATTAAACTTTGGAGCAGAATATTTAGCAACCGATTTTAATGAAAATTATGAAGATAACTCGATACCTTCTGTAGATTACGGATTTAATAATAATATAAGTGCAGCTTTTACAGAAGCAGATATTTTCTTTTCAAAAAATCTAGCCTTAAAAGCAGGTTTGCGTTTAGAATATAGCGCTTTGTTTGATGCCATTACTCTTTCTCCAAGAGTTTCTATGGCGTATAAAATTTCAGAGAAAAGCCAAGTTTCTTTAGCCTATGGTGATTTTTATCAGAATCCGAATTCTGATATTTTAAAGTTTGAAACTAATTTGCAAGCACAGCATACTTCTCATTATATTTTAAACTATCAGTATAATAACAATAAGCAAATTTTTAGAGCGGAAGCATATTTAAAAGACTATACAGATTTAGTAAAATACGATAGTGAGTTTGTAAGTTTTGATGCTAATTATAATAATCAAGGAAAAGGATTTGCAAAAGGAATTGATTTGTTTTGGCGAGATAATAATAACATAAAAAATGTAGATTATTGGGTGAGTTATTCGCTTTTAGATAGTGAAAGAGATTATAAAAACTATCCTAATGCAGCACAACCTAATTTTGCAAACACACACAATCTATCTGTAGTTGGTAAATATTGGATTGACAATTGGAAAAGTCAAGTAGGTTTAAGTTATGCTTTTGCTTCTGGAAGAACGTATACCAACCCTAATGAAACAGGCTTTTTAAACGCCACAACAAAATCCTATAATAATCTAAGTTTAAATTGGGCCTATTTACTTTCTCCCCAAAAAATACTGTATTTATCGGTAAATAATGTCTTAGGTTTTAAAAATGTAAACGGATACCAGTATGCAAATACACCAGATATAAATGGCAATTTCGCTAGTAGAAGTTTACGCCCTGCAACAGATCAATTCTTTTTTGTTGGTTTCTTCTGGACTATCAGCGAAAAAGGAAATGATAATCAGTTAAATAATTTATAGATAACAGTCTGTCCTAAAATAATAACAGTTCAGTAATGCACTTTTTTTAAACAACCGAAAACAATAGATATTTGTATAACATAAAAAGCAAACTAAAAATGAAACATCTAATTATCATCGTAACTTTATTAATAACAAGTTTAGTTACAGCACAAACCAAATACGAACAAGGAATGCATAAAGCATTAGAGCTTTGGAAAACTAATCCTATTGAGGCTTCTCAACTTTTTGAGCGTATAGCAAAAGCAGAACCAGACAATTGGTTACCTCCTTATTATGCAGCAGAAACTTTAATTTTAGATGGTTTTACTAAGTTAAAAGATGTAAAAGCTTTAGAAGCACAATTAAATCAAGCACAAGGCTTTTTAAACGAAGCATCAGCAATATCTAAAGATAATCCAGAAATTATGGTCATGCAGGCATTATTACATACCGTTTATGTAGCAAGTGATGGTGCAACCTATGGTATGTTGCTTTCTGGTAAAGTAATGGCATTGTATGCGCAAGCAGAAAAAATAGCACCAAACAATCCTAGAGTTGTTTTGAGTAAAGCCGATTGGAATATTGGAGGTGCACGTTATTTTGGCAATGATATACAGCCATTTTGTAAAGAAGCAGAAAGAGCTTTACAACTTTTTACTACCTTTAAACCAGAAACAGAATTTCATCCAAACTGGGGAAGAGAACGTGCTCAAGAAATTATAAAAAGCTGTAAATAATAGTATAAAATAGATACCAATCCTTATGAATGAATACATAAAAAATATACTAATCACCTTTGCAATTGGTTGCCTGGTATTTGTAATAGGAAATGCCTCTTATAACGGATTTGCTTTTAAAAGCACCAATGCACTTTTAATCAACTTTAGCTTTTATCAGTTATATGCATTTGTATTAGGCTATTCTAATATGTATTATTTTAACTATTTAGAAAAAAGAACTTGGAATACTAAAAACGGTGTTAGCATTAAGCGTGTTATAATAGGAATTGTAGGCTCTATTATAATAACCATTATTGGTTTATTTATATTAAGAGTACTTACGGCATTGGTTTATGATGGTACAACTTTTGAAGCTTTTTTAGCTAAAGAAAGTTGGAGAAATTATTCTTTTGGAATCTGGATTACATTGTCTATTGTTATTACTTTTCATGCCTTTTATTTCTTCGCCAAGTTACAGCAACAAAAAGTAAAAGAGCAAAAGGTAATTGCAGGTACGGCAAGTGCAAAGTTTGATGCTTTAAAAAATCAATTAGATCCACATTTTCTATTTAATAGTTTAAATGTATTAACCAGTTTAATTGAAGAAAATCCAGGTAATGCACAAAAATTTACAACATCGCTTTCTAAGGTATATCGTTATGTTTTAGAGCAAAAAAACAAAGATTTAGTTACTGTAGATGAAGAATTAGCTTTTGCAAAAACATACATGTCGCTTTTAAAAATGCGATTTGAAGATAGTATTGTTTTTGAAATTCCAGAACAAGCTACAAACCCAGAAAGCAAAGTAGTACCATTATCGTTACAACTTTTATTAGAAAATGCTGTAAAACATAACATCGTAACATCTAGTAAGCCATTACACATAAAAATTTATGAAACCAATGGAAATCTAGTAGTAGAAAATAATTTGCAGGTAAAGCAAATAGTTAAAAAGAGTAGTGGAGTAGGTTTAAGTAATATCATGCAACGCTACCAATTATTAACCACAAAAAAAGTAAATATCAATCAAGAAGCAAGCCGTTTTGCAGTAGCAATACCAATGCTTACAAAACAAATCACAAGTATGGAACGTATAAACACAAACACAAAAGAAGACGCTTATTATAGAGCAAAAAAACGCGTAGAAGAAATTAAAGGATTTTACGGAAATTTAACCTCGTATTGTCTAGTAATTCCATTTTTAATATTTATTAACTACTCCACATCCTGGAATTTCCAATGGTTTTGGTTTCCTCTCTTTGGATGGGGAATGGGTATAGTAATTCATGCTTTTACAGTATTTGGTTATGGTAAAACATGGGAAGAACGTAAAATAAATGAAATCTTAGAAAAAGAAGAACAACAAAATAAATGGAGCTAATTATGGATTCAAATCATTTAAATAACGAACGCATTGCGCATGCAAGAAAACAAGTAAAACGAATTAAAGGTTTTTATACACACTTGATGATTTATATTGTTATAAATATCATGCTTGTATTTATAAACATTAAAAACTTAGATCCAGGGGAAAGTTATTTTCAGTTTCGTAATTTTATAACATTTGGTACATGGGGTATTGCAATAATTATTCATGCGCTTTCTGTTTTCTTACCAAATTTTGTTTTTGGGAGTAAATGGGAAGAACAAAAAATTAAAAAGTTTATGGAACAAGAGAAAAAGTTTCAAAACTGGGATTAACAAAATAAAGATGAAACAAACACAACATATAGAAAGCTATAACAATAACCAATTTAGTAAAGAAGAAGCTTACTTAAAAGCGAAGAAACGTGTAGGACAAATAAAAGGTTTTTACTGGCATTTATTATCATATATAGTAATCAATATTGTAATTCTTTATATGATTTCATTAAATGTAGAAAGAGAAAATTTTTGGACATTTAATGTTTTTTCTACAGTGTTTTATTGGGGAATTGGTTTATTTTTTCATTTTTTAGGTGTTTTTGGAAGAAATGTATTTTTAGGGAAGGCATGGGAAGAACGAAAGATTAAAAAAATTTTAGAAAAAGAAGAACAACAACAAAATTGGCAATAAACTAATAATCGATAATACCACTTTTATGAAAGTACTTATTATAGAAGACGAAAAACCATCTGCTAGAAGATTGCAGCGTATGTTAGATAGTCTTAACCTAACAGCAGATACTATGTTGCACTCTGTGGAAGAGTCTATAGCTTGGTTTCAAAATAATGCGCATCCCGATCTTATATTTTTAGATATTCAATTAAGTGATGGATTGTCTTTTGAGATTTTTGAAACCATAGATATTCAATCGGCTGTAATATTTACAACAGCTTATGATGAATATGCATTACAAGCTTTTAAGTTAAATAGTATCGATTATTTATTGAAACCTATAGATGAAGAAGATTTAGAAAAAGCAGTTTCTAAGTACAAATCCAGAATCCCAGAACAAAAAAGCGTTACTTTAGATTTTAATGATATTAAAAAATTACTTGTAAACCCAATAGAACGCGAATACAAAAAACGTTTTTCGGTAAAAGTAGGCCAGCATTTAAAATTAATAAATATTGAAGATATTGAGTGCTTTTATAGTGAAAACAAAGGTACTTATTTGCATACTTCAGAAGGAAGGAATTATTTACTTGATACCACACTAGAACAATTAACAGACGAATTAGAACCACAACAATTTTTCCGAATTAACAGAAAGTTTTTTGTAAACATTCAGGCAATAAAAGATATGGTAAGTTATACTAATTCGCGTTTGCAAATAAAATTAAATTCCTATAACGAGCAAGAGGTAATAGTTGCTAGAGAGCGAGTTAAAGATTTTAAAACATGGTTAGAGTAGTTTTAATCGTCTTCAATTCTATTATCATCAAAAGCGCTAGGTAATAATTTGGGTATAAATTTTATTACTAAAGGAAGTAATAAAGCGCCACCAGGAAGTAAAAATATAGCTAAACTTGGTATCGATTTAAATATATCTAATAACTGTCCCTGTACTTTTTTCTGTTCTTCATCATTTAAATCTCTAATGGTAGATTGCGAAATTAAGAGCATCAATTCTTTACTTTCACCTAATTCTTTATATAGACGTTTGCTATTTCTAGAAATCAGCTTGCTAACCATTTTACTAGAATTATCGTAAAAAGTTTTTACAATATTTTTAGATCCAAGTAAAACAATTTGTTCTTTATAGGTATTGTAAAATAACGTTATTGCTGTAATAGCTTCGTTAACTTTTTGTTGTTCTAGTTTTAAATCTATTCCTAACTGATTTAAAAATTCATATTCCTTTTTGTCTATAGAAGCGTCTGTCCAAGTAGCCATACACGCCATATCTAGTATGTATTGTGTTTCTAATTCACTTTGAATAAATGTAATCGCTTCATTATATGTAATGTTGTATTTTTTTTGAAAACGTAAAGATTGCTCAAATAACTTTATTAAACTAGTATCATATTCACTCTTGGTTTGTTTAGCATTTAATGCAGATAAAACAATAGTTTCTAGCGAAGATTCTAAATTCTTAATATAATTTACGGTTATCGTTTTAGTCTTTAAGTAATGCTTGTAAGCAAGAACATCTATATATAATAATGCATTAGTAATAAAATAATTAAAGCTTTTAGAGATGAGGTTGTCATCAATTAAAACACGTTTATGAATTATTTTTTCTAGTAATCCTGCAGATTTTTTTTCTCCTAAAAGCTCTTTAAAGTAGGAGGACTTATATTCTTCAATTTTAGTATAGAATTCGATGATACTATCTATAAAATTTTCAGAATCATCTAACTTTTTATGAGAGAAATATAAGGATAGAAAGAGATTGGTTTTGCAAATTTCTTCATTTGTGAAATCTTTTTTTACAAATATTTTTTTAACTATATCTATATTATTTCCATAAATAAATCCGCTTTCTCTTAATGCTAAATAAAAAGCATGTGTTGTTGTTTGTTCTAGAGTATTGTTGGTCTCTAGTATTTTTAGCAGTTTGTTTATCCAGCCACTTGCCGATGGATTCATGGTTGTAATATTAAGTTGTGTAAAGATAATTTTTTCTACTGAATAAAAAATATTTAAACTTTTTTAAAACCCTCTTTTACTTTTTTGCGTAGGTATGTGTGAGAGTCAAAAATTAATTAACTAAAAACCTCACTATTATGAAAAAAACAAAAATTATTTTAGGAATTGGAGCTTTAGCAATAGCTAGTTTCTTTATGGTAGCAGCAGATCACATTGATGCTCCTGCAGTTGCAAGTGGTACAGCAGATATCACAGACTTCTATGCTTTTCAAGCAGAAGACCCAAATAATGTTGTGTTTGTAGCAAATGTACAAGGACTTTTAAGTCCTAGCGCAACAGCTTCAGCAGCATTTGATGAAAATGTTTTAATAGAGTTTAACATTGATACCACTGGAGATAATGTTGAAGATTTAGTATTACAAGCGATACCAAGAGATGGTAGAATGTATTTCTTTGGACCAACTATACCAGGAAGTGTAGGTGTAGATAGTGCTATCGAAACCAATGCAACACAAACATCTGTAGCGATTTCTGCTTATGGTGAAGCTGCAACAGCTACAACAAATGCTGGAATGAAATTTTTTGCAGGACCTCGAGATGATCCTTTCTTTATGGATTTTGCACAATATGGTGAAATCATTGCAGGAAATGCAACGGGATTTAATAGTCCAGGAGTAGATACTTTTAAAGGAACTAATGTAATGTCTATAGTTGTTGAAGTGCCAAAAACTATGGTTGGTGGTTCTGGAACTATCAATACTTGGGTAGAAGCAAAAACAAAACAATAAAAACTAACTTATTTAAAACGTACAATTATGAACAATATAAAAACAATATTAGGCGCAATATTAATTTCAGCATTTGCATTCAATTGCTCTAGTGATGATGATAGTAATAATAATGAAGGATCTATGTCTATAGAACCAGATTTTTCAGGAACATATACACAACAAGATCAAATGGGAAGACCAGCCGTAAATACGGTATTTGTTAGTGCTGCAAGTAAAAACACATTTAATGTAACAACTCCAGATGCTCAAGGAGCTGCTTTTCAACCTATGTTTCAAGCAAACTTAGAGGGTTTAAGTCCTGCTTTTGCGAATCCAGGAGATATGAATGCTTTAATGCAAACTTCTGCAGATTTTACAGGGCTATTAGCTACAGATGTACTTAATCTTTCTTTAGATGGTGAAACTACTTTTTTTAATCCTGCAACAGGAGCTTTGTTAACCGGAAGAAATTTAACTGATGATGTAATAACAATAGAATTGTTATTAATTTTTGGTGGTGAAGACTTTACCGAAAATCCACAGTTATCCAATGACAATGTAGATGCTAACGATAAACCTTTTTCTGCCTCATTTCCTTACTTAGCTTCTGCTTGGTAAATTTTTTTAAACCATTAGAGTGTGCCTGCCATACTCTAATGGTTATAAATCCAACAACAAAAACAACCTACAACCAACAACAAAAAACAAAAAAAATGAACACAGCAAATTATAAACTACTTTTTATTTTATTACTAGTATTAACAAGCTGTAATAAATCTTTAGACAAAATAACAAGTGTAAACGACTATAACACATATCTAAAAGGATTAGAGAGCGAGACACTGCAAACTATTCAAGGAGATCATGACTTTTGGGAAAATAAGCTAGAAAAAGAACCTAATCAATATCCTTATTTAGTAAAATTAGCAGCGTCTCAATCTCAATTATTTACAGCGACTGGTAATATAGATTATTTAATTCTTGCAGAAGAAAGCCTAATTAAGGCAAACGAAAAAATCAATTATACCAATTCTGGTTATTTACGTGCTTTAGCAAGAAATTATATTTCACAACATAGATTTAAAGAAGCATTAAATCTTTTAGAAAAAGCCGAAACTATTGGCGAAAATTTAAAAGGAACTCAAAAAATGCTATTCGATGTACATTTAGAATTAGGTAATACTAAAAAAGCATCTCATTATTTAGCACAAGTAAAAGACCTTAGTGATTTTGGTTTTTTAATTCGCCTGTCTAAATGGAGCGATCATGAAGGCGATTTATCTGCAACCATAAAATATATGGAGAAAGCAATGGCAATTGCAGAGTCTTCAAAAAATAAAGCATTAATGCAATGGGCTTATACCAATATTGCAGATTATTATGGGCATGACGGACAAATAGAAAAATCATACCATTATTATTTAAAAGCATTAGCTATAAACCCAAACGAAGCATATGCTAAAAAAGGTATAGCATGGATTGTTTATTCTTATGAGCGTAACCCACAAGAAGCTATACGTATTTTAAACACCATAGCAAAACAACATCAAGCACCAGATTATTACTTGTTAAAAGCTGAAATTGCAGAATATATGAACGATAAAACGGCTAAAACAAAATACTTAACACTTTATGCAAACGCAGTTAATAATACAAAATATGGTGATATGTATAATGCTTACAATGCAAAACTATTTGCTGAAGAATTAAACCTTACCGATCAAGCATTAAAACTTTCTAGAGAAGAAATAGATAATAGACCAACAGCACAATCGTATGATTTATTGGCTTGGACCTATTATAACAAAGGGCATTATGAAAATGCTTTACACATAGCAGAAGACAATGTTCTAAACAAAACTTTTGAACCAGAAGCGATGTATCATTTAGCAAAAATATATAAAGCGAATGGGAAAATTTCTGAAGCTAAAAAACTAAAAAAAGAATTATTAGAAAGTAGTTTCGAACTTGGTCCTTTAGTAGAAAAAGAAATAAAAAATATTTAGTTTTACCGTTTTAAAAATTTAAATATGAAAAATATAATAGTAATAGCTATCTTATTTTGTTCTTTTTTTACAATGAATGGACAAAATATTAAAGGAAAAGTAACAGATAACTTTAATCAACCATTAGAAAATGTTTATGTGTTTAATACCAATGCAAACACACACGCACATACTTTACCAAACGGTACATTTATTTTATTAGATAACAAAATAGGAGACACCATAAATATTGGGTTACTTGGTTTTAAAAAGAAGACAATAATTATAAATAACAAACATATAAATGAAGGTTTAGAGGTAGCCCTAGAAAGTAAAACATTAATGTTAGAAGAATTGGTTCTTACCGAACAATTAAATGCAGTTAATACCATTACTAAAATAGATTTAGCTACAACACCAGTAAATTCTTCACAAGAAATATTACAAAAAGTGCCAGGATTAATCATTGGTCAACATGCAGGAGGTGGTAAAGCAGAACAACTTTTTTTAAGAGGTTTCGATATAGATCATGGAACAGATATTTCTATTGGTGTAGATGGTATGCCAGTAAATATGGTGTCTCACGCTCATGGTCAAGGATATAGTGATTTACATTTTGTAATTCCAGAGACCATTAACAATATAGATTTTGGAAAAGGACCTTATTACGGTAAGCAAGGCGATTTTAATACTGCTGGATATGTAGACTTTTCAACAAAAGACCATTTAAAAGAAAGTACAATTAAACTCTCCGCAGGACAATTTAATTCCTTAAAAACATTGGCTATGTTTAATTTGTTGGAAGATAAAAAAAATCAAAATGCTTATATAGCAGCAGAATATATTGCAACAGATGGACCATTTGAGTCTCCTCAAAATTTTAATAGACTGAACCTTTTTGGAAAATATGTAATGTATACTCCAGATAATAATAAGCTTTCTTTAACGGCCTCTCATTTTACAAGTCGTTGGGATGCTTCTGGACAAATTCCACAAAGAGAAGTTGATAACGGTAACATTTCACGTTTTGGTGCTATAGATGATACCGAAGGCGGAAACACAGAACGAACTAATTTTAATGTAGTATATAACAAATACATTTCGGATAATACAACGCTTAAAGCGAATGCTTTTTATTCCCATTATGCTTTTGAATTGTATTCTAATTTTACTTTCTTTTTAGAAGACCCAGTAAATGGAGATCAAATAAAACAAAAGGAAAATAGAAACATTTTTGGAGTAAATACAGAAATAACTAAAGATGTGTATTTAGGAGCAGTGCCAGTACAATTAAATTACGGAGTTGGTTTAAGACACGATATATCTAACGATGTGGAGTTATCTAAAACTTTAAATAAAACAACACTTCTTGAAAATGTACAGTTAGGAGATATAAATCAAACCAACTTAGACGCATTTGTTTCTGCAGATTTCGAGTTTGGTAAACTTACAGTAAGTCCAGCATTACGTCTAGATTATTTTAAGTTTTTATATAACGATCAATTACAACCTAGTTTAAACACACAATCGGAAACAAAAGCAATAGTTAGTCCGAAGCTTAATTTGTTCTACGATGCGAATGATAATTTACAACTCTTTGTAAAGTCTGGGATTGGTTTTCACTCTAACGATACTAGAGTAGTAGTAGCACAAGAAGGAGAAGAAATATTACCACGTGCATATGGTGTAGATGTAGGAAATATTTGGAAACCATTTTCAAAAGTAGTTTTTAATTCTGCTTTATGGTATTTGTTTTCAGAACAAGAATTTGTATATGTTGGAGATGCAGGAATTGTAGAACCAAGCGGAAAAAGTGAACGTTACGGATTGGATTTAGGATTGCGATACCAACTAAATGATTGGCTGTATTTTGATACAGATGCAACAATAACACATGCAAGAAGTGTAGAGGATCCAGAAGGAGAAAATTATATTCCCTTAGCACCAGATTTTACTATGGCTGGAGGTCTGTCTGTTAAAGATTTAAAAGGTTTTTCTGGAGGAATTAGATATCGCTTTATAGATGATAGACCAGCAAACGAAGATAATTCTATTGTAGCAGAAGGATATTTTGTAACCGACTTTAACGTAAACTACACTTTTAACAAAATTACATTAGGTATGGTTATAGAAAATCTATTTGATGTAGATTGGAATGAAACACAATTTGCAACAGAATCTAGATTACAAAATGAAGTGCAATCGGTGGAAGAAATTCACTTTACTCCAGGAACACCATTTTTTATAAAGGGAAGTATTAGTTATACATTTTAAGAATGTATAAAAATACCAACAGAAATAATATTTGCTATATAATCTAGAAAAATTTTAAGGGAGTTTTTTTGAAGAAGTTTTTTGTTGGTTAGAAAACGTCACGTTTAGAAATAAGCTGGCGTTTTCTTTATATAATAAATTTTGATGTGCCTTTTGAAGCATACATTTTTATATACTAGCTTTCCTTTTCTTAAACAAAAGGAGCTCAAATCTATGTTTTTTAATAAGCTATCTATAATTTATTAAGCCATAGTTATTTATTCTTGGACTGTCTTTATTTTAATCCCCGAAAGTATATAATCAGGATTATCTGTTCCAAAGCTTAAAAATATGTATAAGTAGTCCTTATAAAATATTGGAGAGATAAAACCACCCAAATGGTCTGAAGTCCAGTCGTATTCTGGGTATTTGTTGTTAATGTTAATAGGGTTAACAATTAAAGGGCTACGTGTATCGTGTATCCATTTTTCGTTTTGTAACTTCATTAAGCCATATTCTCGATTGAAGGAAGTGAGATATTCTGAAGGTAATTCTTCGCTACCAAGTAATATATATAATTCCGAATTATATGTAATATAAGAAGCATCATCTGCCTTTCCGTGTAAATAACCAGAGGAGTTTTTTGCTTTTTGAATAACCTTAGACGAAAGAATACCTAGGTTTTCATCAAACACTTTAAAAATAGTTTTGGTAGTAATTTCATGAACCTCTGTGTCTATAAACTTCGAGCTTCTTCGGTGAAACAATACTCTAAATACATCTTTATGTTTTGTAATTGCTAAAGGAAAACTATTTTGTTCTATTCCATGCCATTCTGGAATTTTTATTTCTTTAGGAGATTGTACTATTTCTAATCGTTTGTTAAGAATCATATACGCAGAAGTATAGTTTCCGTTTGGTTGTTCTACACCAAGTAAAACAAGAAAGGTGTCGTTTTCTAATTTTAAAGGATTTCCAGAGCTAAATACATTTCCGTTTTTTTTTGCAAATGAAATTTGATCAGTACTAAGTATTTTTTTTTCTTGAAACTCCCAATTTTCTAAGTCCGAACTTGTGGCGTAAAATATAGATCGTTTATTATGTGCACCAAAAACAACAGGTGTTAGTAATACAAAATCATTATCTGCCCTTTTTATAATACCACCAGCCTGAATGTAGTTAATGTATTCGTCTTTTATATAGGTTGGATAGTTTTCAAATAATGGTTTGTTTTTAATTATTTTATAATTTACAAACGGATTAAAAAATTCTAAAGTTTCTTCCTCCTCCATATTAAAAACACCAGCATATGTTTTACCAAGGGTAATCCAACCAGAGTGTACATCTACTTTAATTATTTCAACCATATTAGAAGCCTCTTCTCCTTGTGTGATAAACCAAGACTGATTTTCGGTCGCTTTATTTAATAAGTTTTCCAGTGCTATATAATTCGTTTTAATACGATTATTTTCATGGTCTACTGCAATAATTCTAATAGGATTGCTTCTAGAAATATTGTTTTCGGTATCCGAGATTAGGCAATTCTCAAAAAGATTATCTAAATTATTTTTTGATTGAAAAGCGAGATGAATTAAAATAAATAGAAATAGTACTATTTGTTTTGTAAAGTATGTAACGCATTTATGCATAATAAAGAACGCATTTTGAATTCTTCCTAAGGTGCAGAGGCAACAGCACCAAGTGTGTATAGTTGCTCTAGAGTAGGAGATTCACTTCCTCCTTCTGGTTCTAAAGTAATACCAAACGCTTCAGATGCATTGGCATTTTCTATAGTAAATAGTTTGTTTTCGTCACTATTAAAATCAGCAATAACACCTAAACTTGTTGGAGTTAACGGATTTAGTTTTAAAGACCATACTTGATATACTTTTCCTTTAGGAGGTTCTGGTAAACCTTGTGCATCTAATACGATACTATTACTCTTTTTATCCCAATATACTTTAGCATATGCTTCTGGATATACTGCTTGTCCAGCAAGAGGTACAGGAATAATGTCTTTGTCTCTTAATACAGAAATAAGTTTTTTTGCTTCTGTTAAGCTGGTATTCCCTTTTTCTATTTGTACTTCTAATAATTCTTTATCCACATCTGCAATTCGTATTTGCTCTTTAAGTTGGTTGTTTTGGTTAGCAAACCATAAGATTCCTGCGGCAAATACAATAGAAGCTGCCCAACTAACATAAGTAAACCATTGTTTATTAGGTTTGTTATCTAGAGGAATAACTTTAGTGTCGTTATTATTCGTTATTTTATCTTTAATAGAAGTGTAAAATAATTTACTATCCCTTGGTGAAACTGCAGCTGTGAGTTTAATTATGGCAGCTTCAATTTTTAAAACTTCATCGAGAAGTTCAGGGTGTTTTAAAGTAAGCGCATAGACTTCCTGACTTTCTTTTTCAGAAAGGGTTCCTGCAACGTAAAGTTCCAAGATTCCAGATTCTATGTATTCCTTTGTATTCATATTAAACATCTAGCATATTACGTAATTCGCTTATGCATTTTCTATTTCTAGTTTTTATTGTACCAATTGGCATTTCTAATGTTTCCGAAGCTTCTTTTTGTGTATATCCTTTAAAATATAACAGTTCAATTACTTGTTTACATTTATCTGCCAGTTTAGAAACAAACTTTTTAATACCAATGGCATCTGTTTGATCGTCTAAACTTTCGTTGCTTTCAATGATATCTACGAAAAAATCGGAGTTAAGGTTTTGTTTTGTGTTCTTAAAATTTTTAGAACGTGTTTTATCTATGGCTGCATTGCGTGCTATGTTTAAGATCCAAGTAAAAAAACGACCTTTTTTAGCAGAGTAGGAATCTGCTTTATGCCATGCTTTTATAAAAACATCTTGCATAATTTCTTGAGCAATGTCAGGATCCCTTACAATATTAAAAATTACCCCATGCATACTTTCACTATACATATTGTAAAGTGTTTCGAAAGCTTTTTCGTCTTTTTCTTGAAATTTAGAAACGAGAAGTTCTAATTGCATGTAGTATTAATAATTTGTTTTAAAATAAATTATGGAACAATATAGGTATTATAAATATAAAAAAAGGCACAACTTTGTGCCTTTTTTTAATATAAATTATGTTGTTGTTATTCAATAATACCACCACAGCTAATACGGCCTCCTGCATTTCCTGTAGGTTGTCCATAATCATCTGCACCTGCATGAACAATAACTGCTTTTCCTAATATATCCTTGTTTTTGTCTCCACAGCCTATACACCACTCATTCGTTGAAAATTCTAAAAAAGCGCGTCCATCTTCATTTGCGGTTAGATTACCAATATCCCCTTTGTGGTATCCTGCAGTATCTCCCCATTTTCCATGTGGTTGTGCCGTTGGATTCCAATGTCCTCCAGAAGAAGTGCCGTCTGCAGACGAACAATCTGCTTTTTCATGTATATGTATTGCATGTGTTCCTGCTTCTAATCCTTCAACCATAGCAACCATTCTAATTTTTCCATCTTCTTCCGTAAAAGCAATATTACCTTTTACTTTACTGTCGCTTTTAGGCTCTAGTTTCATTTTTACTTTTTTAGCTTTCATTGCTTCTGTGGTTCCTGTTTCCTGTTTTACTTCTTTTTTACAGCTAACAGCAAAAATGATACTTAATGCTAAAATAAAAATTGAACTTCTTTTCATTGTTAAATGGGTTTTATATGAAATACTAAAGTTAGCATATATTATGTCTAATAACAAATTAGTAATAGGATGGTTTTTTACTTTTTTATTTATCTCTTAAAAACGTACTGATTTCTATATTAACATCTTCCCAAGTTTTACTTACGCCATCTGCACCTTTATGTAAGTCAAAACATACTTTGTTTAATGTTTCTAAAGCACTTAAAGCATTCCATTTTTTAAGATCCATTGTCGCTTTCATCGCAACTCGTCTTTCCTCAGTAATACTTACTTCTAATGGTAAATCTTCAGTGACTCCATTCATTGTTATAGAGGCTAAATATTTCCCATTAGAATACTTAATAATTCCTTTTATTAAATCAGTATCTAACATCGCTCCAAAGAAAGATGCTTTTAATTTAGCATCTCTAGTATCATCTTTGGTAAATAAACTACTTACCGGAATTGAAAAATTTAAATTGTTTAAAGCTTCTTCAGGAGTAGCTCCAGATTTGTTTTCAAAATTTAATGTTGCAAATTCTCCTCCAACAGGTACTTTATCGGTTGTTTTAAATGCAGTCCATTTTACGGCAGTTGCCTCTGGCTTTATAACAAATAGATTTGCTGTTTCAGCGTTTTCTATATTTTGTATTTTCTTGTCTTTTTTTTCACTTTTACAAGAAGTAAATAGTAAAGAAATTACAGCTAATATTGTAAGGAGTTTTGTGATTTTCATGATTAAATTTTAAATGTTTCAGTAAAGTTAAGTAGATAAAAGGGTTTCTGCAAGTACATATTAAATTCTTAGTAACAGCAATTATTTTTAATATGATATATGTCATATTTTTTTAGGTATAAGCGGTGTAATTTTGGTGTAGAATTTTTAGGTATGGCAAATTTACTAGTTAATAAATATAATATAGCAGGTCCTCGTTATACGAGTTATCCTACAGTTCCGTATTGGAATAACAATACATTCTCATTAAAAAAATGGAAAGCTTCTTTAATAGAATCTTTTCAAGAAAGTAATGACTCCGAAGGTATTAGCCTTTATATCCATTTGCCTTTTTGTGAAAGCTTATGCACCTTTTGTGGCTGTAATAAACGTATTACGAAAAGACATGAAGTAGAAACTCCTTATATTACAGCTGTTTTAAAAGAATGGAAACTTTACTGTGACTTATTAGAAAAGAAACCCAATATTAAAGAATTACATTTAGGAGGTGGAACACCTACTTTTTTTACACCAGAAAACTTAGAATATTTAATTGCTGGAATTTTAAGAAAAGCAACCCTTGCTGAAAATTATGCGTTTAGTTTTGAAGGTCATCCAAATAACACCACAAAAGAACATTTACAAGCCTTATATAATTTAGGTTTTAAACGTGTAAGTTTTGGTGTACAAGACTATAATGAAACGGTTCAAAAAGCTATACATAGAATACAACCTTTTGAAAACGTAAAACGTGTAACAGAAACTGCACGAGAAATTGGCTATACCTCTATAAGTCATGATATTATTTTTGGCTTGCCATTTCAAACCGAAGCACATGTTCAAGAAACCATTAATAAAACCAAATTATTAAAACCAGATAGAATTGCTTTTTATAGCTATGCGCATGTACCATGGATTAAAGGTAACGGGCAACGTGGGTATAAAGATAACGATTTGCCAACAGCAGAAAGTAAACGTAAGCAATACGAATTGGGTAAAGAAATGCTTTTTCAAGCAGATTATGTAGAAATAGGGATGGATCACTTTGCATTACCAACAGATACCTTATATAAAGCAACTATAAAGAAAGAATTGCATAGAAATTTTATGGGGTATACAGCCTCAAAAACAAAGGCAATGATTGGTCTAGGTGTTTCTTCAATTAGCGATAGTTGGTATGGTTTTGCTCAAAATGTTAAAGGAATTGAAGCGTATTACCATTTGGTAGATGAAGGAATAATTCCTGTGTATCGAGGACATATTTTATTAGATGAAGATTTAATTATTAGAAAACATATTTTAAATCTAATGTGTCAATTTGAAACTTCTTGGACAGCAACAGAAAATTATTTTGCAGAATTACCAGATACCTTAATAAAACTTAAAGAAATGGAACAAGATGAACTAATTGAAATCTTTTCCAATAAAATAATAATTACCGATAAAGGAAAACCCTTTGTTCGAAATATTTGTATGGCTTTCGATTTACTTCTTCAACGTAGTAAGCCAGAAGCCCAACTATTTTCAATGACCATTTAAAACCATAAAACGATAAAAACCATGAAAAAAATTATTGTACCAATAGATTTTTCGGAACACTCAGAATACGCATTAGAAACAGCTGCTGTTTTAGCAAAAAAATATAATGCAGAAATATTAGCATTACACATGCTAGAATTATCGAATGCTTTAATTTCTAGTGCAGAAAACTTGCAACAAGAAGAAACCGTTTTTTATTTAAAATTAGCAGAACAAAAGTTTCAAGAATTTTTAAATAAAGACTATTTACAAGACGTAAATGTGACTCCTTTAGTAAAACACTTTAAAGTGTTTAGCGAAGTTAGTGAAGTAGCTAAAGAGCATGATGTAGATTTAATAATAATGGGCTCGCATGGTGCAAGTGGATTAAAAGAAGTACTTGTTGGTTCTAACACAGAAAAAGTAGTAAGACATTCTAATATTCCTGTATTAGTTATAAAGCAAAATCCTATTTTAACCGATTTTGAAAATGTGATTTTTGCTTCCGATTTTTCTGATGAAGCAGTAGCTCCATATCTAAACGCTAGTAAATTGTTTGAAGCTTTAAATACGAAAGTGCATTTAGTCTATGTAAACCTGCCAGATAATCGCTTTAGAAGCTCTACCGAAATAGAAAAACGTGTGGCAACTTTTTTGAAAAAAGCAGATGGAAATCTAGACAAGATGAAAAATGTTGCTTATGTTAATGATTATACTATTGAACAAGGAGTGTTAAATTATTCTAATATTGTTGGTGCAGATTTAGTTGCAGTTGCAACACATGGTAGAAAAGGTTTAGCGCATTTCTTTGAAGGTAGTATTTCTGAAGATATAGCAAATCATTCTACTTTGCCAGTGATGACATTTAAAATTTAGTTTCACTTTAAAAGAGGTCTTAATAGTTAATTAATTAAATTTAAAGTGAGTGAAAAGCCGAACAATGTTCGGCTTTTTTATACATGATTTTTAATTAAGACAATTTTGTCCTAAATATGATAAATGTCATGTTTTAAAATAAGTTTTCAAAGTAAATTTACAGTATTAAAATAACCAATAACTAAAACAGATGAAAACAACACTAAAATTATTGATGGTATTATTTGTAACACTTCTAGTAAGTTGTGGAGGCAAAGAAGAAAAGAAAAAAGAAGGATTCTCTTATCAAAAAAAGGCAACAACAGAAAAAGCTGCAACTCCAAAAGCAGAAAAGGTTTCTGCTTCTAAAAAAGTAAATTTAGACAATAAAGGTGTTGGCCCAATAAAATCTATTACACTTGGTGCTGAAATAGATCAAGCAATGGCAACACACGGGGAAGATGTTTATAAGAAAATGTGTACAGCTTGCCATAGAGCAGACAAAAAATTTATTGGCCCAGCTCCAAAAGGTATTCTAGAAAGAAGAACTCCAGAATGGGTAATGAACATGATTTTAAATCCAGAGCAAATGGTAAAAGAAGATCCATTAGCAAAAGAGTTATTAATCGAGTTTAATGGTGCACCAATGGCAAACCAACACCTTACTGAAAAAGAAGCAAGAGCTGTTTTAGAATATTTTAGAACTCTTAAATAAATCGTTATGAAACGAATTAAGAATATGCTTTTTGTTTTTGCTGCAATGACTTTATTAAGTGCTTGCAAAGACAGTAATACAGAAAATGCAAACACAAGCACAGAAGTAGAAACACAAGCTACAATACAAAAAACTGGACAAGCATTTATTGAAGATGATGGAAGTACAACCGTTTTAAGTATTGCAATTGGTTCTAAAGATCATACTACGTTAGTAGCCGCAGTACAAGCAGCAGCATTAGAAAATGCTTTAGTAAACGCAGGACCATTAATGGTTTTTGCACCAACTAATGAAGCCTTTGCAGCATTACCAGAAGGTACAGTTGAAAATTTATTAAAACCAGAAAACAAAGATGCTTTAGCAAATATTTTAAAGTATCATGTAACACCAGGCAACTATTCTAAAGACTTTTTAAAGAAATTTAAAAAACTAGGTCAAGCAAATAATGGCTATGTAAAAGTAGAGGTAGTAGATGGAGAACCAATGATTGGAGGAGCTAAAATTCTTGCTAGCATGCCTGCCGGTAATGGTATTGTACACATAATAGACAAAGTGTTATTGCCACCAACTGAATAATTGAAACACTAAATAAAATATTAAAATAATGAAAAGAATACTAACATCAAGCATTGCAACACTTATTATCCTTTTAGGGTTTACAAGTTGTAATAACGGGAACAAATCCAACTCTAAATCTGGAGCCCTTGCAAATAATATTGCAGAGAAAGTTTATATAGCTCCTGGAGAGTATGACTCACATTACGCTTTTATATCTGGTGGATATAGTGGTAATTTAACCGTTTATGGTTTACCTTCTGGGAGAATGTTTAAAGAGATTCCTGTGTTTTCACAGTTTCCAACATCTGGTTATGGTTATTCTGAAGAGACTAAACCTATGTTAAATACTTCTCACGGATTTATTCCTTGGGGGGATTCTCACCATCCAGATATTTCGCAATCTAAAGGAGAAATTGATGGTCGTTGGGTTTTTATAAATGAAAATAATACACCGCGTATTGCAAGAATTAGCCTTACCACATTTGAAACAGAAGAAATTATTGAGGTTCCAAATAGTGCTGGCAACCACAGTTCTTCTTTTGTAACCGAAAACACAGAATATGTAGTTGCAGGAACACGTTTTTCTGTGCCAATCCCGCAACGAGATATGCCAATTAAAGATTACAAAGGAAACTTTCAAGGAGCCTTATCTTTTATTAGCGTAGCACCAGAAACAGGAAACATGGATATTAAATTTCAAGTTTTAATGCCAGGTTTTAACTACGATTTGTCACATCCAGGACGTGGGAAATCTCACGGTTGGTTCTTCTTTACAACATATAATACAGAAGAAGCTAGTACGCTTTTAGAGGTGAATGCATCTCAAAACGATAAAGATTTTATTGCAGCTATAAACTGGAAAAAAATTGAAGAATATGTAAATAATGGTGGTGGAAAAATGATGCCAGCTAATTATACACATAATGTATATGATGAGCATACACATACAGCAAAATCTACTATGAATAAAGAGGTTCGTGTTGTAAACCCAATTGATGTTCCTGGAGCTGTTTATTTCATACCAACACCAAAATCACCACATGGTTGTGATGTTGATCCTTCTGGTGAATACATAGTTGGTAACGGAAAATTATCTGCTAATTTAACCGTGCATTCATTTACAAAAATGTTAGATGCTATTGAAAAAGAGAAATTTGCAGGTGAAGCTTACGGCATTCCTATTTTAAATTTCGAAGATGTTTTAGCTGGCGTTGTAGAGCAACCAGGATTAGGACCATTACACACAGAGTTTGATGGCCAAGGAAATGCATATACTACATTCTTTATTTCTTCTGAAGTTGTAAAATGGAAAATAGGAACTTGGGAAGTTATCGACAGAAAACCTACATATTACTCTGTTGGTCACTTAACAATTCCTGGAGGAAACTCAGGGAAACCTCAAGGTAAATACATGTTTGCAATGAACAAAATAACAAAAGATCGTTATTTACCAACGGGTCCAGAAATGGAGCATTCTGCCCAGTTGTATGATATTTCGGGAGAAAAAATGGAATTATTATTAGATTTTCCAACACATGGTGAGCCACATTATGCAGCAGCAATGGAAGCAAGTCTTATTAAAGAGCAATCTCAAAAAATCTATAAGTTAGCAGATAACAAACATCCATATGCTGCAAAATCTGATGCTGAAACTAAAGTAGTAAGAGACGGAAACGAAGTTCATATTTATATGACCACTATTAGGAGTCACTTCTCACCAGATAATATTGAAGGTGTAAAAGTAGGAGACAAAGTCTTTTTCCACGTTACTAATTTAGAGCAAGATTTTGATGTACCTCATGGATTTGCTGTACTTGGTCAAAACAATTCAGAATTATTGATAATGCCAGGACAAACAAAATCATCTGTATGGGAACCTAAACAAGTTGGTGTATGGCCTTTCTATTGTACAGATTTCTGTTCTGCATTGCACCAAGAAATGCAAGGTTATATCAGAGTTTCTGCTGCAGATTCAGATGTGCCAATTAAATGGTCTCTAGGAGAAGATATTGAGTAAATTAATTTGAAGAATTAGAGAAATTTTGTTTTAGTGTTTATTTCTCTAATTAAGGCGAGAGTTGAGTTTTCGCTCTCGCCTTTCTTTTTTAAAACACTTTATTCTGTTAACACAGAAACCTCACGGAAAAGAATACTAAATATTACACATCATGAAAAAGGCTAGCATTATAATGATAATTGGTTCATTACTGTTATTAGGACTTTTTAAATTCCCGTTATGGAACATTATGCTTGGAGCACCTCAATATCCAGACCCTTTAGGTATGAATATTTATATCGATGGTATAAAAGGTGTATCTGAATTTGATTTACAAAATATTGACGGTTTAAATCACTACATAGGTATGAAAACCATACCAAAAGCAGAAGAAATGTGGGAATTCTCAGTATTTCCTAAAGTAATATTAGGTATGGCTTTATTAGGTGTAATTATTGGTTCATTGGGATATCTTAACAAAGTGAGTTATAAATATTTCTTAGGTTGGTTTGTTTTAATGTCTGTTTTAGGCATCTTAGGCATGTACGATTTTAATAATTGGTTAGCGGATTATGGTGGCAATTTAGACCCACACGCTATTATAAAAGTAACAAATCCAGATGGTACACCAATGTCATACAAACCACCATTAATTGGGTTTAAAAAACTATTAAATTTTGATGTTACTTCTTTACCAAATACAGGAGGTTACTTAATGTTTATAGGAATGTCTTTAACACTTGTTGCTTTTTGGCTAGGCCGAAAAATAAGTTTGAAGAAAACAACATCCTAATTTTACATTTTCAAAACACTAAAATAATGAAAACACTAAAACACTATTCAGCTCTTATATTACTTCTAATTTTTTCAAGTTGTAATGTATCACCAAAATCCATAGAATATGGAAGTGATGGTTGTCACTTTTGTAAAATGACCATTGTAGATAAAGTACATGCAGCAGAGTTTGTAACAAAAAAAGGAAAAGTTTATAAATTTGATGCAACAGAATGTATGATTCATTATTTCGATGAATTTGATACGTCCGAAATAGAATTATACCTCACTAATTATTTTTCTAAACCAGAAGCTTTCACGGATGCAACAAAAGCAACGTTTTTAATCAGTAAAAACATGCCAAGCCCAATGGGAGCATTTTTAACAGCATTTGAAAATAAATCTGAAGCAGAAAAAGTACAAACAGAAAAAGGCGGAAAACTATACTCTTGGCCAGAATTACTAGCTCACCTAAAAGACTAGTAACATGAAAAGTATAACGGTTTTCTTTATAGCTATTTTCATAGCTAACATAAGTATTGCCCAAACTATTGAGGTTTGTAGCACTTGTCCTGTTTCAACTTTAAAAGAGGCTATAACACAATCAAAAGATTTTGATACCATAATAGTTGAAAAAGGTTCTTACAAAGAGCATGCAATTGTAGTAGACAAACCACTAACAATTATTGGTAAAAATTACCCAGTAATTGATGGTGAAAAAAAAGGTGAAATTATTACTATAACAGCAGATAATGTTACCGTTGATGGCTTGTTTATTATAAATGTTGGCACAAGTTACACTGAAGATTATGCTGCGATTAGAGTTAAAAACAGCAAAAATTTTGTCATTCAGAATTTAGTATTAGAAAAACTTTTCTTTGGTATTTATATCGAAAAATCTAGAAATGGAAAAGTGTATCATAACAAAATAATTGGAGATGCTGTGGAAGAATACAACTCTGGTAATGGCATTCAATTATGGTATAGTAAAAATGTAGAAATTGAACATAATTACGTAGAACATGTAAGAGATGGTATTTACTTAGAGTTCTCTGACGACTGCTTAATTAAAAATAATATTAGTACTCTAAATGTGCGTTACGGCTTACACTTTATGTTTTCTAATGATGATACATATCAAGATAATACGTTTGAAAACAATGGTGCTGGAGTAGCAGTTATGTTTTCTAAACGCATAAAAATGTATAACAATCTTTTTAAAGAAAATTGGGGAACAGCTTCCTACGGAATGCTATTAAAAGAGATTAATGATGCTGAAATTATAGGCAATATTTTTGAAGATAATACCATTGGAATTAACATAGAAGGCTCTAATCGTATTAATTATAGACACAATAGTTTTTCTAATAACGGATGGGCTATTAAGGTAAAAGGAGCGTGTTACGCAAATAATTTTACAGAAAACAACTTCTTATATAACTCTTTTGATATCGCGTACAATAGCAATGTAAACGATAATGTTTTTGATAAGAATTATTGGAGCAATTATACAGGATATGATCTCGATAAAAATGGTATAGGAGATGTGCCTTACAGACCAGTGAAATTGTTTTCATATATAGTAAACCGTACACCAGAAACTATCATTTTACTACGTAGTATGTTTATAGATATTATTGATTTTTCTGAAAAAGTATCCCCAGTTTTTACACCAGATAATTTATTAGACAAGAACCCACAAATTAAAAGAATAACATGGTAACGATTCAAAATTTACATAAAAAATTCGGAAGGAATCAAGTCTTAAGTGGTTTAAATTTAACAATTAATGAAGGCGGTATTTTTGCCATTCTTGGTCCAAATGGATCTGGAAAGACAACATTGATTAAAGCAGTTTTAGGAATGGTTATTCCTGATAAAGGAGAAATCACTGTATTAGGTGAAGAAATTAAGAAAAATTCAGATTACAGACATAAAATTGATTACTTGCCACAAATAGCCAATTTCCCAAGTAATTTGAAGGTAAAAGAATTAATTAAAATGATTAAGGATTTACGCAAACCTACAGACGAAGATCAACGTTTAATAGAATTACTTCGCTTAGAACCTTTTTTAGATAAAAAATTGGGAAACCTTTCTGGTGGAACAAAACAAAAAGTAAATCTGGTATTAACCTTTATGTTTAATAGTCCTTTAATTATTTTGGATGAACCAACAACTGGCTTAGATCCAATTTCTCTAATACGCTTGAAAGAACTAATAAAAGTAGCGAAAGCAAAAGGGAAAACAATACTAATTACTTCACATATTATGAGTTTTGTAGAAGAAATATCTGATGAAATTGTATTTATTTTAGAAGGTGAAATTTACTTTAAAGGCTCCATTCAAGAATTAAAAACCAAGACCAATCAGCAAGATTTTGAACATGCAATTGCGTCTATATTAACTAATAATCATGCTTAAAATATTAAGATATAGTTTTTTCGATTTGATGCGTAGTCGTTGGAGTTACGTCTATTTTGCGTTCTATTTATTACTAGGTGTTATTTTGCTATTTTTAAACAATGATTTATCTAAAGCAGTTATTACTTTAATGAATGTTATTATTGTTTTAGTACCTTTAATAGGTACCATTTTTGGTGTCATGTATTATTATAATTCACAAGAATTTACCGAATTACTTTTAGCACAACCAATTAAACGTGCTTCTATCTTTTTAGGACAATATTTAGGAGTAGCATTATCGCTATCTATGAGCTTAATTCTAGGTTTAGGAATCCCGTTTGTGTTTTATGGTTTGTTTGAAAGTAGTGCTGTTTGGGATTTTTCTCTTCTTCTAATTACAGGAGTATTTTTAACCTTGATTTTTACTGCATTAGCATTTAATATTGCTCTTTCTAACGAAAATAAAATCAAAGGCTTTGGCTATGCTATCTTACTTTGGCTATTTCTTGCTGTCATTTATGACGGATTATTTTTAATGACACTAATTCTATTTGAAGATTATCCATTAGATAAATTATCATTATTTGGGACGATGCTAAATCCTATAGATTTATCTAGAACTTTAATTTTATTAAAACTAGATATTTCGGCATTACTTGGGTATACAGGAGCAGTTTTTAAACAATTTTTTGGGACCAGTTTCGGGCTTATCGTGTCTTTCTTTATGTTAACTGTTTGGGTGATTTTACCAGTTTGTCGAATAATAAATAAATCGAAGAAAAAAGACTTTTAAAAAATGTACTTTATGAAAGCAAAACCAACAATGTTAATACTGTTTTTAGTTTTTATTTTTGGTTGTAAAACCGAAAATCAAAAAGGAGTAATAAAAGTAAATGAAACCGAAGCGGTTGCATTATTAGATACTTTACAGTTAAAGTTGAATCATGGTAAAAAATGGATTGTAAATCTAGAAACACAAGGTGGAGTTGTAAAAATGGATGCCATTATCCAAAAGTTTAAAGCAGAGAATAGTAAAGACTATAATGGCTTAGGTAAAAAATTATCTACACAAGTAGGATACATTATTAAAAACTGCAGTATGGTTGGTGAATCTCATGATCAATTGCATGTAGTTTTGGTTCCTATGCTAGATGTAATTTCAAATTTAAAAGAAGCTAAAAATATTACAGAAGGAGCTGTTTATTTGGAAAAACTAGAAGCATTAATTAATGATTTCTTTCTTTATTTTAAAATCTAATTCATTTCTTTTTTAGGATGTAATACCAAAACCGCTTTGCTTATTTTTGAAAGGTTAATATTCGTTTTACTTTAGAAAATAAATGTTCTAAAAACTCTCATTTTTATCAAATAAAGATAAAAAAATCTATATAATGGTTTGTGATAGCCTGAGTTATTGAATCAATAAAAATCGTTTCAAAACGATAATTCACATTATTAATTTTTTTTTAATTTTCAACAAGTGCATTGCATAATGTATATGTTTTTTTTGATTACTTATTGAAGTAAGGTTGTTTTTATTTAGGATAAATTTAACCTATTTGTATTCAAATTTTTTAAACCTTTAAAAAGGAAGTGCCAGATTTTATGCCTTGGGCTAATTCTTCCAAATTGGTAGTTTCTAACATGTACTTTAATTCATTCCTAATACTTTCAAACTTATCATGTACTGGACAAGGATGGTTTTCATCACAAGTTTTTAATCCTAATCCGCAACCACTATAAACAGAGTTGCCATCTATAGCTAGTACTATTTGCGAAAGTTTTATTGTAACAATTTTGTCTTTATTAATCTCAAATCCACCATGAGCACCACGAATTGATTTAACAATGTTATGTTTTACTAATGCTTGTAAAATCTTTGCTGTAAAGGCTTTAGGTGAATTTATTTCTTCAGAAATTTCTTTAGGAGATACACGATTTCCTTCTTGCGAGTTTTTCGCAATAAAAATAGATGCTCTTATTCCATATTCACAAGCTTTCGAAAACATATCTTTTTTAAATGCTGATGCAAATTTAACACAATATTTTAATTAAGGATGTAAAACAAGTATAGGTTTATTTATTTTAGCAATAGTTATTTTAGTATTCTTTTTAGAAAAGAAGTTTTCTAAAAAGCCCTCGTTTTTAATAAATAAAGATAGGAAGTCTATATTGTTAGTTTGCATATAACTTGAGATAGCAGAATCCATAGGGACATCATTAACAATGTAATATTTACAATTATAACGGTATAAATTTGCGACATCTTTATCTTCAATATCCCTATTTTCATTGTTTGGATTTACCCGTAAAACATGCATTCGTAATTTGTTGTTTTCTATAAATTCTAATAAACTTGCAAACTGTTTTCCATCTATAGCATCGAAAGGGTCTAGAGGTAATAAGAGTTCCTTAATAGGAGTAAATGAATAGGCTTCTGGAATGATTAATGTTTTACAATTAATCTTTCGAGCTACTTGCACCGTATTGCTACCAAAGAGAACTTCTTTTGCACTTGTAGCTCCATTGGTTCCCATAACAACAAAATCTATTTGTTTGGACCTAATAGCTTGATTAATGGCATCTATAAAAACATCAAAATCAATAATAGTTTCAAATGCATAATTTTCATTATTAAATTTGTTTTTTAACTCTTCAACAAGTGCTTCTAATTTTTCTTTTGGCTCTTTAGTTAAGGATTCAAAAACACTTTCTTTTGAAGCGTACATTAAATCATCAGAAATATAACTGCCTATTTTGTAAACATGCATTAAGTGAAAAGTACATTTTTCATTTTTAAATAAATGTAACGCATAGTGTATTGCATTTTTTGCATTATTAGAAAAATCGGTGAGAAGTAATATGTTTTGCATAATTTTAATTGTTTGTTATACATCAAGTTATAAAATATGCTTTCAAAAAAATATGATTAAAATCAGTTCGCTACATAAATCGTTTGTAGTATTTGTTATAAATGAAGAAATCCTAGACCATTTTCTAAAAAATGCTCTAGGATTTACTAATTAAAGCTATTATTTAATAGCAAGAATATTAAAACTGTTCTATTAAATAGTTTATTAAATCTGTGGTAGTTACAATTCCAATTAACTTATCATTATCTACTATTGGTAATGCATGAAATTCTTTTTCTGCTAATATTTCTGCAACTTCTTTAATCGTTGTATTTGAAGTAATGCTTGTTAAATTCTTAGCCATTACTTGTTCTATACTAAACATATTATATACTACTGTATCCACATCACTTTCGTTTTCATCAATGGCATCAGCAAAACTAATTCGTAATAAATCGGTATAACTTAACATACCAATTATTTTATCTCCACTTACCACTGGAATATGACGAATATTATTTTTTTTGAATAATTTTTCAGCTACATCTAAATCGTCGGAATGATTAAGTGTAATTACATCTCTTGTCATAATTGTCGAAACTGGTATTCTTTTTCTCATAATGTTTTGGTTTTAAATTCTATACTAAAGATAGTTTAAAACCCAAAAAATAAATATGACAAAAGTCAGCTTAAAGGCTTTATTTTTAAATAAAGTTAAACAATTTCTTTAGCAAAATTCTCGCAAGTTTTTATAGTGTCTTTTACATCTAGAATTGTGGTTCTAGGATTAATTAAACACATGCGTAAAACGATTTGCTTTTGTAAAATGGTGGTAACCAATAGTGCTTCTCTAGAGCTTACTATTTTTTTAGAGATTTCTTGATTTATGGCATCGAGCCTTTTTTCTGAATAATTTTTTCCAATAGGATTATATCTAAAATTAATTACAGCAAGGGTAGCAGGAGATACGACTTCCCAATTAGGGCTTTTTCTTAAATGTGCTTCTACTTCTTCGGCTAAATCGATAGAATAAGAAACTGCTTTTTTAAAAGCGTTAAGCCCGAAAGTTTTCATCGACATATAAAATTTTAAAGCTCTAAAGCGACGCGTTAATTGAATTCCGTGGTCGTAAAAATTAATTTCGGAAGTATTCCCTTCAATATCTCTTAAATATTCTGGCTTCTCTGTAAAAGTTTGACTTAACCATTTATGATTTCTTACTAATAAACAGCCCATTTCATACGGTTGGTATAACCATTTATGCGGATCTATAGCTAACGAATCTGCTTTTTCAATTCCTTTTAATTCTTGGCTTCCTTTTTTAGATAAAATTGCAGCAGCACCATAAGCACCATCAATATGAAACCAAAGTTTTTCGACTTTACATATTTTAGCAATTTCGTTTAAAGGGTCTACGGTTCCTGTATTTGTTGTTCCAGCGGAAGCGATAATACAAAAGGGCTGCAAGCCTTCTAATCTATCTTTTGCAATCGCATTTTTAAGTTTATTAATAGCCATTTTAAACTCAATATCTGTAGGGATAATTCGAATTTGTTCTTTTTTAAATCCTAAAACACGAATTGCTTTAATATTAGAAGAATGTGCTTGATCGGAAAGATAAATAATAGCTTTTGCAAAATCGTCGCCACAACGTTGTCTTCTTGCTGTTACCAAAGCAGTTAGATTCGCCATGGAGCCACCACTTGTAAAAATCCCTCCACCTTTTTTTGTTGGAAATTTAAATAGTTTTAATAACCAGTTCATGGTTACAATTTCTAATTCTGCAGCAGCAGGAGAAGCTGCCCAACCGCCAGAGAAAATATTGAATCCAGTAGCTAAAGTATCTGCCATAACACTAACAAAATTACTTGGTCCTGGTACAAAAGAATAAGACTTTGGATGTGTTACAATATTACTGTTGGGTAATACTTTTTCGGTTACAAAGTCTAATACATCTTTATAGTTTGTTGCTTCTTGTGGCGCTTCGGTTTTAAACAGTAGATCCATTTCTTCTCTAGAAGCAGATGCAACAGGTTTCTTTGTGTTTTCGGTATCAAAATGTGCTACAATTGTATCAATTACTTGATAACCATATTGTTTCATTTCTTCTTTAGTTAATTGCAGTTTATGCGAATTGTTCATTAAGGGCTTTTTTTGTTTTTTTAATGAATAGGTGTACTATTTATAAAAAACCACTTATTTAGTGACATTCTATTGCACTAGACGCAATATCTACAATTGGAGCAGGAGAGAGGTAAGGAATACCTAGACCTAAACCACGAAGAATAAATAATAATCCTATAATGACTACAAAAATAGGAATCCCTTTTTGAATACGTTGCTTCATTTTGGTATTTAAAAATTTACCTAAATAAATAGCAGAAGTCATTAGTGGAATAGTACCCAATCCAAACAATACCATGTATAAACTTCCTTGCCATGCATTTTGCATTGCTAAAGAAGCAAAAACGGCCATATAAACTAAACCACATGGTAAAAAACCATTAAGAAAACCTATAGTTAAAAAAGTGTCTGCAGTTTTCTTTTTTAACGCTTTGCCTAACGAAGATTTGACTTTAGATATTAATTTGTAAATAGGTTTTGAGAAGTTGTATTTATTGAAAATTCTTGACGGAATTACAACAACAACTATCATAATAATCCCTAAAAAAATAGATAGCTGTTGTTGAATTCCAAAGATGTAAAGGCTTTTTCCTATCAAACCAAAAAACAAACCAATTATTGCGTAAGCTAATAGCCTGCCAAAATGATAGGTAAATATTTGTGTTACTTTTTTTAAAGAATTACTTCTGTCTACTGGTAACATAAAAGCAATAGGACCACACATACCAACGCAGTGAAAACTTCCTAATAGACCAAATATGAGTGCAGACCAAAGCATTTAATAGACAATTTCTTTTTTGTATAGATAGTTTTTTCCGTTATATTGCCAATCTACTATAATGTTCCAACGACCATCTAACAAACGTTTGTCAGGTATGAGCAAATTGTGGTTTGATAATGAAATAGGCGTTTCAAAATCAAATTGTTTATTAGATGGTCTATATAGGAACACTTTCCCGGATATGCTATTAATCGAAAGATCTTCAGGAAATATAATTTGTATGCCTTCTTCTGTTTTTTTCCAAGTAATATTGCTTGTTAAACTTTTAGCATTCGTTTCCTTATTAATATCGTTTTGAAACTCTAATTCTTGTTTATAGTAATTTTCGGTTACCAGATCATGATCGTATGTACTGTCTGTCATCATGGTAATAATAAAGTACATGATAAAGCTTATAAATCCTATAAACGCTATAATTATTCCTGTTCCCCAATTAAATTTCATAGTAGTATTACCTGTCAAAACAGGAGTTTTTTAATTAAACATATTTTAGTTCATTTGTTTTTGAGCATTACCTTTCGTTGTACTTCAGGTCAGGCTTTCACAACTCGCTCTTTTCAAGGAGCTCAAACAAATTGCTCAATCCTTAATGCGCTTTAGCATACAAACATTTTTTTTTAATTATAACTTCTTGGTCCTAAAAAGTTCACACTTGTATTTTCAATCAATTTGTCTCCACTATACACGTCAATCATGAGTTTGTTTTTGTCTCCTTTTAGTTGACTTTTATCTATTTCAATAAACAGTGTGCCTTCTGCTAATCCTTGTGCGGGAACTATAAAATTGTCTGATGTGGATACCAGTTTTATTGTTCCTTTATACTTTCTAAGTTTAAAGTTTACGTTCTCTATTTCTTGAGTTGTTTTATTAACTAATTTATAGGTAAAAACGTTGCTAATAACGGTTTCTCCTTTGTGCTCATACAGCTGTCCTGGAAGTCTTAATATTCTAGCTTCAACATCGTTTCTTAATAATAACATACCACTAAGTACCCCCATAAGAATAATTAATACAGCAATATATCCTTTCATTCTAGCAGAAAGTTTGAACTTTTCACCTTTTTCTATTTCATCTTCACTAGCATATCTAATTAAGCCTTTAGGAAGGTTAATACTTTCCATTATATGATCGCATTCATCGATACAAGCTGTACAGTTTACACATTCTAATTGTGTACCATTTCGAATATCTATTCCTGTAGGACATACATGTACACATTGTAAACAATCAATACAATCTCCATGACCAAGTTCTTGTCGATCTTCGTTTTTTCTGAATTTTTTACGTCCATTTTCTCCTTCACCTCTTACATGATCGTAAGCAACTATAATCGATTTATTATCTAAAAGTACACCTTGTAATCTTCCGTAAGGACACGCAATAATACAAACCTGTTCTCTAAACCAAGCAAATACAAAATAGAAAACTGCAG
This sequence comes from Lacinutrix cladophorae, assembly GCF_053604645.1. Classification (NCBI taxonomy): domain Bacteria; kingdom Pseudomonadati; phylum Bacteroidota; class Flavobacteriia; order Flavobacteriales; family Flavobacteriaceae; genus Lacinutrix; species Lacinutrix cladophorae. The sequence continues at coordinate 532,728 of NZ_JBSHNR010000119.1, read as the reverse complement.
TAAATATTAATAGAGGGAAAAGGGTTCCTAAATGATTAGAAGGCCCATCTGTTATATACTGTAATAGTTTATCACTACCTATTAAATAAGCTAAAAAAACATTCGCAATAATAAATGAAATGACTAAAAATATAAACCATTTTAACAGGCGTTTTTTTATTTTTTCTGCATCCCATTTTTGATTGTCTAGTTTGCGTTGTTTATTTCTGTCTCCATCAATCCAGTATTCAACTCTACGAAAAACCATTTCTAAAAAAATGGTTTGCGGACAAATCCATCCGCAAAAAATACGTCCGAATCCCACGGTAAATAGTGCTATAAAAATAACCCCTATAATCATCGAGATTACAAATAGATGAAAATCTTGTGGCCAAAAAGGAAATCCAAAAATATTAAAACGACGTTCTAAAATATTAAACATTAAGAACTGGTTCCCATTAATTTTAATGAATGGTGCAGCAATAAGAAAAGCTAATAAGATATAACTTACTATTTTACGCTTTTCATAAAATTTCCCGCTTGGTTTTTTTGGGTATACCCAAGCGCGTTTGCCTTCTTCATTTATCGTTCCAATACTGTCTCTAAATGTTTCGTTTTCTGGAGTTTCCAAAATGTTTGTTCTTTAGGTTCTTATTCTTGAGTTTCTTCCCAAATGTCACCTTCTGCTGCTTTTGGTTCTGCAGGAGTTGTACCTTGAAATTGTAATACGTAACTAGCTACTTGATTAATTTCTGATGGTTTTAAACTTTGTTTCCAAGCTATCATTCCTTTACCATCTCGACCACCTTCTGTAATTGTTTTAAAAACATTTTTAATTCCACCACCTAAAATCCAGTGCTTATCTGTTAGGTTAGGACCAATTCCACCACCACCATCTGCTTTATGACAAGCAACACAGTTGGTTTCAAAAATTTTCTTTCCATTTCCTAAATCAGCAGCATCGGTTAAGATTTCTACCGTATTAAAATCAACTAAGTCTTTGGCTGTTTTTTTGTACTCTTCAATATCTATTTTAGCTTGTGCATATTCCATTTCTAATTCTTGATATTGATTTTCACCATTAAAGACATGGAATTTAAGTAAATAAACAACGCCGAAAACTATAGAAATATAGAAACTATATACCCACCATGGTGGTAAGTTATTATCTAGCTCTTTAATACCATCATAATTATGGTCTAAAATTATTTCGTGTTCTTCTTGTATTGGTTTTGCTCCTAGTAACTTGGTGTAAGTTTCTTGCAACCATTTAATAGATTTAGGTGTTTTAACTTCTTTAGAAGCGGCATACCTTGCTTTTCCTTCTTCATCTAAACTTTGATAAAGTATATTATCCATAGAACCTACAATAGCTTCTGTAGCAATAAGTATAACTAATACTAATAATAAGAATAGCATAATTATAGGTTGTTCAATAAATGCAGGTTTACTACCAGAGTCTACAAAATACTCTACTAGACCGAATATGATAAAGAATATAACAGGTACTCTTACCCAAGATGGTATAAAATTTTTCATTTTTCTGTTTGGTTTTGGTTTTCGTTTTCTAATGGAATGTTACTTACTGTTTGTATATATTCTTTTTTTGCTGTGTAAACCCATAAAAAAAGAACTACAAAAAAGCCAAAGAAAATTAATAAGGATATAATTGGATATACTTCAATTCCAGAAATACTATCCATATAATTTTTTACAAATTTTAGCATAATTCTAGTTTTAATTGGTTTCTAAATCTTTTACTTTTATATCTGTACCTAAACGTTGTAAGTAAGCAATAAGTGCTACTATTTCACGATTGCGCATTTCAATAAATTCTGGACCTCCAGCAGTTTTATCTGCTTCATAGGTTTCTGCAAAATCTGGATCTGCATATAGGTTTTTTTCAATTTTGGTACCTTGATCTAGCATTGCTTGTTGTGCATTTGCTATTTCTTCATCTGTGTAAGGAACCCCTAATTTAACCATGACTTCCATTTTAGCTTCGGTCATCGATTTGTCTAATTCATTTTTAACAATCCATTTATAAGATGGCATGATAGAACCAGAAGAAGTACTTTGTGGGTCATACATATGATTTAAATGCCAGTTATCTGAGTATTTTCCACCAATACGATGTAAATCAGGTCCAGTTCGTTTACTTCCCCAAAGGAATGGATGATCGTAAACAAATTCTCCAGCTTTAGAGTATTCACCATAACGTTCTACCTCACTTCTAAAAGGTCTTACCATTTGTGAGTGACAACCAACACAACCTTCACGAATGTATATATCTCGCCCTTCTAATTCTAGAGGAGTATATGGTTTTACACTAGCAATAGTTGGTATATTTGATTTAACCATTATGGTAGGAACTATTTGTACAATACCACCAATTAAAATAGCAATTGTTGCTCCAATAGTTAATTTAATTGGTTTACGTTCTAACCAAGTGTGCCATCCTTCTCCAGAAGTACGTTTTTTAGACACATGTTGTAATGCAGGAGCTTCTGCTAATTCATCTTCTACTTTACTACCGCTTTTTATGGTAACAACTACATTATAAACAAGAATTAACATTCCTGTTATATATAGCGTTCCTCCAATAGCACGCATCCAGTACATAGGCATAATTTCGGTAACTGTTTCTAAGAAGTTACCATAAACTAAAGTTCCATCAGGATTAAATTGTTTCCACATACTAGCTTGCGTAAACCCAGCAACATACATTGGTAAAGTGTACATTATAATACCTAATGTACCAACCCAGAAATGTAGATTAGCTAAGCCTGTAGAGAATAACTTTGTTTTAAATAATTTAGGAACTAGGTAATAAATCATACCAAAGGTTAAGAAACCATTCCATGCTAAAGCACCAACGTGAACGTGTGCAATAATCCAATCGGTAAAGTGACCAATAGCATTTACATTCTTAAGAGAAAGCATTGGACCTTCAAAAGTAGCCATACCATAACCAGTAATTGCTACAACCATAAATTTTAAAACAGGATCTGTTCTTACTTTATCCCAAGCGCCACGAAGTGTTAATAGTCCGTTTATCATTCCTCCCCAAGAAGGCATTAATAACATAATTGAAAATGCAGTACCTAGACTTTGCGCCCATTCTGGTAAAGCGGTATATAATAAATGGTGTGGTCCAGCCCAAATATATATAAATATTAAGGACCAAAAGTGAACAATTGATAATCTATAAGAGTATACAGGTCTATTTGCAGCTTTAGGTACAAAATAGTACATCAATCCTAAAAATGGTGTCGTTAAAAAGAAAGCTACTGCATTATGTCCATACCACCATTGTACTAAAGCATCTTGAACGCCTGCGTATACAGAATAACTTTTCATTGCACTTACTGGTAGTTCTAAACTATTAAATATATGAAGTACAGCAACTGTAACAAAAGTTGCTATATAAAACCAAATAGCTACATACAAATGACGTTGTCTTCGTTTAAGCATAGTACCAATAAGGTTAATACCAAAAGCGACCCAAATAACAGCAATGGCAATATCAAACGGCCATTCTAATTCGGCATACTCTTTTGTTGATGTATAACCTAAAGGTAATGTAATAGCAGCACCTACTATAATAAGTTGCCAACCCCAAAAGTTTATTTTGCTTAATAAGTCACTATACATTCTTGCTTTAAGTAACCGTTGTGTTGAGTAATAAACACCAGCAAAAATAGCATTACCAACAAAGGCAAAGATTACCGCATTGGTGTGTAATGGTCTTAAACGGCCAAAGCTTAACCAGGATATTCCGTCGGTTAAGTTTGGGAATAAAAACATGAACGCAAGCAGTAAACCTACTGACATACCTACTACTCCCCAGAGTATGGTTGCGTAAAGGAAATTTTTAACGATTTTGTTATCGTAATAAAATTGTTGTACTTCCATAATAATTAATTCGTCTTTTTAGTTTTTATAGTTGATTTAGTTTGATCTTTTACCAGTTCGTCTTCAAAAAGCATTCTAACAGATGGTGTATAGTTATCATCAAATTGCCCTTTTTTTAATGCATATATAAAAGCTGCAAAAAAAACAATTGCAACTAAAATACTGATAGTTAATAATATATATATAACACTCATACCTATTAGAAGTTATGGTTCAAAATTACATTGGATAGCATTCTTAAAACATGATTTTTATCATGTTTGGTTATTTTTAATCATTCTAATTTCTTGCCAGTTTTTTACCTAAAATATTGGTTGCAATAGTTGTAAATACTACAATACTAATAGAACTTAAAGGCATTAGAATTGCTGCTACAACTGGAGCTAATTGTCCGGTTACCGCAAAATAGAGTCCGATAATGTTATATATAAAAGACAATACAAAACTCCATTTAATAATTTTTATAGCACTTTTAGAGGCTTTAATATATTTGTTTAACTGATTAAATTTTGAAGCATCTAAAATGGCATCACATGCAGGAGAGAAGACATTTACATTTTCAGAAAGTGCAATACCAACATTGCTTTGTGCTAAGGCACCAGCATCATTTAAACCGTCTCCTATCATAAGTACTTTGGCGCCTTCGGTTTGGTGGTATTTTATGTATTCTAGCTTATCATCTGGTTTTTGATTGAAAATTAATTTCGTTTTACTTGGAAGTATTTTTTTTAGATTTTCTAATTCTCCTTCATTATCTCCAGAAAGAATTACTAAATCATATTGTTTTTTTAGTTTATTGAATAGTTTAGACAACCCTTTTCTATAGCTATTATAAAAAGTATATTTTCCTCTATATATGTTATTTGTACTAATATGTACCGCAGTATTTAAAACCGAAGCTTCTGAAGAACCCACAAAGCTAGCAGAACCAATTTTTATGTTTTCGTTGTTATGAGAAGCTTCAATACCTTTTCCTAAATGCTCTTCAAAATGATTTAATGTAATGATATTGTTTTCGTCTAAAATATCATAAAGTGTCCTACTTAACGGATGGTTAGAACCACGAAGCGTATTTTTTAGTAGAGTTTCTTCGGAAGTAGAAAGCGTTTCACCTTCATAGGTTGCCGTACTTTTTTTATTAGAAGTGATAGTTCCCGTTTTGTCAAAAATGATCGTATTAATAGCTGCTAATTGTTCGATAACCGAAGCATTCTTTACATAAAATTTTTGCTTTCCAAAGATGCGAAGCAAATTTCCGAAGGTAAAAGGAGCAGAGAGGGCAATAGCACAAGGACAAGCAATTATAAGTACTGCTGTAAATACATTCATGGCTTTACTTGCATCAAAAAACAACCAAAATGTAGTAGCAATTATGGCAATACTTAAAACAGCAATAGTAAATTGTTTGCTAATTTTATTGGTAAGGGTTGTAAAACCATCTTCTTTGTTTTTGCTAAACACATCGTTACTCCATAATTGTGTGAGGTAACTTTGCTCTACCGATTTTAGAGCTTCCATTTCTAGAACTCCAGCAGTTTGTTTTCCACCAGCAAATAATTTGTCTCCAGATTTTTTACTTACTGCTTCCGATTCTCCAGTAACAAAACTATAATCAATTCTGGCTTTTCCGTTAATAAGTATTCCATCAACAGGAATTAATTCTTCGTTTCTAATAAGTAGTCTATCTCCTTTTTTAATTTCGTACACCTGAATTGGAGTTTCCTCTTTTTCCGAAGAAATTTTAGTTACCGCAATTGGGAAATACGATTTGTAATCGCGCTCAAACGATAGGAAGGAATAGGTTTTTTGTTGAAAGAATTTTCCTAGTAATAAAAAGAAAACTAAACCGGTTAAACTATCGAAAAATCCAGAGCCTAAATCGAAGATGATTTCCATTGTACTTCGAATAAAAAGTACAGCAATACCAAGGGCAATAGGAACATCTATATTTAAAATCTTTGCTCGTAGCCCTTTATAAGCAGAAATAAAATAATCTTGTGCAGCATAAAATACTACAGGAAGTGAAAAGGCAAACATTAACCAACGAAATAAATGTTTGTATTTTTCTAACCAGAATTCACCAACTTCAAAATACTCAGGAAACGAGAGGAACATAACATTTCCAAATGCAAAACCGGCAATACCTAATTTGTACATAAGGGTTCTGTTTATGTGTTCTTTGCCTGTTTTAAAATCGTCTAAAGAAATATAAGGTTCATAACCAATACTACTTAAAAGTAATACCACTTCTTTAAGCGATGTTTTTTCGGTATGGTAAGTAACACGAACCGTTTTCTTACCAAAATTAACTTGAGAAGCTGTTATTCCAGGGTTTAATTTGTTCCCGTTTTCTAGAATCCAAATACAAGAACTACAGTGAATATGCGGTATGTAGAGTGTAGCAATTTGTGTGGTGCCATCGTTAAATTCGGTTAGTTTTTCTATGATGTTCTCTTTAGAAAGAAAATCGTATTTACCTTGAATCTCTTTCGGTATTGCTCCAGGGGAAGCTTGCATATCATAATAACAGGTTAAATCGTTTTCTGAAAAAATTTCATAAACCGTTTTACAACCAGTACAACAAAAAGACTTTTCGTCGAATTTTATAATTGTAGAATCACAATCATCACCACAATGAAAACAAGTGGATTTGTCCATAATATTTGCTCTTTTATACCTGTAACAAAAGTCACAAAACAAGTGCAATTATAATATGATATTTGTCATGTTTTAATTAATTTTACAAAACAATTTATATTATACTATGAGTAGTTGCGATCAGTGTATTGTTAGGCAGTTTAATGCTTTAAAAAGTTTATCTAAAGAAGAATTAGTTAGAGTTTCTAACTGTAAAACTTCTAAAACGATAAAAAAGGGAGAAACTATTTTTGAAGAAGGTGAAATGATAAATGGAATTTACTGTATTAAAGAAGGTATTTGTAAGTTATCTAAATTAAGCCCAAACGGAAGAGATCAAATTGTAAAATTGGTTGTAAAAGGAGACTTATTAGGACAGCGTTCTTTAATAGGTAATGAATCTGCAAATTTAAGTGCAGTTGCACTTAATGATATGGAAGTTTGTTTCATTCCTAAACGAGAAGTTGTAGATGATTTAAGTAAGAACCCAGATTTTTGTCATTCTATGTTAGAGCAAATGGCTAATGATTTAAGGGATTCAGACAACATTATAGTAAATATGGCGCAAAAATCTGTTAAAAACAGAATAGCCGAAATTCTAATTTACATGTTTGAAAACTTTGGAGAAAATGAAAAGGGCTTTTTATCTATTCATTTTTCTAGAGATGACTATGCTAATTTGGTTGGTACAGCAACAGAGTCTGCAATACGAATTCTATCCCAATTTAAAAAAGATGGACTTATAGCTACTGAAGGTAAGCATATTAAAATTGTAGATATGGAAGCTTTAAAAAAAGTAGAATAGTTTTATAAAAATTTTATAAAAATTAAATGGAATTAGTTGTATTTTTATACAGCTATGAAAAAAGAAAGTATACACAAAAAAGGCTTCGTGTTTAAAACTTACGAAGCTCCTTCACAATCTCCTTTCGAAAAGCTTTTCGATATATTTAAAGAGTTAATTACACATACTTCTGGTGATTTTGATGAAGCTATAAGTTGGCTTCGTGACTTAGATAAAGAATATGAGTTAACGACTCCAGAATATACCATTGATGACTTTATTGAAGACCTTAAAGCAAAAGGTTATATTCGAGAAGAGATGAAACCAGATGGAAAAAAAGGCAATGCCATTACTGCAAAAACGGAACGTGCCATTAGGCAGTCTGCATTAGATCAAATTTTTGGTAACATAAAACGAAGTGGTGCAGGGAATCATAAAAGTAAGGGGACAGGAATAGGAGATGAACATACAGGCGATTTTAGAAATTATCAATTTGGAGATAGTTTGGATAAAGTCTCTATAACCGAAAGCCTAAGAAATGCCCAAATAAATCATGGAATAGGCAATTTTAATCTTACCGAAGATGATCTAGTGGTTGAAGAAACTACACACAAATCACAAATGAGCACGGTGTTGATGATAGATATTAGCCACAGTATGATTCTCTATGGAGAGGATAGAATTACACCTGCCAAAAAAGTTGCGATGGCTTTAGCCGAATTAATTACCACACGCTACCCAAAAGACACATTAGATATTTTAGTTTTTGGTAACGATGCTTGGCCAATTAAAATTAAAGATTTACCATATCTAAATGTTGGCCCTTATCATACAAATACTGTTGCAGGATTAAAGTTGGCTATGGATTTATTACGACGTAAACGAAACACCAACAAACAAATTTTTATGATAACCGATGGGAAACCAAGTTGTTTGCGCTTGCCGGACGGAACTTATTATAAAGACAGTAATGGTTTAAATCCGTATATCACCAATAAATGTTATGCCCAAGCACAACAGGCTAGAAAATTACACATTCCTATTACTACTTTCATGATTGCACAAGATCCTTATTTAATGCAATTTGTTGAAGAGTTTACTAAGGCAAACCAAGGAAAAGCATTTTATACAGGATTAAAAGGTTTAGGTGAAATGATTTTTGAAGATTACGAAACAAACAGAAAAAAAAGAATTAAAGGATAGAAATAAGTTAAAAGTGTAAAGCTATAAGTGAAAAGGTTGAATCACTTCAATGAAAAAGATTTTAAAAAAACTATGGAAATAAAAAATATAAAAACTTTAAGCGAATTAAAAAAAGCGGAATATAAAAGTAAATCTATAAAAGACGAATTAAGAGATAATTTAATTGAAAAAATAAAGAATAAAACAACTGTTTTTGAAGGTGTTCATGGTTATGAAAATACTGTAATTCCAGAATTAGAACGCGCTATTTTGTCGAGACATAATATTAATTTTTTAGGATTACGCGGACAAGCAAAAACACGTTTAGCACGTTTGATGCTTAATTTGTTAGATGAATATATTCCAGTAGTAGAAGGTTCAGAAATTAATGACGATCCGTTACAGCCAATATCTCGTTTTGCAACAGAATTAATTGCAGAAAAAGGGGACGACACACCAATTATCTGGATGCATAGAAGCGAACGTTTTGCCGAAAAATTAGCCACACCAGATGTTACCGTTGCAGATATTATTGGAGATGTAGATCCTATAAAAGCTGCGAATTTAAAACTAAGTTATGCAGACGATCGTGTTATTCATTATGGAATGATTCCTCGTGCAAACCGTTGTATTTTTGTAATTAATGAATTACCAGATTTACAGGCTAGAATTCAAGTGGCTTTGTTTAATATTTTGCAAGAAGGAGATATTCAAATTCGTGGGTTTAAATTACGTTTACCTTTAGATATGCAGTTTATATTTACTGCAAATCCAGAAGATTATACCAATAGAGGAAGTATTGTTACGCCTTTAAAAGATAGAATTGGATCGCAAATATTAACGCATTATCCTACAGATATTGAAACCGCAAAAACCATTACACAACAAGAAGCAAAGTCGGATGGTCGTCAAAAAGAAAGTATTCACGTACCAGAATTAGCTAAAGATTTATTAGAGCAAATTGTTTTTGAAGCTCGTGATAGCGACTTTATAGACGAGAAAAGTGGTGTAAGTGCACGTCTTAGTATTACTGCTTTTGAAAATTTATTGAGTGCTGCAGAATTGCGTGCTTTAAAGTCTGATGATGCTAAAACAACCATTCGCCTATCAGACTTTTTAGGAATTATTCCTGCAATAACAGGTAAAGTAGAATTGGTATATGAAGGAGAACAAGAAGGGGCAGCTCAAGTAGCATATAACTTAATTGGTGAAGCAGTTAAAAGCTTGTTTCCTGAGTTTTTTCCAAAGATTGAAAAGTTAAAAAAGCAAGAAGATGAAAGTCCTTATGATGCTATTGTATCTTGGTTTTTTAATGCTTCAGAAGGTTTTGAATTATTAGATGGTTTGCGAGATAAGGAGTATAAGAGTTTGTTAGATGCTGTTTCGCCTTTAGATGACCTATTAGCAGAACATCAACCAAAATTATCTAAAGAGGAAAGTTATTTTGTAAAAGAATTTGTGCTTTGGGCTTTGGTAGAATATAAGCTGTTGAGTAAATATAGATTTACTGAAGGCATCCAGTTTAAAGACCCTTACGGAAGTTATATTAGTGGATTATAACCATCCAGTAAATTATAAATAAAAAGCGCTTCCAATACTATGGATGCGTTTTTTATTTATACAAGCTTAGTAACCACTTCTATATCACTATGCAATGTTTTATGTACAGGACATTTATCTGCAATTTGAAGCATACGTTGTATTTGCTTTTCGTCTAAATTTCCTTCTAGTTTAATCTCTCTATTAAAAGTGTCTACTTTAATTTCTTTGTTTTCACCATTTTCAACAATTTGCTTTGTTGCTTTTGTATGTGAAGTATGAACTTTAATATTTTGTAAATCCCAACCTTTTCTTTTGGTGTACATTTGAACAGTCATTGCTGTACAAGCCGATAATCCTGCCGAAACAAATTCGTAAGGAGATGGACCAAAGTCGTTTCCGCCATAACTTGTTGGCTCGTCTGCTAGCATAGTGTGATTTTCCACTGTCATTTGTGTGGTAAAACCTTCATCTGCATCTAAACTAGCAACTGCTTGATGAGAAGTGGAAAGCGTTTCCTTTTTTGGTAGTGAAATATAACGTTTTGCCCAAGTAGCAATTACGCTTCCAACGTAAATAGAATCTTCTTTTTTCATTAATAAATGATCTGCTCCATCTAGCGTTACAAAACTTTTTGGATGTCTAGCTGCTACATAGATTTCTTCTGCATTAGCAATACCAACGGTTGCATCTTGAGGTGAATGCATTACCAATAATGCTTTACGTAAATTTTGTGCTACATCAGGTAATGATTTTGTTTCAATATCGTCTAAAAATTGTTTTTTTATGGTGAATGCTCTTCCTCCAATATTTACATGTGCTTTACCTGTAGTTTTAATTTCTTCTACACTATTTTGAATTAAATGCTGCACGTGTTTTGGGTTAGAAGGGGCTCCAATTGTTGCAACCGCTTTTACAGATTCTATTTTAGATGCCGCAAAAATAACAGCAGCTCCACCTAAAGAATGCCCTATTAATAGAGTAGGAGCAGTATGATTTTCTTTTAAATAATTTGAAGCATTAATTAAATCTTCTACATTACCTGAAAAATTAGTGTTTTCAAAATCACCTTCACTCTCTCCTAATCCAGTAAAATCAAAACGTAATACTCCAAATCCGTTAGCAGTTAACTCTCGCGTAATATTTTTTACTGCAGATAGATTTTTATTACAAGTAAAACAATGTGCAAATATGGCAAAGTTATGCGGATGCTGGTTTACCGGAAGTTCTAATCTACCAATTAATTTTTGACCTTCAGCGTTTGTGAAATTGACTTTTTGAATATTCATTTTAAACAATTTTCTATTCAGTCGAAAAAAATAAGAAGCCTTTCAAATAATAAGATTATTAGCGAGTATCTCTAGATTTAATATTCGCTTCGCAGAGTTTAATAATCTCTATAATTCTTTTCTGTTTAGTCGCTTCACGTTTTGCTTGTTGTAGCCAATATAAATAGCTTTTCCTGTAGGAAGGCGCAAAGTTGTTGTAGTTTTCAAAAGCTTTAGGGTTTTTATTAAAAGCAAGTTGCAATGCTTCCGGAATAATGCCTTTTTCTACAGCATCTAAAGCAGTCCAACTTCCGTTTTTCTTACCTACTTCAATAATTTCTATACCCTTTGGATGCATTAAATCTTTAGCTATTAACTCTTTAATGTGCCTTTTGTTTAATGCGCTCCAAATACTTTTAGGATTTCTTTTGCAGAAGTATTGTCTTCGTTTTCCGTTACCTAAACTTTTTACAGTAGAATCAATCCAACCATAACATAAAGCAACTCTAACGGCTTCTTCCCATCGCATACTTTCGTTTTTATGATCTACTTTGTAAAAGATGAGGTAGATACCTTTATTACTATTGTGATTTATGTGTAGCCATTCTCGCCATTCTGTATCAGATTTAAAGTATAATTCTTCTAATTCCATTGGTGTTAAAGCTTAACTGTTTCTATGTAAAAATCTTCGTCTATTTGAATGTTTTTACTTTTAATAGTCATTTCTTTCCATTCATTATTTGGAAAAATCCATTGTTCTTTATCTTCTATAGTAACTTGAATAGGCATATCGAAATCTGTAACAATATTGGTCCATCTATATTTAAGCTGGTTGTTTTTAATTTCATATTCTAACGTAGGAATTCGTATATCTCTTAAATATTGGTTGAAAAATGCAGTTAAATCTATTCCAGATTGCTTGCTAATATAATTTTCAATTTGTTGTGTGGTAACAGTTTGGTGATAAAAGGTTTTGTTTAAACCGCGAAGAATTTGTCTCCATTTTTCATCATCTTCTATAAGCTGACGTAAAGTATGAAGCATATTTCCTCCTTTATTATACATGTCTCCAGAACCTTCATGATTTACGTTGTATTCACCAATAATAGGTTTATCATTTCTAATGCCTTTTCTAGTTCCTATAACATATTTAGCTGAAGATTCTTTACCATAATAATAATCTAAAAATAAGTTTTCCGAATAGTTCGTAAAGCTTTCATGAATCCACATATCTGCAATGTCTACATTAGTAATGTTATTTGCAAACCACTCGTGACCAGCTTCATGAATGATGATAAAATCAAATTTTAAACCTTCTCCAGTTCCAGATAAATCTCTACCTAAATAGCCTTTTTTATACTTATTTCCATAGGTAACAGAACTTTGGTGTTCCATCCCAAGATAAGGCACTTCTACTAATTTGAAGCTATCTTCGTAAAACGGATATGGTCCAAACCAATGCTCGAAGGCTTTCATCATTTTTGGAGCATCTTTAAAATGTTCTTTTGCTATTTCAAGATTATCACGAAGTACATAATAATTCATATCTAAGTCACCATTTTCACCTTTGTATACTTCCGAAAAATTCACATAATCACCAATGTTTACATTTACACCATAATTATTAATGGGATTTGCTACATGCCAATGTGTAGTAATAGTTTCATCTTTATTAGCAACAATGCTTTGCAGTCTTCCATTTGAAACATTCATTAAATCTTTAGGAATAGTAACGCTAATATCCATACTATCTACTTCGTCATACATGTGGTCTTTATTTGGCCACCATACACTTGCACCTAAGCCTTGACAAGAAGTTGCAATAAAATGTTTACCATTATTATCTTTTTTCCATGAAAAACCACCATCCCAAGGAGCTCGAACTGCTTCTTTAGGTGTACCTTCATAAAACACATCAATACTATTTACATCGCCAATATTCTGAGTTTTTTTTAAAGTTATAAAATGCGCATTTCCAACATGTTCTATCTCTAATTCTTTATTGTTTTGCGTTACTTTGGTAATCTGTAAAGGAGTTTGTAAATCTACTTGTAATTTGTTGTTTTGTTTTAGAACTTTATACTGAATGGTGTTTTTACCACTTATCGTTTTTTCTTTTGGATTTACTTTAATATCTAAATGATAATAAGTTAAATCCCACCATTCACGTTCTGGAGTAATACTTCCTCTTAAAGTATCTTGTTTTGTGAAGTTATTTTCTGATTGAAATAAGCCCTCTTTTTTTTGAGATAAACAAGAAGTAGCTATAAAACAAGTAATTATAATAATTAGATTTTTCATGAATTTAATTTTTTTTAAATTATCCTTTTAAAAGTAAGGTTCCAAAAATAGAAGCATCTATCCAGCCTCTATTTTTATCTTTTCCTTCAACAATTTCCGATCCTATAAAGTTTTCACGTTCTAAGCTAGCATCATTATCGCAATATGCAATAGCAAAACCAAGCTTTTTGTTCGTGTGTAATGTAATTGGAGTGTTTTGTGCTCCATCGACAAAATCAGCTGTGTGTATATTAATTTTAAGCTCCCAAATAGATGATTTTCCGTTTGTAATTCTTTTGGATTGTACATGATTATTGTATAATGTTGGTATTTCTCCGGGAGCAATATCTACCACATTACCATCTAAAGCAACATGATATGCAAATGCATTGTGATTGTATTGGTGTTCGCCACCACTATTATCTTCATCTATAAAAACTTCAACACAATCATCATCCCACCATAATTTTAAAGGATCTTTGTATTGGTCGTAAAGTATATCGTCTTGAATTTCAACTAATGCGTAAAGTGCTTTTTCATCCCAAGTTAATTTGTATTGCCCTTTAAAGTCTTCTTCTGTATAATTATCTCCTAGCCAGTTTTGGTTTATTTTATGCCAATTTACCTCTTGCCAAATAGTTTCTGTAGTCTTACCATCTATAATTATGGGCGCTAAAGTTTTTTTTACTATTGTGGTTTTATTATCTGGTTTTACATTTATTTCTTGTTTACAGGCTAAAAATACTATAATAGTAACTAGGAATAATAGGTGTTTTTTCATGTATTTTATTTACTAAAGTAATAAAAATAAAAAAGCCACTTCCATTGGAAGTGGCTTTTATCTAATTAGTCTTAAATAATTAGAAGCAGTATTTGTTCTCTGCTTTTACTTTTTCTGCAATTTCGATACGTAAATCTACGATATCTGGATAGTTTGCATATTTGGTAAAACGTTTAAGCCCCATTAGCATCATGCGTTGTTCGTCTCCTTCAGCAAAAGAAATAATACTTTCTTTTCCTTTTTCTTCAACGATATCTACTGCGTGATATAAATATAGTTTCGCCATTGCAATTTGAGCAGACTGTTCTTTTTCGCTAGTGCGTTTAACATTTTTCTCTGTTCTTAAAATTGCAGATTCTGCCATATAGATTTCAATTAATATATCTGCAGCAGCAATTAGTAACTGTTGATGATCTTCTAGATTTTGGCCATATTTTTGAACCGCTCCACCAGCAACCATTAAGAAAGTCTTTTTCAGTTTCTTAATCATTTCTTTTTCTTCTGAAAATAAAACAGAATAATCTGGTGTGTCAAAAGAAGGAATTCCCATTAATTCTTCTTGTACTTTAGATGCTGGTCCTAATAAATCTAAATGTCCTTTCATTGCTTTTTTAACAAGCATTCCAACAGTTAACATTCTATTGATTTCGTTAGTACCTTCGTAAATACGAGCAATTCTAGCATCTCTCCAAGCAGCTTCCATAGGAGTTTCTTCAGAGAATCCCATTCCACCAAAAATTTGAATACCTTCATCTGCACAATTTTGTACATCTTCGGATACAGCAACTTTTAAGATAGAACATTCAATGGCATATTCTTCAACACCTTTAAGCTCCGCTTCTTGGTGTGTATTTCCACTAGCAACTCTTAAAGAGATTCTGTCCTCAATATTTTTTGCTGCTCTATAGGTAGCAGATTCTCCAGCATAAGCACTAGCAGACATTTCTGCTAATTTTGTTTTTATAGCACCAAACTCAGCAATAGGTGTTTTAAATTGTTTACGCTCGTTCGCATAGTTAACAGCAGTGGATAATACACGACGTTGGGAATCTAAACAAGCAGCAGCTAATTTAATACGACCAACATTTAATGCATTCATTGCGATTTTAAAACCTTCGCCACGACCAGCTAGCATGTTTTCTACAGGAACAACTGTATCATTAAAGAATACTTGACGAGTAGAAGAAGCACGAATACCTAATTTATGCTCTTCTTCACCTAAAGTAATTCCGTTTGGGTTTTCTCCATCATATTCTACAATAAAACCAGTAATATTTTTATCGTCTTCAATACGCGCAAAAACGATCATCAAGCTACAGAAACCTGCATTAGAGATCCACATTTTTTGCCCGTTAATTTTATACGATTTACCATCTGCAGAAAGTTCTGCCGTAGTTTTTCCTGAATTAGCATCCGATCCAGCACCAGGTTCTGTTAAACAGTAAGCACCAAACCACTCACCAGTAGCTAATTTAGGAACGTATTTCTTTTTTTGTTCTTCTGTACCATATAAAGTAATTGGCATGGTACCAATTCCAGTATGTGCGCCAAAAGCAGTACTAAAAGAACCAGTACCAGAAGAAATATAATCGCAAGTTAATACTGTAGAAACAAATCCCATTCCTAGGCCATCATATGCTTCGGGAACAGCCACACCTAAAAACCCTAACTCGCCAGCTTTACGCATAACTTCTTCTGTTAAAGCATAATCTTTAGCTTCAAATCTAGCTTTGTGTGCAATGATTTCACGTTCGTTGAATTCCATTACAGCTTCCTTCATCATAGTTTGTTCTTCTGAAAAATCTTCAGGAGTAAAAACATCTTCACATTTTGTTTCTTTCACTAAAAATTGACCACCACGAAGGATATCTTTTTCTATATCTGCCATTTTATATTTTGTATTAAGTTCTTTTATTAGTTTAAAAATTCGAATATTCCACAAGCACCTTGCCCTGTACCAACACACATGGTTACTGCACCATATTTACCTTTCATGTCTTGCTTACGCATTTCATCAAAAAGTTGTACTGATAGTTTTGCTCCTGTACACCCTAATGGATGACCAAGTGCAATGGCACCACCATTTACGTTAATGATATCTGGATTTAAGTTTAATTCTCTAATTACTGCTAAAGATTGTGATGCAAATGCTTCGTTTAATTCTATTAAACTTAAATCATCTTGCTTTAAACCAGCTTGTTTTAATGCTTTTGGAATTGCAGCAACAGGTCCAATTCCCATAATACGAGGCTCTACACCTGCAGCAGCATAGTTTACCATTCTTGCAATTGGTTCTAAACCTAGTTCTTTAACCATGTCTTCACTCATAACCATTACAAAAGCTGCACCATCACTCATTTGAGACGAGTTACCCGCTGTAACACTACCTCCGGCAGCAAATACTGCTCTTAATTTTGCTAAAGCTTCTTTGTTGGTTCCTTTTCTAGGACCTTCATCTTTAGTTACTGTATATGACTTTGTAGCTTTTTTTCCGTTAGCATCAATATAAGTTTGTTCCACTTCTATTGGTACTATTTGATCTTGAAAACGATTTTCAGCTTGAGCTCTTAGCGCTTTCATATGTGAATTGTAAGCAAATTCATCTTGGTCTTCACGAGATACGTTGAATTGTTTTGCAACAGCTTCGGCAGTATTTCCCATTCCCCAATAATAATCTTCGTGACCCGCTTTTACTATGTCGTAGTTTAATTCTGGTTTAAAACCAGTCATTGGTACACTACTCATACTTTCTGCTCCACCAGCAATAATACAATCTGCCATTCCTGCTTGTATTTTTGCTGTTGCCATACCAATAGTTTCAACTCCTGAAGAGCAAAAACGGTTTACAGTTACACCAGGAACATCTACAATATCTAATCCCATTAAAGAGATTAAACGTGCCATGTTTAAACCTTGAGAACCTTCTGGCATTGCATTACCAACAATAACATCGTCAATACGCTTTGGGTCTAAATTTGGCAATTCTTTCATCATAAATTTGATGGTTTCTGCTGCCAATTCATCTGTTCTTTTAAAACGGAACACGCCTTTTGGTGCTTTACCAACTGCTGTTCTGTATGCTTTTACTATATATGCTGTTTTCATTTTTTCTTAGTTTCTTAAAGGTTTTCCTTTGGTTAACATGTGTTGAATACGTTCTAAAGTTTTACGTTCTGTACATAAACTTAAGAATGCTTCACGCTCTAAATCCAATAAATACTGCTCGCTAACTAAAGTTGGTTCCGATAAATCTCCACCAGCCATAACGTAAGCTAATTTGTTTGCAATTTTCATATCGTGTTCAGATATGTAATTAGAGTCTTGCATAGAATCTGTTCCTACTAAGAACATTCCCAATGCTTGTTTACCTAATACTTTTACATCTGTACGCTTTACAGGTTGTGTATAACCAGAATTAGCCATTAACATAGCGTGTTGTTTTGCAACTGCTATCTGACGATCTTTATTAACTACAACCACATCTTTTCCTTTTTGAAGTAAGTTTAAGTCGAAAGCTTCATATGCAGAAGTGGATACTTTTGCCATACCAATAGTTAAGAAATGTTCTTGTAAAACGTTTAATTGAACATCACCTTTTTGGAAAAGGTCTTGTGCTCTTAAAGCCATTTCTTTAGAACCACCACCACCAGGAATCACACCAACACCAAACTCTACAAGTCCCATGTAAGTTTCTGCGGCAGCGACTACTTTATCAGCGTGTAATGATAATTCACAACCACCACCTAAAGCCATTCCATGAGGAGCAGAGATAGTTGGTATAGAAGAATAACGCATACGCATCATTGTATCTTGGAAGTATTTAATAGCCATGTTAAGCTCATCATACTCTTGTTCTGCAGCCATCATGAAAATCATTCCAATGTTTGCACCAACTGAAAAGTTTGCCGCTTGATTACCAACTACTAAACCAGCGAAATCTTTTTCGGCTAAATCAATACCTTTATTTAATCCTGCAAGAACGTCTCCACCAATGGTATTCATTTTAGATTGGAATTCTACATTTAAGATTCCGTCTCCAATATCTTCAATAACAACACCAGAATTTTTAAATACCTCGTTTGTTTTTCGAATATTATCTAAGATGATGAAACTATCTTGACCAGGTATTTTTGTTTGTTTTTTAGAAGGAATATCATAATAATAAGAAGCGCCTTCTTTTACTGTATAAAAGGAAGTACTACCAGCAGCAAGCATCTCATTTACCCAAGCAGCAGGCTCTAAACCTTCGGCTTTCATTAATTCGATTCCTTTTTCTACACCAATAGCATCCCAAATTTGGAAAGGACCATGTTCCCAACCAAAACCAGCTTTCATAGCGTCATCAATTTTGTAAACATCGTCTGAAATTTCTGGAATACGATTAGACACATAAGCAAATAATGCTGTAAAGCTTTTTCTATAAAATTCGCCTGCTTTATCTTTTCCTTTAACTAATACTTTAAAACGATCTACGACTTTGTCTATCGTTTTTGTTAATTCTAAAGTTGCAAATTTTGCACGCTTAGCTTGACGATATTCTAAGGTATTTAAATCTAGAGAAAGAATTTCTTTTTTCCCTTCTGCAGAAACACTTTTTTTATAAAAACCTTGACCGGTTTTGCTTCCTAACCATTTGTTTTCCATCATGGTATTGATGAAATCTGGTAATTCAAATAACTCTAAACGTTCGTCATTAGGACAGTTTTCTCTAATTCCGTTGGCTACATGAACTAGAGTATCTAAACCAACAACATCAACAGTTCTAAAAGTTGCCGATTTAGGACGACCAATTACTGGTCCTGATAATTTATCTACTTCTTCAATTGTTAAATCTAAATCTTTAACAGCATGAAATAAACTTTGTATGCTGAAAATACCAACTCTATTACCAATAAAAGCAGGAGTGTCTTTAGCGACAACAGAAGTTTTTCCTAAGAATTTTTCACCATATTCATTTAAAAACTCTAATACAGAAGCATCTGTATCTGGTCCAGGAATGATTTCGAATAATTTTAAGTAACGTGCTGGGTTAAAAAAATGTGTACCACAGAAATGCTTTTTAAAATCTTCGCTACGCCCTTCGTTCATGAATTTAATAGGAATTCCTGAAGTATTAGATGTAATTAAGGTTCCTGGAGTTCTGTGTTTTTCTAAGTTTTCGAACACCATTTTCTTAATGTCTAATCTTTCTACTACAACTTCCATAATCCAATCTACATCTGCAACTTTAGCAATGTCGTCTTCTAAGTTACCTGTAGTGATACGACTAGCAAAAGCCTGATTATAAATAGGAGAAGGTTTTGATTTTAAAGATGCGGTTAAGGCATCGTTTACTAATCTGTTTCTTACAGCTTTGTCTTCTAGAGTTAAGCCTTTCGCTTTTTCTTTGTCGTTTAGTTCTCTAGGAACAATGTCTAATAATAATACATCTACACCAATATTGGCGAAGTGACAAGCGATACCGCTTCCCATAATTCCGGAACCAATAATCGCAACTTTTTTAATTCTACGTTTGCTCATTTTATTTTAAGGTATGTTCTTTTTTGTTGTATATTTTTTTGTTAGATATCATATTATTAATGACTTCTGCTACTTTGTAAAAACTTTCTAGTTCTGCTGGAGCTACATTGGCTTTAATGGTGTCATTAAAAGTTAGTACTTTTTCTTTGGAGTAACTTCTTTTTTTTCTTCCAAATTCGGTTAAAAAAATTAGCACACCACGACCATCTTCAGGGTTTGGTTTACGTTCTATTAAACCTCTTTCTTCCATGTTTTTTAAAGTACGCGATAGGCTAGTAGCTTCCATTCCCATTTTTGGACCTAAAGAGGTAGATGGAGTACCATTTTCAGGATCTATACTTAATAATGCAAAACCAGTTGCCATTGTACTTTCAAACTTTGCAGCTTCTTCATTATACATTTTAGTTACAGCTAACCAGGTAGTTCTTAGTATATAATCTATTGTTGCATCTTTCATTTAGAAATTTTTGATTTCCAAATATACAAAAATATACTATGCGTGCATAATAAATTATGAAAATATTGTGTATAATGTAAAAAGCTCCTATAATTAGGAGCTTTTATTATTTATCTGTAAATTTTATCGTAGAGATCTTGATGAATCTTTTTAATTATAGTTCTTTTCATTTTCATGGTAGGCGTTAAGTGTCCTGAATCTATTGTCCAAACTTCGGGAGTTAGCTCAAAGCGTTTAATTTGTTCCCATTTACCAAAATGATTATTACAGACTGATATTTCTTTTTGAATTTCATCAATTATTTCGGGAGATGTTGCAATAGCTTCATTAGTTGTAGTAATCTTTTTGTGTTCTCTTTCAATCCAATCTTTAATATATTCAAAATTTGGTTGAATGATAGCTGCTGGCATTTTTTCTCCTTCACCTACGACCATTATTTGTTCAATAAAACGAGATTGTTTTAATTCATTTTCTAAGAGTGTAGGAATAACATATTTACCACCAGAGGTTTTAAACATTTCTTTTTTTCTTCCGGTAATTTTTAAGAAACCATCTGGGTCTATTTCACCTTTGTCTCCAGTGTGAAAATAATCACCAGTCATTACTTCTGCTGTTTTTACAGGATCTTTATAGTAACCAAGCATTACATTTGGACCTTTAATTAAGATTTCTCCATCCTCAGCAATTTTAACTTCTACATTAATAATGGGTTTACCAACGGTTCCTAATCTAAAAAACTGGTCTCGATACATTTCTACTGAAACTACAGGTGAGGTTTCGGTAAGTCCATAACCTTGCATAACTTGCATTCCTGCAGCAGAGAAAACTCTAGATAGTCGTACTTGTAGAGCAGCAGAACCGGATACCATAGTGTTTAATTCGCCACCAAGTGCTTCACGCCATTTACTAAAAATAAGTTTGTTTGCTATTTTTAATTTAAACTCGTACCAAGATCCATTTGCTCCATAAGGCTCCCATTGTTCTCCAAGTCTAACAGCCCAATGAAAAAGGGCTTTTTTTATACCAGATAAATCTTCGGCTTTAGCCATAATTTTATCGTAAACTTTTTCTAATAGTCGTGGTACAACACTCATTAGATTTGGTTTTATTTCTTTAGCGTTTTCTCCTATTTTATCTATTCCTTCAGCAAAGTAAATGGTAGCTCCTGCATATTGATATAGGTATATTAATACACGTTCAAATACATGACAGATTGGTAAAAAGCTTAATACTCTATTTTCTTGATTAGCCATAAAAGGTAATCGATGCGAAGCATCTAACGCATTGCTGGTAATGTTGTTATGTGAAAGCATTACACCTTTTGGTTTTCCTGTAGTACCCGAAGTGTAAATAATGGTTGCTAAATCGGAAGGTAATACAGCATTTTTTCTAGCTTCTACGTCTTTTTGTGAGCTTTCGTCTTTACCTAGTTCAAATAATTCGGAATAATGCTTACAACCTTCAATTTCATTAAAAGAATACACTTCTTTTACTTTTGTATTAGCTTGTACTTTACGTACTTTTTCTAATACTTCTTTATCTGAAACAAAACAGAAAATAGCTTCACTATGGTTTAATACATATTCATAATCCTCGGCAGAAATAGTAGGATAAATAGGGATATTCTGTGCACCTGTTTGCAGGATTCCAATATCCATGATATTCCATTCTGTTCTATTTGTTGAAGAAATGAGAGCGATTTTATCGTCTTTTTGGATTCCCATTTTTAATAAAGCGCGACTTATAGCGTTTGCTTTATCTAAATATTCTTTGGTAGAAGTTTTAACCCACTCGCCGTTTTTCTTAGTTACTAAAGCTGCATCTAAGTTATATTTTTCGAGTTGATAATATGGAAAATCAAAAAGTCTAGTAATTTCTGTCATTAGGAAAATTTAGTTTGAAGAGTTGCAAAGTATGAAATTAATACTTGTTTTCAAATAACTTAAATTAAAAAGGAACTATAAAATTATAGTTCCTTTAAAAATTGGCCGACAGAATCGATGATTCTTTATCATTCGTAGTAAAATATTATGTTATCCCTAAATAACTAACTAAGTACTAAATATTAGAATGATTCGCTTATTTCATGTAAAATTAGAATATATGATGTGTTTTAAATTGTAAATTAACGTAAAGTTTAATTTTTTAATATTTTTTTTAAAAAATCGTTGTCTTTTTTAAAAAAGGAAGTAGGGGATTCATTCATAAAAAGTTTAAAATCTTTATTGAAATGAGAAGAATCGTAGTAATTATACATATATATAAGATCTTTAAGGTTTATCTCATTATTTTCATATTTTTTTAAAAGCTTAATAAATCTAAAAGATCGAATGTATTTTCCAGGTGTAATACCAACAATTTTTTTGAACTGTGTTTCTAAGGTTTTTTGAGAAATTTTTATTTTAAATAATATCTGGTCTATATTTATTAATCCTTCACTTTCTTTTATTAAATCAATAGCTTTATCTATTAGTATCGTATTTTGATTAATGGTTAAAGGAACTGTATGCAATAAATTTTCTATCTGTTGAACTGCTATTTTAGGTGTTTCGTAATTTTGAAATATATTATTTAGTTTTTCTGCAAAAGAAGCATTTATTTCATGAAGCGGTATATGTTTGTTTTTAATTTTATATACATCTATCGTTAATAGTTTATATAATGCAGTTGGGTGTAAGGAGATACCAAAAGAAGCGCCAACTTCGTTAACAACAAATTTATAAGATTGATAAAATAAACCACTTAAGGTTAATTTATGTAATGGTATTTCTTTGTTTTTTACAACAGCTTTTTGTCCAGTAGCAAAAATATAAGTTATAGTTGTATTTCCACTTGGTAAAATGGCGGATTGAAATGGTATCGATTTTTCAAATAAAAGTTCAAAATACTCTTCCACTAATGGAGAGGTATTCTCGTTTTCAAAATAATTTAATTGCATTTAAGAGGGATTCTAAATAGCTTTGTTGTTAAATTTTTAAACGGAATTTTAATTTTTAGGGTTAAATATTTTTATGGTAAGTGGTTAATAGTAATATTATTACGCTTTAAATATGTTAGGTGCATAATATTTACAAAATTAATTATTTTTAATTTGTTGTTGTTGTATAATATCGAAACTATAGTTTTTTTTCTACAAAATAAATAAGCTATTTTTTCTCAATCCATTGTCTAGCATTAACAAATGCTTCCAGCCAAGGAGACACTTCATCTTTTCTGTTTTCTGGGTAATTAGCCCAATTCCATTGAAATGTTGAACGCTCAATATGTGGCATTGTTACTAAATGTCTTCCTGTTGTGTCACAAAGCATTGCTGTGTTAAAATGGGATCCATTCGGATTATTAGGATAGCCTTCATAGCCGTATTTAGCTACAATATGATATTCGTTTTCGTCAAGCGGAAGATTAAATTTTCCTTCGCCATGCGAAATCCAAACCCCTAAAGTACTTCCTGCTAAAGAGGAAAGCATTACGGAATTATTCTCCTGAATTTTTACGGAAGTAAAGGAGCTTTCATGTTTATGCGAATCGTTATACGTCATTTTACCATGTGTTTCATGCTCTGGATTAATGAGTTCTAATTCCATCCAAAGTTGACAACCATTACAAATACCAACAGATAAAGTATCTTCTCTTTTAAAGAAGTTTTTTAAAGCTGTATTTGCTTTTTCGTTATACATAAATGCTCCAGCCCAACCTTTGGCAGAACCCAAAACATCACTATTTGAGAAGCCACCAACTGCACCAATAAATTGTATATCTTCTAAGGTTTCACGACCAGAAATTAAATCGGTCATGTGTACATCTTTTACATCAAAACCTGCTAAATACATAGCATTTGCCATTTCCCTTTCAGAGTTTGATCCTTTTTCACGAATAATTGCTGCTTTAGGACGAGGTTGCTTCCCGTTGTTCGCAATGACGTCAGTTAGTTTTCCTGTGAAATGTTTAGGGAATGTATATTGTAAAGCTTGATTTTTATAATTGTTATATCTGTCTTCAGCTAAACCATTCGCGGTTTGTTTTTGATCGAGTAGGAAAGAGGTTTTATACCAAACATCTCTTAATCTAGAAACAGTTAAAGTGAAAACCTCGTCATGGTTAATAATGCTTAGAGTGTCACTTTTTGTTACTTTTCCTATGTTGAAAAATGCAATGTTTGCATCCGATAATATTTTTTCTACGGAAGCATCCGAAGATTGAAAAACAATTCCTGCATTTTCAGAAAAAAGTAGTTTAATCGAATCTTTTTCCGCTAAATCAGATAGGTCTAATTCTGCACCAAGATTTGTATCAGCAAAACATAATTCTAATAGAGTTGTAATTAATCCACCAGAGGCAACATCGTGTCCTGCAACAATTTTATCGTCTTTAATTAATTGTTGTATGATGTTAAACGTATTTTTTAATTGTGCAGCATCTTTAATGGTAGGTGTTTCTTTTCCTATTTTGTTTAATACTTGCGCAAAAGAACTTCCTCCTAGTTTAAAAGTATCTTGTGAAATGTTGATGTAGTAAATATTTCCAGCATTTTTGTTTAAAACTGGTTCTACAACTTTAGTTATATCGTTACAGTTTCCAGCAGCCGAAATAATTACCGTTCCAGGAGAAATAACTTCTTCTGTTGGGTATTTCTGTTTCATAGAAAGCGAATCTTTTCCTGTAGGAACATTGATTCCTAAATCGATAGCAAATTCTGAAATTGCTTCTACAGCTTCATAAAGTCTAGCGTCTTCCCCTTCATTTTTACATGGCCACATCCAGTTTGCAGATAATGAGATAGATTGAAGTCCATCTTTTAAAGGTGCCCAAATTATATTGGTAAGCGATTCTGTAATCGCATTTCTACTTCCTGCTGTTGGAGAAATTAATCCAGAAATAGGAGCATGTCCAACCGAGGTTGCAATACCTTCTTTTCCTTTATAATCTAATGCCATTACACCACAATTGTTAAGTGGTAATTGTAAAGGTCCTGCGCATTGTTGTTTTGCAACTTTACCACCAACACAACGGTCTACTTTGTTGGTTAGCCAATCTTTACAAGCAACAGCTTCTAGTTGTAATACTTGATCTAAATAGTTTAAAATATTATCGGAATTATAAGTAACAGCATCATAGTTTCTGTTTACCGTTTTATCTGTCATTATGGTTTTTGGCGAACTACCAAACATGTCTTCTAGTGCTAAATCCATTGGCTTGTCTCCTTTAGTTTTAGACTCGAAAGTAAATCTGTTATTGCCTGTAACATCTCCGACAGTATACATTGGAGAGCGTTCTCGTTCTGCAATTTTACTTAATGTATCTATATGTTTTTCGGCAATAACTAATCCCATTCTTTCTTGAGATTCGTTACCAATAATTTCTTTTGCTGAAAGTGTTGGATCACCAACAGGTAATTTATCTAAATCGATTTTTCCACCGGTATCTTCAACTAATTCGGATAAGCAATTTAAGTGTCCTCCAGCACCGTGATCGTGAATAGAAACAATAAAATTATCTTCGCTTTCTACCATACCACGAACGGCATTTGCAGCACGTTTTTGCATTTCAGGATTAGAACGTTGTACAGCGTTTAGTTCGATGCCAGATGCAAATTCTCCGGTATCTGCACTAGAAACTGCAGCTCCTCCCATTCCTATTCTATAATTTTCGCCACCAAGAATAACAATTTTATCGCCTACTTTTGGTGTGTCTTTTAAAGCTTGTTCTGCTTTGCCATAACCAATTCCTCCAGCTTGCATGATTACTTTGTCGAAACCAAGTTTTCTAGCATCTTCTTCATGTTCGAAGGTTAAAACGGACCCGCAAATAAGTGGTTGACCGAATTTATTACCAAAATCGGAAGCACCATTAGAAGCTTTTATTAAAATATCCATTGGTGTTTGGTATAGCCAAGGGCGTTCTTCCATTTTTAGTTCCCAAGGTCTTTCGTTTTCTAATCTAGAATACGAAGTCATGTATACAGCAGTTCCTGCTAAAGGCAAAGAACCTTTTCCACCAGCAAGTCTATCTCTAATTTCACCACCAGAACCAGTAGCTGCCCCATTAAAAGGCTCTACGGTTGTAGGGAAATTGTGTGTTTCTGCTTTAAGCGAAATGACAGAATTAAAATTTTGCGTTGTGTAAAAATCTGGTTTATCTGCAGTTTTAGGAGCAAATTGTTCAACTGTTGGTCCTTTTACAAAAGCTACATTGTCTTTATAAGCGGAAACAATATCGTTTGGAAATTGTTTTGAAGTTTCTTTAATTAATTTGAATAGTGACGTTGGTTTTTCTTCGCCATCAATGATGAATGTTCCGTTAAATATTTTATGACGACAATGTTCTGAGTTTACTTGTGAAAATCCGAATACTTCAGAATCGGTTAGTGGTCTTCCTATTTTTTGTGATACACTTTCTAAATATGCCACTTCTTCGTCATTTAGGGCTAAGCCTTCTTGTTGGTTAAAAGCAGCAATATCTTTAATGTTAAGAATAGTTTCTGGTTCAATATTAATGGTAAATGATGCTTGGTGAAGGTTTTTGTATTTTTCAGAAATCATAGGATCGAAGTCTTTAAAATCTTCAGCTACAGCCTTAAATTCTTCAATTCTAATAATATCTGAAATGCCCATATTTTGAGTGATTTCGACAGCATTGGTACTCCAAGGAGTTATCATGGCTGCACGAGGACCAACAAAAAAAGCATCTAAAGATGCTTGTTCTATTTTTGGCTGGTTGCCAAATAACCAAGTCAATTTTGAAATGGTTTGGGTTGATAATTCTTTTGTTGCTTGAACAGCAAAGACTTTACTGTTTTGGTTTCCGAAGAAATGAATCATTATATAGAGGTTTGAGTGTTGTTTTTAAAGAGACAAATTTAAGTTTTTTAGTTCTATTTTTCGACTAAAATAATTGCTTAATTTTTTAGTTATTCACTATGTTTTGAACAAAAAAAAACGACTCTAAAATTAGAATCGTTTTTTTTTAAATCTGTGGTTAAGTATATGTTTATTGTTTAACTAATTTTTTTGTCGTACTACCTGTAGAAGAAATAAATCTTACTAAATAAACTCCTTTAGATAACCCTGAAATATTTAATTTGTTTTGGCTTGAAGTAATGTTTTGTTGTTTTATTTTTTTGCCTAAAACATCGTAAACTTCTACCGAAATATTTTTGTTCGTTTGTATAGTAACTGTGTTTCCGTTGGTAGGATTTGGGTACATTTTAATAGTATCTACAGTTTCAAATTCATCTACAGAAAGAATACTTGACCAAATGGCTTGCACATATTCTGGATGATTTATAAATGGGTTTGCATTGCCTTGATACGCATATGCAGCATTATTTCTATCTATTTCTTTTTGACTTACGCCATCTTGAAGGTGCCAAGAATATAGTAAGTTTATATACCAAGTTTCATAAAATTGATCACTTGTACCATTAAGCATATTGTTAGCAACTGTATGGGATGACCAACCTGAATCATTCCAGTTATCTTCGTATCTAACCGCAAAATATAGTAACATTCTAGCGATATCTCCTTTAAACTCATCAATTGGCTCAAAAACGGTTCCAGAATAACCAGGAGAAATACAATTACCTAATTTAGATCCGTTTTGTGTTGGGTTAGATATGTTGCTTTGACTAACTAAACTTGTACCTACTTTACCAAAAGGGTAATTATTTCGAAAACCATTAACTCTTCCATCTGTTGGTATTACATGATGAATATCTCCACGCATAGGATTTTTAGAGTCAAAAAAACCTTGAGGAAAAATATGCTCTCTATTATAACAATCACTTTCAACAGAATAATTTCCACAAGCTTGTCCTGTAGCAGAACTACCATCTGTATCATGTGCAAAGTTATATGGGTCTGTAGCAGAAGGATTTTCGGAATACATATCTAAAACGGTATTATCGTTTTCGTAATACGAATCGTTATCGGATGTTTGATACGCAATATACAAGCTATTAGAGTAACCATGATCTATATGACCATTCGTAATAATAGTTTTTAATTGTGTTTTTAAAGTGTAGCCAGTTCCGGTAGCATTGTCGTAATAATTTGAAGGTATTTGCGCAGAAACGGTAACTGTTAATAATAGTAATAGTACGGTGTAAAATTGTTTCATTATAATTTATTTTTTCTTTTCTAATAATGCCATGTAAAATCCATCAAACCCAGATTCGTAGGATAATATTTTTTTCTCTTTAACAAAGGTAAAATCTTTTCCCGATTCTGATGTTAAAAAAGCTTTAACTTGATCTTGGTTTTCGGAAGGTAATATAGAGCAAGTAGCATAAACTATTTTTCCTCCGGGTTTTACCATTCTTGAATACGAGTTTAAAATTTCAGCTTGTGTTTTTCTAATTTTTTCTAAAAATTCGGGTTGCAATTTCCATTTGGCATCTGGATTTCTACGTAGTACCCCTAAACCAGAGCAAGGAGCATCTATTAATACTCTGTCTGCTTTATCATATAATTTCTTAATAGGTTTGGTTGAATCTATTACACGCATCTCTATGTTGTGTGCTCCAGCTCTTTTTGCTCTACGTTTTAATTCTTTTAATTTATTTTCATAAATATCCATTGCAACAATTTGCCCTTTATTTTCCATAAGTGCAGCAAGGTGTAATGTTTTACCTCCAGCGCCAGCACAAGTATCTACAACTTTCATGCCTGGTTTTACATCTAGAAATTCGGCAACTTTTTGTGAAGAACCATCTTGCACTTCAAAAAAACCTTTTTTAAAAGCTTCTGTTGTAAAAACATTTGCTCTTTCTCTTAGTTTTAAAGCATCAGGATGATTTTTAACTTCATCAGTTTCAATATCTAAATCTGAAAGTTCTTCTTGCAGTTTTTCTTTAGTAATTTTTAAAGTATTAACACGTAAAACAACGTCTGCTTGTTGGTTTAAAGCAGTAATTTCTTTAGTCCAGACGTTTTCACCTAATTCTTTAGTAGCAATTTCGTCCATCCAATCAGGAACGGAAGCGGCAATTTTTCTAATTTTTGAAAATTCATCAAATCTACCTTTTATTTTTCGTTGTGGAGTATTTTCAAAATACTTCCAATCTGGTAGTTTTATCCCTTTTAAGGTTCCCCAAACAGCAACTAAGCGCCAAACGTCATCACGAGAAAAAGGTTCTTTTACTTCAGCAATTTCAGCGTACAGACGTTTCCATCGTACAATATCGTAAGTAGTTTCAGCAACAAAACCTCTGTCACGACTTCCCCAGCGTTTATCACGTTTTAGTAATTGTTGTACTACTTTATCTGCATACTTACCTTCATTAAAAATTAGTAATAAACCATCAACAGTTGCAAAGCATAAATTTCTGTGTAATCTCATAAATATCTATTCAGTTGTTTAGTCTTAAAATTTAGGAATCTATAGGCTAAACTTTTAGAACATGCAAAGGTATGATTTTAGAAACAATTATAATTATTTCTTTATTATTTATAGATATTAATTTTCACATTTTATAGTTGATAATGTAAAACAAAAAAATAAATAAAGTAGCGCAAGTTTTTTTTCTTTTACGCATCTAAAGATAAATAACTAAAATTTAAATACATGAAACGTATAATTACTCTCACATTATTTTTGTTAATATCTATGACTTCTTTTGCGCAAGATTTATATGATATAAATACTATTCAAACTATAGAAATAGAATTTGCAGAAAGCAATTGGGATGCTTTATTAGATGCAGAAAAGGCAGGAGATAATAATTACACAGAAGCTACCTCTGTTACTATTAATGGCACTGTTTTTAATCAAGTTGGTGTTAAATATAAAGGGAATAGCTCTTATAGTGCCAATCAAACAAAGAATCCATTCCATATCGAATTGGATACTTATATCGATCAAGATTACCAAGGCTATAAAGATATTAAGTTAGCAAATGTGATTTTTGATCCATCTTTTGTTAGAGAAACTGTGGCTTATAATATTATTAACCAATATATGGATGCCCCACAAGCGAATTATGCAAACGTTTATGTAAATGGTACCTTGATTGGTTTATATACTAATACTGAAGCAATTACTAAAACATTTGTAGACAAGCATTTTGGTTCTAAAGACAATGCTTTTTTTAGTTGTAGTCCACCGGATGGTGCAGGGCCACAATCTACAAGTTTACCTAACTTAGAATACTTAGGGACTAATTCTTCAAGTTATGATGATGCATATGAGATTAAGTCGGATGATGATACAGATCCTACAATAGCAGAAGCACATTGGAATGATTTAATAGAATTAACAAGTATATTAGATAGTGATATTACAAATATTGAAAATGTGATAGATGTAGATATGGCGTTATGGATGTTAGCACTAGATAATGTATTGGTAAACCTAGATAGTTATATCGGTCAGTTTAAACAGAACTATTATTTATACAAAGATGATAATGAACAATTTAATTCTGTAATATGGGATTTAAATATGTCTTTTGGAGTTTTTAGCATGACAGGGGAAACATCTAGTGGACCGGGAGGGCCAGGTGGACCGGGAGGACCAGGACAGACAGGAACTTTGAATTCTACCACAGAGAAAGCAGAATTAGATCATCTATTACATGAAAACGATGCTAACTTTCCTTTGTTTTCTAAGCTAATGGAAGTGCCAAAATATAAAAGAATGTATTTAGCACATTACAAAACTATTTTAACAGAGAACATTAGTAATTCGAACTACTTAACATTAGCAAACGACTATCAAGCAATTATTGCAACTGCAGTTGCAGCTGATACTAATAAGTTTTATACAGATGCACAATTTACAGGTAATATTAATACGGATTATAATGTAGGCGGAAATACTGCTCCAGGATTAACAAATTTAATGGCAGCAAGAAGTAGTTATTTATTAACCGAAACAGATTTTACAAATACACAACCTACTATTAGTAGTGTTATACCTTCAGATTCTGCACCTTTAATAGGAGATACTATAACAATTACGGGTTCTGTTACAGATACAAATACGGATGCCGTTTATTTAGGCTATAGAACAGATGAAACGATGCCATTTACAAAAGTTTTGATGTATGATGATGGCGCACATAACGATGGTGCTTCAGGTGATAACAACTATGGTGTTGCTGTAACAATAGATACAGATTACATGCAATATTATATATATGCTGAAAATAATAATATTGGAGCTTTTTCACCAGCAAGAGCCGAATATGAGTTTCACTCTATTGAAGCAACTTATTTAACATTAACACCTGGAGATTTAGTAATTAATGAAATTATGGCATCTAATGTGGCAACCGTTACAGATCAAGATGGCGAATATGATGATTGGTTAGAATTGTATAATAATAGTTCGGAAACCTTAAGCTTAGACAATCTGTATTTATCGGATGATCCAGAGGATTTGTTAGTGTGGCAATTTCCTTCCGGTTTAACAATAGCACCAGATAGTTACTTAATTGTTTGGTGTGATAAAGATGATGATCAAGATGGTTTACATGCAGATTTAAAGTTTTCATCTGGTGGAGAAAGTGCTATATTATCTTATGCAGATGGAACTGTAATAGAGAATATTACATTTGGATCGCAAACCGATGATATGGGCTATGCAAGAGTACCAAACGGAACAGGAGAATTTATTATTCAAGAACCAACGTATGCAGCAAATAATGAAACAGTAGATACCAGTTACCCTACATTAACACCTGGAGATTTAGTAATTAATGAGATTATGGCATCTAATGAAACTACCGTTACAGATCAAGATGGGGAATATGAGGATTGGTTAGAGTTATATAATAATAGCTCAGAAACCTTAAGTTTAGATAATTTGTATTTATCAGATGATCCGAATGATTTATTGGTTTGGGCATTTCCTACTGGTTTAACAATAGCGCCAGATAGTTATTTAATTGTTTGGTGTGATAAAGATTTAGATCAAGACGGTTTACATGCAGATATTAAGTTTTCGTCTGGAGGCGAAAGTGCCATTTTATCGTATACAGATGGTACCATAATAGAGAATATTACTTTTGGTGAGCAAACCGATGATATGGGGTATGCAAGAATACCAAACGGTACAGGTGATTTTGCTATTCAATTACCAACTTACAACGCTAATAATGATTCTTTATCTATAGATGAAGTAGATTTTAGTAATCATTTAAAGTATTACCCAAATCCTACAAATAATATAGTAACGATAGTTAATGGTGCTTATACTATTGAAAATATTGAAGTATATAATATTCAAGGTCAATTATTACTAGAAAATAAGTATGTAAATGCGAATACGCTAGTAGTAGACTTTTCTAATTTTTCAAAAGGAATGTATTTAATACATATTAATAATAGTAGTATTTTAAAAATCATGAAAAATTAGAAGTACCGCTTAGCATCTTTTCCCTAAAATAGATGTTATATTTTGATTAATAGCAGGAAAGGCTTTATGATTATGTCATAAAGCTTTTCTATTTTTATAGAAAATTGATATTTATGAAAAAAGCAATATGTTTTATTGTATTCACTATTTTAGTAATAGGAATTGGAGGTTGTGGTATAAAAAATAAATACGAACCTGTATCCAAACCAATACATAAAAATTTTTCGAAAGTAGAAATGGAAACTCTTTTGCAAGATGCTAGTTTAAATGTTAGGGCTATCGATATTAATGAAGGTAGTGTAGTTGCAGCGACTTCTAATGGAGAAATTTATAGAAGTATTTTAGAGGATATGAATAATTTCGAAGAAGCTAATTATTTTTCAGAATTAGAGGATTCTATAAAAAACAACTTTAGATCTATTGCTTTTCAAGCGGATAAAACATTCTCATTATCTATAGCAAGTCCAGCAAGATTGTATAATGAAGGAGAGTTAGTTTATCAAGAAAATCACCCAAAAGTATTTTATGATGCCTTAGAT
Source organism: Lacinutrix cladophorae (assembly GCF_053604645.1). Classification (NCBI taxonomy): domain Bacteria; kingdom Pseudomonadati; phylum Bacteroidota; class Flavobacteriia; order Flavobacteriales; family Flavobacteriaceae; genus Lacinutrix; species Lacinutrix cladophorae. Next base: position 499,493 of record NZ_JBSHNR010000119.1, on the reverse strand, counting down.
TTCTGGAACGACCAAGAAGGTATTGCCATTGGTGATCCTACAGATGATTGTATGAGTATTATTATTACACGTGATGGAGGCAATACTTGGAACAAAATATCTTGTAGCGATTTACCAAAGGCTAAAGTAGGAGAAGCAGCTTTTGCAGCAAGTGATACAAACATAGCGATAGTTGGAAACAAAACTTGGGTTGCAACAGGAGGAAAGGCAAGCAGAATTTTATTCTCACCAGATAAAGGAAAGACTTGGGAAGTTTTTGAAACGCCTATAATACAAGGTTTGGAAACTACAGGAATTTATTCTGTTGCTTTTTATGATGAAGATAACGGTTTTGCTATTGGAGGTGATTATACCAAAGCAGCAGATAGCTCTGCTAATAAAATAAGAACTCAAGATGGAGGAAAAACATGGCAGTTAGTAGCTCCAAATAAAAGTCCGGGGTACAGAAGTTGTGTACAGTACATGCCAAATAGTAGTGCTAGAGTATTAGTAGCAGTTGGTTTTAAAGGAATCGATATTAGTAACGATGCAGGAAATACTTGGAAACATTTAAGTGATGAAGGTTTTTATACGCTCCGTTTTTTAAATGACAGTATTGCCTATGCAGCAGGAGCAGGACGTATTAGTAAATTAAGTTTTAAAGAATAGATGTACACAAAAAAACAGCCAATGTATGTTGCAATTGGCTGTTTAAATGTATTAAAAAAGAAAAGTTCTAGTTTTTTGAATCGTTTCTTTTTTTGTATTCATTAAACATTTTTCGTTTAAAGTTATCTTCAGTATTTTTTAATAGTAAGGTTTTTTTAGCAGAAAGTACTTTTCTTAATGCCAACTTATATTTATCGTTAATGTTATTTCGTTTTAAGTTTAATGCTTCCATTTCATCTAATAACTTCTGTGCTTCATTTTCAGATAAAGTTTCAAAATTAATATCTCTTTTCTTACTGTGATATTCACTTCTTATATTTTGAATTTGCTCTTCGTACGTATTATACACTGGCCAAAATTTCTCAGCTTCTGTGGTTGATAAATTTAAGTTTTCTGTAATATAAGCCACTTTTAAAGCTTTTATTTTATCTTCTCTTTCTTTTCTGTCGTTTTGTGAAAAAGTAGTAACAGAAAGAAATAATATAAATAATGTAATAATTGATTTTTTCATTGCTATTGTTTTATTCTGTATATAAGTCGTTTATTTCTAGGTTGTTATTTAGGTATTCTTGCATTGCTTCGTCAGAAAAACTAATAGTATTAAAATCTTCTTCTAAAAGGTCAACGTTGGTAAATAAAGATGCTAAATCATCGGTGCTATAATCTTCATTAAGTATGTAGTTCTCTACTGTTTCAAGAGATAAAGAGTCATAAGTTGCTTTTGTGTTTATATTCGAAAGGTTAAATAGTAGTGCTATTACAGCTGCAATACTAGATATATAGATGATATTTCTTTTACTAAATAACGGGATTACTTTTGCAGATTCTTCCTTATGAACCTTTGTTAAAATAGTATCTTCTACATTTTTTAAATAACCTTTTGGTATCGTGAATCCAGAGTTTGTAACTTTCTCTTTCAACTTCGCTTGACTTAATATAGACGCTTCAAAGTTTTCCAAATAATTTTTTGGAACTTTAAAGCCGGATTCTTGTATGTTTTTTAAATCTTTATTCATCACAATTTTTAGACTCTTTTTTTTTATAAAGGTTTAATTGTTACTTATTTATTAGTTAAATAGTTTTCAATCTTTTTAACAGCGATATGGTAGGATGCTTTTAAGGCACCTTCACTGGTTTCTAAAATTTCGGACATTTCACTGTATTTTAAATCTTGAAAATATTTCATATTAAATACTAGTCTTTGTTTTTCGGGAAGTGTTGCAATGGCTTGCTGTAATTTTAATTGTATTTCATTGCCTTCAAAATAAACATCTGACTGTAAATTATTAATCGCTAGCGTTTGTGTTTCTTCGTTAGTGATCTGTAATCTTTTTGCGTTTTTATTTATATGTGTTATAGCTTCATTAGTCGCTATTCTATACATCCAGGAGTAAATTTTACTGTCTCCTTTAAAATTATCTATATTTTTAAAAACTTTAATAAACGTATTTTGTAGTACGTCATCTGTATCATCATGAGATTTTACTATATGACGAATATGCCAGTATAAACGCTCTTTATATTGCGAAACCAACTCTTTAAAAGCCTGTTCTTTAGAGGTTTTAGATTTTAATTGTTGTAAAAAAACGGTTTCGTTTAGCACAGCATTAGATTAGTTATCATTTATTAGACTTATTAATTTACAAAAAGTTTAAAATCGACACAAATTTTTTAATTAATTGAAAAATACTTGATTTTTTTTATTTCACCATGTTGTTGAAAATCAATGTAATATAGTTTGAATCATCGATAAAACGCATGATTTACAAGTTGAAATGCATTTTTTTTTGGTTTGTATATTTATTTACTATATATTTACACCATCAAACCTACTTAATGTTAGTCGCCCCAAGTCTAACATAAACAAAAAAAAAGCTAGAAGAAATTCTAGCTTTTTTTATTTAAATATTTTAATTCTACTCAAAGCTTTGCATTTCTACAAGCTTATTATAAACGCCGTTTTTATTCATTAATTCTTTATGTGTTCCTTGTTCTGCTATTTCTCCTTTTTGCATCACTAAAATTTGATCCGCATTTTGAATGGTAGAAAGTCTATGTGCTATTACAATGGAGGTTCTGTTTTTCATCATGTTTTCTAATGCCACTTGCACTAAACGTTCGCTTTCTGTGTCTAAAGCAGAAGTTGCTTCATCTAGAATCATAATTGGCGGATTCTTTAAAACTGCTCGTGCTATACTTAAACGTTGTTTTTGTCCGCCAGAGAGTTTTCCGCCAGAATCACCTATATTGGTTTCTATGCCTTTAGGTAGGTTTTTAACAAATTCCCATGCATTTGCAATTTTTAAAGCTTCAATAACTTCATCCTCTGAAGCATTTGGGTTTCCTATTAATATATTGTTTTTTACGGTTTCATTAAATAAGATAGAATCTTGCGTTACTAAACCAATTAAGCTTCTTAAAGATTTTTTGGTAAGGTTTCTAATGTCTTCTCCATCTATAGATATGTTTCCTTCGTTTACATCATAAAAACGAGTAACAAGATTAGCAATGGTAGATTTACCACTTCCAGATTGTCCAACAAGAGCAATCGTTTTTCCTTTTGGTACGTTAACGGTAAAGTTTTTAAGCACTAAATCTTCTTCATATTTAAAGGAAATATTATTAATAGTTATAGCTTTTGTGAAATCGGTTTTAATAATGGCTTTTGGTTTGTCTTCAAGAAGGGAAGGTGTTTCAATAATTTCTAATACACGATCTGCTGCAGCATTACCAGCTTTTACTTTATAACTAGCTTTGCTAATTGCTTTTGCAGGTGTTAAAATTTGGTATGCTAGAGCCATGTAGGTAATAAAAGCTCCACCGGAAAGGCTCTTGTCTATTAAAACCATACTTCCTCCATACCATAATAATGCAGCAATAGTTGCTATACCTAAAAATTCACTTGCAGGTGAAGCTAAATTTTGTCGGTTTAATAAGGTATTTGAATAATTATAGAATCTATTCGTAGATTCTTGAAATTTAGTATTGAAGCGATCTTCGGCATTAAAACCTTTTATTACTTTTAAGCCACTTAATGTCTCTTCTAATGTAGATAAAAACACACCCTGTTCTTGTTGAACTCTTCCAGATTTTTTCTTTAAGCTTTTTCCTATTCTAGAAATTATTAATCCAGCAACAGGAATAAAAACAAACACAAAAATGGTGAGTTTCATAGAAATGGTAAACATGGTTACAATTGCAAATACAATGGTTAATGGCTCTTTTACTATTAGTTCTAGAACAGCTAACAAGGAGTTTTTTACCTCATTAACATCACCAGAAATACGAGCTATAATATCTCCTTTTTTCTTTTCAGAATAATAAGAAATAGGTAAGGTTAGTACTTTATTGTAAATAGAATCTCTTAAATCTTTTAAAACACCATTTCTTAAAAATGTTATAAAAAATAGGGCGAGATAATTGAAGATATTCTTGAGTAAAAACAAACTTATGATTAAAATAATCATATATAACAAAGTTTGTTGAGGTCCTTCGTTTTCGTTCGTTGTTGTTACAAAATAATTTAAATAATCTTCTCCATAGGATTTAATTTCTGTAATTCCTTGATAAACAGGTTTGGTGTTTAATTTTTTAGTTTCCCCAAATAATACATTTATCATTGGCATTAAAGACACCATTGCTAAGGTGCTAAATAAGGCGTAGAGTACATTAAAGAAAATATTGAGGTAACCGTATTTTTTATACGGAATTATAAATTGAGAGATCTTTTTTAAATAATCCATTAATTAAGTTGCAAATCTTTAATGATTGCTTCTAACTTATTTTTCAATTTTTGTTCCGTAGCCTCAAATGCTGACACATTGTCTAGGCTAGTGTTTACACTAATATAGAATTTAATTTTAGGCTCAGTACCACTTGGTCTTAATGCTATTTTACTTCCATCTTCTGTATAATATATTAATACATTAGATTTAGGAACGTCGATGGTTGTTTCTTTACCAGAGATTACATCTTTAGTTGTAGATAATTGGTAATCTTCAATTTTAGTAACTTTAGATCCATTTACTTCTTTTAAAGGATTTTCGCGCGCATCAATCATCATTTGTTTAATTTCTTGCGCACCTTCTATTCCTTTTTTAGTTAAAGAGATTAAATGTTCTTTATACATACCATGTTTTACATATAATTTAATTAATTCTTGGTATAATGAGCTTCCATTAGCTTTTGCTTGTGCTGCAATTTCTATAGCCAATAAAGAGGATGTATTTGCATCTTTATCTCTAACAAAATCACCTACCATATAACCAAAGCTTTCTTCACCACCACCAATAAAATCTTGGTTTGGGAAGTCTTTAATCATTTTAGCGATCCACTTAAAGCCAGTTAAAACAATTTTACAATCTGTATTGTAAGATTTTGCTAATGCAGCAACCATTGGTGTAGAAACGATGGTTGTAGCAATAAACTCTTTACCATTTAATTTGTTACTGTCTTTCCATTGTTTTAGTAGGAAATCGGTCATTAAAACCATAGTTTGATTTCCGTTTAGAATAATCATTTTACCGTCTAAATCTCTAACAGCAACACCAAGTCTATCTGCGTCTGGATCTGTACCAATTACAATATCGGCATTTGTTTTGTCTGCTAATTCTAAAGCCATTTTTAAAGCTTCAGGTTCTTCTGGATTTGGAGATTTAACGGTTGGGAAATCACCATTTGGTACCCGTTGTTCTTCCACAACATGAACGTTTTTATACCCTGCTCTTTCTAATGTGTCTGGAAAAAGTGTGATAGAAGTACCGTGTAAGGATGTAAATACAATGTTTAAATCGTCTTTCGCTTTCGCGGAAGTTTCAAAGCTTCCATTTTTAATGGATGCATCAATAAATACATCATCGACTTCTTTACCAATATATTTTATTAGCTCTTCGTTTGCTTTAAATTTAATTTCCGCATAATCTAGATTATTAATTTCTTTAATTATTTCGGAGTCTTGTGGCGGAACTAGTTGTCCTCCATCTTGCCAATATACTTTATAACCATTATATTCTGGTGGGTTATGAGATGCTGTTAATACAATACCACTATGACAATTTAAGTGTTTTAATGCAAAGGAAAGTTCTGGAGTAGGACGTAAGTCTTCAAATAAAAATACTTCAATATTATTAGCCGAAAAAACATCCGCTACGACTTTTGCAAGTGTTTTACTGTTGTGCCTACAATCGAAGGCTATTGCAACTTTAAGTTTTTCTCCAGGAAATGCTTGGTGTAGGTAGTTACTTATACCTTGTGTATTTCTACCTAGCGTAAATTTGTTAATTCTGTTGGTGCCAATCCCCATGATGCCACGCATTCCTCCTGTACCAAATTCTAAATCTTTATAAAAAGCTTCTTTAAGTTCTTTTGGATTGGTAGCAATTAAGTCTTTAATATATGTTTGAGTATCCGCATCAAATGCAGGTGTTAACCATTTGTTTACTCTGTTTAATAATTCTGGTTCTATGTGTATCATATTATAAAGTAATTGTTTGTGTAAAAATACGGAAATACTAAAAGTTAAAGATTAAATAGCCGTTAAATTAATTTCCTCTTTAATTAAGTATCTTTTTTTATCTGATTTTGTTCTTAAAATAATTTCTCCTAAAAAGCCAGCTACAAAAAATTGTGTGCCAATAATCATGGTGACCAAAGAAATGTAAAACTGAGGTCTTTCGGTGATTAGTCTTCCTGTAGGATTTAAATATAGTTTGTCTATGCCTAAATATATAGCAAAAGCAAATCCAATAGCAAACATTAAAAAACCTAAAGCACCAAAGAGATGCATTGGTCTTTTTCCAAATCTGGATAAAAACCAAATAGTAATTAAATCTAGAAAACCATGAATAAATCGATCCATACCAAATTTGGTTTCGCCATATTTTCTAGCTTGATGTTGCACTATTTTTTCGCCAATTTTTGTAAAACCAGCATTTTTTGAAAGTACCGGGATATAGCGATGCATTTCACCGTTTACATCAATGTTTTTTACTACATTATTATGATATGCTTTTAAACCACAATTAAAATCATGAAGAGAAACTCCTGAAGTTTTTCTAGCAGCCCAATTAAATAGTTTAGATGGTAAATTTTTAGAAATTACAGAATCATAACGCTTCTTTTTCCATCCAGAAACGAGATCGAACCCATCTTTAACTATCATGTTATATAGTTCTGGTATTTCATTAGGATTGTCCTGTAAATCGGCATCCATTGTAATAACAACGCTACCTTCTGCTTTTTCAAAACCAGCATGTAATGCTTGTGATTTCCCAAAATTTTTCAAGAATCTAATGCCTTTTACATTAGTATCTTTTTGTGATAGTTGTGAAATAATTTTCCAAGAATCGTCTGTACTACCATCATCTATAAAAATGATTTCATAAGAAAAATGATTGGATTGCATAACTTTTGCAATCCAATCATGTAATTCTGTTAAAGATTCTTGTTCGTTAAGTAGTGGTATGACTACTGATATGTTCATGTATTATGCTTCTTTTTTCATTACTAGCCCACCAATTAGAGAATAAATTAAGCCAAAAAATGCACTTAAAGCAATCCAAAAGGCACTTCCTAATAAAGGGTTGGAGAATTTTTCAATCATTACCATTTGTTGATCTACTAGTTCTTCCGTTAAATTAGGATTTTCTAAAAGTTTATCTCTTGTTGCTTCCATTGCTAAACCTTGAAATTCTGGATCTATTAAATAGTTGAAAATTAGTCCGTAAACAGCAAATATTAGTGCGCTTATTACAGCAATTAATAAACCAACTTTAATAGCTTGCCCTAAGCTTAAAATATTAGCGTTACTTTTTTTATATTGACTAATTGCATAAATAATTATGGCAGGAAAAATAACGTAGTAAATGTACATTGGCCATTGTACTCCTTCCAGTTGCAAGCCTGTTACATACATTATTACTGCAATTAATATTAAAATTAACCCTAGTACTAATCCGTAATTTTTAGCAAAACTCCCTACTGATTCATTTTGTGTTTCCATAATATGTTTTTTGATTTTTTAGTTTATAGAAAGTTAGTAAACAAATATAACAAAACGTTACATTTTATTCCCACGAAAGTGAAAATCTTAATAAAATTAAGCAAAAGAAAGTATTAATAGTATCTTTGTTGCAGCCATTATTTTTACAATGGAATATTTTAATTAAATAATTTTTAAAAAAAGTATTGTGCATTAGTAAAATTTACTTAAATTTGCACCTCGAAAATAGTTAAGATAATAAAGCATTTAGCGATGAAAAAAGGAATACATCCAGAAAATTATAGATTAGTAGCATTTAAAGACATGTCAAATGAAGATGTTTTTTTAACTAAATCTACAGCAAATACGTCAGAAACATTAGAAGTTGATGGTGTTGAATATCCATTAATAAAAATGGAGATTTCTAGAACATCTCATCCATTTTATACTGGTAAATCTAAATTAGTAGATACTGCTGGTCGTATTGATAAGTTTAAAACTAAATATGCTAAGTTTAAAAAATAATTTAGCTTATAAATATTTAATTAAAGCCTTTCAAAATATTGAAAGGCTTTTTTGTTTTTAATATTTAGACTACTTTTGAATTAATCAAAAAATAGATTTAATAAGAGTAAAGAACTTTTATCATTTAACATTTAACTTTCCGTTTTATCATGAATTATATTCTTTTTGATGGCCCTTCTCGAAACCAACTATTGCCATTTACCTATACTAGACCAGTTGCCGATATTCGCATAGGTATTTTAACCATTAGAGAAAAATGGGAAAAACATTTAGGATCTACCACTACTACAATTACTGAAGATTATTTATCTGAAAAATACCCAATGGTAGAAATGGAAAAAAATATAATGATAAATGCATCTTATCTTCCAGATTATGAGTTGGTTGAGTTGATTAAAAACTTAGAAGAAAACCAAGCCATTTTTAATGGCGAAGAAGTTATTGCTTTTTTTACAAAAGAAGCACAAGAAGATATAGATTTAAGTACTTACGAAGCAATTGAGTATGATCAAGAAGTTTTAAAAATTGAAAATACTTGGGATATTTTTTCTAAAAATGGAGAAGCAATTCAAGAAGATTTTGAGCTTTTAACCAACGGAAGAAAATCGCAGCCAATACCTAGTTCTAATAATATAATTGCTGCAGAAAATATTTTTATTGAAGAAGGCGCAAAACTAGAATTTGCAACTTTAAATGCTAGTTCTGGTCCAATTTATATTGGAGAAGATGCAGAGATTATGGAAGGAAGCCTTATTCGTGGTCCTTTTGCGCTATGCAATCATGCTACCGTTAAATTGGGAGCAAAAATTTATGGACCAACAACAGTAGGACCACACAGTAAAGTAGGTGGTGAAGTGAATAACTCTGTCCTTTTTGGTTATTCTAATAAAGGACATGATGGTTTTTTAGGAAATTCGGTACTAGGCGAATGGTGTAATCTAGGGGCAGATACCAATAATTCGAATTTGAAAAATAATTATGCAGAAGTGCGATTATGGAGTTTCGAAACGGAAGGTTTTGCTAAAACTGGTTTACAGTTTTGCGGATTGATGATGGGGGATCACAGTAAATGTGGTATAAATACCATGTTTAATACTGGCACAGTTGTTGGAGTTTGTGCTAATATCTTTGGAAGCGGTTTTCCAAGAAATTTTGTGCCAAGCTTTTCTTGGGGAGGAAATAGTGGTTTTACAACATACTTAACTAAAAAAGCTTTTGAAGTTGCTAAAGTAGTTATGTCTAGAAGAAACATTGATTTTACCGAAACGGATGAAGCAATTTTAGAACATGTTTTTAACGATACCCTAAAGTGGCGAAGTAATTATTAGTTTTTGATTTTTTTATAATTTATGAAAAATATATTTTGGTTTTGTTTTTTAATGCTTTTTTGCATTTGTTTTAAAGGGTATGCGCAAAAGGATACTATTAAAATTGTTAATCTTAACGTTAATGATGAAAATACTCATTTTGGAGTATCTTATTTAGAGGGTAATAAAATAGTTTTCACATCTAATTTATTAAACAAAAGAGGAAAGCAACAAATGCTTAATGATACTCCGTTAGTAACTTTATATCAAGGAGAAATTGGTAATAATGGTGATATTATTAATGTTTTACCTTTACCTAATAAGTTAAGTGATGCAGCTTTTAATATGTCTGCTTCGACTTTTTATACTTCAGATAAACAATATATAGTTATTACTACCAATGTATATAATAAAGAAAGAAAAGCAAATTTATCTCAGAAAGCTTCCAGATTAAGAATAGAAATAGGAGAATACATAGAGGGTATTGGTTGGACAAACTTTAAAGTACCAAGCTTTTGTAAACCAAACTCTTCTTATGGTCATCCTGCAATTAGTCCAGATGGTAAGTTTATGTATTTTGTTTCTACAATGCGTGGAAGTTTAGGAGGGACAGATATTTTTAGAGTTGCCATACATGAAAATAATGTTTTTGGAAAACCAGAAAATGTAGGGCCTAAGGTAAATACTAGAAAAAAAGAACTTTTTCCATTTATAGCAAAAGATAATACATTATATTTTTCTTCGAATAGACCAAAAGGAAAAGGGCAATTGGATATTTATAAAAGCGAAATGCTAGAAGATGGTACTTATAGTGAAGCGCAATTACTTGATGGACCAATAAATTCTAGGTTCGATGATTATAGTTTTATGATTAAGGATGATTTAAAAACTGGTTATTTTACTTCTACAAGACCTAAAGGCAAAGGTGGAGATGATTTGTATTATTTTATCAAGGAATAATTATTTTGAAGATAGCTTCATCTAATAGCAATCTTTTTATTTAAGTTTTATTCTTTTTACATTGTAAAACATGCATTTTTTTTCTTAATTTGCTTAAAACTAAATTCCCTCAAAATTTAACTCCCAATATATAATTATGTTTATTTTTAAGAATAAACGCATATTTTCAGTACTGTATTTTTCTATTCTATTATTAGATATAATATTGAAATTAAATATAGATACAATTTCATTTAGGTTAATTACAAAACCTTTTTTAATGATATCTCTTCTAGTCTATTATATCCTTAATCATAAGGAGAAGTCTAAAAATAAGTTTTTATTTATGATTATCGCTTTATCTCTTTTTTTGGTTGGAGATATCCTTTTTATATTCAAGAATATTAGTGTTTTATTTACTTTAGGAATGTTTAGTTTTGTGCTAGGAAAGCTGTTTTTTGCATTTAAATTTTCAAATCAGAATGACTTTAAACTAGTAAAGCTATTTCCTATATTGAGTTTCTGTTTTATTTATATTCTAATTATATTAAATATTGTATATGATAAATTAGAAGGATATTTTTTTCCAGTATTATTTTATCTATTTGTAGCGATGTTAGTATTGCAATTTGCTTATCTAAGAAAATCAGAAGTAGATAGAAAAAGTTACCTAATAGTTGGATTAGGAGTATTGTTTTCTGTTTTTTCAGATTCCATTTCTGTTTTACATGTATTTTACTCTGAAGGAATTTTTTATGAAAAAGTAACAGTTATTTTACTCTATGGCATTTCACAGTATTTAATAGTAACAGGCATCGTTTCCGAAAAAATAATAAAAAAAAACAAGAACCTATATGAAGATAACATTTTAGAAATCTAATAGTTAATCTATTTTCTTAACACGCTTTAAGTCTAGCATGTTAATAGGGTTTATACCTAAATCATATACATTTTTTCTTGTAAAACGAATAACTTCATCATAAAACATAGTTATAACAGGTGATTCTTGCATGATTAGAGAGTCCATTTTTGTATATAAATTTTCTCTTTTAATAGGGTTTGTTTCTGTAAAAGCTTCTGTATACCAAATATCAAATTGTTCCTTTTTAAAATGGGTATAGTTAGGTCCATTTGGCGCAAAATTCTTACTGTAAAATAAAGAAAGATAATTTTCTGCATCTGGATAATCTGCAACCCAACTCGCTCTAAACATATCTGTTTTTCCATTAGCCTTTGCTTCTTTTAAAGCAGAAGCAGGAACCACATCGACAATAATATTTAATCCTGTTTTTTTTAATTCCCTTTGTATATATTCACAAAAACTTAAATAATTACTAGTTGTAGTAAGTGTTATTTCTGGATTTTTATTTCCTGTTTTATTAATGTATTTTACTACTAAATCTCTAGCTTTTTTGGGTTGGTAATTATAACCTATGGTTGCATTATAGCCAGGAAGCCCTTTTGGTATAAAGCCTCCATTAGCAGGAATACCAATACCGTTTCTTAAATAGGTCATCATTTTTTCTCTGTCAAAACCATAATTTACAGCTTGTCTAAGTAATTTCGATTGTATTTCATTTGCATCACTTTCCATATAAAAACCAAGATATTCTGTGTTTAAGTAGGGACCACGAATCATGTTTACAGCATTAATATACATATCCCGAAGATTTCCAGTAGCAGTTAATATTTCATCTTTATAAGAAGCGTCTAAACCAGAAACAAAATCAATGTTTCCTTGAGCGAATTGTAAAAACTCACTTTGTTTATCTGGTAAAAAAGTGATAGCTATAGCTTCTAAATAAGGTAAGTTATTTCCGTTGGTGTCCTTTTCAAAATAATTAGTATTCTTTCTATAAACTAGTTTTATATTTTCTTCCCATCGTTTAAATACAAATGGACCAGTTCCTATTGGATTTGCTCTAAAATCACTTCCATAATGTTCTACGATTTCTTTAGGTACTACAGAGCAATATTTCATGGTAAGTAATCCTAAAAAAGCAGGAAAAGGTTGTTTTAACTGCATTTGAAAAACAGAATCGTTTATCGCTTTAAAATGTGCCACTTTATTTAACACCCAACTTCCAGATGAAGCTACTTTTTTATCTGTCAATCGGTTTAAGCTGTACTCAAAATCACTAGCAATTACTTTTCTAGTAGAATCTTTTCCAAAAAGCTTATGTTTATGAAAATACACATCATCTCTAAGTAAAAAGGAGTAGGTGAGAGCATCTTTAGAAACAGTCCAGCTTTTAGCAATACATGGCTCCACGTTTAATGCATCATCCATTTGTACCAAACCATTAAAAAGTTGATTAGTTGCCCAAATATCTGCGTTGTCTTTTGCAAAAGCAGGATCTAAAGAACCAATGTTTTTATGTTCATTATATCTAAATACATTACCCTTTTCTTTGTTTTTAGAACCGCAACTAACTAGAAGTAGCAAAATTAGATAGTAATATTTCATTTAAAAGTAGTAAAGTGTTATATTTAATCAATGTTAATCCAAAATATTATAATATGAAAAAAAATTACATTCTTTTTTTTATGATTGGTTTCTTTGTTTGGTCTATAAATGGTCAAATTACATTAACTCAATCTAACGACGCGATAAGTGTAACAGCTGGAGGAGTAGGTTGTTGGAGTCAACCGCCAACAGGAACAGGAGAATATAGAGAAAATTCTTTTTTTAGAGCTTACAATCTAGCAGATTTTAGTGTTACTGAAGATTTTGAAATTTCTTCTGTAGAATATGGTCAAGGAACTGCAGATGATGGTAAATTAATTACTTGTAATATTTACGCTGCAACTTCAGATGATTTGAATACTGCTACTTTAACATTACTTGGTACTGCAACACATATATCATCTTCTGCAGATGATTTAAGTTTAATTAGTGTAGCATTAACAGCAACAATTCCTTCAACAACTGCTACCATTGCTTTCGAAGTTTTAGCAGGAGATAGTGGAACAAATATAAACGAAACTTTTTTTCCAGGGATCAATACTGGAGGCGAAAATGATGATAGTTATTTAAAAGCTACTGCATGTGGAATAACAACACCTACACCTGCAACAGCCATTGGTTTTTCAGATAATCAATATGTTATGAATGTAATAGGTAACATTCTAAGTGTAGAAGAGTTTTCTTTAGATAATAGTATTTCTATTTATCCTAATCCAACGAGTAATATTCTAAATTTAAATGTTTCTAATGCTGTTGCTATTAAAAGTATCGAATTATATAATGTTATTGGTAAACAAGTAATAAAAACAAATGCAACAACTACTTTAGATTTAACTAATCTAGAATCTGGTATTTATATGTTAAAAGTAGATACAGATCTTGGTAGTATAACTAAAAAAGTAATTAGAAGTTAAAAGTTGATTTTTCTTTCCTTATAAAAAAGAGCGTTTTACTAGTTAAAACGCTCTTTTTATGTAATTTTGCATTGTTTTATTATTCAATTCATGGCACAAAAAAAAGTCGCATTTTATACTTTAGGTTGTAAACTTAATTTTTCAGAAACATCTACCATCGCTAGAAACTTTACAGAAGAAGGATTTGAACGTGTAGATTTTAAGGAAGAAGCAGATATTTATGTTATAAATACATGTTCTGTTACAGAAAATGCTGACAAAAGGTTTAAAACCATTGTAAAGCAAGCACAAAAAGCAAATCCAGATGCTTTTGTTGCTGCTGTTGGTTGTTATGCACAATTAAAACCTCAAGAATTAGCAGATGTTCATGGTGTAGATTTAGTTCTTGGTGCTACCGAGAAATTTAAAATCACAGATTACATAAACGACCTTTCCAAAAACGATTTTGGCGAAGTGCATTCCTGCGAAATTGAAGAAGCAGATTTTTATGTTGGTAGCTATTCTATTGGTGATCGAACCCGAGCTTTTTTAAAAGTACAAGATGGTTGCGACTATAAATGTACCTATTGTACAATCCCTTTAGCAAGAGGTATTTCTAGAAGTGATGAACTTGCTAACGTATTAAAAAATGCACAGGAAATTTCAGAGAAAGGTATCAAAGAAATCGTTCTTACAGGTGTTAATATTGGCGACTATGGAAAAGGGGAGTTTGGAAACAAAAAACACGAACATACTTTTTTTGAACTAGTACAAGCATTAGATCAGGTAGCAGGTATTGAACGTTTACGAATATCATCTATCGAACCAAATTTATTAAAAAATGAAACCATAGATTTTGTTTCTAAAAGCAGGATTTTTGTACCGCATTTTCATATTCCTTTGCAAAGTGGTAGTAATGCTATTTTAAAGTTAATGCGAAGACGATACATGAAAGAACTCTATGTAGATCGTGTTAGTAAAATAAAGCAAGTTATGCCTCACGCTTGCATTGGTGTAGATGTAATAGTTGGTTTTCCAGGAGAAACAGATGAAATATTTCTAGAAACATATAATTTTTTAAATGAACTAGATATATCGTATTTACATGTTTTTACATATTCAGAAAGAGATAATACAGTTGCTGCAACAATGCAAGGAGAAATCCCTAAAAATGTAAGAGCTAAACGTAGTAAGATGCTTCGAGGATTATCGGTAAAGAAAAGAAGAGCATATTACGAAAGTCAAATAGGAAGTTCTAGAACTGTTTTATTTGAAAGTGAAAACAAAGAAGGATATATACATGGTTTTACCGAAAATTATGTAAAAGTAAAAGCTCCTTGGAATCCAGAATTAGTAAATACACTTCACGATGTAAAACTTACTAACATTGATGAAGATGGCATAGTTAGGTTTGCCTACGAAAATATTATGGCTTAAAATAAAAGGAAACTTTAGTAGCCTCTTTTTTAACATTAATTCTATTCCTACTATATTCTTAAACCTACAGGTAACATACTTTTGTATTTTCTGTTTTTTCGAATAAACTTAGCTATTTCAGGACTTGTTGGTACAACACTTAAATTTCTTTCTTCTATATGATTTAAAGCAAGTATAATAAAATCGTTTTGAAAATCTTCAGTAAATATGTTTTCAGGAATAATAAGTTTGGTTAAAAATATTTTTCGTTCTTGAAGCGAGTATTCAATTATTGCTAATTGGTCTTCAATTTTTAATTCAAATTGACGTAAAAAGGCATTGTCAATTAATTCAGCTGCATCAATCATAATTAATTTTTTTAATTCAATGGAAAATTAAGGAGTCAAAACTTTTTTCATAGTTTTGTGCAGTAAATTTACGAAAATTAATCGGTTATTTAAAGTTATTAAGAACTTAAAAACTAATGGATCAAGAACTTATACATGTTTATTTAATGCCGGGAATGGCTGCTAATCCTACTATCTTTGAAAATATAAAATTACCAAAAGATAAGTTTCAAATACATTGGTTAGAATGGATGATCCCTTACAAAAACGAATCTATAAGTGAGTATGCAAAACGTATGACGCTACATATAAAACAAGATAATATTGTTTTATTAGGAGTATCTTTTGGAGGTATCTTAGTTCAAGAAATGAGCAAGCATATTAACTTGCGTAAGTTAATTGTTGTATCTTCTGTTAAGACTATGCACGAACTACCAAATCGAATGAAAATAGCAAAGCTTACTAAAGCATATAAAATGTTGCCAACTAGTTTGGCAGGTAATATAGATGCATTAACAAAATATACATTTGGTAAAAGTATTACTAAACGTATTGAATTGTATAAAAAATATATGTCTGTTAATAATAAGCAGTATTTAGATTGGGCTATTGAGCAAGTAGTTTGTTGGGAACAAGATAAACCAATACCAGGAGCCATCCATATTCATGGAGAAAAAGATCAAGTTTTTCCACATAGGCATGTTTGCGACTGTATAACTATTAAAGGAGGAACACATATTATGATCATTAATAAATATAAGTGGTTTAATGAAAATTTGCCACAATTAATATTACAGTAATTTCTGGCGTAAATTTTGCTATTTATTTTTTAACTTTATAAAAAAATTAAGGACTATGAAATGGATTAAAAATACACTGGCTCTTTTTGGGCTGTTAGGTTTATGTACAATGTTTGTTTTTGCTTTACAAGATGCACCAACAGATGAAAATTTTGAAAAGAAAATAATTAACGATTATAACGTTTATGCCTTACAAGTGCCAAGTTATTTAGAGTTTGCCGGTGAGCAAGTGCCTTTACATAATCCAGATATTCTAGAGCGTATGGATAGAGAGTTGTTAGTAAATACCTACTGGCAATCTAATGGTTTTTTAATGTTTAAACGTGCACGAAAATATTTTCCTATTATAGAGCCTATACTTGCAAAACATGGTATTCCAGACGATTTTAAATACCTTGCCGTAATAGAGAGTGGACTAACCAATGCAAGATCGCATGCAGGAGCAAGTGGTGTTTGGCAAATTATGAAAGGCACAGGAAGAGAGTATGGCTTAGAGGTTAATGATAATGTAGACGAACGCTATAATATTGAATTAGCAACCGAGGTTGCTTGTGAGTACTTAAAAAAGTCTAAAGAAAAATTAGGCTCTTGGACACTTGCTGCTTCTGGATATAATGCAGGAATGGCAGGAATGGCAAGAAGACTAAAAGCACAAGACGTTTCTAGTTATTATGATTTACTTTTGGGGGAAGAAACCGGTCGTTATGTATTTAGAATTATAGCTTTAAAAGAAATATTAAGCCATCCAGATAAATATGGTTTTAATTTTAGGGATAAAGATTTATATGGTTATATACCAACCTATAAAGTAGAGGTAGATACTGTAGTAACAGATTTTGCAAACTTTGCAAAAGGATTTGGTATTAACTATAAAATTCTTAAAATACATAATCCTTGGTTACGGGAATCAAAATTAAATAATGCATCAAGAAAAAAATATTTAATTGATATTCCGCATGAAGGATATTATCAATCACAACCATAAAAAAAAAGCCTTGAAATTTTCAAGGCTTTTTTTTATAAATTATTTTAAAAGTATTTCTAACTATCTACTTCTTCTTTTTTGAGATCGCATAGAACCACCTTGACCATAATGTTGATTTGGTGCTTGTGCACGCTTCATATTATCTTTCATCATTTTAATCTGGTCTTTAAGCATATCACGCTTATCTAGTTTTTCTGCTTCTTTTAAAAGGATTTGCGCTTCTTGCTTTCTTCTTTTTGTAAAAGCAATTCCTGCTAAATTTAATTTTGCCATCGCTAAATCATGATCCATAGATAAACCCAAAGTAATCGCTTTTTTAAAACGTTTTTCTGCTTCATTCATATCGGTTTGGCTAACCATAATACCTTTAAGATAATTAAAATAACCTTGCTGTTTTGTAACCAAAGCAGCTTCCGGGTTTTTAATTTTATCTAACCATTTATTGGCTCCTTCAAAATCTTGCTTACGTAATTTTAAAAAAGCTAATAAAATAAATTCGTTTTTAAAGTATAAGAATATAAAGATTAAGGATAATAAAATAAACATAATACCATTACCAATATAGCCTTCTATAAACTGCCAAATAGCTACTCCTACTATGGCTGCAGCAATAATTAATTTAAAATTTTTGTTGTACATTTTTTACTGAAATTTTTGGATTACAAAGAAACTAAATTTTTATGTAAAACACTGCTTTATAAAATTCAAAAAAAATATTTAAATTTAGGTTTGTTAAATAAAAAAGGCTTTGTATATTTGCGCGCAGATTTGAGGAAACTCAATACTGACTAAAATTTATTATTAAGAAGATTTAAAAAGATAAGACAATGCCAAAAAGAACGTTTCAACCGTCAAAAAGAAAAAGAAGAAACAAACACGGTTTTAGAGAAAGAATGGCTTCTGCTAACGGAAGAAAAGTACTTGCACGTAGAAGAGCTAAAGGAAGAAAGAAATTGTCTGTATCAACGGAAACAAGACATAAAAAATAATGATTAACAATTGTTAATATTATAAAGGCGTTACTTAGGTGTAACGCCTTTTTTTATATCTAATAAATATTATTTTTGCAACACACTATAAATTAATACGATGCCAAAAAACACGCAACTAAAATCTATTTTAATTATTGGTTCTGGACCAATTGTTATTGGGCAAGCCTGTGAGTTTGACTATTCAGGAACGCAAGCCTTACGCTCATTAAGAGAAGATGGTATAGAAACCGTTTTAATTAATTCTAATCCTGCAACTATCATGACAGATCCATCTATGGCTGATCATGTATACTTGTTGCCTTTAACTACGAAGTCTTTAGTTCAAATATTAAAAGAACACCCTCAAATTGATGCAGTATTGCCTACAATGGGAGGGCAGACCGCTTTAAATTTATGTATTGAAGCAGATGAAAAAGGTATTTGGGAAGATTTTGGTGTAGAAATTATTGGTGTAGATATTGATGCCATTAATATTACCGAGGATAGAGAGAAATTTAGAGAACTAATGCTTAAAATAGGAGTGCCAATGGCACCTCAAGCTACTGCAACTTCCTATTTAAAAGGAAAAGAAATAGCACAAGAGTTTGGCTTCCCTTTAATTATTAGAGCTTCTTTTACATTAGGTGGTGCTGGTGCTTCCTTTGTACATAAAGAAGAAGATTTTGATGAGTTATTAACACGTGGACTAGAAATTTCTCCAATTCACGAGGTAATGATTGATAAAGCGTTAATAGGTTGGAAAGAATATGAATTAGAACTTTTAAGAGATGCTAACGATAATGTAGTCATTATTTGTTCTATAGAAAACATGGACCCTATTGGTATTCATACTGGAGACTCTATAACAGTTGCTCCTGCAATGACATTAAGCGATAAAACGTACCAAAAAATGCGAGATATGGCAATTCACATGATGCGTAGTATTGGTGATTTTGCTGGTGGTTGTAATGTGCAATTTGCTGTAAGTCCAGATGAAAACGAAGACATAATAGCCATCGAAATTAATCCGCGTGTTTCGCGTTCTTCCGCATTAGCGAGTAAAGCAACTGGTTATCCTATAGCAAAAATTGCAGCTAAATTAGCTATTGGTTATCATTTAGACGAATTGCAAAATCAAATTACAAAATCTACTTCTGCTTTATTTGAGCCTACTTTAGACTATGTGATTGTAAAAATTCCACGTTGGAACTTCGATAAATTCGAAGGAAGCGATAGAACTCTAGGACTGCAAATGAAGTCTGTTGGTGAAGTCATGGGAATTGGTCGTTCTTTTCAAGAAGCATTACATAAAGCAACACAATCTCTAGAGATTAAACGTAATGGTTTAGGTGCAGACGGAAAAGGATATAAAGATTACGATCAAATAATTAGCAAGTTGAAATATGCAAGTTGGGATCGTGTTTTTGTTATTTATGATGCCATTCAAATGGGAATTCCATTAAGTAGAATTCATGAGATTACTAAAATCGATATGTGGTTCTTAAAGCAATATGAAGAATTACATATGCTTCAAAAAGAAATTTCTACTTTTAAAATTGATACTATTCAAAAAGATTTGTTACTAGAAGCTAAACAAAAAGGCTATGGAGACAGACAAATTGCGCACATGCTTGGTTGTTTAGAAAGTCAAGTGTATAATAAACGTGAAGAATTAGGTGTAAATAGAGTATATAAATTGGTGGATACTTGTGCTGCAGAATTTAAAGCAAAGACACCTTATTATTATTCTACTTTCGAGAATGATGTAGAAACTGCTGATGGAAAACGTTTTGCAGATAATGAAAGTATCGTTTCCAATAAAAAGAAAATTATAGTTCTTGGTTCTGGACCAAATAGAATTGGTCAAGGTATTGAGTTCGATTATTGTTGTGTACATGGTGTTTTAGCTGCCGCGGAATGTGGTTACGAAACCATCATGATTAACTGTAATCCAGAAACGGTTTCTACCGATTTTGATACAGCAGATAAACTATATTTTGAACCTGTATTTTGGGAACATATCTACGACATCATTAAACACGAAAAACCAGAAGGTGTTATTGTACAACTTGGTGGGCAAACCGCTTTAAAGTTAGCTGAAAAGTTAGATAGATACGGAATTAAAATTTTAGGAACTAGTTTCCAATCTTTAGATTTAGCAGAAGATAGAGGGCATTTTTCTAATCTTTTAAAAGAAAACAATATTCCTTTTCCTCAATTTGATATTGCAACCACAGCAGATGAAGCAGCAGCAATTGCAGATGTTCTTGATTTTCCAATATTGGTAAGACCGTCTTATGTTCTTGGTGGACAAGGCATGAAGATTGTAATTAACAAACAAGAACTTGAAAAGCATGTTGTAGATTTGTTACGAAGAATGCCAGGAAATCAATTGCTTCTTGATCACTATTTAGATGGAGCAATAGAAGCTGAAGCAGATGCGATTTGTGATGGAGAAAATGTTTATATTATTGGTATTATGGAACATATAGAACCTTGTGGAATTCATTCTGGTGATAGTAACGCTACATTACCGCCTTTTAATTTAGGTGAATTTGTTATGCAACAAATTAAAGACCACACTAAAAAGATAGCATTAGCATTAAATACCGTTGGTTTAATTAATATTCAGTTTGCTATTAAAGATGATATTGTGTACATAATTGAAGCAAATCCTAGAGCTTCACGTACTGTTCCTTTTATATCTAAAGCTTATGGAGAACCTTATGTAAATTTTGCAACCAAAGTGATGTTAGGAGAGAAGAAGGTTACAGATTTCGATTTTAAACCGGAACTTAAAGGTTATGCTATTAAACAACCTGTATTCTCCTTTAATAAGTTTCATAATGTAAATAAAAAGCTTGGACCAGAAATGAAAAGTACTGGAGAGAGTATTCTATTTATAGATAGTTTAAAAGAAGACGAATTCTATAATTTATACTCTAGACGTAAAATGTACTTAAGTAAATAATAATATTGTAGTTTATAACAAAAAAGAGAAGTTGTTTAGCAGCTTCTCTTTTTTGTTATAAGGCTATTTTAAAAACGAGCCCAGTTAATATAGCAATACCAAAGCTAATTAACGTACCAATTAATATATACTCAGTAAGTTTTCGGTGTTTAGACTCTTTAAGATCCCCAAATCTAAATACAGATTTTGCTGTGATTAAAAAACCAACAGCTTCCCAATGGTCTGCTACAATAAAGGTGAACACTAAAATACGTTCTAAAATACCAATATATTTTCCTGCATCTTTTAAAGATTCATTCCCTTTTGTAAGTTTTGAAATATCCCATTTTGTGAAAAGGATTTTCATTAGTATAGCAACTGGTTGCGTTAAAAATGCCAAACAGGTTATTAAAAGAAGGTTTTCTTCTAAAAGAAGTACTTTAAAATCTATTTTTGAATTGGTATAAACAAAATAGGTAATTAAGATTACCATAATATGTAGAACTTGGTCGATAAAGAAAAGTAATCGTTTTGTTTTCTTCTTTTGAATGCTAAGTTTAGTTGCATCAATAATAAAGTGCGAAATACCAATAATTAGTACGATTGACCAAAGTGTAAAATCCCAAAGAAGTATAAAAAGTAATAGCACATGTATCAATATGTGCAAATATAATTTTGGAGATTTTAGTTTTTTTACTTCTTTATCTTTTACCCATTTTTCTGGTTGCAAAAAGAAATCACCAATAAAGTGAGCCAATAAAAGTTTAATAAGTAGTATCATATTAAACTGTTTATTTTTTTCTTAAACATGCCATTTAATGCTAAAATTTCTTCCAAATTGGCACGTTTTTGCCTAGTGCTAATAGCGTTTTGGTTAATGCCAATTGTTTTTCCTAAATCTTCTTGTAATGCTTTTGGGTTTTCTAAAGTTAATTTAACAATTTCTGCCGAATTGACTGTCCAATGATCCATACTAATTAATGCTAGTTTAAAATATAGATTCAACTCCTTATTAAGTATTTCCGATTTTGTTTTAATTTTTAGATTTTGTTTTTCCTTTTTTAAAGTCTCAAAAGTTTCCCCAGAAAAAATAAAGGCTTCGCCATTAGATTCTGTTACATCGTTACCTTGATATGTTTTTTCGCCAATGCCAATAGCCAATCTAACGTCTAATCCTTTTATCATTTTAATTGCTGCTTTTATATAAATAGCAGCTTCAAAACTTTTAAAAGCATCTTTAATTTCTATTTGAAAACTGTCTCCACGATAAATTTCCCAGTGTTTATTGTTTGGTTCTAAATACGATAGACTCTCTTTTAATTGACTAAGCCAAATCTCTGGATTTTTTTGTCCGCGGGATTTGATAATATCCCCTGTAAGTATACTTGTCATTTGTTTTGATTTTTGTTCTCTTTTAAGAGGTAATGTTATTTATCATCTTATTATGTGATAATTAAAATTATCGCTTTATTGAGTGATAATCAAATATATTCCTTTTTTATGGAATAATCAAACATATTTTTTTATTTGGGAATAATGTAGTTTTACTCTTTTCAATAGCAAAAAAAAGGTTATTTAGAAAAGTGGTCTGGTAAATCAATGCGTACACGGTGATCATTTAGATCACTTAAATAGTTGTCTAAAGAAAAATCTACATGGTTAAATTCTTCTTGTCTTGCTTTGTGGTTTTCGTTACGGTTTATAGCTTTTAAAAAGCGTACAACTTCTGTTTTGTCATTTAAAATTATCCCAGGAACAACAACAGATTTACCATTGTCATCTTTTGCAACCATTGTAAAATAAGAAGAATTACAATGTTTGGTTTCTCCAGTTCTTATGTTTTCTGCTTCTACACGAATACCAATAACCATAGAAGTTCTTCCAACAAAATTAACAGAAGCTTTCATGGTTACTAAATCTCCAATTTCTACAGGGCTTAAAAAATCTACTGTATTTACAGAAGCAGTAACACAATAGGTTTCCGAGTGTTTAGAGCCACATGCAAAAGCAATTTCATCCATTAAGCTTAAAATATAACCACCATGAATTTTTCCTCCAAAATTGGAGTGCGAGGGTTGCATTAGTAATGAAATGCTAATACGAGAAGAATCGACTGTTTTAAATTTTTGTTTCATATTAGTATCTATTATTTCGTGAAGTATCTTCTTCCACTTTGGTTATAAAATATTTGGTGTCTCCAAGCCAAAAGAAGGTTTTGTAACGTTCAAAATAGCTTAGTTTTACAAACTTGCCTTGTAAATTATTTAAATCTTGAATTACTTTTTCGTTTTTATCTTCCACCGAAAACTTAAAAAATTGCGATTCCGAAACTCCTTGGCTAATTTCGCCTTCCCAAGTTTTAAATAGTACACCTTTACTACTAAACTTTACTAGTTCTCCAGCTCTAACGCCTTCGCTATAGGTTACAAAATAAAGGAAGCAGAAATAGGCTACAAATAGTAATGCAATGGTAATAAATGCTTTTATTAAAAATTTTATCATAGTGTTTACAAGTTAATCGTCTGCAGCAGCTCTTTTAATAATAGTTTCTGGTAGTGTTTTTTTAGCTTTTGCTCCTAATTTTTTAATTTTTTCGACACTAGTAACTAGGTTTCCTTTTCCTTCTACTAGTTTATTCATTGCAGCCGAATAATCTGTTTTTGCTGCATCAATTTTTTTGCCAACACCTGTTAAATCGGTAACTAAACCATGAAATTTATCGTATAAAGCACCAGCTTGTCTAGCAATTTCAATGGCATTTTGTTGTTGTTTTTCGTTATTCCACATACTATCAACAGTTCGTAATGTAGCTAAAAGGGTTGCTGGAGTAACAATTACAATATTTTTTTCAAATGCTTTATTATATAGAGAATTATCGGCATTAATAGCTACAGCAAAAGCAGGCTCTATAGGTATAAAAAGTAACACGAAATCTGGAGATTCAATATCGTATAAATCTTCATATTTTTTTTCAGAAAGCTGATCTACGTGTCTTCTAATTGAATGGATATGTGCTTTTAAAAATGTTTCTCGTTCTTCGTCTTCTGCATTTACATAACGTTCATAATCGGTTAAAGATACTTTACTATCAATAATCATCTTTTTGTTATCTGGTAAATGCAAAACAATATCCGGAAGCACACGCGAACCGTCTTCTCTAGTAAAGTTTTGTTGCACAAAATATTCTCTGTCTTTTTCTAGTCCAGATTTTTCTAATACACGTTCTAGTACCAATTCGCCCCAATTCCCTTGCATTTTACTATCTCCTTTTAAAGCTCTAGTAAGGTTTGTTGCTTCTTTTGTCATTTGCTGGTTTAAATCTTTTAAACCTAATAATTGTTCTTTTAAAGCAGAATGCATACTAATGCTTTCTTTTTGTGTATCGTCTACTTTCTTTTCGAAAATTTGAATTTTTTCTTGTAATGGATTTAAAATTTGTTGGATGTTTTCTTTATTCTGAAGAGTGAATTTTTCCGATTTCGCATCTAATATTTTATTGGCAAGATTTTCAAAATCGGTACGAAGCCTTTTTTGTTGTTCTTCTAGTTCTTCATCTCTTTTTAAATTTAGTTTCTGAAGGTTTTCAAACTCGGTATTCTTTCTTGCTAATTCTTGATTTAAGAAATCTTTTTCACGACGGATGCTTTCACGCTCCGTTTCAATTTTAGAAATAGTTTCTCTAAGTTCCTTTAACTGCGCAGTAAACGTGGTGTTTTGTTTTTCGTTTTCGGTACTATGAAACTGTTTAAAATCGTTTAACTGTTGTTGTAAGTTATTATTGCGTTCTTCTAATGTACTCCTTTCGCTTTTACTTTTAAGTTTAGTGAATAGCATGCCTAAATATGCACCAAATGCAGCAGCAATAACTATAGAAATAATAAGAATAATACTGTCGTTCATTTAAAATTGAAGTTTACCCAAAGATAAATTTTTATTCAGAAATAAAACGAATGAATAAGAAATGATTTAACAGTCGGTTATTTATAAAATAGATGTAGAAATTTCAATATCAGCATCCTTCCAAGCAGTATCAAACTCTAGCTTTATTTTGTTTGCTTCATCCAATTTTCCTTGTGCTTTTAAGGATTGATATAAACCCATTAACGACCAACCATTTTGTCTTAAATTTTTTAAATCTTCTTTAAAAACCAACTCTGCTTCCTTGTATTTATTTGCTTGAAGTAAAACAGCACCTAAATTCTGTCTTGGAGGAATATACCATGCCGATGGTTCGTTATATATTAAATTGTCTTCCATTTTTACAGCGCTTTCCAAATGGGTAATGGCAGAGTCATAGTTTCCTTTTAAGGCTTCTAATTCGCCAGCAACTACTTGAAATGCCAATTTAGAAATTTTGGTACCATTATCGAAACCTGTGGCAATTATGGTTTCCATTTCTGGATCTTTAAGGAAACTAGCAATTGCGTCTAATTCTTCTTGCGCATCTTTAATATTGTTTTTTCTAATAAAGGCTATCCCACGTGCATAATGCCAAATCATTTTTAAATGTTTGAGTTCATCATTTGGTTTCGGAATAGTTAAAATGTCATTCCATTTTCCAAATCGCGTATAAGCAAGGAGTGGTGTAGCCGCAAAATTTTGTAAAAAATGAAGCTCTTTTAATTCGCCGGTAGGAACTTTTTCTGCTGTTTTTTTAGCGGCATCTAAAGCAATTTCACTGTTTCCTAATAATGTTGCTGCCGACCATAAAAAGTGAATATTATGGGGATAATACCCTAAAGGATACATGCCTTGAGATAAACATTGCGATATATAATCTTCATCTGCTAAAATGGCCTTTTGGTTAGATTCTACAGCATCTTTGTATCTACCAACTCGTATATAAATATGCGATGGCATATGTACAATATGTCCAGCTGCAGGCATTAATAATGCTAGTTTTTCTGCGCTTGGAATTGCTAAATCTGGTTTTGGTAGTTCTACCATATGAATATAATAATGATGCGCACCAGGATTATTGGCGTCTAAAACCATCGCTTTTTCAAGTGCTGCTTTTGCTTTATCAATATTTGGTGAAGGATTACCGTCTTTGTCCCAATAATTCCAAGGTACCGTATTCATAACTGAAGCTGCAAATAAGGTGTTGATATTGGTATCTTCTGGATATGTATCCAAAAGTTTAGACATTGCATGCATATAGGCTACATTTAATTCTGGAGTATCTGCAGTCAAATCTTTAGAATATCGATGGGTTAATGCTCCAATGATATCTTGCTCTTTTTTAGTTGCGTTTGTAGCTAATTGTTTCGCTTTGCTTATAGCTTCGTTGTATTTGTTTTTACGATCATCGTCTGGTAAAGGATCGTTAATGTTTGGACCAAGAGTATAGGCTTGACCCCAGAATGCCATTGCTAAATTTGGGTCTAATCTGGAAGCTTCCATAAAAGAACGATGTGCTTCCGCATGATTAAATGCATATGTAAGTCGTAAGCCTTGGTTGAAAAATTGTTGTGCTAATTCATTTTTTGTGCTGACTTTGTACGCATGATTTCCAAGATTTTCAAATAGCGGAGAAATTTGTTTAGTCGTATCTACCGCTTCCAATAAAAATTTTGCAGGGATGCATGTAATAACATCCATACCGTATTTTTTAGAGTAGTCGATTTCTTCTTCTTTATTTAAAAAGAATAAAGACATTATAGTCACTGTAAGCAGTGAAAATAAGAATAGATTTAATTTCGTTTTCATGGTTTCTATAATTTAGAATACCATTAAAATAAATAGGATAAATTTTAATAAATAGATTTAAATATCTGAAAATGAGCAGTATAAATATAGTTAATTTATTTGATAGTTTTAATAAAATTATTTTTTCACTCTAAAAGTACCAGTAGTTGCATCGAAAGAAATCAAATCTTCTGGGAATAATGTGCTAAATGTTCCTTGCTGAATTAAAAGACAAGGCGAATTTGAAGTTACTTCGGTTTTATTCATTACAATCATAGTGTCACATAACTGTATAGCTAAATCTATTTCATGCGAAGAAAATAATATAGTTTTACCTGTTTCTTTTACCAATTTTTGAAGCAGTTTTAAAATATATACTTTGTGGTACATATCTAAATGAGTAGTTGGCTCGTCTAGAATTATCAAATCTGTATCTTGAGCCAAAGCACGAGCAATCATTACTTTTTGAAGCTGCCCATCACTAAGTTCGAAACATTTTTTATGTTTTAAATCTTCAATATTTGTTTGTGAAATGGCGTTGTTAACGATTGTAATATCGGTATTAGATAAATTACCAACCCAATTGGTGTAAGGTTGTCTACCTAAAGCAATGAGCTCGAAAACAGATAAGTTTTTAGAAGAAATACTTTCGGTTAAAACCAAACTCATACTTTTTGCTAAGTCTAAATTGGTATAGTTTTCTAAAGGCTTTTCATTTAAAAAAATAGACCCAGATAATTTGGGTTGTACTTGAGAAATTGTTCTTAATAAGGTAGATTTACCAATACCGTTTCCACCAACTAAACCAATTAATTCTCCTTTTTTTAAGACAATATTTATGTTTGTAGCAATTGTGTTTTCTTCTTTTTTTGAAGTATAACCAATGGTTAGATTTTTGGTTTTTAGAATGGTATGTTGGTTTTTATTTTCCATTAAAAAAGCATCTTTCTTTTTCTTACTAATAACCAAATAACAACAGGAGCACCAATTAAACTAGTAATTGCGTTAATTGGTAATGTATAATCACTATTGGGTATTTGAGCAATACTATCACAAATAAGCATAATAATTGCTCCAAATAAAAACACTGCTGGTAATAATATTTTATGATTAGCCGTGTTAAAGATTTGTCGTGTTAAGTGAGGAATAGCCAAACCTATAAATGCAATTGGTCCCGCAAAGGCTGTTATGGTTCCTGCCAATAAACTAGTTGCGATAATAATTATTAAACGACTTTGTTTAATGTTTAATCCTAGACTTTTTGCGTAATTTTCGCCAAGTAATAATGTGTTTAATCCTTTTATAGAAAGGATGCTTATAAGTATTCCAAAGGAATAAATAATGAAAAAAACACCAAGTTCTTGCCAAGATAAATTACCTAGACTTCCAAATCCCCAAAAAATGTATTGTTGTAATTGTTCGGCAGAACTAAAATAGGAGAGTACACTTACAATTGCGGCAGTTATGCTTCCAAACATGAGTCCAATAATAAGTATAGCCATAGTATCTCGCACTTTTGCAGATACAATTAAAACAGTTAATAAAACTAAAAAACTACCTAAACTTGCAGCTATAACGATACTCCATTTGGAGATTAGTAAAGTTGCAAAAACACCTCCAAAAACGGAAGCTCCCATAATAATTAAAGCAACACCTAAGCTGGCTCCTGAGGTAATGCCTAGTACGAAAGGACCAGCAAGCGGGTTTCTAAATAAGGTTTGCATTAATAGCCCTGAAATGCCTAAGCCAGAACCAACTAAAATAGCAGTGAACGCCTTGGGCAATCTATAAGCTTGTATAATATAATTATCTGTTGTGCCTGTTAAACTTTCAAAAATAGTTTTAAACGGTATAGACACAGAACCCAAACTAATATTTGCAAAAAAGCATATAATTAAGAGAATACTTAATAGTAAAAAAGGGAGTTTATATGTTTTTGTTTCCGGCAATTATTCTAATGGTTTAAAAAAGTAAGGTTTGTAATCTTGTAATACTTCTGGATGACAGATTTTAATAATATCTTTTAATACTAAATCTGGTCTAGCAGTTCCTAATTCATAATAGGTAACACCTCCAGTTTTACCTGTATTATTAACAAATGAAAAAATATTCTTATTGGTGAAAGCATCAAATTTTGTGTAATGTTTACTCGCTTTTTCAAGAGCTTCTAAACTGGAATAATATGACGGGCTTAACCATAATTCGGCTTGTTTCGCTTTTTCATAAACGCTTTCAAAGTTAAGGGCTAAGCTTCCACTTCCAGTGGTTTCGCTCCATAAATAATTTACATTAGCATCTTTTAAAATTTGCGCTTCCGGACTTGTACCATTTGGTAAATACCAAACATCTTTGTGCATAGCTCCACATAAAACGGTTGGTTGCTTTTTTACTTTAGCAGCTAATGTTTTGGCTTCTAAATAGTCTTTTTCAATAGTATTAAAAATAGAATCTGCTTCTTTTTGTTTGTTATAGAGTACACCAAAAAACTTTATCCATTCCGCTTTTGCTAAAGGTGATTTTTCTACCCAGTCACCATTATAAATTACAGGGATTCCAGATTTTTTAATGGTTTCGAAAGTTTTGTTGTTTCCATCAATTCCAAAACCAACAACAACATCTGGGTTAACGTCTAATAAAACTTCGGTATTGATACCTTCATTTTTACCTAATTCTCTAACCAATCCATTGTCAATGTTTTCTCTTGTTTCTTCAGAAGAAATATAATCACTACCAGGAAAACCAGCCAGTGTTTGTGCAACACCTAGCAATTCTAAAGCAGGAATATGTGTAGTAGATGTTACTACAATTTTTTCAATAGGAATTGTAATTATACCATCAAATGCATCTTTATTTAAAGTGACTTTAGCAGCTAGGTGTTTCGGTACTAATGCATATTTGTATTCTTTTTCGGCTTTAGGCCAAGGGTTTTTTATCGTTAATATTTTAAAATTTTCGTTATGTGTAATGTAAAATCCTTGTGCATAATTAAAATCGGAATAGGCAATATCTTGTTTGTTTTTCGGAATTAGTTTTACTTCCTTTTTGCAAGAAATAAAGAATAGTATACTACAAAATAGAAGGAAAGTGATTTTTTTGTTTTGTAACATTAGTGACATTTAAACTGATTAAATTCGTGTAAATTTATATAAAATTTTAGTAATGAGAGATGGTTCAAATGTAACAATATATATAGTAGGGGGGATTATAATTGCACATTTTTTAATTGGCTTTATTTATCTTATTTATAAAATGAATAAGAAAAAGTGAGTTTAAATTAGTTTGCATTTAAAAAAGAATCTATTTTTGCCGAGAATTTTGGTTTGACTTCGCAATGATGCAAAGTCGATTAAAAGGGAATCTAGTTAAAATCTAGAACTGTTCCCGCAACTGTAAGCTATAAAGCTTCATGTTAAACTTCAAGTCACTGGAAATAATTTCTGGGAAGACCAACATGAAGACGTAAGTCAGGAGACCTGCCAATTTCAGCATTCAACAAATCTTCGGGAGAAAGATTTCAAGATTATGAAAAAAGGTATTCTATTTTTAATTGGTATTGTTTATAGCTTTCACTGTTTTTCGCAAACAAAGCTTGACTCTGTACAACATTTAGATGAAGTAGTTTTAAAGTCTGATAGGCACCTAAAAACTTTTTCTAACACACAAAAAGTTGCTACATTAAAAGATACATTATTAAATAGAAGCGCTCCTTCTTTAACCCAGTTGTTAAATAATAATTCGGCTATTTATTTTAAAGAAAATGGCTTAGGTATGGTTTCCTCACCATCATTTCGAGGTACCACAGCACAGCAAACTGCAGTAGTGTGGAATGGGGTTAATATCAATTCGCAATTTAATGGACAGACTGATTTTAATACTATTAATATTCGCAATTTTGATGCAGTAAGTATTAGAAGTGGTGGAGGGAGTGTGCTGTATGGAAGTGGTGCTATTGGCGGTTCTATTCACTTAAATAATAATATCGCTTTTAATGAAGGCTTTAACAATTTTGTTTATACCAATTACGGGAGTTTTAATACTTTAGATTTTGGTGTGAAGTCTGTATTTTCTTCTAAAAAATTTAGCGTCGATGTTGCACTTAGCAGGTCGAGTTCAGACAATGATTACGATTATGTAGATAGTGATAAAACCAATCTTAATGGTGCGTTTTACAATCAGAGTATATCTGCAAATTTTGGATATAAAATAAATGCGAAGAATATTCTGAAGTTGTATACTTATCTATACGATGGTGAACGTGAATTTTCGTTTATATTCGCTTCAGAAACACCTACAAAATACCAAGATTTAAATTCTAGAAATATGCTAGAATGGAATGGTATATATGGAAAATTTATATCTACTTTAAAACTAGTATATCTTTCCGAAAAGTATAAATATTTTGCGAATAGTAATTTTGAAACATTCTCTTTTGGTGAAGCAAAAACCCTTATAGGTAAATACGATTTAAGTTATCGTGTATTTAAAGATGCCATGCTGCAAGGGGTTGTAGATATTACAAATACTTTAGGTAAAGGTTCTGATATAGGTGAAAACGAACGAACCATTTCTAGTTTTAGTTTATTATACAAACAACAAATTAAATCCTTTTTTTACGAAGCCACATTAAGAAAAGAAGTTACTAGTAATTATGATAGCCCATTGCTGTATAGTCTAGGATTGCAATATAAATTTGGGAAGTATTATACGGTAAATGTAAATGGTTCTAAGAATTTTAGAATTCCTACTTATAATGATTTGTATTGGGAAGGAAGTGGTAATACCAATTTAAAACCAGAAACTTCTAAGCAAATAGAAATAGGAAATCAATTAGATTTTAAACACGTCTCTTTTTCTGCAACAGGTTTTTATAATGATATAAAAGACATGATTCGTTGGCTCCCTTCAGGAAGTAACTGGCAACCTATAAATACAGACCATGTAGAAACCTATGGTTTAGAATCTACATTAGATTTAAAATATCATTTAAAAGAACATCAGTTTACTTTAGGAGGAACGTATGCGTATACTGTTTCAAAAAATAAAGAAACAGATTTACAGTTAATTTATGTGCCAAAACACAAGGCAACAGCTACTTTTAATTATCAACGTAATCGCGCTTCTTTTTATTACCAAACACTTTATGTGGGCGATGTTCTTACTTTACAAGACGACGATCCTAAATACATATTAGATGCTTATTTTGTTTCTAATATTGGGCTTTCTTACGCCTTTGGAAAAGAGAAACAATTTACTTTAGGAGCACAAATTAAAAACCTTTATAATATAAACTATCAGAGTGTAGCAAGTCGCTACATGCCTGGAATTAACTATAATTTTTACTTTAACTATAATTTTTAAACAATGAAAAAACAATTCAAATTTTTAGCTTTTACGCTTCTTTTAAGTGTATTAATAACTTCATGTAGTAATGATGATAATGATGATAGCGGTTCTTCAAGCTTAGGAGCATATGATAATGGTTATTTTGTGTTGAATGAAGGAAATGGTAATCCTGCAACAGCATCTGTTACTTTTGTAGGTGATGATGGTATTATTGTAGAAGATGTGTTTAGACTAGTAAATCCAACAGCAGATGAAATTGGTTCTTACTTACAAGATATCTTTTTTGATGATACTAGAGCATTTATTATTTCTGGATCTGCAAATCAAGTAACGGTTGTTGATCGTTATACTTTTGAATACATAACAACTATTAATTCTAATTTTTCTGCACCTAGATTTGGTACTGTTGAAAACGGAAAAGCTTATGTCACTAACTCTGCAGAATGGAACACAGGAGCAGATGATTTTCTTACTGTTATCGACCTTAATGATTATTCTACGACAACTATAATTGTTGGTGATTATTCAGAAAAAATTACTTCAGATGATGATTATGTGTATATTTCTAATGGATATTATGGAAGTGGAAATGCGGTAACTATTTTAAATACAAATACACAAGTATTAACTAGTATTGATTTGGGGGTAGGAAACTCTCCAAATTCCATAATAGAAGAAGATGATGATTTATTCTTATTATCTTATGATTATGGATCTAATGGAAAAATTTTTAAAATCAATACAGCTACGAATGCTATTGAAAGTACAATAGATCTTCCAGCTTCATTAGTTGCAGCTAAAAACTTAGTAATAGAAGACGATACTTTTTACTTTACGGTAGACGCTTCGGTTTATAGTGCTTCTATGAGTAGTACTACTATTTCTGATATCGCTTTATTAACGTATAATTCTACATCTACATATGGTGTTATGTATGGGTTTAATGTAGAAGATAATAAAATCTATATTTCCGATGGAGGAGATTTTAACTCTAACAGTAATGTATATGAATACTCTTTAAGCGGTTCTTTATTAAATACAATAACAGTAGGAGTAGGACCAAATAGTTTTCATTTTAATTAATATTACTTAATTATATAAAAAAAAAGCCACTCCGTAGAGTGGCTTTTTTTTAGTTTACATATATTTTAATCTAAATACATACCGTTTTCAAAAGGGTTGTAATCCACTTTATTTTTAATCTTATTAAAATTATTTGTTTTGGTTTGTGCAAACCTTCCGTTCTGTAAAATATGTAGTAATGCTGCAGCTAGTAAAGGTTCACTAGCATCTCCTAGAATACCATAGTTACTTGGATCTTCGTTTATTTCTATAGTTGGTATTAATCCTTCGTTAGGTACACTTACATCTAATTTGTTAACAGTTTTTGCTACTAAAGGTTGTAAAGCATAGTTATGTAAAGGGCTTGCTCCACTTCGTCCAAAGTCTGGTGAATCATATAGCGTAATGGATGCTTGCGATTTCCCTGTAGTTTGTAAACCAATTTGTATCACTTCTAATTGCGAATACGCTTTTAAGCTATTAATAACCATTTCGCTTGCAGAAGCAGATGCTCCAGTAGTAAGAATATATACCTTTTGTAAATTAAGACTGTTAATACTATTGCCATCAAAAGAATTTGTGAATCGATATTCGGTATTACTACTTTGTAAATCGGTGTTATAAATTAGCTTAGCAAAAGTTTCTCCATTAAATTGTCCAGTAATCATACTTCCTAAAAGTGTTGCAGTATTTACAGATCCACCAGGATTATATCGTAAATCTAAAACCAGATGTTGCACATTATTACTAAGTAGTGTAGCAAAAGCATTGTTTAATTGATTGTTAAAATCGGCTGTAAAACCATTGTACATTAAATAACCAACGTTTTGGTTGTTAACTTCTAATATTTCCGTTTTATATACTGGATTTTCTGTAAAAGCCACTTTAGTTAAAGTTGCTGTTTCGTTGGTCGCTTCAATACTGTCATCACTATCATCATTTGGCGTGTTATTATCATTATACGTTGCTAAATTTAAGGTGTAATTATCTTGGTTTAATAAAGTGCCTAGGTTATTTTCGGTTAAGGCTACATCATCTACAGCATTAAATATTTGTCCGCGTTGCAATCCTTGAGATTCCGCAGGACTATTGTTTAAAACCAGTTTAATTATTCCAAAAACTTCGGTGTTACTTCCTGGTTCATAGTAAAAGTCAAATTCTAAACCATTGCTTGTTCTTACGCCATCAAAACTTTCTTCTAAGGCAATATAATCATCTGTAATCCAACTAAATCTATCGGTGTTTTGTCTGTCGTAAATTAGATTTTCAAATAATGCCTCAGGAGTTTCAAAAGAGTTTAAATAGCTAGAATAATCGGCATCACTAGAAAATCGATTATCAGCTAAGTCCGGTTTGTTTTCTTTATATAAATAGGCGTAATTCATTCCTTTCCAAACAAAATCTTTAATTTCGGAAGCGGTTACAGGGTTGTCATCTAAATCTTCAAAACAAGCTGTACATAAAGTAGCAGCAAAGCATAGAAGTATAATTTTTTTTAAACGTATCATAGCAATAAAGTTTTCTTTTTTCTTTTAAAAGTACTTATTTTATCTGCAAATAAAAATTTATTGTAACAAAATGTAAAGTTGTTCGTCGTAATACAAACAGCCCTTACCAAGCAGTTTTAACCAAAACCAAAAAAATGACACAAACTGAGTTTTTACATATTGTAATGCCTTTTAAAGATAAGGTGTTTCGTTTAGCAAAACGATTGCTAGTGTCTAGAGAAGAAGCAGAAGATGCAACACAAGAAGTGCTTTTGAAATTGTGGAAGAATAAAACAAAAATGCAAGAGTATAAAAACGTAGAAGCATTTTCTATGACCATGACGAAAAATTTTTGTTTAGATAAGTTAAAATCGAAACAAGCACAAAATTTAAAGTTAGTGCATAGTAATTACCAAGACAACAATACATCTTTACAAAAACAATTAGAATTTAGTGATAGTGTAGATTGGGTTGCTAAAATAATGGAAGATTTACCAGAACAACAAAAGCTGGTAGTGCAATTAAGGGATATTGAGCAGTATGATTTTGACGAAATTGGCAAGATGCTTGATATGAATAATACAGCAGTGCGAGTTGCATTGTCTAGAGCAAGAAAAACAATAAGAGAAAAATTAACAAAAACACACAATTATGGTGTTAGATAATATAGAAGAATTAATAGAAAAGTACGACAATGGCGAAACATCGCTAATAGAAGAGCAGCAGTTAAAAAACTATTTTAAACAAGAGACTGTAGCGCCACATTTAGAAATGTATAAACCAATGTTTGCCTATTTTTCTGTAAGTCAAGAAGAGCAGTTTACAAAAGACGTTCCATTAAAAACTAACAAAAACAATTTGTATAAATGGATTTCGGTTGCAGCAGTAGCAGTTCTTATGTTAGGATTTTATTTTAAATCACCTCTAACTTCTGCAGAAGATTTAGGTACTTATGATGATCCTGAAATGGCATACCTAGAAGTGAAAAAATCTTTAGAAATGATCTCTACGCAGTTCAATAAAGGAGCTTCAAGTATCAATTATTTAGCAGAAGTAGATAATACTACTAGTCTAATTTTTAAAAAATAGAAAACATGTACCTAGCCATCTATCTTATTTTAAAACAAATCTAAAAGAGGAAGAATAGGCGAACACATTTTTACAATTAATAACAAATAAATACTACAAAAATGAATACACAAATAAATAAAATAAGTAAAATGAAAAAGAATGTAATTTTAGTCGCAATGGCTTTATTAATGATGCCTTTAACATCTATGGCTCAAGATATATTTTCCAAATATAGCGACAATGCAGATGTAACCTATGTAAATATTAAACCTAAAATGTTTCAAATGTTAGCAAAAATGGATATCGATTCCGATGATCCTGAAGCAAATGAATATCTTGAAATGGTAAATAGTATTACTAGTTTAAAAACTATAATTACCGAAAAAGGTGCAATTTCTGCAGATTTAACTTCTTGGGTAACCTCTAAAGCAAGTAGTTTAGAAGAATTAATGGAAGTTAAAGATGATGGAACTGTTATTAAATTCTATATCAAAGAAGGAAAAGATGAAGATCACGTAAAAGAGCTTTTAATTTTTGTAAACGGAATTAGTAAACACATGGAAGGATCTGACGTTTCTGTAAATGGTACGCAACGTAAATTTGAAACCGTAATTGTATCTTTAACAGGAGATATAGACTTAAAACAAGTTTCTAAACTTACCAAAAAAATGAATATTCCTGGAGGAGAACATTTAGAAGATAAAAAATAAATAATATATACACATGAAACCATCAATCAAAACAATCTTGTGCAGCTTACTAACAATAACCTTGTTAGTAAGTTGTAACAATAAAGAATCTTTACAAACTTACTTTGTAGATAATCAAGAATCTGCAAGTTTTACAACTGTAGATATACCTACTAGTATTGTAGATTTTGAAAATGCAGACCTTAGTGAAGATGAAAAAGAAGCATATAACTCTATCGATAAACTAAATTTTTTAGGATTTAAATTAGACTCTAGCAATCAAAATACTTATAAAGTAGAAATGGCCAAAGTTGCTTCTATTTTAGCAGATGAAAGATATATAGAACTAGGAGATTTTAATATGTTTGGTTCTAAATTATCTGTAAAATATATTGGAGATAATGATTTAGCAGATGAATTTATTGTATTTGGAAGCTCTAAAGAATATGGCTTTGGTGTTTTACGTATTTTGGGCGACGATATGAGTCCTGCAAAACTGGTACGACTGGCAGAATCAATGAATAAAGGAAAAGTAGACGATGAGCAACTAAAAGGAATTATGAATTTTTTTAAATAATAATTTTAGTTAATTTTCAATAAAAAAAGGCTTACCAAATATTTGGTAAGCCTTTTTTATATGTAATATAAGAGATTATATTCCTGTATAATTACTAGGCGAAATCACTTTTAATTCTTCTTTAATTTCTTTAGATACTTCTAAAGTATCAATAAAATTTGCGATAGATTGTTTCGTTATTTTCTCGTTAGTTCTTGTTAAACCTTTTAAAGCTTCATATGGATTTGGATATGCTTCTCTTCTTAAAATAGTTTGAATTGCCTCTGCTACAACAGCCCAATTGTTTTCTAAATCTTCCGCAAATTTTGCTTCATTCAATAGCAATTTATTTAATCCTTTTAAAGTACTTTTAAAAGCAATTAAAGTATGTCCAAAAGGTACACCAACATTACGTAAAACGGTACTATCTGTTAAATCACGTTGTAATCTTGAGATTGGTAATTTTGCAGATAAATGCTCGAAAATAGCATTCGCTATTCCTAGGTTTCCTTCCGAGTTTTCAAAATCGATAGGATTTACTTTATGTGGCATGGCGCTACTACCAACTTCTCCAGCTTTAATTTTTTGCTTAAAATAATCCATCGAAACATAAGTCCAAATATCTCTATCTAAATCTATAAGGATGGTATTTATTCTTTTTAAAGTATCAAATAAAGCAGCCATATGGTCGTAATGCTCAATTTGTGTGGTTGGAAAAGAATGTTGCAAACCTAGTTTTTCTGCAACAAATGTGCTTCCAAATGCTTTCCAATCTATATTTGGGTATGCTACTTTATGTGCATTAAAGTTTCCAGTTGCTCCACCAAACTTAGCTGCACTTGGTATATCATTTAATAAATTAAATTGTTCTTCTAAACGAACTACAAATACTTCTATTTCTTTTCCTAATCTTGTTGGCGAAGCTGGTTGACCATGTGTTCTTGCTAGCATAGAAACATGCGACCAATCTTTTACTAACTCTTTTAAACGGTTAAGAATTACAAAATATTCTGGAACATATACATCGTTCATGGCATCTTTAATGCTTAACGGAATTGCAGTATTGTTGATATCTTGAGAAGTAAGCCCAAAGTGAATAAACTCTTTGTAATCTTGTAAACCTAGTTGGTCAAATTTTTCTTTTATAAAATATTCAACAGCTTTAACATCATGATTGGTAACTTTTTCAATATCTTTAATTGCTAATGCATCTTCGGTCGAAAATTCACTGTAAATAGCTCTTAAATCTTCAAAAATCGATTTGTTTACAGATTCTAGTTGTGGTAAAGGAATTTCGCAAAGTGCAATAAAGTATTCAATTTCTACTAAAACACGATATTTAATAAGTGCTTCTTCCGAAAAATATTTACCTAATTCATCCACCTTATTTCTGTATCGTCCATCAATTGGTGAAATGGCATTTAGTGTGTTTAAAGACATAGTGTGTGTTGTTTTTTAAGAAGTTTCAAATATAGGTTTTTGTATTGCGAATTACGAATTTCGAATTATGATTTTTGAAGGTTTTAAATTTGTTTTGTTGTAATTAAATAAAATCTACCCTTCTTCAATCTAAGGAAAGTGCATGAAATGATTTTTTAAGCCCTATTTTCAGCTTCTATTTCAGTTTCTTGAGAATATGTTTGGCTCTCGCCTTAAAACCAGAACTTTGCATCTGGAAATCACGCTCTAAAATTAAAACAAGTTCTGGGTGAATCCAATCGTAATCTTTACCAAGTAAATACAGCGAATTCATAGAGTAAGCTTTAGGTGCAATCTTTTCGTCATTAATCATATAATCAAAACAGACTTCTATAATTTTTTCTCGATGTCTCGGAAGTAATTCCGTTTTAATCCTGTTTTCCTTTTTAGAATAATATGCTTTTACTAAATACTCACATACTTTAGCAACAGGTCTAACGGCTGAATCTTGATGCACTTTATGCATGTTTTTTGTAAAATAATCTAGATACGGAATCGCTTCTTCCAAATGCTCATTGCACATAAACTCAAAAACCCAAGCTGCTCGTGGCGAAATTTTATCGTCTACCATAAAAAGAATTTCTAAAAGCTTCTCGATTAAACTAGGATTTTTAATTACCAAATTAGCATAATACAAGCGTTTTTCACGAGAGTGATTTACATAATTTAATTCTTGATAAAGTTGCGCAGTAGTCAAAAGGTTTTCTTATTTTTAAAAAATAAAACTAATAAAAATGAAGATGATAAAAAAGATACTATTGCTTTTACTTGTTGTATTTGTGATTGCTCAATTTTTCGGACCTGAAAGAAACGAAGGAGAACTTACTTCTATTATCGCTTTTGAAGCAGATACAAATCCACCAGAAGATGTAAAACTTATTTTAAAAACGAGTTGTTATGATTGCCATAGTGATGTAACTAAATACCCTTGGTATAACAAAATAACTCCCGTAAATTATTGGCTAGCAAGTCATGTTAATGATGGAAAAAAACATTTTAATGTTTCTGGTTGGGAAGCAAATTCGGTAAAACGAAAAGATCATAAATTTGAAGAACTTATAGAAATGGTAGAAGAAAAGGAAATGCCTTTACCTTCTTATACCTGGACACATACTGAAGCAAAACTTACCGACGCGCAAATGGAGTCTGTTATTAATTGGGCAAAAAATGTGCGCGTAAAATATAGTCTAACTCCAAAACCAGAGTAGTTAGTAAATAATATACAGTACGTATAAAAAACATTTGTGTATTTGTGGTAAAAAAACTCTTAATAATTGGTTTTGTCTGGCCAGAACCAAAAAGCTCTGCAGCAGGAAGTCGAATGATGCAAATCATTGAGGTGTTTCAAAATCAAGCATATCAAATTACATTTGCTAGTCCTTGTGCTAAAAGTGACAATGCTTTTAACTTAACATCTATAGGAGTTGAGCAAGTTTCTATCGAATTAAATAATACGAGTTTTGATGTTTTTATAGAAAACCTAAATCCAAATGTTGTGTTGTTTGATCGCTTTATGATGGAAGAACAATTTGGATGGCGAGTTGCCGAAAATTGCCCAATGGCACTTCGAATACTCGATACAGAAGATTTGCACTTTTTACGAAAAGGA
Source organism: Lacinutrix cladophorae (assembly GCF_053604645.1). Classification (NCBI taxonomy): domain Bacteria; kingdom Pseudomonadati; phylum Bacteroidota; class Flavobacteriia; order Flavobacteriales; family Flavobacteriaceae; genus Lacinutrix; species Lacinutrix cladophorae. The sequence goes on along the minus strand of NZ_JBSHNR010000119.1, from coordinate 459,282 downwards.
AGACAACAAGCCTTTAAAGAGAAGCAAGTTTTTGATGATTCCTATTTGTTTAACGATACTACAAAACGTGAAATTGCTAGTATTTATAGATGCGATCTAAGTTTAATTATTTCGGAAGCAGAGATAGAAATTTTAAAAAACCGTTTTAAAATAGCTGAAACTTTATTGCATTATTTGCCATTTATGTTAGATGGTGTTGCTTTGGAAGCTATCGAGAGATTACCAACTTTTCAAAAACGAGAACATTTTATAACTATAGGAAATTTTATACATGAACCTAATTATAATGCAGTTTTATATTTAAAAGAAAGCCTTTGGCCTTTAATACGTAAACAATTACCAAAAGCAGAAATGCATATTTATGGATCTTATGCAAGTCAAAAAGTAAATCAGTTGCATAATAAAAAAGAAAGCTTTTTAATAAAAGGTTTTGCCGAAGATGCAAATCAAGTGATGCAAGGTGCAAAAGTATGTTTAGCAGCAATTCGGTTTGGCGCAGGATTAAAAGGAAAACTAGTAGAAGCCATGCAAAACGGAACACCTTGCGTAACAACAACTATTGGAGCAGAAGGTATGTATGGTAATTTAGAACCTAACGGGTTTATTACTAATATACCGCTCGAGTTTGCAGAGAAAGCGGTTGCGATTTATAAAGAGGAAATACTCTGGAAAGAAAAACAACAAAACGGATTTCAAGTACTTAATAATCGATTTAATAAAGTTGAAATTGAAAAAGAGTTTGTAAAACTTCTTGAAAAAATAATACCACAACTAAGTAAGCACAGGCAAAATAACTTTACAGGACAAATGCTAATGCATCATACGTTGCAGAGCACCAAATTTATGAGTAAGTGGATTGCCGAAAAAAATAAGAAATAATTGTATATTTAAAAGAAGCTATTAATCATAAAACATATGAAACCATTAAAAATAATTATTATAAGCATGCTTTTCACTTTATTCTTAGTGACTAATAGTACACATGCTCAAGTATCTTCGCAACAAATCGATTCTATTGTTCATTATGCCATGACTAAGTTTCATGTCGCTGGAACTGCAGTTGCAGTTGTTAAAGATGGCAAGGTAATTCATAGCAAAGGCTATGGTGTAAAATCTATAAATACTAAAGAACCAGTAAACAAGCATACGCAATTCGCAATAGCTTCCAATAGTAAAGCATTTACAACTGTTGGATTAGCCATTTTGGTAGAAGAAGGTAAAATAAATTGGGAAGATAAAGTGAAAGCGCATATTCCAGAATTCACGATGTATAATGATTATGTAGAAGAAAATTTTAGTATTCTAGATTTAGTAACGCATCGTAGTGGTTTACCTTTAGGAATTGGAGATTTAATGTTTTTTCCGGATGGAACCGATTTTACTATGCAAGATTTATTAGCCAGTTTTCAACATTTTAAAGCGTCTTCAGCTTTTAGAACCAAATGGGATTATGATAACTTGCTATATCTTGTTGCAGGCGAATTAATTGCTAGAAAAAGTGGTATGACTTGGGAAGCTTTTACTAAAACACGTATTCTGGAGCCTTTAGGAATGGATAATACTTATGCTTCTTTAGCAGAAATAAAAGATACTTCTAACTTATCTGCTTCACACAGTACTGAAACAGGAGAGATAAAAATAATTCCAACCTTTGAAGAAATGATGAATGGTGCAGCAGGAGGTATCTTTTCTAATGTAGACGATTTATGCCAATGGATGTTATTACAATTACATGCTGGAAAATACGGGGAGAATCTAGATAAAGAACTTTTTTCGGCTACCAATCATGACGAAATGTGGAAAATACACACGGTTATGGGAGTCAATAAAAACCCGAGATATAATTCGCATTTTTCAGGTTATGGTTTAGGTTGGTTTGTTTCCGATGTATTAGGGAACATGAAAGTAGAGCATACAGGAGGTTTGCCAGGAATGCTATCGGAAACGGTTTTAATTCCAGATATGAATTTAGGAATTGTTATTTTAACCAATACAAGTGATGATGGAGCAGGATTATTTTCTTCTGTTTCTCAAACTATTTTAGATAAGTATTTAAAATTAGACGATTTTAAATGGATAGATAAATATTCTGATTACTTAAAATCTAAAGAAAAAAAAGGAGATGCTGTTACAGATAAAGTATGGGAAACAGTTAAAAACAATGCAAGTAACCCTATAGATACTCAAAAGTATATTGGGGTTTATAAAGATAATTGGTTTGGTACTTGTGAAGTTTTTATGAAAAAAGACCAACTATGGTTACAATTTCATAGATCTCCAAAACTAAATGGACCTTTACAATTTTATGAAGCAGAAACCTTTGCCGTTAAATGGGAATATCAAGATATGAATGCAGATGCTTTTGTAACATTTTCTTTAGATGAAAACGGAAAAGCAAAAAACATGAAACTCAAAGGTATTTCTCCAAATATTGATTTTAGTTTCGATTTTCATGATTTAGATTTAAACCGAGTAGAAGAGTAGAATAAAATATTAAACTATAAAACCATGTTTACTTTTTCATTCAATCATATAGCACTATCTGTAAAAAATGTAGACGAATCTATTGCGTTTTATCAGAAGGTCTTTAAGTTTAAAGAAATTGAAAATACAGCTTCTAATTCTAAAACGAGATGGCTTGCTTTTGGTGCAGGAAAACAATTGCACTTAATTCCTAGGCCAAACCTGGAAGTGAAAACCAATAAAGCAGTTCATTTTGCATTAGCGATTACAGATTTAAATTCTTTTGTGCAGCATTTAAAAGCTCTAGATGTAGCATATAGTGATTGGCTGGGTACTGTAAATAAAGATTATGTAAGAAAAGACGGTATTCAACAAGTGTATTTTCAAGATCCAGATAAGTATTGGATTGAAGTAAATAATGCTATTTAGAATTTTAGAAAAGATCTAATCCTTCAATAAACGTATTACTTCCTTTACACCAACAGTTGCAGGTTTAGCAATAACCGTTAGATTTTTATTACTAGACACAGCAGGTTTAGGGTCTACAAAGTAAGTAGCAGTGTTTTCTGGTACATAATGCATTAAACTTGCAGCAGGATATACTTGCATACTAGTACCAATAATCATTAAAATATCTGCTGTTTGGCAAATTTCTACAGCTTTTTCAAACTTTGGTACTGCTTCACCAAACCAAACAATATGTGGTCGCATTTGATGTCCTTTGGTATCGAGATCACCAAGTAATAAATCTTTTTTCCATTCTTGAATGTTGGTTTCATTATTAACACTACGAGCTTTTAATAATTCGCCATGTAAGTGTATAACGTTAGAACTTCCAGCACGTTCGTGTAAATCGTCTACATTTTGTGTAATTATTGTAACGTTGTAATCTTTTTCTATAGTAGCCAAATCATAATGTGCTTGGTTTGGTTGTACTTCTAAAAGTTGTTTTCTTCGTTGGTTGTAAAAGTCTAAAACCAAAGCTGGGTTGTTTGCAAATCCTTGAGGAGAAGCAACTTCCATTACATCATGTCCTTCCCATAAACCATCTGCATCTCTAAAGGTTTTAATACCGCTTTCGGCACTTATTCCTGCTCCAGTTAATACTATCATGTTCTTCATTTTATAAAATTACTTTTTTTGTCGTTCCTACGAAAGTGGTAATCCATTCTTTTTTAATTAAATTTGACTTTTAGTAAGAAAAATGACAGATATAAAACTCCTAGAATACTTAGAAACCTATTTAACCGAAAACCGAAGAACACGTTTTAATAAAGTAATAAAACAGCGAACCAAGCATTTTACGGTTGCTACCGAAGATGTATACCAATTACACAATACGAGTGCGGTTATGCGTAGTTGCGATGTTTTTGGAATACAAGAACTTAATATTGTAGAAGAGGTAAATACCAAAAGTATCGATAGAGAAATAGCAATGGGAGCACAGAAATGGGTAGACCTAAATAGGTTTCATTCTATTAAAGATTGTATTGCTGCTGTAAAATCGCAAGGGTATCAAATTGTAGCCACAACACCACATACAGAAGATTGTGAATTGCAAGATTTTGACTTTACTAAAAAGTCTTGTTTTTTCTTTGGAAGAGAGACGGAAGGGTTAAGTCAAGAGGTTTTAGATACAGCAGATTCCTATTTAAAAATACCAATGGTAGGTTTTACTGAAAGTTTAAATATATCGGTTAGTGCTGCGATTGTTTTACAAGAGGTAACAGCAAAACTAAGACGTAGTGATATTGCTTGGCAACTTAGCCAAGAGGAACAAAATGCAAAACGATTAGATTGGGTTAAAAAAACGATTAAAAGCTATGACCAAATTATAGCTCGTTATTATGATGAGAGTAAGTAATTTTAGATAAAAAAAAAGCGTAACCCAATTGGATTACGCTTTTATAAATAGTACTATATTAAGTATTTAAAATTTTCCAGACCTATTTCTGTTTAAAACCTTGTATTCTTCATAACATTCACTAATAGCATCTAATACTTGTAGATCGTTAGCTGTATTAATAAATTCTTTAGAGTAGTTACACTGACTTATAATTTCATCTAAATCTACACGATCTACTTGTAATAATGCAATAAGCATTTCTCTGTCAAAACGAGTAGCAAGAAGTTTTCGTATTTCGTCGTCCTGTTTCATCTTTTTCAACTTACGCATTTCATTAGGTTGCCTTCCAAACATTCTATATAAAAAGTCTGCAGGATTAAAAATAGCACCTAGTACTTTGGTAACAGCACTTGGCGAATTGTTTCCAGCTTCATAACCAGTACTAGATAAACCAGAAATAGCATATCGGTAATTATTATTTACTGGAACATTTTTAATGTCAACTTCTAAATACCCCGTTAATTTGAACTGTGTTACAACAACTTCTTCTAATGCTAGTGCTAGTTCTGTTAATGCAATATTAGCACTTCCGTACTTTAACCAGTCATTTGTTACTCTAACTTTTATAGATTTAAAACCTAAATAAGAAAAATGCAATGTATCATTCGCTTTCGCTTTTAGTTCAAAGCCACCTTTTTCATCTGTAGTTGTTCCAACGACTTGTGTAAGATTTACAATATTTACACTTTCTAGAGTGGTGTCATCTGCAGCATTAATTACTACACCTATCACTTTAGTTGGCAAGTCTTGTGCTTGACTAAAAGTAAAGGTTAATAGTAAAATAAATAAAGTAAAGCCGTTCTTCATATTTGTGGTTATCGTTTTATAAAGGTACAAACATATTTATAAATACATAATACCTTTTAAACTTTGACTTAAAATTAACAAAAAGGTTTAACGTCTTGAGCGTCTTGGTCTAGAGTGTGTTGTTTTAAATTCCGATTTATCTCTATCCGATGATCTTCTTGAAGAAGTTTCAGAACTACGTCTATCTCCTCGGTTCGAATCGCTTCTTCTAGAATCTCCACCAGAATCATTTCTTCTTCCAGAACTACGTCTTTCACCTCTTGGTCTATCCGATCCACCTCGTCTTCTGTCATTTCCTCCATCACGACGTCTTCCGCCACCGCGATTTCCACCACGACCTCTTCCGCCTCCACCACGGTTTTCGCTTACTTCAACATTTACAAAGCGACCTTCATGCTTATAATCTGTAAAAAAGGCAAGTATTTTTTCTTGGTGTACTTTTTCGGTATTGAAGAAAGAGAAACTTTCTTTTACATCTACTTTAAATACGTCGTCTCTACCAAGTTCTAAAATTTCTTTTAAGAAATCTTTTAACTTCATCCAATCAAAACCATCTTTTTCACCAACATTAATAAAGTATCTAGAATCATTTCCACTATTATTGCTTCTTCCACCTTCACGATCATTAGCAGAAGCTGTAACGTTTAGGTTTTTAGATTTTTGGTAGTAGTTAAAGAAACGAGTAAACTCTACAGAGAAGAATTTTTTAATAAGTTCTTCTTTTGTTGTTTCTTCAAATAAACCATTAATATCTTCTAAATACTTATCAATTTCATGATTGATTTCTGTATTGTGAATCTTATTTGCTAAAGACATTAATTGTACTTCGCAAATTTCCATTCCGTTCGGAATTTCCTTTAATTCAAATTTCTTATTAATAATACGCTCGATACTTTTTAATCTGCGTATTTCACTTTTAGAAACAATTACCATAGAAACACCCGTTTTTCCAGCACGTCCAGTTCTTCCGCTTCGGTGCGTATAGGTTTCTACCTCATCACTTAATTGGTAATTAATTACGTGTGTAATATCGTCTACATCAATACCACGAGCAGCAACATCTGTAGCTACAAGCATTTGTATTTGACGAGATCTAAATTGCTTCATCACAATATCACGTTGATTTTGAGATAAATCCCCATGTAATGCTCCAGCACTATACCCATCTTCTATTAAGTTTTCTGCAACTTTTTGCGTATCTCTTTTTGTTCTACAAAAAATTACCGAAAAAATATCTGGATTTGCATCTGCTAAACGTTTTAAAGCTTGGTAACGATCACGAGCATTTACTAAATAATATTCGTGCGATACGTTAGATGTGCTTTCGTTTTTATGTCCAACCGTAATTTCTTGTGGGCTATTCATAAAGTTTCTAGCAATTGCTGCAACTTCTTTTGGCATAGTCGCAGAGAATAACCAAGTGTTTTTATCTTCTGGTGTACCAGAAAGAATATCGGTAATATCTTCTTTAAACCCCATGTTTAACATCTCATCGGCTTCATCTAAAACAGAATATTCTATTTTAGAAATATCTACCAAGCGTCTGTTAATCATATCTTTCATTCTACCAGGAGTAGCCACAATAACTTGTGCACCTCTTTTTACAGCTCTTGCTTGGTCTGTAATGCTAGATCCACCATAAATGGCAACTACATTTAAACCTTTACAGTATTTACCGTAAGCTTTCATCTCATTTGCAATTTGCAAACAAAGCTCACGAGTAGGAGAAAGTATTAAACCTTGTGTGGTACGACTGTTTACATCAATTTTTTGTAGCATAGGGAAACCAAATGCTGCAGTTTTACCAGTTCCAGTTTGTGCTAATGCAACTAAATCTGTCTCTTCGTTTAATAAAATTGGGATTGCTTTTTCTTGTACTTCAGATGGTGTTTCAAACCCTAAATCTGTAATACCTTGTAATAGTTCTTCGTTAAGACCTAAATCTTGGAATGTGCTCATTCTTGTTTTATGTATTTCAATGTCAATCTATTTTGGTGTTACAAATAGAAGTGCATTGAACATACTTAACCTAAAACTTCTAGTAACACATCCTCTCTCTGAGGAGTCCATTTTAACGCATTTCGCGTTTTCAAGGTGCAAAGGTACGATATTATTTTCGATATTCAATTTTTGGGCGTTTTAACACGCTCTCGCAAGTCGCTTTTTTTATGAAAAAAAAAAGAGCTCCAACAATTGCTCCATCGTTAACGCAACATCTTCTTTCGTTTCTTATTTATCATTAATAGGAGTGATTTTTACAATCTTATACTGTACAGTCTTAGGTCTTCCTGTAAAAGTTTTTACCTTAGTGCCATAATTACTAAAGAAAATAAATGTTAGATTATATTATCATTGGTGGCGCACAAGCAGGATTGTCTATGGCATATCATTTACAACTACAAAATAAGAATTTTCTTGTTTTAGATGGCGAAAATGAAATTGGTGCTTCTTGGTTAAACCGTTGGGACTCTCTAAAATTATTTACACCTACCGAGTACAATCATCTTCCTGGTTTAAAGTTTGATGCAGCCAAAGGGCATTATCCTACTAAAGTAGAAGTGAGTAATTATTTTAAAAACTATGTAGAAACCTTTAAAATACCAGTGCAACTTAATACCTTAGTTACTTCGGTACGTAAAACAGAAAAAGGTTTTTTTGTAACTTATAAAGAAGGCGAATTACAGGCTAAAAATGTTATTGTTGCCACAGGACCATTTCATATTCCATATACACCACCATGTAATACCAAAATCGCTAAAAGTGTCCTTCAAATGCATAGTAATTATTATAAAGGAATACACCAATTACAAGAAGGAGATGCATTGGTTGTAGGAGGAGGAGATTCGGGATATCAAATTTTAAATGAAATTTCTAAAAACACTTCTAGAACGGTTTATTTTTCTGGAGATACAGCAGTGAGATCTTTACCACAACAAATTTTAGGTAAAACATTATGGTGGTGGTTTACACTCGTAGGCTTTTTAAGTTATAATAAATACAGTTGGATTGGAAAGAAAATTAGTGCTTCTTCACAACCTGTTATTGGTACAGACGTAAAAGAAATACTTTCTAGAGAAAATGTCATTGCTAAAGGAAGAACTAAAGATGCATTACAAGAAGAAATTATTTTTGAAGACTCTAAAGTTTCTAGCATTAAAAATATTATTTGGGCTACAGGTTATCGTCCTAATTTTAAGTGGATTGAAGGATTAGAATTAGACGAGAATAGCTACCCGAAAAATTATAGAGGAGTAAGTAATATAGACGGGCTGTTTTTTATTGGTTTACCTTGGATGTTTACTCGCGGATCTGCAACTTTGGGAGGTGTTTCCAAAGATGCTAGTTATTTGGCTAGTATAATAAGCAAACAAGATTAATTTATTTCTTTTAAATAAGTAACAAGTAGTTTAACCGCTTTTCCACGATGGCCAATTTTATTTTTTTCCTCTAAAGAAATTTCGGCAAAGGTTTTTGTATAGCCTTCTGCTTTAAAAATAGGGTCGTAACCAAAACCTTTTTCTCCATGTTTTTCTGTGGTTATTTCTCCTTTACAAATTCCTGTAAACGTTTCTAACTTTCCGTTTAAATGCAAAGCTACAACCGTTTTAAATTGTGCTTGTCTATTGTCTTTTTCTTTTAGGTTTCCTAAAAGTAAGTTCATGTTATCGTTAGCATCGCGTTGTGCTCCTGCATAACGCGCCGAAAAAACTCCTGGTTCGTTATGTAAAGCTGTAACTTCTAATCCCGTATCGTCTGCAAAACAATCGTAGCCATAATGTTCTTTAATGTACTCTGCTTTTTGTATGGCGTTACCTTCAATAGTGTTTTGTGTTTCTGGTACGTCTTCAAAACAACCAATATCTTTTAAACTTAAAAGTTTTATGTGTTGCGGAATTAAAGATTGTACTTCTTTTAATTTATTTAAATTATTGGTGGCGAAAACAAGTTGCATAGTTTATGGTAATTAATGTATTTTAGCTTTTGTAAAAATATATGAATCCAATTAATCCTCCTTTGTTAGAACAAAATATTTTTAAAAATTATTTAAAATTTAGTTTCTCTTTCCTCTTTATTTTTTGTTTCCATTTATTTTCAATGAATGCGCAAACTATAGAAGAGGTAGACTCATTGTTAATAGATAGAAATTTAGAAAATTATTCGGTTCGTATTTTTTCTAATTTTAAAGTCAAAAAATTCACCATAAAAGATGAAGATTCCAAATCTAAATTTGTACCTAATAATCGATACGGTTTAGGTTTTGGTATTGCTAGTGAAAAATTTATAATCGATTTGGCTTTCAATATTAAGAATCCAAACAAAGCCGAAACGAAAAGGTTTGATTTACAAGTGACAACCATATTAGAAAAACAGCATTACGTAAATGCATATATACAAACCTATAAAGGCTTTAATGTTAAAAATGATTTTGATGTACCTACAGTTTTTAGAAGCGATATTCGTTCTGTAACCTTTGGGCTTAATTATTTATATACTTTAGATGATGTTGCCTTTTCCTACTCGCAATTAAAAGCAGGCTTGCCTCAAAAGAAAAATAAAGATATTTACATAACTGGAGGGCTTGGTGTTTTTGGAGTGTATGATTATTTTTCTGCGGATCCTACTATTTTTAACGAAGAAACACGTGCATATTTTAATGAAGAGGCAAATATTAAAAGGTATAATGGTCGAGCACTTGGTCTTTTAGCGGGTTTTGTTTCGTATTTTAAACTTCCAGAAAATATTACTGCTACTTTTAATTTTATGCCAGGAGTTGCTTTAATTAACAAGAAAATCACCCTTCAAGAGGATAGTTATAGGCCATCTAACCCAATGTTATATAAAATAGATTTTCATATTGGTTTGGGTTATAGTTATAAACGTTATTATGCTAGTTTAACCTACGGAAACGGTTTTTATACTACTGATTTTGATAAGGATAATAATTATTTTTTCAATTTAACTAACGCAAAATTAGCTATTGGCTATAAGTTAAAAGCTAAAAAATAATACTACTACTTTATTTTTTATAGGCATACCATTTATTAAAAGAAACATTGTCATAGTATAAATAGAAAGGAATAATAAAGACTAATTAAAGTATGATATTAATCATTTTTAGATTCTGAAATCTTGATTAAATTTATTAATAATTAAACTACAAGATTATGACAATAAATATTCAATATGTGCATATGTCTACAAGTGAGACAATGAATGCTTATGTAACGGAAAAATTAGAAAAATTAGCTAACAAATACGAATGGATAATTAAAGCAGAGGTGCATTTTGAAGTAGAGCAAAATGCAAAGAAAAACGGAAAAATTTGTAAGATAGAATTAAGTGCTCCTGGACCGCGTATTTTTGCAACATCAGACGAAGAAAACTATGAAGATGCAGTAAAAAACACCATTAAAGATTTAGAAAAGCAACTTAAAAAACGAAAAGAAACTTTTACAGCACATTAAGCGATGTAATATATCTAGAGGGTTTACCTATGATGATAAGGCTCATTCTTTAAAATAGTGAACCCTCTATATAATTGTTCTATTACAAATAATCGAACCATTTGATGGGAAAATGTCATTTTAGATAAGGAGATTTTTCCTTGTGCTTTTTGGTATACCTCAGGACTAAATCCGTAAGGTCCACCAATAACAAAAACCAATTGCTTGATTCCAGAATTCATGTGTTTTTGTAAATAATTTGAAAAAGCAACAGAATCTAATTGTTTCCCATTTTCATCTAGTAAAATTAATACATCTGTAGTGTTTAGTTTTTCTAAAATGAGTTCGCCTTCTTTTTGTTTTTGTTGTTCTTCGCTTAAGTTTTTAACTTTTTTTAAATCTGGAATAATCTCTAGTTGAAACTTAATATAAAAACCAAGTCGTTTGGTATAATCCTCTATTAAGCTTTGTAATTGCTTATTGTCTGTTTTGCCAATGGCAAGGAGTTTAATTTGCATGTTGCAAAATTACAATTTCAGATTTATGATTTCAATTTTTTTTAATCGTAATTCATAAATCAATTTCTTATTTTAGCACAAAGAAATTTTTTATGATAAGTAAAGCGCAATTGGATACAGAGATAGAATTAATAATAGCTAATGCCATTAGAGAAGACGTTGGTGATGGAGACCATAGTTCTCTTGCTTGCATTCCTGCAACTGCAAAGGGTAAAGCAAAGCTTTTAGTAAAAGATGAAGGCGTTATTGCAGGAATAGAGTTCGCTAAGCAGGTTTTTGCTTACGTAGATAAAGACATGAAAGTGGAAACACTTATAGAAGACGGTAGTAAAGTAAAGTATGGAGATATTGTTTTTTATGTAGAAGGCGCTTCACAATCGATTTTAAAAGCCGAACGTTTAGTGCTTAATGCTATGCAACGTATGAGTGCTATTGCTACAAAAACAAGAAAATTTGTAGATTTATTAGAGGGTACTGGAACTAAAATTTTAGATACCAGAAAAACAACACCTGGAATTCGTGCTCTTGAAAAATGGGCTGTTAAAATTGGAGGAGGAGAGAACCACAGATTTGCATTGTATGATATGATTATGTTAAAAGATAATCATATTGATTTTGCTGGCGGACTTACTAAAGCTATAAATAAAACAAAAAACTATTTAAAAGAAACCAATAGAGACTTAAAAATTATAGTAGAAGCTAGAGATTTAAATGAAATTGAAGAAATTTTGAAAAGTGATGGTGTATACCGAATTTTAATTGACAACTTTAATTACGAAGATACCAAAAAAGCTGTAAAATTAATTGGGGATACATGCCTTACAGAAAGCTCTGGTGGAATTAACGAAAAAACCGTTAGAGAATACGCACTTTGTGGTGTAGATTATATTTCTTCTGGAGCTTTAACACATTCTGTATATAATATGGATTTGAGTTTAAAGGCAGTAAAATAGTTTTCAGTCACAGTCACAGTCACAGTCACAGTCACAGTTTAAAGTAAGTAATTCAATAGTTTCTTAAATGCGCTAGTCTAAATTAATGACCAAGAAAATAGAAGATAAACTAGAAAAAATACCAGTAGTAAATATATTGGTAAAGCTACTAAAGCAAATAAAACTTCCTGGTTTTGAGGGCTTATCTATTTACGATTTATTAGAACTTTATGTTATTGGTATAGCAAGAGGAACGCTTGCTACAAGAGCAAGTGCTATTGCATTTAGTTTTTTTATGGCTATTTTCCCTTTTTTGTTATTTGTACTTATCGTGATACCGTATATACCGATTGACGATTTTAGAATAGAGTTTATTTCCTTTCTAAATTCTTTTTTACCACCAAATACTTCCGAGTTTTTTGACGATAATATTTACGAAAACATAAATACAGGCCGTGGAGGTTTGCTGTCTTCGGTGTTTTTACTTTCTATATTTTTAATGGCAAATGGTGTAAATGCACTGTTTTCTGGTTTTGAAAACTCGTATCACGTACAATTAACACGTAATGTGATTAAGCAATATTTGTATGCTTTAGGTGTTGCTCTAATCTTAGCAATCATGGTGATTTTAACCGTAATTATCTTTGGTTACGTAGAAATATATTTGTTACAACCTCTTTTTGATAAGCTAAACGCAGAGGGACTAACAGAAGTAGATTCTAATGTATTCTGGATTGTTGCTTCTAAGTACCTTTTCTTTTTAATAATGACCTATTTAGCAACTGCAACCTTGTACTACTTTGGTACAAGAGAAGGAAAAGACTCTAAATTCTTTTCAGTAGGCGCCATATTAACCACTTTATTGTTTGTTTTAACGTCCTACCTTTTTGGTATTTATATAAACAATTTCGCACAATATAATGAGCTGTATGGTTCTATTGGCGCTATTTTAATCTTAATGTTTTACTTGTGGTTAAATGCTAATATATTGTTATTAGGTTATGAGTTAAATGCTTCATTAAATAGGTTGCGAAAAATTAATAACAATGCATAGATGTGTCGTGTTTATTGCGCTTTTTTTCTTTCCTTTTATTGGAAACGCACAAGATATCTTTGGAAAGTGGAAAACTATAGATGCGGTTTCTGGTGAAGCAAAATCGATTGTCGAAATTTATGAAAGAGACGGAAAAGTCTTCGGAAAAATAATAGATATCATTAACCCGTTAGATAAAGATGCACTTTGTACCAAGTGTGAAGGGGAAGATTATAACCAACCCGTTTTAGGTTTCGAACTTATTAAAAATCTTACTAAAGACGGAAGCTATTATAAAAACGGAAGTATTTTCGACCCAGAACAAGGAAAGAAATATAAATGCAGAATTGCTTTAGATACCGATAATCCTAATGTGCTTCAAGTAAGAGGCTATATTTCTTTTTTATATGCAACTCAATATTGGTTAAGAGTAGAGAGCTAATTGAAAAGCTTCAAAAAAGCTTCCTTCCTTCTAACCGAAACATCTATGGTTTCTTGGTTAGACATGGTTACATAACCACCTTTTCCTTTGGTGTATTTCTTAACGTGATCTATATTAATAAGATGTGAATTATGTATTCTAAAAAAGTTAGCGTCTGTTAATAGTTCTTCAAAATGTTTTATGGGTTTAGAGACTAATATTTTCTCTGTTTTTGTATAAATAAAGGTATAACTAGTATCTGCTTTGCAGTGAATTATATCTTTAATTGCTAGTATTTCAAATCCGTTAGAAGTAGGTATTCGTAAGGTTTTTTGTTTGTCTTCTTTTTGTAAGTTATAAAGTATATTTTTAATTTCTTCCTCAGAGTTTGAAGGTTGTATTCTTTTCTCAAACCTTTGCATTGCTTCAATAAAATCCTCTTTATCCATAGGTTTTAATAGGTAATCTGCAACACTATATTTAAAAGCTTTTAAGGCATGATTATTAAATGCTGTTGTAAAAATGACATTAAAATTATAGTTCCCTAATGCTTCTAAATAATCAAAACCTGTTTTGTTATGAATCTCAATATCTAAAAAAACCAAATCTGGTTGTAGTGTTTTTGTTTTTTCTAAAGCATCTTCAACTGTTGTACAAGTAGCTATAATTTTTAAGTTTGTTGCATACTTTTTTACTAATCTGATAAGACTGTCAATACAATGTTGTTCGTCATCTACTATAAGAGTTTTAATCATTTAAAAGGCTAATGTTAGTGGTAGTTTTACTTCAATTTTAGTGCCATTTGGTTTGTCTATAATATGCAAATCTCCATTGGTATTCTTTATTTTATTAATGATTTCAATTCTACTTTTGGTAATGCGCATTCCTAAGGAATGTTTGTCGAAATTAGTTTTGGTAATTGCAGATGCTGCTCTACCTATGCCATTATCTTCGACAGTACAAATAAGCATATCTTTTTCTTTAATGTAGTTAATATGGATTTCTCCTTTTTCTGTACTTTTCCTTAATCCATGAATAATACTATTTTCTACAAAAGGTTGTAAAATCATTGGTGGTATTAAGGTGTTTTCTGCATCAATGGCTTCATCTATATTTATGCTATAAATAAAACCATTATTTGCACGTTTGTTTTCAATATCCAAATAGGTTTTTAATATAGTAATATCTTCGACTAAAGAAATTTCTTTTTGTGTCGATTTTTCTAAAGTTTCCCGCATTAATTTGGAAAATTTAGTTAAATAATTAGTTGCATTTTCAATATCATTTTTAGCAATATATGCATTAATGGAATTTAAAGAATTAAAAATAAAATGCGGATTCATTTGCGCTCGTAAGGCTTTTAATTCTGTGTTAGATACTTTTAAATTAAATGCAGTTTCTTTAACAATAGCATTGGCTTCTTGTTTTTTTTTATAAAGTATAAAACCAGCAATTAAACCAATTGCCAAGCTACTTCCAACAAAAATAGAAGTGTTTTTTATAAATTTATAATGCGATACTTCTGCTTCTTTTATAGCTTGTTTTTTATCGTGAATTGCTGTTAGGTTTGCTTCTTTTTTTTCGTATTCATATTTTGCTTCTAACTTTGCTATTTCTTCTTTTTTTTCGGAAGACATAAAACTATCTTTTAGTTTTTTAGCTTCGGTTTGATTAGTATATGCAGCTTTATAATTTTTAAGTGACGCATTTACTTGAGCGAGCTTCTCTAAAGCACTTGCTTGTCGCTCTATACTTGGGATTTTTTTTGAATATACCAGTGCGTTTTCAAAATTATTTTTAGCTTTTAAATAGAATTCTTTTTTGTTTTCGTTTTGCAATGCGCTTTTAAAATATGCAGTGCCAATACTTTCATAAACTATCGCTAAATTGTTACTATTATCTAATGCTTCAAATAACTCTTTCGTATCCTTTAAATAGGTTAGTGCTTTGTTATATTCTTTTAAGTTTATATACGCAATTCCTGTATTTGTTAGTGCACTTGCAATGCCGTATTTGTTATTTATGCTATGCATTATTGCTAGTGATTCTTTGTAATAGGTTATCGCTTTTTCAGGCTGTTTCATATCATCATATACATTGCCAATGTTAGTAAGTGCGTTTGCTGTACCAATTTTAGAATCTAATTTCTTGTTGGTTTCCAGACTTTTAGTGTAATATTTTAAGGCCTCGTCATTTTTTTCTAATCTATAGTATAATAATCCAATATTGGTAAGAATTCCAGCATAGCGATCTGTATTAGTGGTATTCGTTTGTTCATGAATTTTAGAAGCTTTTAAATAAGTGTCTATAGCTTCAGGATAAAGCGATTGATACATTTGATTTATGCCAATACTATTCCATACAACTGCCATTAAGAAACTGTCTTTTTCTTTTTCAAAAACGTCTAAAGCTTTAAAATTTTGCGCATTTGCTTGGATATAATCCGATTGTCCAAAATAGATTAATCCTTTATTATAATTAATACGAGCGACTTGATTCCAGTCTTTTCGTTCTGTTTGAATGGCAATGACTTTATTATAGGCTTCAATTGCTAAAGAATCTTTAGATAAAGCCACCAAGTTAAGCGCTTTGTTTTTATAGGCAATTGCTTCTTTTTCATTTAAATGAAGGCTTTTTGCTAGAATGATTGCTTGCTTAGAAAACTTTAAACCCTTTTCGGGATTGGTTTGTTGAAGCAGACTAGAAAGCTGATTTGCTATTTGAAGTTTTTCAAGATTTGCTAGTTCTATGCTATTAAATGCAATTTCCAGCGAGTCTATTTTTTGCTGTTGTGCATAGCAAATAAAAGAGCATACCATAAGTATATAGTAAACACTAGATTTCATAGTTTTTTAAGATTAAATAATAGCAAGATAAATTTAGTTCAATTTTTAGGAAAGACCATAATATTTGTACGAAAATAAAGTCAAAGTGCACAGTTATAAGTTCTTATTAGTAATCCTCGTTTAAGAGATGTTATTTTATATCTATTAACGAATCCCTCTTTTATGAAACTAAAGTTACTTTTTGTTATTTTTTTTAATGTGAATTTAAGTGTTGCTCAAATTGCAGCACCTCCTGTTCCAGAAACTTGGGAAAACGATATTTGGCTTTCTAACCAATGGATGCATTTTTCTACAGTAGATTATACTTTTAACCAGGATTGCCTTCCGGTTATAGCTGTTTTGCAAGTTTTAGATTTTAGTTCAAATACTTTTATCGATAGTGCTAGGCTAACAACAAGTTATAATGCAAATAATCTAATATCGGAGACGGTAAATGAGTTATGGAATGGAGATACCGAAATTTGGGAAAATGATAGACGATCTACACAGGCTTATTCAGGAAATAACTTAATAGAAATTATTAATTATCTATGGATAGACAATGTTTGGCAATTAGATAGCAGAATAACCAATACATACAATACTAATAATTTAATTATTGAAAGTGTAATTGAGAATAGAGACTTAAATATGAATGCATGGATACCTGCTACAAAACAAGAGTTTACCTATAATGCCGTTCCACTTTTAATAAATACACTAGGTAGTGAATGGGATCAAACTAACCAAGTTTGGATTAATGATGGCAGAACTACTTTTGTGTATGATGTAAATAATTTATTAAACACAAAGACTTTTGAAGATTGGGAAAACAATGATTGGGTAAATGATAACCAAGAGGTTTATACTTTTGATAGTAATGATTTTTTAATAGAAACTTTAATTTCCAATTGGAATGCATCTACTATAGTTTACGATTTAGAAAGAAGAGAACTATATGCCAATAATAGTCAAGGATACTATACAGAGCTTATAAGAGACAACTACCTGTTGGGGAGTTGGATACATGCATCAAGAGATAGAAGAACTTATCCAGAATGCTATACGCTGAATATCGAAAACAATGCAACGGTAACATTTTCTGTATATCCAATTCCTGCACACGATATTTTAAATATTATTACAGATACTGCAAATAGTGAAGCCGAAATTTTAGATTTAAGCGGAAGAGTAGTACACAAAAAGATATTATTTAATAAACACAATACAATCGATATTTCGCAATTAAAAATTGGGGTTTACCTTTTAATAATTTCTAATCAAAGTCAAATCATTACTAAAAAGATTATAAAACGATAAGGTTATTCATACTGTCAAAACAATGTATCATGAAAATATTTCAAAAATCAAATTATAATACGGTTTTAATAATCCTAGCTGTTTTTTTATTACCAATGGATGTCTTCTCGCAAGAGAAACGAATAAGTCCTCCAAAAAGAGAGTCGAATATTATTAGTGTAGATCAATTTGTAGATAACACTTTTAATCTATATCATAAAGTGTTTGTTTACGACAGTTTAACACAGGCTGGAGTTGAGGTTCCTGCAGAAATTGAAGACGAGTTAATGGAACGTGCAGAAAAAGATATCGACAGCCTTTGGGATATTTTCCCAGAAGTTTTTGATGATATGGCAAATGGAAGAGCAAATCTTATGAAAAAAGGGAGAGCAACAGCAAATTTAAATAAGTCAAAAAAAGTATTACGATACTGTTTAACTATGGTGAAAACTTATTTTGTTGGTACAGAAGAAGAAAAATAAAAGATGTAAAAAAGAAAAAAATGAAACCAAATATAATCGTTTTGCTCGCTTTTTTAACTGTTTATAGCGCCTATGGTCAAGCCTATAAAAGTGCTTTTCGAGCAGACATTTGTCAATGTTTAGAAACGGAAAGTTTAAAACGAAACCTCACACCAAATGCATATAAAAACTGTTATAAAGAAACATTGCCTAAATATGCAAATCAAATAGATGCAGCTATTGTTGAAGAAGATTTAAACAAAAGATATTACTTAGGCCAACTTGCTAGAAAAGATTTAATCTTAGCTTTTCAATACGAGCTAATTTATACTTGTAAAGTATATTTTGATTATTTAGATAGAAATCGAACTAGCAAAATACTAATAGCTAGAGAACAAGCTAAAGAAAGCGATCTCGAAGCTAAAAATCAAATGGTAGCAATGTCTCCCAATGCTTATGCATACTTTCATCGTGCAGAATTACATTTTAATTTAGCAAATTTAAAAGAAGCCGAAGCAGATATAAATAAAAGTTTAGAAGTAAATCCAAATGCTAGTAACATTAAATCTACAAGACATGAATTGATGCTGTTGGCTTTGGTTTATGAAGAACAAAAACAATTCGCCAAAGCAGTAGCGCTATATGATAAAATATATATGGGAGATTTGGATTCGCAAATAGCAGAATTAAGAGCACTTGCCAATAAAAAAGCAGGAGGTAGCATGTCCAGTATACCAAAACCAGTAAATAAAACAGAACCAGTAATAAAAAATAAAACAGAAAGAAGACGACCAAAACCAAAAAGCACAACAACAAAAACAACAGAAATAATTACAGAAAGGCGAACAAAAACAAGACAAGAAGCAAAACAAACAAAATCCAAAAGCGATTCTTCATCACTCAAAAAATTATTTAAATTAGAATAGTTAAAAAAGCCTCTTTTTTAAAGCTGTTTTTTTTATATAAACCTATTATCTTTGGTCTATGCATTATTTCATAGACGTCATTCTACCAGTTCCGCTACAAAAGTTATTTACTTATAGCATTACAGAAGCAGAAGCCTCTTTCCTACAAGTTGGAATGCGTGTCGCTGTACCTTTTGGTAAAACCAAAATGTACACAGCACTCGTGCAAAGTATACATAATAACAAGCCTTTGGTTTACGATGCTAAAGAAATTCATCAAATTCTAGACGAAACACCAATTATAAATCCAGAACAATTAACCTTTTGGCAATGGATTTCTAAATATTACATGTGTACTTTAGGAGATGTAATGCGAGCAGCTTTACCAAGTGCGTTTATGTTAGAAAGTGAAACGATTATTAGTAAAAATGTAAGTAAAGTTATTGCAGACGAAGATTTAAAAGATGATGAATTTCTAGTTTACGAAGCATTACACCATCAATCCTCTTTAAAAATCCAAGACTTAATTTCTATTTTAGATAAAAAGAATGTGCTTCCAGTAATAAAAAGACTTTTAGAAAAAAAGGCGATTCATTTAGAAGAAGAGATTTACGAAAAATATAAGCCAAAATATGTACGATATGTAAAGTTGCATACTAATTTTTCTTCGGAAACTTCATTGCAAAATATATTAGAAGAATTAAATAGAGCACCAAAACAAAAACAAGTAATTATGACTTTGTTTATGCTTTCGGCAAAAACGAAAAAACCTATTAAAGTAGCCGAGTTAAGTGAAGCTAGTCAAGCATCTTCCACAATAATAAAGACACTAGTAGACAAAGGCATATTGGAAGAGTATCACATTCAAACCGATAGAATTCATTATTCTGGAGAAGAAAAAGAGGCTTCTAAAAAACTAAATGAACACCAAATAAAGGCCTTAGAAGAAGTAAAAACTTCTTTTGAAACCCATAATGTTACGTTGTTACATGGAGTGACTTCTTCTGGTAAGACAGAAATCTATGTCAAACTTATCGAAGAAGCTTTAGTTCAAGGAGAACAAGTATTGTATTTACTTCCTGAAATAGCGCTAACCACCCAATTAGTTTCTAGGCTTCAGAGTTATTTTGGAGAACAAGTAGCTGTGTTTCATTCTAAATATTCCATACACGAACGTGTAGAGGTTTATAATAATTTGCTTAACAATTCCGCGAAAGCGCAAATCATTTTAGGAGCAAGGTCTTCTATATTTTTACCTTTTAAAAACTTAGGATTAATAATTGTTGACGAAGAACATGAGCAATCTTTTAAACAATTTGATCCAGCACCAAGATACCACGCACGAGATGCTGCAATTGTTTTAGGCAATATTTTTAAAGCTAAAACACTTTTAGGATCTGCAACACCTAGTTTAGAAAGCTCCTTCAATGCACAGCAAAACAAGTATGGTTTTGTAGCATTAACAACCCGTTTTAATAATGTTTTGATGCCAGAAATTGAGCTGGTTGATATTAAGGACAAGCATAAACGTAAAAAAATGAAAGGACATTTTAGCGATCGAATGTTGGAAGAAATGGGGGAAACATTAAAAGCAGGTCAGCAAATTATACTGTTTCAAAATAGAAGAGGATATTCGCCAATTGTAGAATGTAATACTTGTGGTAATGCACCACAATGTCCTAATTGTGATGTGAGTTTAACCTATCATCAATACAGAAATCAGCTACGTTGTCATTATTGTGGATATCATGCTGCAATGCTACAAAAATGTATGGCTTGTGGTAGTCCAGATATAGATAGTAAAGGTTTTGGTACAGAACAAATAGAAGTAGAGGTGAAGGAGCTGTTTCCAAAGCATAAAGTAGCAAGAATGGATTTAGATACTACGCGAGGGAAATATGGTTATGAAAAAATTATTACTGCTTTTGAACAACAAGAAGTGGATATTTTAGTTGGTACACAAATGTTAACGAAAGGTCTTGATTTTAGAAATGTGAAATTGGTAGGAATTATGAATGCAGATAATATGCTAAATTTTCCAGATTTTAGAGCGCATGAACGAAGCTTTCAATTGATGCTTCAAGTTTCTGGTAGAGCAGGAAGAACAGAAGAACGGGGTAAGGTTTTAATACAAACCTATAATCCGTATCATAAAATACTACAGCAGGTTTCTACCAATGATTATGCAGCAATGTATCAAGAGCAAATGGATGAGCGTTATAATTTTAAATATCCTCCTATATATAGACAGATAAAAGTTACTTTAAAACATAAAGATTATAATCGTGTAAATATGGCTTCCGATTGGTATGCAAAATCCTTAAGGCAAGTATTTGGTGATTTTGTTTTAGGTCCAGAATTTCCGCCTGTTTCTAGAATTAGAAATCAATTTCATAAAAATATTCTTGTTAAAATTCCGCAAAAACAATCTTTACCAAAAACAAAAGAAGCAATATTAAAAATAGACAATAGTTTTAATGCTGTTAAAGATTTTAGGTCTGTTCGTGTAATATTAAATGTAGATAATTACTAATAAAAAAAGTCCAACTTTCGTCGGACTTAATTTGCAATATGTAATTCTTGGTTAGTTGTTATTTAAAGCTTCTACAAGTTGGGTTTTTTTGTTTCTACTTAAAGGAATTTCATACGATCCTACTTCTACATTTTTACTGTTAAATCGATCTACTTTGTCTAGGTTAACAATATACGATTTATGAATTCTTAAAAACTTACCTTCTGGTAGTTCATGTTCAAAAGCTTTCATAGTAGAAAGAACCACAAGGCTTGTTTCTTCGGTAACTAGTTTTACATAATCCCCAAGAGCTTCAATCCATTTAATGTCTTTAATATAAACTTTACGTTTTTTAAGGTTACTTTTCACAAAAATGTGTTCTCCTTCTGCTTCGTTAAAATCTAATTTTAATTTATGCTGTTCTAGGGCTTTTTCTACAGCAGTACTAAAGCGCTCTTTTGTAATTGGTTTTTGCAAATAATCTGTTGCATCATAGTTAAATGCTTTAAAAGCATATTCTGTTTTACCAGTCACAAAAATAATCTGTGGTTTATTATTTAATACATCCAATAATTCAAATCCGTTAAGCACAGGCATTTCTATGTCTAAGAATATTAAATCTACTTTGTGTGTATTTAAACCATTTTTAGTTTCAAGTGCGCTACTATATTCTGCTATTAAATTAAGAGAAGAGTGATTTTCTATTAACTTTACTATAGACAGACGTTGTATTGCTGAATCATCAACTACTACACAGTTTAAAGTCATAACATTTATAATTTATTCGGTTAAGATATCGACAATAGTACGAATAATTCGGTTAAAAACCAAAAAACACCGACAAAATGATTGTTTTAACATAATATTAACGTTTTTAGCGTTTCATTTTTAATATAAATTTGTTTTATAATTAGTTGTACTATTTAAATAAAAGGTTTACTTTTGCACCCAATTTTAACAAATAAATTAGATTTTTATGAATCATTATGAAACTGTTTTCATCTTAAATCCCGTTTTATCTGATACTCAGATAAAGGAGACAGTAAAGAAATACGAAGATTTTCTTGTTTCTAAAGGAGCAAAGATGGTATCCAAAGAAGATTGGGGCTTAAAGAAATTAGCGTACCCAATTCAAAACAAAAAAAGTGGATTTTACCACTTATTCGAGTACCAAGTAGATGGTGAAGTTATTAACCCTTTAGAAGTAGAGTTTAGACGTGATGAGCGTTTTATGCGTTACTTAACTGTATCTTTAGATAAGCACGCGATTTCGTGGGCAGAAAGAAGAAGAGCTAAACTAAAACAAAAAGCATAATCATGGCAAGTACTATAGAACAACAATCTAAAGGAAAAAAAGACGGAGAAATTAGATATTTAACTCCTCTTAATATAGAAACGAACAAGAATAAAAAGTACTGTCGTTTCCAAAAATCTGGAATCAAGTATGTAGATTACAAAAATCCAGACTGGTTATTAGGTTTTGTAAACGAACAAGGTAAAATTTTACCAAGACGTTTAACAGGAACTTCATTAAAATATCAAAGAAAAGTGTCTGTTGCTGTAAAAAGAGCACGTCACTTAGCATTAATGCCTTATGTGGCAGATTTATTAAAATAAAATTATCATAACATGGAACTTATATTAAAACAAGACGTTGAAAATTTAGGATTTAAAGACGATGTTGTAACGGTTAAGAACGGTTATGGTAGAAACTTTTTAATTCCTACAGGTCACGCGGTTATCGCTACTGCTTCTGCAAAGAAAGTTTTAGCTGAAAACATTAAGCAAAGAGCTTATAAAGAAAAGAAAATTATTGATGATGCTAACCAAGTTGCAGATGCACTTAAAGCATTAGAAATTAAAATAGCTGCTAAAGTTGGTACTGGAGACAAATTATTTGGATCTATTAACAATATTAATGTAGCAGAAGCATTAGCAAAAGAAGGTCAAGAAATTGATAAAAAATTCATTACTGTTACTACAGTGAAGCGTTTAGGTAAGTATGACGCAACTATACGTTTACACAGAGAGGTAACTATTGATTTACCTTTTGAAGTAATTGCTCAAGCTTAATATTTTAAATTACATAATAATAAACCGTTTGGAGCTAATCTAAACGGTTTTTTTAATTCTAAAAGTATTGCTTTTACAGAAGTTTATTCTGTTTTAACTGTTAAAAATAATGATAAAGCATTTCTCTTTTATACTGTTTTTAGTATTTATAACTTCTTGTAAAAAAGAGGTTTCAAATACTAAAACACAAGTTAAAACTCAAAAAGAAACAATTAAAAAGTCTGCATTAATTGAAGCCTTTAAATATAAGCCAAATGCAAGCCCAATAATAAGTGTACATCGTGGCGGAAAAAGTATAGAGTTCTATCCAGAAAACGCCATAGAAACTATAGCGCATGTATACCAAAGTATTCCGACTGCTATTTTTGAGATTGATGTAGCAAAAACAAAAGATAATCAATTAGTATTGTTACACGATAATACACTAGATAGAACGTCTACAGGAACCGGAAAGTTAATCGACTATACTTATTCCGAATTAGAAAATTTTTATTTGGAAGACGATTTTGGAAATGTAACTACTTTTAAAATTCCATTATTTAATACTGTTTTAAAATGGGCAAAAATTAATAATGTAGTACTAACTATAGATATAAAACGTAGCGTAGCAATAGAAACAGTAATAGATGCAATTAGAGCAGAAAAAGCAGAAGATGTTTGCTTAATTATTACATATAGTATAGAACAAGCAGAAAAAGCACACAAATTGGCTCCAGACTTATTACTTTCTGTTTCGGCTAGAAATGACAAAGAATTAGATTGGTTATTGCATACTAATATACCTACCGAAAATATGCTCGCATTTACAGGTACTCGATTATCTCCAAATGCCTTTTATAAAAAAGTACAATCGTATGGCATTAAAACTATTTTGGGTACTTTAGGGAATTTAGATAAGCAAGCAGCATCTAAAGGAGATGAACCCTATAAAGTATGGCAAGCAAAAGGAATAGATGTCTTTGCGACAGATAGACCTTTTGCAGTTGCAAAAGCATTAAATATTACAGAATAAAACATTAAAAAAGATTCCTCTTTTTTGGGGAATGAAAAAAGAATTTTTTATGAAATACTCTAGACTTACTAAAGAACAATTTGAAGAATTACATCAAGAATTTATAAATTTTCTAGCTACACAATCTATTACAGGAGAGGAGTGGGAAGACATTAAAACAAACAAACCGGAAGTAGCAGTTCAAGAATTAGATGTTTTTAGCGATTTGGTTTGGGAAGGTGTTTTAAGTACAGCCAAATATGTTGAGCATATTTCGCCACAGCAAATGCATTTATTTTCTTTAAATGAAGCGAATATGCATGTCATTGCAGTACAGCTTAAAAATGCTTTAGATTTAACGACTAAAGAAGGTTTTAATTGGTTACGTGAAAACTTAATGGATGAAGATGTTGAGTTTTTACAAGCAAAAAAAGAATATACAGAAGATAAGAATATGGATAAGTTTACACTTATTCAACAAGGAGGAGTCATTACAAAAGGAGAATTATACCAGTTTTTTAATAAATTGATTAATTAAGTTACTATTGTTTCTAAATACTTTCTCCAAAGGTTAGCAGGTTATTATCTGGATCGAGTATTGAAAATTCCTTTTGTCCCCAAGGTTTTTTTTGTAATATGCCGTTTGGGTGAATGGGCGTATTGGTATTTAATAAAGAAAGGTAAAAATCCTCAATATTATCTGTTCTAATATAAACTTGTCCGTAATTTTGTTTTATATCTAGTTCTTTAAATATAAAGAAGTGTATTTGGATCTTGTCTTTTTCTAGCATTAAATAATCCTCATAATCTGGGCTGCCAAAAACTTTAAATCCCAATTGATTAATGTAAAATGCTTTTGTAGCATTTTTGTTACGCATTGGCAATTTCGGATTAATATTGGTAAGCATAGTTCAATTATTTAATTCACAAAATTTTACTCATAACGCAAAGATTCAATAGGGTCTAGTTTTGCGGCTTTAATTGCTGGCATTAAACCAGAAACCACTGCTACCAAGAAGGCAATGGCAAAGGCACTAAACATAGCAAACCAAGGTGTTGTAAATTGAAAATCGGCAAGATTAGCAACTAATAAGCCTATTAATACACCAAAAATAATTCCTATAATACCACCTAATTGACCAATAATTAAGGCTTCCATAAAAAACTGAAAAGCAATCGTTTTCTTTTTTGCGCCTAATGCTTTACGTACACCAATTTCTCGAGTCCTTTCGGTTACCGAAACAAAAAGAATATTCATAAGTGCTATAGAGGATCCTAAAATGGTAATGATACTAATTATCCAGGCTGCATATTCTAAATACACAGTTATAGAACCAATTCTATTAATTAAATCGTCACTACGTTCTATACCAAAGTTGTTTTCTTCTACAGGGTTTAAGCCACGAATATTTCTAAAAGTAAGTATTGCTTGGTCTTGTGCGCCTTCTAACATTTCTTTATTATTGACCATGATACTAATATCATAATTAATATTCGGTAAAGTAAAAATAGAACGTGCATTTTGTACAGGTATAATCACCCGTAAATCTTGATTATTTCCAAAAGTAGCACCTTTAGATTCTAAGGTGCCAATAACAGTAAATTTTACACCTCTAACACTAATGGTTTTACCAATTGGGTTTAGGTTTTCAAATAAAGCTTTATTTAAATCACTACCAATAATACAAAGGTTACTATTATTTTGCACATCGAAAAAGTTGAGTTCTCTTCCTGCATCTAATTTTAAACCAGAGTTTTGTATAAAATTCTCGTTAGCACCAATAATTGTAACTTCTGGATCGGTTTTTTTGTTTTCATATTTTACCTCAGCACTACGAGTACCAGTAAAAGAAACCGAAGTTTTTGTACCAGGAAATTCATAATTATCTTCAAATTCTTTTACATTTCTGTAGCTAATTATAGGATTAATTTTTCGTTCCTCGCCACGAGCTCTACGTTGCGTGGTAAACTCATAACGTTGTAAATTAAAGGTATTGGAACCCATGGAAGAAAAATCGCTAGAAATTGTATTCTCAAGCGCAGAAACGGCACTTAAAATACCAACAAGTGCAGTAATACCAATGGCGATAATTAAAACAGTTAAAATGGTACGTAGTAATTGACTTTTAATAGAATCGAAAGCAATATTTATATTTTCTCTAACTAATCCAAACATGGTTTGTGGTGGTTGTTTTTTTATAAGACTATTAAATCACCATAAAGTTACTATAAATCTGAAATAAATATCACTCTCTTTAAAATTTATGATATTTTTGTGCTAGTAGAAATGAATTAACCAAGTATGTAGTTTTTTTAAGAGAAAAGAATTACATACTTTAAAATAAGATTCTCACTTTCGTGGGAAGTAAACATGGCACAAAAACCAAGCATTCCTAAAGGCACAAGAGACTTTAATCCAGAACAAGTAGCAAAACGCAACTATATTTTTAATGTAATACAAACCAATTTCCAACGTTTTGGATTTCAACCTATTGAAACTCCAAGTTTTGAAAATAGTGATACCTTAATGGGGAAGTATGGTGAAGAAGGCGATCGACTTATTTTTAAGATTTTAAATAGTGGCGATTATTTATCTAAGGTGGAGGATACGCTTTATACTAGTAAGGATGCTACAAAAATGACTTCTAGAATCTCTGAAAAAGCCCTTCGTTACGACCTCACGGTTCCTTTTGCAAGGTACGTTGTGCAACACCAAAACGAAATAGAGTTTCCGTTTAAACGCTACCAAATACAGCCTGTTTGGAGAGCCGATAGACCTCAAAAAGGAAGGTTTAGAGAGTTTTACCAATGTGATGCAGATGTAGTTGGTTCTACTTCGTTGTTTCAAGAAATTGAATTTATACAATTATATGATGCCGTATTTTCAGCTTTAAAATTAGATGGTGTTACTATTAAAATTAATAATAGAAAAATACTTTCTGGTATTGCTGAAGTTATTGGTGCAAGTGATAAATTAATCGATTTTACGGTTGCATTAGATAAGCTAGATAAAATAGGAGAGGAGAAGGTAAAAGAAGAAATGCGAAGTAAAGGTATTGCGCAAAGTGGTATAGATACATTGCAACCTTTGTTTAGTCTTACTGGCGATTTTGAAAGTCAGATAGAAAGTTTAAAAGGAATTCTTAATACTTCCGAAGAAGGAAAAAAAGGTATTGAAGAGTTAGAATTTATTAATGAAGGAATTAAAGCTTTACAGCTAGAAACCGCTATTTTACAATTGGATGTTACTCTTGCTCGTGGTTTAAATTATTATACAGGAGCAATTTTTGAAGTTTCTGCACCAAAAAACGTGAAAATGGGTTCTATAGGTGGTGGCGGACGCTATGACGATCTTACTGGGATTTTTGGAATGAAAGACGTTAGTGGTGTAGGGATAAGCTTTGGTCTAGATAGAATTTATTTGGTTTTAGAAGAATTGCATTTATTTCCTGAAACAGTTAGTAAAACAATTGATGTACTGTTTATAAATTTTGGTGATGCGGAAGCTTTATTTTGCTTAAAAGCCATTAAGGAACTAAGAAACCATGGTCTTAATGCAGAGTTATATCCTGACAAAATAACTAACGGAAAACACATGAAAAAACAAATGAATCATGCTAATAAGCGTGGTATTCCTTTTGTAGTTTTAGTTGGTACAGATGAAATGAATGCTAATACGTATACATTAAAGAATATGGTTACCGGAGAGCAGTTAAAACTTTCTTTAACCGGATTGATTGCTAGCCTTAAATAAAAAAAAATCCTGAACATTTCTGTTCAGGTTTAACTAAAAATAAAAACCAAATTAATTATTTTACTGTTATTTTTTTAGACATTCTACCTGTATCAGAGGTAAGCAATAAAATATAATTTCCAGCATTTAAATGAGATGCTTGTAATAGTATTTGGTCTACAGCTCTAATATTATCGAAAATTGTTATTAGCTTTCCGTTAATACTGTATACATAGACATGTTTGATGTTTTGTTTTCCAATGTTTTTTATGGATATACTTTTAACTCTGTTTATATAGCTAAGTTCCATAGCAACATCTTCTTTAATTAAATCAGCATCAAAATTATTTTCATTATTTATTATCTGTTCAACTATTACTTCTTCTTCTTCATTTGAAGTAGTATTATTAGCATCTTCAATATTTTCAAATTTCAACTTAAAACGGTTTAAGTATTCACCTGCAAGTAAATCAACAGAAAAATTTGTAGTTTCTTTAATGTTGTAATAGGTATTTGTTTCTGTGTCTAAAACACCAATTTCTAAATCTTCAGGTACATTAATCATACTTTCAA
This sequence comes from Lacinutrix cladophorae, assembly GCF_053604645.1. NCBI lineage: Bacteria > Pseudomonadati > Bacteroidota > Flavobacteriia > Flavobacteriales > Flavobacteriaceae > Lacinutrix > Lacinutrix cladophorae. The sequence continues at coordinate 430,386 of NZ_JBSHNR010000119.1, read as the reverse complement.
TAGAAATAACATTCGTTCCGTTTATTCCTGTGTGTAAACCTAAAGCAAGTGTAGTGGAAGCATCGATAGAATTAATGCCTTGAATTAAAAATTTTCGATCTTCAATCATCCAATACATATCATCTATATGATTTTCAAAATTTTCGGCATCGTAACCATAATCAATTCCTGCAGTTGCATTACTGTCTACGGTTACTAATATCTGTCTATGTAAATTATTAGAAGAAGTAAATCCTAAGCGAATTTTCATTCTATTATCTCTATCCGAGTTATTTTGAGCGTATAGTGTATTGGCTAAAAGAAGAAATGAAAATGCAAAAATAGTTGCTTTAATTGAAAAGGTCTTCATAAGTAGGATTTTGAAACTCATGAGGGATTGAGTATTAATTCTGATTCAAATTTATGGGCAATTGAAGCTTGAAAAAAATAATAGCTATAACTAACTTAAATAAACGATATACCGAAAAAATGTGCGAATTTTCTGGATAAACTACATGTTTTTTAGAGATAAATAGTTTAGAAGCATCTAGTTGGATTTAGATTATATTGGTTTGTAATATTAAATTTTAGTGAGTTATATAGTATATAGATAGGTTGAAATATTATACTATTAAACATAAAAAACCCAAAACAATATGTTTTGGGTTTTACAAAGTTTAGTTAACCTTATGGTAGATTTGGGGTCTATTTAATTAACTAAAACTTTTTTAGAAATTTCACCGATTTCGGTTTTTAAGCTTATAATATAACTACCAACACTAAGATTTTTTGTTTTAAGTTCTATATAATTTTTATTTGTAATTTCATCGTAACGGTATACTTCTTGTCCGAGCATATTAATAATTTTTGCTTGCTCGATTTGAAGGCTTTTAGGGTTGTTTATTACCATTGTTTCTGTATCATTTATAAAATATGTTTCTATATTTTCATGATTAACTTCTGCAATACTTAAGGATTGGTTGTTAAAAGTGATTTCAAAACGTTCTAAGTATTCTCCTGCAGGTAAATCTATTTGGAAATCACTATTTTTTAAGTTGTGATAAGTGTTTAATGTTTTATCATGAATATATACTTGTAATTCTTCAGGGAAATGTATTAGTGCATCAATATTAAAAGTATTGATACCACTTTCACTTGTTTTTATTCCTATTGGAAGCACTGTAGCTTCATCGATAACATTGGTACCTTGAATAACAAATTTTTCATTATTAATCATCCAGAACATATCTGTATTTTGTTCATCTTTATTTTCGGCATCATAACCAAAATCTATTGCATTTGTAGCTTGGTCATCTCTTGTAATTAATAATTGTCTTTTATAAGTGTTAGAAGATTCAAAGCCTAATCTAAGTTTTAATCGATTATCGGTTTCTTCATTATTATTACTACTTCTTATAAAAGTAGAAGTAACACCTTCTTTTCTAAAGGTTCTTTGGTTATTATTAAAATTAATTGTGCCGTTATTACTTCCTATAACAAAGAAACCTTGTGCTACTGGTATATATCTACCAGGTGTTTTAGTACCAGTTCCTCCAGAAAGATCTACTCCACCAGTAACATAGTCATATTGAATAGCTTGTACACCACCAGAAAGATTATATACTGCGTAACCTCCTTCATATTCTATGGTATTGTGTGTGCCACCACCAAAATGCTCCCAGTAGTATATAGCTCCTGTTGTATTTGTATTGTCTAAAATAAAACGATCCGCATCTATAGCAGAAGCATAAGGATTTCCAACTAAATAATCGTTATTGTTATTAATAGGTAGTGTTATTACGCCATTATTTGGTTTTCCTTCTACCACGTAATTTTGTTTTAAGGACAGATTATCACTTGTATCATCGACACCTTTCATTGTGAAACCTTCACCAGCAAATATAGTACCTGTACTTCTTACATGTTGCCAGTTGTAGTAATCATCTGCTAGGTTTGCGTATTTCCAAATCCAATAATCTGCAATAGAAATTGGGGTACCAGTAGCACCATTATAGCCTGAAATGAAGTTCATGTTTACAGGAGCTAATGGGTTAGATCCATCTTTAAAAATATTATTACTAAGGGTATAGCTATTGTTATTAGAAGTAGTATTACTTACACCTACTGGAGAAGACCAATAGTTGTATGTATAATAATCTTGGGTACCTTGTTGGTCTTTTTCTATAGTACCAGCACTTGTTACATTTAAATCACTGTCTTCTGTTTGAATAAGTTGCGATTCTCCTTCTAAATCAATTTTACCATCTAAATTTAAGTAATGAGATATAGTAAGCGCGTTACCAGTTTCTGTGGTATTATCTCCAGCAACAGTAAGTTCATTAGAATTAACAAATAGACCTAGTATCGATCTGTTTTCGTTATTACCGCTAGGTAGGCTAGCATTATCCATAGTAACATTATGGTTTGTAACTACAATATTCCAATCCACAGTTATTGTATTGTCAACAATAGAAGCAGTTCCAGGAATGGTTTGTACATTTCCGTTTAACCAAGTAGCATTTGTATTCCAATCTCCATTAGCATTAGATCTATATGGAAGTGGAGCAGTTTGGTGATCAACGGTATTTAAGTTTCTTAAGTATCCTTGATTACCTTTACCAGATTCGTCTTCGGTATTGGTATATGTGTAAATAGACATTGGGTAATACCCTGCTAATTGAGACCAAGGAATGGAAATAATATCATTTTTTGTAACTGTTGTTGGCATTATTTTCCCATCTACAAATGCACTATTATCAACTATTTCTTGATTCATAATATATTGTAATTGGGTTTGTGTTAACGCAGTATCCCAGATACGTACTTCATCAATATTCCCTCTAAAATGGGCTGTTGGAGTGTTTTTTCCTGCAGCACCAATATAAAAGTATTGATTGGTAGTAGTAGGAGCTGGTAAACTTTCTGTGTTATCTAAAACACCATCAATGTACATTTTAGCAGTTGTACCATCATAACTAACTGCAACTTGATGCCATTCGTTTTCTGGGATTTCAATCGAAGAACTAATACTGTTCGCTCCAGAGGCTCCCCAAGACATTTCTAATCTTCTATTGTTTAGAATTTTAAAATCGTAACCTTCCGTATAAGCTGCATCTCTTTTAGAAAGTATAGATACATTTCTAGAATCTCTATTAATCCATGCGGAAATAGTAAATGCTGAAGCATTTAGGTTTAGTTTGTCTTCCATGTCAATATAATCCACAGCACCATCAAAATAGATAGAACGTTCTACTATAACTTGAGGTGCATAACCAAAAGTGATATATTTTGTACCATCAAAATCATAGTCTGTTTCTAAGTTTGCACCATTAGCAGTCATTAATCTGTAACTTGCTGTTGGGTCAAAAACAGGACTATCTGAAATAAACATATAATAATTACCAGGAGGCGTTATGTTTCTCACTGCAGCTTGCGGTATAGATATTTTTACGGAAGGAATATCACCACCATTTTCTACAACTTTCCATATACGTTGCATACCAGTAAAAGTTACGTTTGTAGTTAATGTGCCAATACCAGCACTCATATCTACAGAAATAGTAGAAGCTGCTAAATTTAAATCGGCACCATTGTTACCCCAAACTAAAAATTCTTTATCGTTTAAGTCTGTTGAGTTATTGGTTTGGTTTAAATTATTTGTGTCATAAATATCGGTTAATCCCATAGTAAGAATACCCTGTGTTCTACCTAAACCATCGGATGCATTATTTACACTTCGGGATTGTTTTTGGTTTAAGTCGGAATCATTATCACGACCAATTCCCGCGATGTCATAATTAAAACCAACATTTTCAGATTGATCCCAAATTAAAGATCCGTTACTATCTACATAATCTTGTGTAGTACCATTAACACCTAAAGTGATTCCGTATTTTATAGCTAAATACGATTGAATTCTATTTCTTTCAACGGTTAAATCTGTATCAATTTTTCTGTTAGAATACGTAATAACCTCTGCTATTCTCGCATTTGTAGTTGCTTCCCATCCTTCACTACGACCTAACCAATATCTTGAATTATTTACATTAACAAATGAAGGAATATCATTTTGATTACTTTCAATATTATTTGCATTATAGTATAATTCTTGTTGTGTTACTGCGCTATTATTTCTTGCATTAATAATTCCAACATTAGAATACGATGTGCTTGGTCCATCGTTTACCGCATAACCATCTCCAGGAATACTAGTAGTATATGTGTCTATTGCAAAGCAAATAGATTCATTGCTTACACGACCGGTAAAGTCACCAAAACCAATACCTGTGGCATCTGTTGCATTCGTTGAAAAATCTGCATCCCCACAAAAAACATCCATAAAACCAAAGTTTCTATTTATTGGCGTATCGTCTGGAATGATTACAAGGAATATTTCTTGTGTATACATACCAGAAGCACCTTCTAAAAATTGCGTAGAAGTGTTATCATAGGAGTAATCACTATCTAAAGAAAATGTAGAAAAAGTATTATCAAACTCTACAACAGGGTTAAAGTTTATGTTTCTTGAAGTATTATCGTAGTAGGTTGGTTCTTGTCCAGCCGTATTTACAGAAGCATCTGCACCATTACCTTGATCTACCCAAAGGGCTACTGGTTGTCCATCTGTATATCCTAAGCCATCTGTACTTTTAAGCCACAGTGCTAAATCGGAATTTACTCCACCAGGAGCAGTTGCTCCAGCTCCTTGAATTGTAAACGTATATGGATCTTCATCACTATCATCATTTTCAATAGTAACTGTAGCGGTTCTCGTTCCAAGTGCGCTAGGATCGAAAGTAATTTCAAAAGTTGTACTTCCTCCAGCTGCAATAGAGGCATTAGGAGTAGCAGTAACTGTAAAATCTGCTGCATTTGCTCCACCAATAACAACGTAAGGTGCCCCACCAGTTAAATTTAAATTAAGGGATCCACTATTTTGGATAGTGAACGTATTTACTTGCGTTCCTCCAGAAACACTAGCACTTCCAAAATCGGTAGCATCTAATGGAGAAGGAGTTGTGTCTCCATCAAGAATAGTAGTTGCATTACCTTGTAGGTTTATTTCAGGCGCTATTGAGAAACCATTACCTTGAATTGTAAAAGTATATGGGTCTTCATCGCTATCATCGTTTGCTATAGTAATTATTGCAGATCTTAGTCCAGCTGCGCTAGGATTAAAAGTGATTTCAAATGTAGTACTTCCACCAGCAGAAATTGGAGTAGTAGGATTAGCATTTAGTGTAAAATCTCCAGGATGTAATCCAGAAATAGAAACATATGGAGATGCACCAGTTAAATTTAGAGCAACAGATCCTGAATTTTGAATGGTAAATGTATTGGTTTGTGTACCAAATACTACATTAACAGTTCCAAAATCGGTATCGTCGGCTGCAGCAGGTGTTGTGTCTCCGTCATTAATATTTTGACCATTACCAACAACATTGATTTCTGGTTGCGGAGTTCCAGATGCAACAATAATAGTATAATCTTCTACTTCACCATCAAATCCAGTATCACAATTTGAAGGCGCGTTGTTGTATCTTGTAGAAACTCGCATTCTAGTGTTTCCTATGGTTGCACCAATTGGTACAGTTATGGCTAATGGAGATAATGAAGTAGCTCCATTATTAGTATTGTTTGCGGTTCCTAGGTTGTATTCTTCTCCAGCATCATCAAAATCTAAATCTTGATTCCAATCTATCCAAACATACGTTTGTGTTGTGTAATTTCCATCTGTATTGGCATTAACCGTTAAATTATAGGTGTTTCCTTGATTAACTGTAGTGTTAATTGCTGTAAAATCGGAATAGTCATTATCCTCATCAGGAGTTGGATTGTTGATGGTATTAAAAACAACTAATCTTGTCCCTGTATCGTAACCATCTGAACCGTTTCCATTAGAAGTACAATATGATGGGATTTCTCCTGTACCTTGAAGGGTAAAATTAAAAGGGTTTTCGTTTGCATCGTTATTTACAATTGTAAGTATCGCAGTTCGTACTCCAACCGCAGCAGGATCAAATTCGACAGTAAAAGTAGTGCTTCCAGATGCAGCTACCGAAGAAGCTGGAGGTGAAGTAATTGTAAAATCACCGGGATTAGCCCCAGAAAATGTTAATGTACCAATAGTTAAAGGTAAGCTTCCAGGATTATTAATTGTAAATGTATGCGAAGCAGGAAAACCTAGGTTTATATTTCCAAAGTTAGTATCATCTGTAACATTTGGGGTAGCATCACCATCATTTATATTTTGACCATTACCAGTAATACTTATTTCTGGTCCCGAAGGAGCATAGCCTTCTATTAAAACATCATCAAATAAGTTATATTCATTATTATCATTGGCGGTAGATGAAAATCTAAATTGCGCATTTGCGGGCAGTGTATATGATGCGCTATCTAGTACAAAATTTAAGTTATAGCTATTTCCAAATCCAGTTTGAGTAAAATCGGTACCTCTTATATATGTGTATAGTGTTAGCCAATTAGTACCATCAAAATACAGTAAATTAAATCCTTCACCATTGTCTACTCCAGAGTTTAGTCCACAAAAAGAAAAATCAACAGAAGTATACGAAGATAGATCTAGTACCGGCGAGGTCATAAGGTTGCTACCAGTGGTATTGTCTTTACTATATATACTATAGGCACCACTACAATTCCATGAAGACCTTCCAGCATCAGAACCACCATCTGTCCAGCCTTGTAAGCCAGAATCAAAATCATAGGATGCAATTGTAGTTTGCGAATATGTAAAACTCGTTAAAAGTAAAATGCTAATACATATAGCATATCTTTTTATGTGGTTAATAAAAGTTCTCATTTGTAGGTAATTTAGATTGGGACTAATTTATGGGTGTAAACGTACAATAAACACCTATAAAATGCAAATATATTCGATGAAATACATATTAAATTTGCAAATCATTGATTTTGAGTTAAATATAAAAAGCCAAAACATTTGCGTTTTGGCTTTAATATTTGCATTTAATCGATGTTTTTATTTGATAATTTTGCGAATTACTGTTAAATTGGAAGTAATATCTTTAATTCTAACAAAATATGCTCCGTTAGATAGTTGCTCTAAATTAGATATGTTTATTATACTATTACTAGCTTGTTTGTTTTTTAAGCTAGTAATTAGTCTTCCGCTAATATCATATAAGTCTATATTGATATGGTTATTCGCTAAGCTACTTGGTAATTTAATGTTTATGCTATTGTTAAAAGGGTTTGGATAAATAGCAAGGTTTTCTAAAATATTTTCAGTTGCACTTAAAGTTCCTATAACAATATTTATGGTGTAATCTTCCACTTCTCCATAATCAAAGGAGTCGCATGGATTATTAGGAGTAGTAGCATCATCCATTAGAATTCGCATTCTAGTAGTACCAGCAGTTAAACCGTCAGGAACTGTGAATTGACCAGAAACACTAGGGTCTTGATTTGCTGCATTTTGAAAAATACGTTCGTCTGTAGTAAAATCACCATCTCTATTGTAATCAATCCAAGCAGCATAACCTTCATTATAATTAGTTCCAGTCCATTCTGGTGTAATAGTGATAGTGTATTGTGTGTCTACTTCTAAATCGGTAGGAGTATTTTGAGTAAAGTTGGAATAACCCGTGCCATCTGTACCATCTCCAGAAGTATTAGACCATGATCCAATTTGTACTTGTTTGATGTATTCATAACTGTCATCATTTCCATTTGCATCACAATATAATATTTGTGTTGTAAAAGTAATCGAAGAAGAATAGGCTGAAGGTGGGTTTGTGCCACAAATAGAAGCTATTTGTACTTCGTATTCTACTCCAACTGTTAATCCTGTAATTTCATAAGTATTTGTAGTAAGACCTGAAACTGTTGTCCAAGTTGCTCCACTTGTTTCTTTATATTGTAAGTTATAACTGTCTGCATCATCTGTCCATTCTATAGTTGCGGTTGTAGCGCCTACAGTAGAGGCTGTAATTCCAGTTGGAGCAATGTTACTTGGTACTAATAATACATCTGCTAATGTAATGGTTTGTGTATCTGCAATAGTCTTATTGGTTAAAGTAACTGATTGGTAGCAAGGTGATTCTATTAAAATATCATAAGTACCGGCTTTAATAGGTCTATAATAATCTCCATGAGAAATATCGGTAACTGTATGTGAATTATATGTATCATGACCAACAATAGTAATTGTTGCATCTATTGGGTTATTCGTATTTGCATCTAAAACTACACCTCTAAACCCATAAGTACCTTGTGTTAAGAAATCTAATAATGCATCTCTATTATAGTACCAATAATCATCTAAACTACTTTCTGCTAATTTTTTAACATCAGATAATTCAATAGTTATTTCTCTACATTGCTGGTAGTAATTCATATAATCTTGTCTTCCACCATATACTCTGTACCATTCTGCACCATGTGTAACCCCAGGACTTTGTATGTTGTAACTTGGACTTCCATCCCAATCATCATCATCAGTCATATAACTTGATTTGTAATTGTAAGGAGCTGCAGAAGTACTTCCTGAATTGGCATCTGTTTGTGCATGTGTTGCATATTCTACAGAAATATGTTCAAACCAGTTGTTATCTGCATGTGTATATTGACTTACATATGCGTTATCAAAAGGGTAATTAACTAATTCTGTTCCACCGTGAAAATTTGCAGAAATCACAAAATGATTTGCATCTGCTAAAGCCATAAAAGCTAAAGTTTCAGTTTGGTAAACTTCTCCATCATCATGAGGACCTGCTACGTTATCTGGATAATTTCTATTTAAATCAATATTATTACCATTACCTCTTCTTGCGTTTGCTACTGAAGTGTTTGTACTACTATTATGGTAAGTTCCATCTGGATTAGCACTTGGATTAATCCAAATTTCTGCATTTTCAACTAAGTTTTTTATTCTAGCATGATCTGCATGTCCAGGATTTTCATAAACAGTTAATATATAATTAATAAGAGAAAGCATCATTGGGTATCCTGCAATTTCATCCCCATGCATAGATGAGGTAAGCATTATTTTTGGTTCTTGTTCATCTGTGGATACGTTATCTGAAATTTTTACAAATAACAATTCTTTATCTCCTTGACCTGTGGTTCCAATACTTAGTTTTTCTACTAATGTAGGATAGTCATCTTCAAAATCTTGCATTTGGGTAGCGTATTCTGCATAAGTTGGATAGGAGTTTACAGGAAAGTTTAATGTTGCACGACTAGCTGTTCTTTGTGCTAAAGGTCTAACATCATATATTAAACTTTCCTCTACTTCATTTTCTTCTGTAGGAATAGTGAAAGGAATATTTTTTGCTTCAAAAGCTCTAAACTGTTTTTCATTTGCCCAAGCAATAAGTGTTTTAGTTTGCGCATTATAATTGATTATAGAAAAATCCCTAGAATACATTTCTATCTTTTTAGGGTCATTTACTTCAAAAGTAAAAGTTAATTCACCTTGCGTAGAAAGATATTTCTCTGCTTTTTGTTTTTCAGAAACTTGTGCCTTTACGGAAACGATTGTTGTTAGTATTAGTACTAAAACTAAAGTAATTTTTTTCATCAGATATGGGGTTTGATAAATTGATTTATTAATTAAGATGGCGCTAATATATATAAATTTTTAATAAATCATCTATAAAACGCAATAAAATCCGATAAAAAGCATTTTTTTTATTTTTAATAATAAAACCTGCACATTTTTGCACAGGTTTTTTTTATTAATTTTAGCTGTTATTAGTACTAAATTTGTGGGATAATTATTTAACTATAACTTTTTTAGATATTTGACCAATTTCCGTTTCTAAGTTAATAATATAAGTTCCAGTACTAAGTTTTTGTATTTTGTATTCTATATAATTCTTATTAGTAGTGTTTTTAAAACTATATATTTTTTGTCCAAGTAAGTTTATCATTGAAGTATTTTCAATCTGTAGATTTTTTGGGTTATTAATTATAATATTTTTAGTGTTATTTGAAAAGTATACTTCTAGGTTTTGCATTTCAACATCATTAATACTTAAAGATGGATTGGTGAATGTAATTTCAAAACGTTCTAAATGAAGACCAGCAGGCAATTCTATTTCATAGTTGCTAGTTTTTAAATTGTGATAAATACCAAGGGTTTTATCGTGTAGATATATTTGTAAATCTTCAGGAAAATTTACTAATGCATCAATAGTTATGGTGTTTAATCCTGCGTCTCTAAGATGTATACCAATTGGTATTATAGTGGTTTCAGTTATTTGATCTATACCTTGAATTGTGCATTTTTCACCTTCAATTATCCAGTACATGTCGTCTATTTGTAGATTGATGTTTTTAGCATCAAATCCCCAGTCATAGTTGCTAGTTGCTCTTTCGTCTTGCGTAAGAAGTAGTTGCCTATGTAGTGTGTTTACAGAGTTGAAACCGAGTCTAATTTTAACTCTATCATCTCCATTATCTGCATTAGCAGTAGGAGAGGAGTTTGCTTGATCAGTTCGTACAAATACAGAAGTACTAGTGTTTTCTTTTTGAAAAACACGTTGTCCGTTATTAAATTTTAAAGTACCATTTGCTTCACCAGTTACAAAGAAACCTTGTGCCACAGGAATATATTGACCTGGTATTTTTGTAAGAGTACCTCCAGTTGCTAGATCTGGATCATTAGTTCCTAAAGAAGCACAAGGAGTGCCGCCAGCAAGATTGTATGTCGCATAACCTCCTTGGTAATCTGCGAGGTTATGTGATCCTCCTCCCCAATGTTCCCAGAAATAAAGAGTACCTGTGGTATTTCCGTTTCCAGCAATAGAAGGTCCATTGTCTAAAATGAATTTTTCTGCATCTATTGCAGAAGCATAAGGGTTACCAACTAGATAATCATTACCAGCATTTATTGGGAGTGTAATTTCTCCGTTGTTTGGTTTTCCTTCGAATACATAGTTTTGTTCTAAGCTTACATTATTATTTGTATTTGTAACTCCTTTCATGGTAAAGCCTTCTCCCGAAAATAATGTTCCGGTATTCCGAATGTGCTGCCAAGAGGCATAATCTTGTGAGGTTCTGTTACTAAACTTCCATATCCAATAATTTGCAATACTTATAGGATTTCCGTTATTTCCATTATAACCAGAAACAAAATTCATGTTTACAGGAGTATTAGGATCTGAACCATCTTTAAAAATATTATCGTTTAAAGTGTAGCTATTATTGTTTGATGTTGAATTTCTAACGCCAACTGGAGATGACCAATAATTATATGTAAAATAATCTTGAGTACCTTGTTGGTCTTTTTCAATAAACCCTGCACTATTAATGTCTAAATCACTACCGTTTGTTTGAATTAGTTGAGACTCTCCTTGTAAATCAATTTCTCCATCTAAATTCAAATAATGTGAAATGGTAAGACCGTTTCCTGTTTTAGTTAAATTATCACCATTAAGTGTTAGTTTATTTGAATTTACCAATAAGCCAAGTAAAACTCTGTTTTCATTAGGTAAGTTCGCATTATCCATAGGAATATTATGATTTGTTACAATAATATTCCAGTCGACAGTTTTAGTGTTGTCTACTATAGAAGTTGTTCCGGGAATATTTTGAGTATTTCCGTTTAACCAAGTATTTTCAGTATTCCAGTTTCCATTTCCGGTAGAGCGATATGGAAGCGGCGCCGTTTGGGTGTTTATTGCAGCGGTTAGAGTATTGTAAAGCCTACCGTTTTGTGTTGTATTAGATGATTTATTGAATACACAATTTCCGCGAACATACGAAAACGGATAATAGGCTTTGAGGTTTGCCCATGAAAGTGTTTCAACTTCATTTTTAGAAATTGTACTAGGTATAATTACACCAGAAACCATTGCTCCATTACTTCTAATTTCTTGATTCATGATATAACGTAGTTGATTTTCTGATAATGCGATATTCCAGACACGTAATTCATCTAAACTCCCTTTATAATATTGTATAGGATTCTTCTTATTTGAAGCACCAATAACAGCTTCATAGGTATTGTTTATTGGGTTTGCAATGGTTGAAGAAGTCTTATCTTCTATGCCATCAATATAGATTTTTAATAAGTTCCCTGAATAAATTATAGCTACATGATGCCATTTGCCAACAGGAATAGTAGTGTTAGATGTTATGTTAGTAGTTAGGGTGTTTTTCCAAGACATATTTATTTTGCCATTTGCCGTTATATGTAAATCATAACCTCCATTACTAAATCTAGCATCTCTTTTTGATAGAATAGACATAGAAGTAGCGCTTGTTTGTCTGTTAACCCAAGTAGAAATAGTAAAAGTATTTCCCAAATCTAAGTTGTTTTCTAAATCTATAAATTGTGATGTACCATTAAAGGATAAATGTTGCGAAGCTTGTATTTCTTGAAGTTTTGCTAATGTAAAATATTCTGCATCTTTTAAATTTACACCAGTAAATGTAACTGTTTTAGATGTGTTGTTATAGCTTCCTGAATAATTTTTATAATTGGTTAAGTTACTGTTGTTGGACACAATTAACTCTAAATTTGCAGCTTCAGAAATATTAAATTGACTTAAATCGAAATCTAATTTTACTGTTCCAACATCGTTATTACTTTCTCGAGCTTTCCAAATTCTGTTTATTGTACTAGTAACTCTTTCTGGTACAGATGAAGCTTGTAATTGTACTGTTGCACCATTATTCCCTATTAACAAATAATCTTTGTCGTTTGAAATACTACCAGATTCATCTTCTACTGTAATTATGGAGGTGTTTTTTGTGATTTCTTCTACATGAACACTTTTAGATTTTAATTGCAATAATGCAGAACCATCATCTCTTGCTATTCCAAAAACATTATAACCAAATCCTGCATTCTCATTTCCTGACCATGCGATAGAGCTATTAGATAGGAGGTAATTGTTACTTGTACCAGAATAGCCAAAGTTTGTTATTTGATTTGGAGTATTTTCATATCTATAATATTCATCATTATACCCTAAAGTAATACCATATTTAATTGCTAAATAGGTTTCTACTTTTTGTCTTTCTGTAGCGTTTAATGCTCGGTTATATACAATTATTTCTGCGAGATCTCCTGTTAATTCATTTTCAGAGTCATTATTATTACTGTTTCTTCTAGCGCCAATAAGCACATCCATATTAGTGGTTTCTCCAGTACCAAATCCTGCATCTCCATCTGTGTGTGTGGTTAAAGGGTCTAAATATCCATTTACATATCGAAGTATTTTGTTTGTATTTGGATCATTACTTAAGTCGGTATTAATATCTATGGTAACCGATGAAATTTTTGGGTCATTTCTAGCATGCGTAATACCATAATTAATACCACTATTTGGGTCTGATTGGCTAGTTCCTTCGGTTCTTCCTAATGTGTAATGTACCACTCGATCTCTATCTCCTAACCATAGTTGGTAACTTCTAGAATCGTTGCTAGCTCTTGATAACATGGTTCCAGCTCCACTTCCATCTGTTAAAAAAGCAGCAAAAATAGTCATATCAGATCTTTTTGAAACTGTTGGCGAAGCAGGAGAAGGAGTAATATCTAAACCTGTGCCAGAAACGGAAGCTGTAGGAATTTTGTAATACCTTTTGTTTTCTCTATCAAATCTTAATGCAGGATTAAAATTTATTGCTTCATGCACATAAATAGGAGCATTAGAACCTCCTTTTGTTGCAGTAAAAGTATTTGACGAATTATCTATCCAATTTTCTACTTGTTGCCCATTTGCTGTTGCACTAGTACCCGTATTTCCTTTCATCCATAGTTGCAAGTTTTCAGGTGTATTTCCTGGCGCAACATTTACTTGTGCAAAAGATATATTTAGTACTAAAAAGGCAGCAAATAATAGTGCACGTCTAGAACGTAATAAGGTTGTTTTTTTCATGAGGTTAAGTTTTAGTTTGGGACTAAAATTTAAAAAAGGTAAACGCTTATGTTTAAAAAAATACTAAAGTAGGAGTTACCTTTTTAGTATTTGTTTGGTTAATATTTTTATCATACTATCATCCATAAATTGTACTATATATAATCCTGTAGGGTAATTAGAAAAATCTATTCTGCCTGAGTTTTTATTAAGAGTATATTTTTCAATGGTCTGTCCTATAGCATTAAAAACAATTACATTAGATATATTTTTTGAAGATTTAAAACGAATGAAATCATTGGTTGGGTTTGGGTATACAAATATTAAATGTTCCCTTTCTATATCGTCAATATTTAAAGTGCTATCTGTAATTTCAACATTTCTACTTGTACTATAATATCCATTTGGAAAAGCAGTAGATGTTGGGCCATAAGCATACGTAATCGAATATATGCCAGCAATAGAATTTGAAGCATCTATTTCTCCAGTATTAATGTTTATTGCTAAACCTGCTGTACTTGTAAATTGTCCTCCAGAAACACCATTAATAATAGGAGTAGGATCAGCATCTGTTACATCATATGTTGTATTACCGTAATTAAATACTGTAAAGTCATTATAATGAATGTCTATATAATTTAATACCACATTTGCGTAATCTATTGCAAAAGGTTCTAGTGTACTACCTACATCTCTTACCCTTCTATTTACTTCTGTCATGATACCATCAACTGTACCACCACCACCTGTTCCATCACTGGTAGCTGGTCCAGATCCATGACGTTCATTATTGTAATAAAAACCGCTAAAATAATTGCTATTGTTAGGAGCATAATCATAACAACTACCACTACCTCCATTAAAATTGCTTGGAGTCGCTCTATAGCCGTTAGTACCATTTCTTCCACAACCAGGGTAGTTTTGACCTGCATAATACGTTCCTGGAGCGTTATGAAATAAAGCTCCTAAACTATTTGCTCCTCTAACTAATTCTTCTTGTGTGTAATTATTAATATTATCTGCTACTAAATTTGTTATTGTAGACCCTGTAACTGAATTTAAATGGTTAGGAGTACTGTTTGTTAAATTAGCACGTGATATTCTGTAGCCAATCTCAATTCTAGGAGTAGTATGGCTTTGCCCATGTAAATCAATATATAAACCTTTTCCCCAATTTGTTTCAACACTATTACTTGCATCATCAATAAATTGATGCCATGCATTCCAATAAAATAAAGCATTATTCGTATCGCTCGCATTAGTGTTACTACTACAAGTAGCCTCATTTACTTCGCGATTAGGGTCTAGTTTTCGTCTATTTAAATTATTAATAATAACATGTGCATAACCTCCAGTTTGCGCAAAAATTTCATCTTGTATAGCTCTTATTAAAATTGCGGTATTATCGTCAGGTTCGTTGATACCACAACTTCTATTTGGTAAAGGACCAGAAGTAATGGTGCCTCCATGAGGAGCAGAAATGATTATGGGTAGGTTACCATGTATATATTCTATATAGTTGTTTCCACTTCCATCAAATTCTGACTGTCCAGGGTTTTGCGCGTAAACATTTGAAGAAGGATAAAAAAAGATACTATATATAATTGTAATAATTAAGTTAAGTTGTTTCATAATTTGGGCTTTATGTAATTCAAAATTGTAATTAAATGTAAATACAAAATTGAGAGGTAATTTTATCTTTTGGCTAATATAATTAAATTTTCAATAAATCATCCATGAAAAGCAAAAAAAACCGATAAAATGCATTTTTTTTAATTATTAGGTATAAAAAAAGCTCTTAAGTTAATAAGAGCTTTTATAGTAGCGAGAACGAGATTTGAACTCGTGACCTCTGGGTTATGAATCCAACGCTCTAACCAACTGAGCTACCTCGCCATAATTTGAGTTTGCAAATATAAAAACAAATATCAAGCACGCAAACAAACAAAATGAAATATTTTAAAAATAAATTTTAGAACTTTATAATTAAATGTATATATTGAACAAAATATTATTTTTTATATGGACGATAAAGTTAAATACGAATTAGAATTCCCTATACACGCATCACCACAATTATTATATCAATATATTTCTACACCTTCCGGTTTATCCGAATGGTATGCAGAAAACGTAAATTCACGCGGCGAATTTTTTAAATTTATTTGGGATGGTTCTGAAGAAGAAGCAAAACTGTTAAGTAAAAAGAGTGGAGAACGTATAAAATTTAAATGGTTAGATGATGAAGATAGTTCTACTTATTTTGAAATTAGAATTCAGGTAGACGAAATTACTAAAGATGTTTCTATAATGATTACAGATTTTGCTGATGAAGACGAAGTTGAAGAATCTAAAATGTTATGGGAAAATCAAATCTCAGATTTAAAACAAGTATTAGGTTCTGCTTAAAAAGAATACAATTATTAAACTTATATTTGTCCCGAATTTATTTTCGGGACTTTTTTTATGATAAATTTTAATGGAAATATTACTAACGAAACAGTTATTATTTCGTTTAATAATAGAGGCTTTAATTATGGAGATGCATTGTTTGAAACCATAAAATATTCACATGGTAAACTAATGTTCTTTGAAGATCATTATTTTAGGTTAATGGCTTCAATGCGTATTATGCGTATGGAAATTCCTATGCATTTTACTATGGAGTTTTTAGAAGAACAAATTTTAGAAACTTTAAAAGCAAATCATTTAGCTACTGCATCTGCAAGAATTAAGTTTATGGTAAATCGAGTTGTTGGGGGCTTATATTTGCCAAAACATAACGAGGTGGATTATGTTATTAGCACTGCAGCAGTTGAAAATGATTTTTATCTTATAAATCAGGAAAAATATGAGGTGGATTTATTTAAAGATTATTATGTGTCACCTAGTTTATTATCTACCTTAAAAACAAATAATAAAGCACTGCATGTAGTAGGGAGTATTTATGCAAAAGAAAACACTTTAGATAATTGTTTATTATTAAACACCAACAAGAATGTTATTGAAGCATTAAATGGAAACCTGTTTTTAGTAAAAGGGAGAACTATTAAAACACCTCCATTGGCAGATGGTTGCTTAAAAGGGGTTATGCGTAAACAAATAATGGATATAATAGCATTAATGCCTGAGTTAACTTTAGAAGAAGTTTCTATTTCTCCTTTTGAATTGCAAAAAGCAGATGAATTATTTATTACCAACGTAATTACTGGAATACAGTCTATAACAAAATACAGAAAAAAAGAATTTAAGAATATACTAGCTCAAGATTTAGTGAAAAAACTAAATGTAAAAATAAGATTATCTAATTAAGGCTAGGGTTTTCTGGTGCATTAGACCAAATACTATATTCACCACCAAGTTCTACCATTTTTTCTTTCCAGAAAGCTTCACAGTTTTTTTCTATAATTTCTTTTTTATATATATTTTCTGTTACTACCCAAGAATTAGATTTTAATTCTTCTTTGAGCTGGTTTGCTTCCCAACCAGAATATCCTAAAAAGAAACGAATATGTTTTTCATTTAATTTTTTCTCTGCAATAAGTTCTGCAACTTTATTAAAGTCACCTCCCCAAAAAATACCCAAAGAAATCTCAATACTATTCGGTATTAATTCTGGTACTTTATGAATAAAATATAAATTATCCTGTTCTACAGGACCACCATTATATACTTTAAACTCGGCTTCAATTTCTGGAATAAGATCATGTATAGTATATTCTAGAGGCTTGTTTAAAATAAAACCAATAGAACCCTCTTTATTGTGATCTGCTAGCAATACAATGGATCTATTAAAGGACATGTCTCCAATAATAGAAGGCTCTGCTATGAGTAAATTGCCTTTTTTTGGTTTGGTTGAAATCATAAAGATTTATTTTGGCTAATTAAATCTAGTAAAATTTTATTAATAAACCAATATTTATTAGGCTTAAGATAAAAAAAAAGCCTTCTTAAGTAAGAAGGCTTTTATAATATTCTAAAAAAGAATTAGTTTACAGCGCTAGATAAATCTGAACCTGCTTTAAACTTAACAACGTTTTTAGCTTTAATTTTTATTGTAGCTCCTGTTTGAGGGTTTCTTCCGTCTCTTGCAGCTCTTTTTGAAACTGACCAAGAACCAAATCCTACTAAAGAAACTCTATTTCCTTTTTGTAAAGCACCTTCAATTTCTATTAACGCACATTCTAAAGCTTTCTTAGAAGCTGCTTTAGTAATTCCTGCGTGTTCTGCCATTGCGTCGATTAAATCTGTTTTGTTCATAATTTTATTTTTAATTATTAATAAATTGTTGGTTAAACATTATTGTTATATCCTCTACAAAATTATACGGAAATTCAAATCACGCAAGTAATAGCAAGGGAAATACGCTATTTTGTTAATAACTTATACCTTTTGTTAATAAAGCTAGCAGATTTTAGCTAATTTTTAACAAGTCAATAAGCATAAGGCTTTACAGCATTTTTGCGTTTGTATCCAATTTATAACCGTTTAAAAGTGATTTTGCTTCCATTTTTCGTTTACCTGGAAGCTTAATTTCTTTAATAATTAAGTAACCTTCTTGAACAGAAACCTTTATCTCTTTCTTAGTCGTTATTACTGTTCCTATTTCTAAATCATGTGTTTCTAGTTCTTTTTCGGCAGCATAAATTTTAATATCTAATCTTTCTTCATTATTTTCTAAAATACACCACGCTGCAGGATATGGACTTAATCCTCTTACTTTATTGTATATATTATCTAAAGATGCATTAAAATCAATCTTGCAATTGTCTTTGTTTAGTTTGTAAGCCGTTTTTATTTCGGCATGTTCTAGTTGTGGAGTCGTTTCTACATCTCCTTTAGCAATTAGAGATACTGTTTTTATAACTAAATCGCTTCCTAAGCACATTAATTTATCATGAAGACTTCCTGCATTTTCGTTTTCGCCAATACTAATTTCTTCTTGTAAAATCATAGCACCAGTATCAATTTTTTCATCTATAAAGAAAGTAGATATTCCTGTTTTTGTTTCCCCATTTATAATGGCCCAATTAATTGGAGCAGCACCACGATAATTTGGTAATAAGGAAGCGTGTAGGTTAAAAGTACCATATTCTGGCATTTGCCAAACCACTTTTGGTAACATTCTAAATGCAACAACAATTTGTAAGTTTGCATGTAAACTCGCTAATTCTTCGGTAAAAGATTCTGCTTTTAAATTGGTTGGTTGCATAATATGTAAATCTTGAGATTTTGCATATTGCTTTACAGCAGATTCGTTAAGTTTTCTCCCACGACCAGCTGGTTTGTCTGGAGCTGTAATAACACCAACAATGTTATATTTGTTTTCTACTAAAGTTTGTAAAGTGGCAACTGCAAAGTCTGGCGTTCCCATAAATATTATTCTTAAATTTCTCATTATATATGTGCTAATTTGTAGGTGTTTGTTTTTGTAATGGTGATAATATGATGTTCTAAAAGTAATTGGATCATTTCATTGATAGCTTTTTCAGAAAAGGGTAACTCTTTTAATATTGCTCTAGAGGATAAATCGCCATTTTCGAGCAAGCTAATAATAGCGTTTTTTAATAGTTTTATATCTTTAACTCCAGTATTATTTTTGGTAATACAAACTGAGCAAATTCCGCAAGACTGTATGTCTTTTTCACCAAAATAGGAGAGTAGTTGTATACTTTTGCATATGTCTTCGTTTTTAACATAATTTAAAATAGAAGCTACTTGTTGTTGTTTTAAGGCATTTTGTTGCTTTAATATAGAAGCAATCACATTAATTGTTTTATCGTCTTCTCGAGGCTCTATGAATGTGATTTCTGCATC
This sequence comes from Lacinutrix cladophorae, assembly GCF_053604645.1. Lineage (NCBI taxonomy): Bacteria > Pseudomonadati > Bacteroidota > Flavobacteriia > Flavobacteriales > Flavobacteriaceae > Lacinutrix > Lacinutrix cladophorae. Next base: position 410,740 of record NZ_JBSHNR010000119.1, on the reverse strand, counting down.
TGTTTTAGAATCGCTTAATGTAATTATTTCATCTTTTTCGAGTTGCTTCAATACTTTAATAACAATATTTTCTTTAACCGAAGCTTTATCTGCAATTAATGTTGTGTTTAATTTTATTTCCTGGTCAAAAATTCCACCATAGGTTCTTAGTATTGATTTTACAACGACACTTAAGTGGTTATTATTTTTTAAATAGGAAAATAAACTAGTATTACTAATAGTAAATTGTACAAGCGTTTGCCTGTTGAATTGTTTGGATAAACTAATAACACTACTTCTGTCTAAAAATTGAAGCGCATTATAACTTAAAATAGTATTGAATTTATACGTTTTGCAAAAATGGTTAAAATTAAATTGATGCGTTGTGTCTACACCTTCACCATATGATATTTGAAAGTAGCTACATAATTTTCGGTATACTTGTTTTACAAAATCTACTGTAGGTAATGCGTCTAAAAATTGCTTTTTAACTAATGCTTCATCGCTATTGTTTTTTAAAATAACAGCAAATGCTTTTTTTCCATTTCTTCCAGCACGACCGGCTTCTTGAAAATAGCTTTCTATACTCTCTGGAAGGTTAAGATGAATAACTGTTTTTACATCTGGTTTGTCAATTCCCATCCCAAAGGCATTAGTAGCAACCATTACTTGTTTTTTATTGTTTAACCAATTATTTAGATTTGTGTCTTTTTCGGCATTACTAAGTCCACCATGATAATAAGTAGCACTAATATTTTGTTTAGTTAAAAGACTAGAAATGTCTAGAGTAGCTTTTCTATTTCTCACATAAATTATAGAAGGTGCATTTTGTTTTTTTAAAATGCTTTCCATTTTGTAAAATTTATCATTTTCATGAAAAACCATATAAGCTAGATTGGTTCTTGCAAAAGATTGTTTAAATATTTTGGGATTAATAAAATCGAGTTCTTTAACAATATCTTCAACTACATTGGGTGTTGCAGAAGCTGTAAGTGCAATACAATTCGCGTTTGGTTTAAGTTGCCTAAGTAATTCGATATTTTTATAAGAAGGTCTAAAATCATTTCCCCATTGCGAGATACAATGTGCTTCGTCTACAGCAATTAGATTTACATGCATTTGTCGTATTCTATCTTGAACCAATTCTTGTTGTAAACGTTCTGGCGAAAGATAAAGAAACTTATAATTACCATAAATGCAATTGTCTAAAAGTGCATCTAATTCTTTATAATGTATTCCGCTAGTAAGCGCAATAGCTTTAATCCCTTTGTCTGTTAAAGCTTGTACTTGATTTTTCATTAAAGCAACCAAAGGAGAAATTACAATACATATACCGTCTTTAGCAAGAGCGGGAATTTGAAAACATAAAGATTTTCCTCCTCCAGTAGGCATAAGTGCCATAACATCTTCTCCTGCTATTACCGCATTAATAATGTCTTCTTGAAAAGGCCGGAAACTAGTAAAGTTCCAGTAGCGTTCTAATATGTTTATAGCATTTTGCATTATAATGCTTTAACCACATTTAAAATAAAGTCTGTTCTACTTTCAATAGCACCAAAAGGCACATCTAGTAAACTGTAATTGTATGTTTTGTAGGTGTTTAATAAGTGTTTGTGTATTTCTATAGCTTGCTCAAAATTTTCGTAACGTTCGCTATCGCTACTAAATATTTCTTGCCAAGGCGCTAAAATAAAAACATGATCGTATAGGTTTTCTTTACAGGCATCTTCAAACTCTTTAGGATAATCGTCTCCTATAAAATCCATATAAGCCAAAACGTCAGGAATACCTCTATCTAAAAAAACAAAATCATTAGTTAATGCATCTGCATCCACAAATTGTTGTTTTCTTCCTTTTAAAAGCAGTTCGCTAAATAGAAGTGGTTCTGTTAGAAAGAGCTGTTCTATACCATCTTCGCGAGCTTTTAAGGTAATCTGTCTCGATATTTCTTCCATACAATGATAACCACGTTTAGTAAGTTCATTAATTATAGAAGTTTTTCCTGTTCCTGGTCCTCCAGTAATAACAATTTTTTTAGTATTCAAATTTGGCAAGGTTTTGGGTGTAAAAATCGGAATTTAAATTATAAATAAAAAATGTAAAGGAAACTGTATCTTTGCAACTTACTATTTAAACATGAGCGAAAAACAAAATCCAGAAGAGTTTTATACCAAATTAAAGGCCCAACTGTACGACACAGCAACTTGGCCATCTAAGTATTTATATAAATTTATAGTAAAATCTGATTTACATAAAATTGCAGAAATTGAAGCTTTATTTAACAATATTGGGGCTGTTATTAATACAATTGAGTCAAAAAACGGAAAATACACCAGTGTTTCTATACATGTGTTAATGCAAGATCCAGAAGCTGTAATTGCAAAATATAAAGAAGTTGCAGAAAATGTAGAAGGAGTTATTAGCCTTTAAATATTTTTTGTACTTTGCACAAGCATAATAACTACGTGCAATTAATATAACTCTACACTTAAATTTTGATAGATATTTTAGAATACAACACAGAGCGTGAGCATTTAATTATTCCTGAGTATGGAAGACATATGCAGAAAATGATTAATCATGCTAAAACTCGAGAAACCAAAGAAGAACGTAATAAATTAGCAAAAGCGATTATTGCGGTAATGGGAAACATGCAGCCGCATTTAAGAGACGTACCAGATTTTCAACATAAACTTTGGGATCAGCTTTTTATTATGGCAGATTTTGAATTGGATGTAGATTCTCCATACCCTAAACCGTCTCGAGAAGAATTATACGCAAGACCAGAAACATTAAAATACCCACAAAATTTTCCAAAATACAGGTTTTATGGTAATAACATAAAAACGATGATTGATGTTGCTAATACTTGGGAAGAAGGAGAGATGAAAGAAGCATTAGTATATACTATTGCAAATCACATGAAAAAGTGTTTTTTAAATTGGAATAAAGATACCGTAGAAGATGATGTGATCTTTAATCATTTATTCGAATTGTCGGATGGTAAAATTAATTTAAAAGGTTCTGATGAAGATTTATCAGACGCTACCAGTTTAATGCGAAGTAAAAAGAAATACACCAATTCTAATACTAAGAAAACGCATTATAAAAAGAATAACAACCAAAATCGAAATAGAAAACGCTACTAGTATTTCATGGGAACATTTAAAATTGAAGGAGGTCACCAATTAAAAGGTAAAATACAACCTCAAGGAGCAAAAAACGAAGCCTTACAAATTTTATGTGCTGTTTTATTAACGCCAGAATTGGTAACTATAAATAATATTCCAGATATTGTAGATGTCAATAAACTGATAGAATTACTAGGAAAACTAGGAGTAAAGGTTGCTAAAATAGGAAAAGGTTCTTATACTTTTCAAGCAGATGAAGTAAACCTAAATTATTTAGAGTCGGAACAATTTAAAATAGATGGTCGCGGATTAAGAGGTTCTATCATGATTGTTGGACCATTATTAGCGCGTTTTGGAAAAGGATATATCCCGAAACCAGGAGGAGATAAAATTGGGAGACGTAGACTAGATACACACTTTGAAGGTTTTATTAATCTTGGCGCAAAATTTAGATACAATCGCGAAGATCACTTTTATGGTGTAGAAGCAGACAAGCTAAAAGGAACTTATATGTTGCTAGATGAAGCTTCTGTTACTGGAACCGCAAATATAGTTATGGCTGCTGTTTTAGCAGAAGGAACAACCACCATTTATAACGCAGCTTGTGAACCTTATTTGCAACAGCTTTGTAAAATGTTGAATAGAATGGGAGCAAAAATTTCTGGTGTTGGTTCTAATATGTTGACCATTGAAGGTGTTGAGACATTGGGAGGAACAGAACATAGAATGCTTCCAGATATGATTGAAATAGGTAGTTGGATTGGTCTAGCTGCTATGACTAAAAGTGAACTTACTATTACCAATGTGAGTTGGGATGATTTAGGACAAATTCCAGATGTTTTTAGAAAAATAGGGATTACTATTGAAAGACAAGGAGATGATATTTACATTCCAGCACATAAAGATGGTTATGAAATACAGAATTATATCGATGGTTCTATTTTAACTATTGCTGATGCGCCTTGGCCAGGATTTACTCCAGATTTATTGAGTATTGTTTTAACCGTACTTACTCAAGCAAGAGGATCTGCTTTAGTACATCAAAAAATGTTTGAATCTCGTTTGTTTTTTGTCGATAAATTGATAGATATGGGAGCAAAAATTATTCTTTGTGATCCACATCGAGCAACCGTTATTGGTCATGATTTTAATTCTACTTTAAAAGCAACAACCATGACTTCTCCAGATATTAGAGCAGGAGTTTCTTTGTTAATTGCAGCTTTATCTGCAAAAGGAACCTCTACTATTCATAATATTGAGCAAATTGATAGAGGGTATGAAAATATTGATGAACGTCTTCGTGCTATTGGCGCAAAGATTGAACGTGTTGAAGGAAACTAAAACAATAATTATATTTATTAAAACAAAAAAGCTTCGAAAGTAATTTCGAAGCTTTTTTGTTTTAAATCACATTGGTGTATTTATTCCATATTATAAAAATATTGCTCACTGGCAATTTTTCCGTCTTTTACTTCGTACACACAAACCTCTTCCATTTTTTGTCTTCCTCTTTCTTTAAAAGTGCAATCGAAACTCATTTTTGCAGTAAAAAAGTTACCAGCAACAACAGGTTCACTAATTTCGCTAGCGTGAAAGTCTTCAACACTTTCTAGCCAATCTTTGCTTTTGTTCCAAATATTCTGTTTTCCTTCTAATATTTCTCCTGGCATTCCGGGCATTTCTCTACTTACCACATTTTCGGCATACAGTTCATTTACGCAATCTAAGTTTTTTCCTTCTTTGCACATGTTCCACCATTTATTGGCAACCTCTTTAGTATTCATATCTTTAGTTTTAATTGTTTTCTTAAAGATACGGAAACTAATAATAAGTAGGTGTTAATATTTAGTTACGGTACGTTTAAGGCTGTTTTATATGTGGTTAAACAACGTTCTCTAGCTTCTCTATGATCGACAATTGGTTTCGGATAGGTAAGTTCTTGAAAATCTGGAACCCATTTTTTTATATATTCGAGATTTTTATCAAATTTTTGAATTTGTGTGGTTGGATTAAAAATTCTAAAGTAAGGAGCTGCATCTACACCAGAACCTGCAACCCATTGCCAATTGCCAATATTGCTAGCCATTTCATAATCGTGTAATTTTTCGGCAAAATAAGCTTCTCCTAAGCGCCAATCAATCAATAGGTGTTTGCATAAAAAACTACCAACCAACATACGAACTCTATTATGCATAAAACCTGTTTTCTTTAATTGCCGCATACCAGCATCTACCAATGGGTACCCTGTTTTTCCTTCGCACCAACGTTTAAATTCTTCTTCGTTATTTCGCCAAATAATACGATCATATTGTGGTTTAAAACTGTAAGTTATTGTTTGTGGAAAATGCCATAGAATTTGAATAAAAAACTCTCTCCAAATTAACTCTTGCCAGAATATTTCATTAGCTTCTGAAATTGCTTTACGTACCATATTTCTTATACTTACTGTCCCAAAACGTAAATGTGGTCCAAGTCTAGAAGTGCTGTCTTGTGCAGGGAAATTTCTAGTTGCTTCGTAATTCTGTATTAAAGATGCATTAACGTTATAAGGTTTTATTTCTTGAGTTGATTTTGCAAACCCAATATCCTTTAAACTTAAATTTGGAAGATTAGCGTTCTTTAATACATGATTTAGTAAACTTTTAGAATCGTAAGTTGCTACCTCTTTTTTAGTGAATGTAGCTTTCCATACCTTCATATAAGGTGTGTACACTAAATATGGTTTACCATCTTTTTTAACTATTTCTTCTTTTTCAAAAATAACGTGGTCTTTAAAGGTTTTAAAGGCTATGTTTTTAGTTTCTAAAAAAGTATTTATTTCTGAGTCTCTATCTTTAGCATAGGGTTCGTAATCTCTATTTGTAAAGACGGTATCTATAGAATATTTTTTTTCTAATGTTTTATAAATTTCTAAAGGTTTGCCATGATACATAGCAATACTACTATTGTATTTGCTTTGTAATTCTTTATTGATATTTTGTAAAGTATTATTTATAAAAGTAACACGTGCATCTTGTTTTGGTAAGTTTTCTAGTATTTCTTTATCGAAAATAAAAAGTAGTAATACCGGTTTTCCTGCTTTTAATGCATGAAATAAACCAGCATTATCTTCTATTCTTAAATCTCTTCGAAACCAAAATATATTAATAGATTTTTTCATTATTTATAGGTTCCAAAAAGGGTTTCTAATTTTTCTTTTCTGTATTCAAAAATCTCTTTAAGCTTAGGTTTTACTAGAAAAGGATGAACGATTTGCCCAAGGATTCCAAAAGGTACTTTGTAATCTATAATATCTTCCATTTCAACACCACCTTCAATTTCTTTAATAAAGTGTTTATGGTGCCAAAGTGCATATGGACCAAAACGTTGCTCGTCTACAAAATAATGATTATCTACTTTGTGTGTGATTTCTGTAACCCATTTTGTTTTAATTCCTAAAACAGGAGTAACAATGTATTGAATAATTTGCCCAGCAAACATAGGTCTATCTGCTCCAGAAAGAATATTAAAACTCATATAATCTGGAGTGATTACTTTTAGGTTTTTTGGATTGGAAAGAAACTCCCAAGCAGTATCTACTGAGATTGGAAGTTTTTGTTTTTTATGTAGTGTATATATTTTCATTAATTATTGATAAGGATATAGGCGTTAAGAGAAGTAGCTATGAAAAGCCAAATTATGTACGGCAATAAAAGATACCTTGTTTTGATGTTTCTAAACTTAAAAAAGAAAGTGCATACTAAAATAGTTAATAATAGAATTACGATAAAACCTAAGGCTATTTGTTGCTGATTGAAAAACACGAAATTCCATAATACATTTAGAGTAAATTGTATGCCAAAAAGCATTATCACTTTTTGGGTTGGTGTTTTTAAATATAATTTTGCCATATATATAGAAAAACAAATCATTATTACTGTCCAAGCAACACCAAAAACCCAACCAGGAGGAGTCCAAGGTGCTTGGTTTAAACTCGTGTACCATTCACTTTTAGGTCCATTATTCATGAGCCAACGACCTAAAGCTAGTGCTCCAAAGTTTAAAATTAAGAAAACAATTAATCGTTTAAAAAATGGCATATTATACTTTTTTTAATAATTCTATTTGTTCTATTACCGCATTAGCTTCTTCGTATTTTTTATCGCTCTCTGCTCTATTAACACTTGAAAGTTGATGCCATTCTTTCATTAATTTATTGTACTTTTCTTGAAGCTTTTCCTTTTCTGATTTCTTTTTAAATAATCCAAACATAATATTACGGGTTTAAATGTTTTACAATTTTATTACTTGTAGGATTGGTTGTAGAAAAATAAGAATCTACTAATTGCCCTTTTTTGTTGATTAAGTATTTTTGAAAATTCCATTTTACAGAAGAGTTAGATTTACCATTTAATTCTTTTTGGGTTAGCCACTTATAAAGTGGGTGTTGGTTACTTCCTTTGACGTCTATTTTTTCGGTCATTAAAAAGGTAACGCCAAAATTTTTCTTACAAAAAGACTGAATTTCACTAGCAGTTCCCGATTCTTGATTGCCAAATTGATTGCATGGAACACCAATAATCATTAAAGTGTCCTGATATTCATCATATAATTTTTGAAGATCTGAATACTGTTTTGTAAATCCACATTCTGATGCTACATTAACTATAAGTAGCATTTTATCTTTATATTCTGATAAATCAATAGCGTTTCCTTCTAAGCTGTTTATTTCTATATTGTAAATAGATGTAGAAGGTGTATTTTGAGCTTTTATTTTATTAAAAAAGTTGAACATTATGAAAGTAATTATTAGATATTTCATGTATCTATTTTATTGTTTTTATCGGTTACTTGTAGCTTCCATATTATTAATATCTCTTGTTTAAAGATATTAGATATAAAAATTTCATGATTATAATTTAAAAGAAACAATTCCACAATCCATTTCAAATATTTGTCCAGACATAGCAGAAGCTTTTTCTGAAAGTAAAAATGCAGCCATTTCGGCAACCTCTTTAGGTTTTAGATATTTTTTTAATGGGTGACGCTCTGTAATGTTTTCTTTCATCTTTTCGTTTCGTAAGAGTTTTGAAGCTAATTCGGTGTCTGTTACAGTTGGCGCAATAGCATTAATTCTAATGGCAGGAGCTAACTCTGCACCAAGCGATTTTACTAAACCTTCTACACCAGATTTTGCTGTTGCAATGCTTGCATGATACGGCATTCCTAATTTTGAAGCTACAGTACTAAATAGTACGATAGATGGTTTTATACCATTTTTTAAAATGGGTAAATACTTTTGAATTGCTTTTACTGCTCCAATTACATTTATTTCAAAATCTGCTTTAAAATCATCGATTTTTAATCTATTAATTGGTTTAAGATTGATACTTCCCGGACAATATATTAAGCCATCTGCAGTTTCAACTTCTGGGAGTTCTTCGGTTAATACATCACAATTGAAATGTGATAAATTTTCATGATCTAGGTTAGGAGTAGACCTGCTTATATTGATAACTTTATTATCTACAGCTAAAGTTTCTAGTATTGCGTTTCCAATTCCTTTGCTACCACCAATTATAATATATGTTTTCATGACTAAGCAGTTAAAGGTCTTCCTTTTAATCTTTTTTCCACTTTACGTTTAATTTCTGTAAGACGTTTCATCATATCCATGATTTTCTCGTCTTTTTTTTCTTTATAAATTTCGTTTAAACCTAAAATAAGTGTTTTGGCTTCTCTAACAATTAATACTCTGTCGCTTGTTGTTAGTGCGTTTAATTTTTGTTTTTCAAACGCTAATGCTTTGTTAATAATATCCATTTCTTATTGTTTTAAATAGTTTTGTAATTCGACGATTTTGTTTGGAGTATTAAATTCTCCGCCATAATAGGTTGTAACTGTAGAGGATGTATCGTCTTTAATTCCTCTGGAAGAAACGCATAAATGTTTAGCGTCAATTATAATAGCTATATCTTCTGTATTTAAAATCGCTTTTAATTCTTCGGCGATTTGATTGGTTAAACGCTCTTGTACTTGTGGTCTTTTTGCAAAGTATTGTACAATTCTATTAAGTTTCGATAATCCAATCACTTTTCCTGAAGATATATAAGCTACATGTGCTTTCCCAATAATTGGAACAAAGTGATGCTCACAATTGGAGTAGAAGGTAATATTCTTTTCTACTAGCATTTGATGGTATTGATATTTATTATCAAACAATGCTATTTTAGGTTTGTTTTGAGGGTTTAGTCCAGAAAATATCTCATCAATATACATTTTAGCAACACGATCGGGAGTTCCTTTTAAAGAATCGTCTGTAAGATCTAATCCCATGACGTCCATTATTTCTTCAAATAAAATGGCAATACGTTCTTTTTTTTCTGCATCGCTTAATTTAAAGGCATCTGCTTTCATAGGCGTCTGTAAGCCGGTGAATAAATGTTCGTCTCCAATAGCTTCCGTGCTAAAATCTTTTAACAGATTTTCTGATTTGTTGTTTAAAGTTTGTGTTTTCATTTAAAAATCTTTTTTATGTGCTGTCTTTAAAACTATTTTAAAGCAAAGCAACGTTATCGTTTAGAAATTGTGTTGTGTGTTATTTGTTTTTGTCTGCTACATTTAAATCTACCTTTTTCAAAAGTGCGAAGTTTTTCATGTTTTGTTTTTCTTCCTTGTACACGTTTTCGCCACATTTTAAAACTACTAGGTTTCATTTCTTTTCGCATTAACGAAATAACTTCTTGTTCATTTAATTGAAATTGAAATTTTATAGCTTCAAAAGTGGTTCTGTCTTCCCAGGCCATTTCAATAACTCTGTCTATATTTTCTGTAGTTAATTTCATGAATCGGTTAGTTTTTTTATCATGCCGTTAAAAATAAAACCATGAAAAGGTAAAACACTGTACCAGTATAATCTCCCAAGAATTCCTCGAGGTCTAAAAGTTGCAGTTTGTTTTAATAGGTTATCTTCAATCTTAAACTCTAACCATGCCTCACCGGGAAGTTTCATTTCGGCAAAGAGTAAGAGTTTTTGCTTTTCTTTATCGGCATAAATAACACGCCAAAAGTCTAGGGCATCTCCAGCGTCTAGATCTGTAGGACTTGTTCTACCTCTTCTTAAACCAATACCTCCAAAAAGTTTATCTAGATATCCCCTTGTTTTCCAGAGCAAATTACCATAATACCAACCTTTTTTTCCGCCAATAGACCATATTTTATTTATTGTTTCTTCATTATTTTTTACCTCACGTTCTTTATAGTCTTGAAAGCAACCATATTTTGGAACATTAATATATTTATGAAAATTATTTTTTAATCTTCCGCTACTTACTATAGAGTCTTTCCAACTAGAAATGATACTGTTTTGTTCAATTTTTTCAAAAGCTAAAGCAACTGCTTCCTTGTAATTTAGTGGTTGCACGTCTAAAATGCTATTAATTTCACTTGGCTTTCCTATTATTTCAACACCCATACTATCTACAAGATTCGATGCTAGTTTATACGATGTAGATGTTACAAAGTATAGCCAATAAGAAGACAGTTTTGGAGTCATTACAGGTACGGTAAAAATGTGTCTATTTAACTTTCTTACCTCAGCAAACTGCAGCAACATTTGCTTATAGGTTAATACTTCTGGTCCAAAAATGTCAAAGGATTTGTTATATGTTTTTTTGTTTCCTAAACTTTTTAATAAAAATGAAAGTACATCTCGAACAGCTAATGGTTGTGTTTTTGTATGCAACCATTTTGGAGCAATCATAAAAGGTAATTTTTCTACTAAATCTCTAATGATTTCAAATGATGAACTTCCTGAGCCAACTATTATACCTGCTTTAAAAACAGTTAATGCGTATTTGTTTGACTGTAAGGTGTTTTCTACATTTTTTCGAGACTTAAGATGTTTCGATAAATTCTCGTCGTTTGTAATACCGCTTAAATAAATAACTTGTTGCGCTTCAGTTTTGTTTATAGCTGTTTTAAAATTTGCAGCACATTCTTGTTCTAATTTCTCAAAATCACTAGAAGTATTCGACATAGAGTGTATCAAATAATATGCCGCATCTATGTGTTTAGGGATATTTTTTAGAGTTTCAGGTTTTAAAAAATCAACTTCAATAATATCAATTTGTTCTTCTTTTAAGTAACTTTTATCTGCACGTAATTTATCTCTAACAGCACAAATAACATGATGCCCTTCATTTACCAATAAAGGAATTAGTCTTTTGCCAATGTATCCAGTAGCGCCTGTTACGAGAATATGCATTAATTTTATAGGGTATGAAAATTATTAATCTTTATGTTTTTAGCCTTTAGATCGAACATTAAATTATATAAACCGAAAAAAGTTCTATTAATATATATGAAATGTTTCGAACCTCTGTTTCCATTCATTTTTCTTAATTCGGTGTTTTTGGAATAATGTTCGCCAAGTGCAGCAATTTCTTCAAAGAAATAAGCATCCGAAAAATCGAAAGTTTCGTCTTGTAAAGGCTTAGCAAATAAGCTTAACATTTTATGAAACATTTCTGTGAAAAAGGAGACTTCATCTTTTGAATCTTCTTCTTTTAAAATCTCAAGTTCGTAGAGTTTAGAAAGAAATAAAGCTTCATTTTCAATGTTTTCTTTCTTTGCTAATTCAAAATATGGCGTATAAAAGGAATCGGGAATACTTTTCATACAACCAAAATCTAAAGCAATTAGTTTTCCTTCTTCTGAAACCAAAAAGTTTCCAGGATGTGGATCTGCATGTACTTTTCTTAAAATATGAATCTGATACATGTAAAAATCCCAAAGTGCTTGTCCTACTTGATTTGCGACATCGTTATCTTTATTTATTGCTGTAAATTCGGATAGATGTTTCCCATCCATATAATCCATAGTAATAATCCTTTGTGATGACAGCTCTTCATAATATTCTGGAAACAGTAGATTTGGTATGTGTGCACATGCTTTTGCAACTTCTTTACTTTGTTTAATTTCAAGAATGTAATTGGTTTCCTCTATGAGTTTTGTTTCTACTTCTCTAAAATACTTGTCTGAGTCTTTTCCTTTAATATTAAACATACTCATAGCTATAGGTTTTACCATAGCTAAATCGGATGAAATACTTTCGGCAACTCCTGGATATTGGATTTTCACAGCAAGCTTTTTCCCGTTTTTTTCTGCTATATGTACTTGGCCAATGCTAGCAGCATTTACAGAAGTTGCGTTGAAAGTATCAAATAATTCATTTGGCGATTTGCCAAAATATTTTTTAAATGTTTTAATAACAAGTGCTGGAGATAAAGGTGGTACCGAAAATTGCGAAAGTGAAAATTTTTCAACATACGCTTGCGGCAATAAGCTTTTTTCCATGCTTAGCATTTGTGCTACTTTTAAAGCACTCCCTTTAAGTTGTTTTAAACTATCATAAATATCTTCTGCATTGTTTTTATTAAGACGTTCTTTGGCTTCTGCTTTTGAGTTTACCAATTTATCGCCATAATATTTCACATAGTTTACACCAACTTTAGCTCCTGTAGATACTAATTTAGATGCACGTTGTATTTTTGTAATGGGTATTTTATCTATTGTTTTCATTAGTTGTTATGCATTTTTTCTTTAAATAAAAATTTACCAAAATCCATAACACTTTTTACAGGTGTTATGTTTTTAACATCAAAACTTGTATTTACAGATTTTTCAATAAATACGTCCGTTTTTTCAAAGGAAATAGAGGTGTCTTCCATCCAAAATTTCATTGTAAATAGTAATTGCAACCAAGCAGATTCTTTTACTATTTTCTTTTGAATTTGCTGTACTTGCTTTTGCGGTATATCTATAGTCTCAATATCTATTGATTCTATGAAGTGCGAAAAACTACGCTTTAGTTTTGAAAGTGTTTTTAATCCCTTAAGCGTGTTTTTATTTTTGTGTAGGGAATACATAACATAACTTCTATTTGCTGTTAAGTTTTCAAAAAAAGTATAATAGAAACTTAAAAGTTTATTTCTTGCATTAAAGGATTGGTAATCTTTACTTTTATTTAAAGTCTTTATAGTATTTTGAAAGAATGCATTATAAATAGATGCTTCTACTGCATTAAAGGATGGGTAGTGTAAATAGAACTCTCCTTCTGTAAAACTATTTGCTTTTGCAAATTGATAAATAGAGTTTGGTTCTTCATTATTCTGTAACACATAATCCATATACATTGAAATAATATCTGAGTCTTTTATTGTTTTCTTTTTAGCCATAATTTTAAATTATATGTAAATATACAAAATTGTCTAACTTTTTTGTGTTAAAATTAGACAAAATAATTATACTGTTATAAGTAAAGCTTATATAGCAAGAAATGAAATGCTGTTTTTTGTTTTGTTCATAAGCTTTTACAGCGTTTTATTTAGATTAAATTTATTGTTAGAATATTATTTTATGTGGTATAGCAACCATTTATTTAAGCTTTTGTTAACAGATAAGATTTAGTTAATGTGTAATTTTATGCTAATTAATTTATCAACTATTAAAACTTAAATGCAATGAAAAAACTTTTATTAATCGCTTTAGTGTTTACGTATTCATTTACTGTAAATGCTCAAATTGAAACACCACAGCCAAGTCCTTTTAGCAAGGTCGAACAGAAGGTTGGGTTAACAGATTTCACTTTAGAATACTCTCGACCTGGAGTAAAAGGAAGAACTGTTTTTGGAGATCTTGTTCCTTACGGAAAAGTATGGAGAACAGGAGCAAACTTAAGAACTAAAATAACATTTAACAATCCTATTACTATAGGAGGTAAAGAACTTAAAGCAGGTACCTATGCAATATTTACTATTCCACAAGCAACGAAATGGGAAATTATTTTTTATACAGAATATGCTGGTGGAGGTGCTCCAGCAACATTAGATGAATCTAAAGTTGCAGCAAGAGTTACTGCAGAGGTACATGAGATTCCTTTTAACGTAGAAACTTTTACAATAGACCTTAATAACTTATCTAATAGTGGAGCTACTTTAGAGTTTATTTGGGAAAAAACATACGTAGGAATACCTTTTACAGTGCCAACAGATGCAGCTGTATCTAAAAATATTGAAAAAGTAATGGCTGGTCCAGCAGCAGGAGATTACTATGCTGCTGCAGATTATTACTTACAAGAAGGTAAAGATATAAACAAAGCTAAAGTTTGGATTGATAAAGCTATTGAAATGTCTAATGGAGATGCTAAATTCTGGCAATTAAGAAGACAAGCTTTAATTTATGCAAAATTTGGCGATAAAAAAGGAGCAATTAAAGCAGCTAAAGCTTCTTTAAAATTAGCAGAAGAAGCAGGGAATGCAGATTACGTTAAAATGAATACAGAGTCTATTGCAGAGTGGTCTAAATAATTTATAGCACTACAATAAATAAAAAAAGCGACCAACAGGTCGCTTTTTTTATTTTGTATACTTGGGTTATTTTACTTTCTTCGGATTAAATACAGGAAGTAATTTATTGCTTACTTCCCCAAAACCAATTCTCGTTCCATCTTTATCACAATATCCACGCATAATTACTGTATCGTTATCATTTATAAATTTGCGTTCAGAACCATCATGCATTTTAATTGGTTTTTCTCCTCTCCAAGTAATCTCTAGCATAGAGCCATAACTATCTGGAGTTGGACCAGAAATTGTCCCACTTCCCATCATATCTCCAGAGTTAATTGGGCAACCATTTACGGTATGATGCGCAAGTTGTTGGGCCATGTTCCAATACATATATTTAAAGTTCGATTTACTTACCACAGTTTCTTTTGCTTTTTGTGGTTGTATGGCTACTTCTAAATTAATATCAAAACTCTTTTTTCCTTTATATTGTAAGTAAGATAATTGTTTTTTTAGAGGTTTCGGACTTTCTACTCGATATGGTTCTAAAGCATCTAGAGTAACAATCCAAGGTGAAATACTAGAAGCAAAGCTTTTTGCTAAAAATGGTCCTAACGGTACATATTCCCATTTTTGTATATCTCTTGCAGACCAATCATTAAATAAAACCAGACCAAAAATATATTCTTCAGCTTCATCTATAGGAATTGGTTCTCCTAAATCATTAGCATCGGTAGTAATAAAGGCCATTTCTAATTCAAAATCAACTAATTTACTTGGGCCAAAAACTGGCTCTGTAGCTCCAGCAGGTAAGGTTTGCCCTTGTGGCCTATGCACAGG
Source organism: Lacinutrix cladophorae (assembly GCF_053604645.1). Classification (NCBI taxonomy): domain Bacteria; kingdom Pseudomonadati; phylum Bacteroidota; class Flavobacteriia; order Flavobacteriales; family Flavobacteriaceae; genus Lacinutrix; species Lacinutrix cladophorae. The sequence continues at coordinate 395,463 of NZ_JBSHNR010000119.1, read as the reverse complement.
AATTCCAGAAGGAATAATAGAAGAACTTCTGCCATGATATCCAACAGGTATATGTAACCAGTTTGGTAATAAAGCATTATCAGGATCTCTAAACATGGTACCAACATTTGTTGCATGTTCTATACTAGAATAAAAATCGGTATAATCACCAATTTGAACTGGCAGTTGCATTTCAATTTCGTCTAAACGAAACAATACAATCTCTTTATGTTTAACATTATTTTTAAGTGCATCGTTTTCTGCATCAAAAATTTGTGCAATTCTATTACGTACAGCTCTCCATGTTTTTCTTCCGTCGGCAATAAAATCATTTAAAGTATCTTGAAGAAAAATATCATCAGTTAATGGGATTTCATCAAAGTAACCTAATTGATGTAATGCTCCTAAATCTATAGCAGTATCACCAATTCTGGTTCCTATAGTAATAATGTCATCTCTTGTAAGAAAAACACCAAAAGGAATGTTTTGAATTGGAAAATCTGAATTTTTATCTACATGCAGCCAGGAAATTCTATCTGGATTATTAGCTGAAATTGGCATATCGTATTTTAATTATAAATTATTAAATCTATTCAAACCTACATAACTTTTTAAATTAAAGCTAATTTTATATAACAAAAGTAGGTTCCTATTATACTATTTTAAAAAATAGTATAATCTTGAAGTAAATATATGTTTTTTGATGTATTTAAATAATCTAATTGTTATTTTTGATAAATATTTAACTATAACTAAAGTTTCCAACTTCAAAGGAAATTAAAACTGAATTATATGCAACGCGACGAACAAATTTTTGAACTTATTCAAGCTGAAAAAGAAAGACAGCTAGAAGGTATAGAATTAATAGCATCAGAAAACTTTGTAAGCAACCAGGTAATGGAAGCTGCTGGTTCTGTATTAACCAATAAATATGCAGAGGGATATCCTGGGAAAAGATATTATGGAGGTTGTGAAGTTGTAGATGAAGTAGAACAACTAGCAATAGATAGAGCTAAAACGTTATTTGGTGCAGCTTATGTAAACGTACAACCACATTCTGGTAGTCAAGCAAACACAGCTGTATTTTTCGCTTGTTTAAATCCGGGAGATACTATTCTAGGTTTCGATTTGTCTCATGGAGGGCATTTAACACATGGGTCTTCTGTAAATTTTTCGGGAAAATTATATAATCCAGTTTTTTACGGTGTTAAAAAAGAAACAGGTTTAATTGATTATGATCATGTTGCTGAAGTTGCTCAACGCGAAAAACCAAAATTAATTATTGCTGGTGCTTCGGCGTATTCTCGTGATATGGACTTTAAGCGTTTTCGTGCTATAGCAGATGCTGTAGGAGCAATTTTAGTAGCAGATATTTCGCATCCAGCAGGATTAATTGCAAAAGGAATTTTAAGTGATCCTTTACCACATTGCCATATTGTAACCACTACAACGCATAAAACATTACGTGGCCCAAGAGGAGGGATGATTATGATGGGAGAAGATTTTGATAACCCTTTTGGTTTAAAATTGAAGAACGGAAACTTAAAAAAAATGTCTTCACTTTTAAATTCGGCTGTTTTTCCTGGAAATCAAGGTGGACCATTAGAGCATATTATTGCTGCAAAAGCAATTGCTTTTGGAGAAGCTCTTACAGATGCGTATTTACATTACATGCTACAAGTAAAGAAAAACGCAGCAGCAATGGCAGAGGCTTTAGTAAAACGAGATTATAATATTATTTCTGGAGGAACAGATAACCATATGATGCTTATCGATTTACGTAATAAAAATATTACAGGTAAAGATGCAGAAAACGCTTTGGTAAAAGCAGATATTACGGTAAATAAAAATATGGTTCCTTTTGATGATAAATCACCATTTGTAACTTCTGGAATTCGTATTGGTACACCAGCGATTACTACAAGAGGATTAAAAGAAGAAGATATGGAAGGTATTGTTGCTTTAATTGATGAAGTAATATCCAATTATCAGGATGAAGATAAATTACAAGTTATTGCAGGTAAAGTAAATGCTATGATGCATGATTTACCGCTTTTTGTAGATTAATACTATTTACATATTTTCGCTTTCGCGGAATAAAAAAAGCCTACTGTTTAGTAGGCTTTTTTTATGTTAAAGATAAAATTGTTTATTTACTCAAAAGTAATATGCTGATAAGCACCTAAATCTGGTGAAGCAGTTCTGTTTACTCCTAAGATATCTAAAGGGACTTGTGAAGCAAAAGTTGTATTTCCTTGATTGTTTGCAGCAGAGTCATCTCCAATTATTAAATCATTAGCACTAGAATCTCTAAAGTCTGGTTCCTGGTTAAAAATGATGTTTTCATATTTAGTAGTATCATCGAAATCATAATTAGCACCAGAAAACGTATTATTGGTATCGCTAAATCGAACCAAGCAGTTTGTAAATTTAAAGTTAAAAACTAATGCAGCATCTTCAACTTCATCGATTATAAACTCCGGATTATCATTTCCGTAGATAATACAGTTGTTAAAATTAGCTTCCGTTAAATTGGCTACAAAGGTGGCATCTTCGGTTTCTTGAAAATTATTTATTAATAAAGCAGGGAATTGTCTAAAACTACTAGACCAATAATTAGCAATAGTACAATGCGTAAGGTTATATCTTCCTCCTAAAGTGGCAGCAAAGCTAGTTTGACCTGCATTATTTATCACTAAGTTTTCGGCAGAAATAGAGGTGTTTCTTCCTAAAACACCAAAGTTACTAGAGTTATATATTTGCGAGTTCGTTATAGTAAGATTATCTATAATGCTGTCTGGGTTTCCTTCACTTAAAACACCAACAGCAGCATTTAGAATAATTGCATAATTTATGATGTTGTTTCTACTTCCGTCTAACAACCAGATAGTTCCCCATTGTCCAGGAACATTAGCAAAAGCAGGCTCTAACCTGTCACTTTCAAAAATCACTTGATTTTCTAATATTTCTTGATCTGTACTTAATTCACCATTTACTTGTAAGGAAGCGCCTTCGGATACTAAAAGTCCAGAATTTGCATGAAAATGTACTCTTGCTCCAGCTTCAATATTTAGAGTTTCGTTGTTTGGTACAGCTGCATAACCATAAATTACATATGGTTTTTGATTCGTAAAAGTTAACTCATCAGTTTCTAAATATCGGCCTTGAATTTCGGTTTCAACTTCCTGTCCTCCAATGTCTAAAGTTAAGGTTTCAATAACACCAGTAGTGTTGTCTTTATCGGGATAAATAAATACTGCATCTTGAACAAGGGTTACCAAATCTACGGTTTGTTGGTTGCTTCCAGCATCAAATTCTATTTTATCTGTGTATAGAAATTCATTTTCTAAGTTTGGTAAATCGTTTATATCTATGGTAGTTTCTACAAAAATATACATACTATCTTTTGCAAGAATTTCTACATTTTCAAAAGATTTTCCAGCAATACCATCTACATTTAATCTATACTCAGAGCTTTCTCCTAAAGCTAATTTAACAGAAGAGATGCTAATATCTTCACTACTTCTGTTGTATACTTTTAAATTGTATGTGCTAGATCCAATATTTGTAAATACAGTATCTAAATAAACGGTGTCTTTAGAAAAACCAAGATTGCCATTACTAGAAGAGAAGTTAAAGTCTTTTCGGCAAGAACTCCAAAGTAAAAGAAAGGTAAAACAGATTAGAAAGTATAGCGTCTTTTTCATATGTAATAAACGAATTATAAGGCAAAAAAATATTAAATGCACTTGAATTGCTAAAAATATAACTTTTGAAACTATGTTTTAGTATTTATTTTAAAATTTCATCAATTTCTTTGGTCACTCGAGTTGGGCGCTTTGTTTCTTTTCCCATTAAACACCAAGTGGTTTCTGCGCGTAATAGTAGTTTTTGTGTACTGTCATTATGCATTTCTATAATGCTTTTTGCGGTAGCACCTTGCGAGTCCATAAATTTGGTAGTAATGTTTACTCTGTCGTTTAAGAGTGCAGAGGATTTATAATCTACTACATGTCTGCGAACCACCCAAAAATAGGAGTTGTAAATAGCATCTGGAGCAATTTGTTGCCAATGTGCTTTTGCTATATCTTGAATCCATTGTATATAGCGAATGTTGTTAACGTGGTTAAGTTCGTCTAAATCTTCTTGTGTAACTGTAACTGTAAATTGAAAGGTCTTCATTAAGTCCATTTAATAGCATATTAAATTTAATATTATAATCCGTAAAAATTTGCTATTAATCTAAGACTCTCTTTTAGAAAGTTTAATTATTTAAATGTAATGAAGTGAATAGTTTCTAGAAATTAAATCAGCTATAAAACCATTTTTCTAGATGTTATGCAATAATAGTTAATGGTCTAATGCTCAGGTAGTTTTATTTGTTGATTCTTATATTAAGAAAATAGACTACTTATGGCTGTAGTTATGCGTGTTGGTTTTTGCGTTTTTTTACTAATAAAACACCAATTGGTTTCCGATTTAGCTAATAGTTTAAAAGTATCTTTATTAAAAATTTCTACAATTCTAGTAGATTTTACTCCTTCAGACTTCGTAACATAGGTTTTTATTAATAAAGCGTCGTTTAAAAAAGCAGGTTGTTTATATTCTATGTGATGTGAAAGTAGTATCCAGAAATATTCTTTTTTAATAGGTGTAGGAGCTATTTGTTCCCAGTTTTGTTTAGCTATATCGTTTACCCATTGCACATAACGAATATTATTAACATGATTGAGATTGTCTAAATCCTGTTTTGTTACAATAATTGTAGTTTCAAAAGTTTGCAAACTATTCTTTAATTATTTCCACTTCAAATAGTTTATCCCAACGTTTTCCTGTAATAAAAAGCGTTTTTGTTTCTGGGTTGTAAGCAATTCCATTTAAAACATCCAAGCCTTTGTGTTGAGTGACTTTCTTTTTTAATGGCGAAAAATCGATAACACCTTCAATAGCACCATTTAAAGGATTAATAATTGCTACACCATTTTTTTGATAGCGATTCGCGTAGATTTTTCCGTTTACCCATTCTAATTCATTAAGACCTACTACTTTTCCTTGGTTATGGTAAGCTTGAATGTATCCAGCTTCTGTAAGTGTTTCTGGATTTATGGTCCATATTTTTTCGGTACCATCACTTTTATAAAGTGTTTTTGTGTCATTACAAATTCCCCAACCTTCTTTGCTATTGTTATATTTAAAACTTCCAGTTTTTTCAAAAGTATTTACATCGTACACAAAACCAGTTCCGCTTTGCCAAGTTAGTTGATATACTTTATTTTTTAATATAGTTAAGCCTTCTCCAAAATAAGCTTGATCTAAATTTACATCTTTTAATACCTCACCAGTCTTATAGTTTGTTTTTCTAAGTTTAGATTCTCCATGTTGTCCTGTGCTTTCATATAATTCGCCATTAAAAAATTCTAATCCTTGTGTGTACGATGTGATATCATGAGGATACGCATTAATAATTTTATAAGTATAAACTTTTGGAGATGCATTATTTAAAACGGTTAGTTTTTGGGAAATAGTTTGTGTTTCTCCATCAAATGTAATAGTAGCTTCTAGAGTTTGCTCACCAAGTTTGGTGTTTGTAAGTGTCGTTTTTTCTGTAATAGGTTTTTCGTTTAAGGTGTAACTTACAGATTCTATTTTATGGTTTTTCGGATTTTTTATGGATAGATTTAAGGCTTCTCCAAGTCTTAAAGCATTGTTTTTTGCATTAGTAATGATAGAAAAATCATTTTTTTTCAGCGAAGCATTGCTTCCACAAGATATAATAAATGACGCTAAAAATATGATTGTGAGTAATTTGAATGTTCTCATGATGTGTTAAAAGTTTCATGCAAGATATTTATTAAAATTCGGTTAAAAAAAACATTGTGAAAAAATTAAAAGGTTGTATCTTTGCACTCGGCAAGTCCTACACAACTAGCTCCTGTTGAATCCTCCAGGTCGGGAACGAAGCAAAGGTAAATGGTTGTAGCAGTGTGATGTAGGTAGCTTGCCTTTTTTTGTACCATAAACTCAAATCTTGAAAGCTTAGGCGAATCAAGATTTTTTAATTTATAGTATTCTCTATATAGTGGGAATCTCTCCATTAATATTGTATTTTTGATCCTTATAAAAATATAAATATGTCTAAAGTTGTTTTAATTACTGGAGGTTCTTCAGGGATTGGTAAATCTGTTGGAGAGTTTTTAACAGAAAAAGGATATACCGTTTATGGTACGAGTAGAAACCCTAAAAATTATACAACAAGTGCTTTTAAAATTATAGCTTTAGATGTTACAAAAGCCCAAACAATTGCAACTGCTATTCGTACTGTAATAGAAACTGAAGGTCGCTTAGATGTACTTATAAATAATGCAGGAGTTGGTATTACTGGACCTATTGAAGAAATACCAGAAGCAGAAATTAAAGCAAATTTTGAAACCAATTTTTTTGGACCAATAAATGTTATAAAGGCTGTTTTGCCACAAATGCGAAAACAAAAATCAGGTCTTATTATTAATATTACCTCTATTGCTGGCTATATGGGGCTTCCTTATAGAGGAATTTACTCTGCAAGTAAAGGGGCTTTAGAAATTATTACAGAAGCTTTTAGAATGGAAATAAAAGACTTTAATATACAAATGACGAATATTGCTCCTGGCGATTTTGCTACTAATATTGCATCAGGACGTTTTCATGCTCCTGTTCAAGAAAATTCGCCTTACAAAATACCTTATGGAAATACTCTTAAATTAATGGATACCCATGTAGATGAAGGAAAAGATCCTTTTCTTATGGCGAAAGCTGTTTATAAAGTAATAAATACAAATACACCAAAAACGCATTACAAAGTTGGTGAGTTCATGCAAAAGTTTTCTATCGTTTTAAAGCGTATATTACCAGATAAAGTTTACGAAAAAATGCTGCTAAATCATTATAAATTATAGAGTTGCTATAGCCTTCTTTTTATGAAACCATTAAAAATGAGTAAAATAAATAAATTTGTAGTTTCTGTTTTTATGTTTTTTACATTTGTTAATTATGCACAAATTATAGAAATAAATGATGTAGATGCTGTAGAATCCATTTATGATTTGCAACAATTAGTTGAGGATGTCTTAATAGATAGTGATTGCGCAGTTATTAGTGATTTTTCGGAACAGGTGTTTGGAATGCCTTTAGATAGACATACAAAAAGTTATGGCTATTTTAATACCCCTACAGATAGTAATTTTCCATTTGAGAGTGGTATAGTTCTAACCACAGGAAGAGCTTATGCAGCAGGAAATACAAGAAGTAATAACAATCCTTATCCCGATTTTGGTAATGGTTTACCAGGAGACTTAGATTTAGAAATCGCACTAACTCAAAATAATACACGTGATGCTACTTTTGTTAAGTTTAATTTTACCGCTACATCTAGTGATTTTAATTTTAGATTTTTAATGGCTTCTGAAGAATATGATGGAGGTACAGAATGCAGTTTTTCAGACAGTTTTGCATTTTTATTAAGAGAAGTCGGTACAACTGACTATACAAATTTAGCAGTTTTACCAGATGGAACACCAGTTAGTGTTACTAATATTAACAATGCAGGAGCATGCAGAGCAAATATAGATTATTTTGCAGGTTATAATTTAGTAGGAACTAATTATGGAGGACGAACAAAAGTATTAACAGCAAATGCTACTGTTATACCGAATCAGGTTTACGAAATAAAAATAGTAGTTGCCGATCAAGGAGATTCTGCTTACGATTCTGCTATCTTTTTAGAAGCAGGAAGTTTTAATATTGGTTTAGATATTGGGGATGATGTAACTTTTGCTTCAGGAAATCCTGCTTGTGGTAGTTCTTTGTATACTTTAGATACACAAGTTCCAGTTACAGATGCTGCACATACCTGGTATAGAAACGGAGTTGAAATTATTGGAGAAAATAACCAAACCTTAGATGTGAATACAGATGGTATTTATAAAGTAGAAGTAACCTATGGAACAAATTGTACAACTGAAGATGAAATTATTATAGAGTTTACCCAAAGTCCGATTGCAAATATTGTGGAAGACCAATTTATTTGTGATGATAATAATGATGGGTTTCACGTTTTTGATTTTCAGGTTTTTAATAATGTAGTGTTAGGTGCTCAGTCTACAGCAAATTACGATGTTACTTACCATACATCTCTATTAGATGCAGAGAATGACAATGGTGCAATAACAAGCGATTATACCAACCAAAATGCATATCAATTAGAAACGATATATGTAAGAGTAGAAGATAAGACTTACAATTATTGCTACAGCATTGCAGATTTTAATATTAATGTTTTTAATTCGTTAACTGTATCTAATCCATTACCATTACATGTTTGTGATACAGATACTGATGGTTTTAATACCTTCGATGTAACACTAGCTGAATCCGATATTTTAAATGGTTTGCCAGCAGCTAACTATTCCTTTGCTTATTATGAAAATGAAGTAGATGCTATTCTTGGTAATGCATTGCAAATTGCTACACCAACTAGTTTTAATAATAGCTCTGCAGGGTCACAAATTATATATGCACGTGTACAACCACTAGCGAATACATGTTTTCAGGTGATACCTGTAACTCTAATTGTGCATCCATTATTTGATATTGGATTAGACGAACAATACCTTATTTGTCTTGCAGCAAATGATAGTGTATTAGCTCCAGTAGAAGAAAATACTGCTTTACAAACGTCACCAATAAGTACCAATCTAAGTGAAACAGAATACCTTTTTCAATGGTATGAAGGTCAAGATGTAATAGCTACTAATAGTATTGTTGGAGAAACGCAATCTACATATAATGCAACTGTTGTTGGTTTTTATACAGTGCATGTTACCCATATTATTTCTAATTGTACTTATGTAGATACTACAGAAGTTATTTCTTCTTATCCACCAGAAACTATTTCTGTAGAAGTACTTACAGATGCTTTTTCTGAAAACAGCATGTTAGAAGTAACCGTTACAGGAAATGGTATGTATGAGTTTAGTTTATACGAAGGTTATTGGCAAAGCTCTTCAGTATTTAGTAATGTTTTAGGAGGAAATCATATCGTTAAAGTTAGGGATGTATATAATTGCGAACAATTGCCATACGAAGTAGCAATTATTAACTATCCAAAAGTATTTACACCAAATAATGATGGGTTTAATGATACATGGAATATTCTAGGCATTGAAAATCAATCTGCTGCAAAGATTTTTATTTTTGATAGATACGGTAAGTTAGTAAAACAATTAAGCCCTTCAAGTCTTGGTTGGGATGGAACTTTTAAAGGAGAAGAAATGCCAACTTCAGATTATTGGTTTACCTTAGAATATATAGAGCCATTAAGTAATATTAAAAAAGAGTTTACAGCGCATTTTACTCTTAAAAGATAATGTTTTATTGATTTAATAAACCTAATACTTCTTCTTCAAATTGCACTGAAAATAAGTTCGTATGTGGATCTACTATTTTTCCTTTTTTATCCAATAACATTACTTTTATTATTGGATTAATCGCTAATGCTTCTTTTGCTGCTTTAGGGTCCTTAAACTGATATTCGTTTTTTAAACTTAGGCCGTATTGCGTTAAAACTTTACTTATAGATTTTGAGTTTGGCCTATCTATATTAATAGAAATAAAGTTAACTTCTGGATATTTTTGCATTAAGTCTTTTACTTTGGTGTGACTTTCTTGCAAATGCGATTTGTAATCTGTAGACCAAAAATATAAAGCAGTAGGTTTTCTAACAAGTTTGTGCAAATTAACTTCTTGTCCTTTATAATTAACTAAGGTTAAATTTGGTATTTTATTCCCAACCTTTAATTGTTTTAAGGATTGTACTAGCTTTTTTATATAGTTTTTGTCTTTTTCGTCGGTGCTTTTTTCGTAATAATAGTTTAAAAAACTATCCAATTCTTTTAAGTTTTTTGTCTTATTTATATAATTGATAGATGAAATACTTAATAGTGGATTTTTAATGTCTTGGTCTGTAATCAAACTATCAATTAGTTTTAGTTTGTCTAAATTATAACAATATGAATTTCTTTTTAGAATACTGTCTTTAGAGATTTTTAAATGTTCCGATAGCGCTAAGTTTTTAAAATGATACCTTAAAAAAGTCTTATAGGTAAAGTAGTCTTTTAATGCATTGCTGTTATAATCTATATTTTTTCTATAGTTATAAAAGTTTTTAGGTAGCGACTGTAAATTTTTTATTTCATTATCCCCATAATAAGCAAAAGGGTAAATTTCTTTGTTTAAATAATAGTTGTAATCTATATTACCTTTTGCAATTTGATGAAACAAACCTGATGCGATATTCTTTTTAAGAAATAAATTTAGTTTTGTACTTCTAAGCTTCTTTATTGAATCTATTTTGCTTTCAAAAGCAATGGGGCTTAGTTGATAATAGTTTAATATGTTTTTGTTTATTTCTTCATTCTCAAGAAACATATTAATTAAATAATTATTCTTTTTTGCTCCATTTCCAGTAAATACTAAAGACTCATCAAAATCTATAGTATTTAACCTAATCATAATACTATCATTAGGTTCTAATAGCGCTAATTGAAATTCTTCACCATGTTGCGTTTGTAGTTTAAAAGTAAACAAGCCACTCTCTAAATCGTTTACTTGATATAAAAATCTGTTTTTACCATCTAATAAAATAGTATCAATTATGGTGTTCGATTTACTAATGATTACTTGTTTATTAATAGGGTTTATTATTTCTCCACCAATATAAGCCGTTTTTCCTTTATCTGTAGCAACTTCTTTTTTGCACGAATAAAAGGTAAGCATTATTAATAGTATTGAAAAAAGTAATCTCATAGTTAGGTTTAAAGCAAAGTTAATTCTTTATAACAAAAGTATAGTAAGCAACTTATACCTCTTGTTAATTCACTGTTAAAAGTTAAATCAATCCTTAAAAATCTCCCTTTTAGCACTCATTATTTTAGCATAAGAAGTTTCTTCTTATGGTTTGAATTTTTTACTTTTGCAAATTCATTCACCAAAGCTTAAGCATAGGTGTCAAAAAAATAAAAATACATATGTTATCAGTTTCTAATCTTTCTGTACAATTTGGAAAACGAATTCTTTTTGATGAAGTAAATACTACTTTCAATAACGGAAATTGCTATGGTATAATTGGTGCCAATGGAGCAGGAAAGTCTACCTTTTTAAAAATAATAGCAGGAAAGCAAGAACCAACTTCTGGAAGTGTACACCTAGAAGCAGGTAAACGTATGTCTGTTTTAGAACAAGACCATAATAAACATGATGACGATACTGTTTTAGATACTGTTTTAAAAGGAAACAAACCCTTGTATGAAATTAAAACAGAAATCGATGCACTTTATGCAGACTATACTGATGAGAATGCGGAGAAAATAGGAGAGCTTCAAGTTAAATTTGAAGAAATGAACGGTTGGAATGCCGAAAGTGATGCAGCCGCAATGCTTTCTAATTTAGGTATAAAAGAAGATGCACATTATACCTTAATGAAAGATCTAGATGGGAAACAAAAAGTACGTGTTCTATTAGCGCAAGCATTATTTGGAAGTCCAGATGTTTTAATTATGGATGAGCCAACCAATGATTTAGATTATGAAACCATCACATGGTTAGAAAACTTTCTAGCAAATTATGATAGTTGTGTCATTGTAGTGTCGCATGATAGACACTTTTTAGATTCGGTTTGTACGCATATTTCAGATATTGATTTCGGGAAAATTAATCACTTCTCTGGTAATTATACTTTTTGGTATGAATCTTCACAATTAGCAGCAAGACAACATGCACAACAAAACAAAAAAGCAGAGGAGAAAAAGAAAGAACTAGAAGAATTTATTCGTCGTTTCTCTGCAAACGTTGCAAAGTCTAAGCAAGCGACTAGTAGAAAAAAAATGATTGATAAGTTAAATATTGAAGATATTAAACGTTCTAGTCGTCGATATCCAGCGATTATTTTTGAAAGGGATAGAGAAGCAGGAGATCAAATTTTAAATATTGAAGGTTTAGCGGCTTCTATTGAAGGAGAAACACTTTTTAAAAACATCGATTTAAATTTAAATAAAGGAGATAAAATAGTTGTGTTTTCTAGAGATTCTAGAGCAACAACTGCTTTCTATCAAATTATAAATAGTAAGGAACAAGCAGATGCAGGGAAATTTGCTTGGGGAGTTACAACTACACAATCTTATTTACCATTAGACAATAGTGAATTCTTTAAAAACGATTTAACTTTGGTAGATTGGTTACGTCAGTGGGCAACTACAGAAGAGGAACGAGAAGAGGTTTTTATTAGAGGTTTCTTAGGTAAAATGATTTTTAGTGGTGAAGAAGCTCTTAAAAAATCGAATGTGCTTTCTGGAGGAGAAAAAGTGCGTTGTATGTTATCTAGAATGATGATGGTTAGAGCAAATGTTTTACAATTAGATGAGCCAACAAATCATTTAGACCTAGAGAGTATTACCGCTTTTAACAACTCGCTTAAAAACTTTAAAGGAACTGTTTTGTTTTCTACACATGATCATGAGTTTGCACAAACCGTTGCAAATAGAGTAGTGGAGCTTACTCCAAATGGTGTTATAGATAGATACACTACTTTTGATGAGTATATGCAAGATTCTAAAATAAAAGAATTACGTGATAAGATGTATCAATAAAAAAAGGCTTAATTAAATAAAAAAAATCCTAAAGTTTTTACTTTAGGATTTTTTTTGCTTGAAAAACGAACCGCAGACATCTGCAAATGTATTCAGTTATATAAATTAAGCTTGAAGCTCTGCAGAAATACTTTCTACTATTGGTAAAGCAGTAGCTAATTCGTCTTTATTTACATATAATTCTTGTGTACCTTGATTAAATGTACCAAAACCACCTAATCTACCAGATTCCGATTCGTCCTTTACTATCGCATTAATACCAGCAGTGTTAAGTTTATCTACTATTAATTGTGTAATAATAAAATTACCTGTATAAAGCTTGACATAATTAGATTCTTCCATAGTTATTCGATTTAGCATTCCTTTAAAGTTACAAAAAAAATAGCATATTTAGAAGTAAATTTTTGGGAGTCCACAATGTTTTATCCTAATAATACCTCCTGTTATATTCTGTTTAACGAAAAAAATGACACTAAAATTGCTAGGAAATAGCTATATAACATATTAAAAACTATATTTGTCATTATAAATTAATCAATAATATATTACAATGGGTAGAGGTACAGTAAAATTTTTCAATGATTCAAAAGGATTTGGATTTATTGTTGAAGACGACACAAACAAAGAACATTTTGTACACATTTCTGGTTTAATCGATGAGATTAGAGAAGGTGATGTTGTAGAATTTGAGCTTACAGAAGGTAAAAAAGGGTTAAACGCAATAAACGTTAAAGTAATAGACTAACCATTACAATTCTTTTAAAAACAAAAGCCTTTTCGTGTACGAAAAGGCTTTTTTGTTATTAAAACATTCATTACAATTATTAATGGTTCTATTATTTAGTAGTAAAATAATTGTATAACCTGTATACTCCAAAGCCAATCATAACAAAGGAAAGTACTAGTCTTAAGGTTGTAATTACTTCCTCTGTAAAAAAGTATTTATATGTAATGAAGCTACCAAGACCAAAAAATATTAGTCCAGATATTAAGCTAAAGATGCTTTTTTGTGGTGTTTTATTTTCCATTTTTTAATGATTTTTATCTTAATTCTGCACCAAGCTGTTTTTCAAAATTAGCTTGTAGCTTATTCATTATTTTATCAATCTGTTTGTCTGTAAGTGTTTTGTTTTCGTCTTGTATGGTAAAACTAACAGCATAACTTTTCTTTCCTTTTGGTAAATTCTTACCTTGATAAACATCAAATAGATTCACTTCTTTTAAAAGTTGCTTTTCGGTTTGTTTTGCAATAGTATGTATAGATTCAAAAGAAACAGCATCATCTAATAATAAAGCAAAATCTCTGCGTACTTCTGGGTATTTAGGGATTTCTTTAAATTTAATTTTGTTGTGTTTTGCAACCTCTAGGATATTGTCCCAGTTAAAATCAGCAAATAAAACTTCTTGATTAATCCCAAAATGCTTTAAAACATTCTTTTTAACCAACCCAAAACTTACTAACTTGTTTTTTCCTAGACCTAAAGTTAATCCTTCGCTAAAAATAGCATCTTTGGTTGGTGTTTCCTTAAATCTGGAAATACCTAAACGTTCTAGTAAGCTCGTAATAGTTCCTTTAAAATAAAAGAAGTCATTAGGTTTGTTTAAGCCATTCCAAGCTTCGGCAGTTCTATTTCCGGTAACTAAAAGTGTAAGATGTTTGTGCTCTTCTCTAGTTTCATTATAGTTATGGTATGTTTTTCCAAATTCAAAAAACTTAATGGTACTACGTTTTCTATTTATATTGTAAGAAAGTGCTTCTAATCCAGAAAATAAAAGAGATTGTCGCATTACAGACAAGTCATTACTTAATGGGTTTAACATTACTATGTTGTGTTCTTCTTTTAGTTGGTCATCTAATTTAATATACTCAGGAGTAGTTAACGAATTTGCTAGCATTTCATAAAAACCTAATGAAGCTAATTGATTACCAACAACATTTTGTAGTTTATGATCTTCAAACCTTGAAGAGTTAGAAATAGAAGCATTTAATTTATTCGTAAATTCTATGTTGTTATAACCATAAACGCGTAAAATTTCTTCAATAATATCTGCTTCACGTTGTACATCATTTCTGTATGCAGGAACCGTTAAACCTAAACCAGTTTCTGTAACATTATTTATTTTAATTTCTAAAGAGCTTAATATACGTTTTATTGTTTCTTTAGGTATTTCTTGTCCAATTAATTTTTCTGCATTTTCAAAACTTAATCGAACTTCAAAATCTTTAATTTTATTAGGATATGCATCAATTACATCACTAGTAATTTCACCTCCTGCAAGCTCTAAAATCAATAAAGCTGCACGTTTTAATGCGTATTCTGTAATATTTGGATCAATACCTCTTTCAAATCTAAAGGAAGCATCGGTGTTTAAAGCGTGGCGTTTAGCTGTTTTACGAATGCTTACAGGATTAAAATAAGCGCTTTCTAAAAAGATACTTGTAGTGTGTTCTGTAACTCCAGAAGAGATTCCGCCAAAAACACCAGCGATACACATGGGTTTTTCGGCATCACAAATCATTAAATCATCTGCATGTAATTCTCTTTCTACTTCGTCTAGTGTTGTAAATTTAGTGCCAGCAGCAACCGTTTTTACTTCAATTTTATTTCCAATAATTTTTGCAGCATCAAAAGCGTGAAGTGGTTGCCCTAGTTCGTGTAATACATAATTGGTAGCATCTACCACATTATTTTTAGGAGTTAAACCAATAGATTTTAACCTATGTTTTAACCAATCGGGAGATTCGGCAACTTTTAAACCAGAAATAGTAACACCACAATATCTTGGTGCTAATTCTTTATTTTGTACGTCTACATCTATTTTAAGTGTTCTGTTATCCACATGAAAAGCACTTACAGAAGGTGTAATTAACTCTACATTTATGTCTTTTTGTAAAAAACCAGCTTTAAGATCTCTTGCAGTTCCGTAATGGCTCATTGCATCTGCTCTGTTTGGAGTTAAGCCAATTTCAAAAACCTGATCGTTTTCAATATTAAATAATTCGGAAGCAGCTGTGCCAACAACAGTATCTTCTGCTAAAATCATGATACCATCGTGCGATTTCCCTAAACCAAGTTCATCTTCCGCACAAATCATTCCGTGGCTTTCTTCTCCTCGAATTTTTCCTTTTTTAATAGTCCATGCTTCTCCTTCTTCCGAATATAAAGTAGTGCCAATAGTAGCAACAGGAACTTTTTGTCCAGCTGCAACATTAGGTGCGCCACAAACAATTTGTACAGGGGTCTTTGTGCCAATATTAACAGTAGTAACCTTTAATCTGTCTGCATTTGGGTGTTGTACACAAGTTAGTACTTCTCCTACAACAACACCTTTTAATCCTCCTTTAACAGATTCGTAAGCAGCAATACCTTCTACTTCTAAACCTAAATCTGTAAGTAGTTCTTCGGTTTGTGCTGCTGTCCAGTCGGTTTTTATAAACTGCTTTATCCAGTTGTATGATATTTTCATTTGGCTTCTTTAAATTGAACTGCAAAGATAAAATAATGCAGTTAGCATTCAAGCATTGTTATAAATTTTGTAAATTAGATTTTCAATTTATCTAGTGTTTGTAAATGAAGAGATTTTTCAAGTTGTTCTTAATTATAATAATGGTAGTTTTTACTTCATGTAGAGAAACGAAAAAGGATGATGTTGTAGAAGAGGATATCACTAATGAAGTGCTGAATAGCCTAGATAAAGAAGCAGATGCGCTTGAGCTTGAAATAAAAAAAGTAGAAAAGGATTTAAACCAATTAGAAAAAAATAAAAATGAAAAACTTTAAAACAATTTTAGTATTTGGCTTTGTGTTTATGTTAAGTGTTTCTGCAAGTTTTGCCCAAGATAAAAAGGTGTTAAGTGAAAAAGAAATAGCTTATAAAGAAAAACGCGCTAGTGAAGCTTCTGTTTTTGCAAAACAACAAATAGCTTTATTAGAGGATAAATACGAAGTAGCAAACCCCGAACAACAAGAGCAAATTATTGAAAAAATTAAGATTCTTAAAAAAGAGAATAATATTCAAGATGATTCTAACCTTGTTATAGATGCAGATAACAAGAAAATGGACTTAGAATCTAGAGTGTTATTTGTTGAAAAGTCAAAACAACGCATTAAAATACTTAGAGAAAGAATTAAAAAAGCAGAAGCTAATGGAGAAATGACAGAAATCGAAGCAAAAGCTAAAAAAAATAATCTCGCCGAAATGGAAGAAAAACTAATAAGTCACGAACTTAAAATAGCGGAGATTAAAAAAACGTATCAGAAGTAGTTTAAGTTATTAATTCATAATATTAGGTGTTGTTTATCAGCACCTTTTTTATTTATCCTATTTTTGTTAAAAAAGCAATAACAAACATGCGTAATTTAGTATTATTAGTCTTACTTATATCTTTTTTCTCTTGCAATAACAAATCGAAAGAAACTATTGAAAACCACCTGAAACAAGGTGTGTATCGAGCAGAATTACAAATAAAAGATTCGGTGCATTTACCCTTTAATTTTAAAGTAATTGATGCTTCTCATTTACAGATATTTAATGCTGAAGAAATTATTGAAGTAGATGAAATCACCTATAAGCAGGATTCTGTTTTTATTAAAGCACCAGTTTTTGAAGGCTATTTGGCAGCAAAACTCCAGGGCGATAAACTAACAGGAAGTTTTATTAAGCCAAACTTAAATAGAGTGGTGCCTTTTACAGCAGAAAAGCAAGAAACTAGATTTAATGTATTAAATGAACCAGCAAGTATGGTAACAGGAAACTGGGAAGCTGTTTTTAGTCCAGAGGATGAAGCTGAAAAATACATAGCAAAAGGGGTATTCTCACAAAAAGGAAATAAAGTTACAGGTACTTTTTTAACTACAACTGGAGATTATAGATATTTAGAGGGTGTTGTAGATGGAAATATGATGAAACTATCTACTTTTGATGGAGCACATGCTTTTTTGTTTACTGCTAAAGTTACAGATTCTACTATGATTGGAACTTTTTATTCTGGAAAACATTGGGAAGAACCATTTGAAGCAATAAAAAATGAAACTTATGAATTACCAGACGCTAATGGTTTAACTTTTCTAAAGGAAGGTTATAATAAAATTGCCTTTTCTTTTCCAGACGCGAAAGGGAATATGATTTCTTTAGAAAATGAACGCTTTAAAAATAAAGTGGTATTAGTGCAAATCATGGGGACTTGGTGTCCTAATTGTTTAGACGAAAGCAAATATTTTTCAACGTATTACAAAAATAATAAAGATAAAGGATTAGAAATTGTTGCTTTAGCCTTCGAATATGTGAAAACGGAAGCGGCTGGGTTTAAAAATATACAAAGATTACAAGAGCGAATAGCTATAGAATATCCTATTTTATTAGCGCAAACCGGAACTTCTAGTAAAGCTAAAGCACAAGAAAAACTACCCATGTTGAATCATGTTCTAAGTTATCCAACCACCATTTTTATAGATAAAAAAGGAAAAGTTAGAAAAATTCATACCGGATTTAATGGTCCTGCTACTGGTGAGAAATTTACAGCTTTTAAAAAGGAATTTGAAGGTTTTGTAAACATGTTGTTGCTAGAATAAAAAAAGCTAGCTATGTATTTTAGTTTTGAAATTAGATTGAAAAATAATTAATACTAGCAGTATTAATGTTACTATGTTTTGGGTTTTATTTATTAATGTTAATGGGTTAAAATAGATTTGGTTGTATGTAATTTAAGATATATAATTCCATATATTTCTATACTTACTCATTTCTCTATAAGTGTTTAATATGTTTTTGTTTTCAACAGCTCCTAATGAAGGATCTTTACTTAGCACTTGTTTAGCATGAAAGCGCGCTAGTTGTAAAATGTCATTATCTTTGATAATATCTGCAATCTTAAGGTTTAAAATACCACTTTGTTGGGTTCCCATGATATCTCCAGGGCCACGTAAACGTAAATCTACTTCAGCAATTTCGAAACCATCACTAGTTCTGGTCATGGTTTGTATTCTTGTTTTGCTGTTTTCAGAAAGTTTATGGCTAGTCATGAGTATACAATAACTCTGTTCGGATCCACGTCCAACACGGCCACGTAATTGGTGTAATTGAGCCAAGCCAAAGCGTTCTGCGCTTTCAATAATCATTACAGACGCATTAGGTACATTAACGCCAACCTCAATTACAGTTGTGGCAACCATGATTTGCGTTTCTCCTTTAATAAAACGTTGCATTTCGTAGTCTTTATCTGCAGGTTTCATTTTACCATGTACAATAGAGATTTGATATTCTGGTTTTGGAAAGTCTCTCTCAATACTTGCATAGCCATCCATTAAATCTTTATAGTCCATTTTTTCGCTCTCCTGGATTAATGGATATACAATATAGACTTGTCTTCCTTTTGCAATTTCATCACGAATAAAACGAAACACTTTTAGTCTATTTGCGTCATATCTATGGACTGTTTTTATAGCTTTTCTTCCTGCGGGTAATTCATCAATTATGGAGATGTCTAAGTCGCCATAAACAGACATTGCTAAGGTGCGTGGAATAGGTGTTGCAGTCATGACTAAAATGTGTGGAGGAGAGGTGTTTTTTTTCCATAACTTACTTCTTTGTGCTACTCCAAATCGGTGTTGTTCATCTATGATTGCTAGCCCTAAATTTTTAAATTTCACCTTATCTTCAAGTAGTGCATGTGTACCAATTAGAATCTGTAATTGGCCATTTTCTAGTGCTTCATGAATAATTTTTCTTTCTGAAGTATTGCTTGAGCCTGTTAATAGTTTTATGCTGATATTCAACTCATTACACATGTTTACTAATCCGTTGTAGTGCTGTACTGACAAAATTGCAGTCGGAGCCATTAAGCATGCTTGAAAACCATTGTCAAGTGCTATTAACATTGACATTAGTGCTACTATTGTCTTTCCGGAGCCAACATCTCCTTGTAAAAGACGATTCATTTGTGCATTGCTTCCTAAATCATGACGTATTTCTTTTAAAACACGCTTTTGTGCATTGGTTAATTCAAAAGGTAAATGGTCTTTAAAAAAGGAATTAAAATAATTCCCAACGGTTTCAAAAGGAAAACCTTTTATCTTCGATTTATGAATTAAATTTTTTAAAATTAACTGTAATTGTATGTAAAATAATTCTTCAAATTTTAGTCTAAATTGTGCCTTAGATAGTAGCTCTGGTGTCTTTGGGAAATGCACATTAAAAATAGCTTCAGGTTTTGAAATTAATTTTAATTCAGCGCGTAATTTTTCTGGTAATGTTTCAACAAATCTTCCTTTACTTTCTAAAAATAATTGTTGCATGATTTTGGTCATCACGCGATTTGTAATTCCTTTGTTCGACAGTTTTTCGGTTGAAGGATATATGGCTTGCATGGCAGAGCGCAAGTTTTTTTCATGCTCTTTTTGTAGCTCTATGTCTGGATGTGGCATGTTGAATTTGCCATTAATCCAGTTGGTTTTTCCAAAGATCACATAAGTTGTGTTTAGTTTTAGGCTTTCTCTAATCCATTTTTGCCCTCTAAACCAAACCAATTGCATCGTTCCTGTTTCGTCTTGAAAATTAGCTACTAATCGTTTGCCACGTTTTTGAGCAATTTCTTCGAACTTAGTAATTTTACCAATTATTTGCACATCTGCATTATTACGCTGTAGTTGGTTTATCTTGTAATATTGCGTTCTGTCTATATATCGATTAGGAAATAGATTAAGAAGATCTTGATAGGTATGGATGCTCAATTCCTTGCGAAGCAAATCTGCGCGATTTGGTCCAACGCCTTTTAAGTAATCAATAGGAGTTTGCAAGTTTATGCTCATAAAAGCGAATTTAAACAATTCCTTTGAAAAAAGGAATCTCCAAAAGCCTTGTTGTATATTCGATTTTAATTTTCTAGTAATTTTAAAATTGCAAAACTTATGTGTATTTTGGCTTAATGGTTGCTAATAAAAGTTTTATGAAACATATCTTATTTTTTATTTCTACTTTATTTTGTTTTGTTATTCAGGCACAACAAACAGAAGTGGTGGATTTTAAAACGCTAGATGCTGTTGTTTTTTTTAATCAGATAAAAATTGATAGCACACTTTACGATTCTTATGAAATTACTTTCGATATCCTAAAAAAAACAGATTCAATTTATTTAGATGCTGTTCATATGAAGTTTAAAAACGTAGCTTTAAATGGAAAAAAAGTAAAGTATAAAAATGAAGGCAAGAAACTTGTTATTTATAATAAATTCAAGCCTTCGGAAGATAATAAATTACAATTCTTGTTTTTTGCTTCACCTAAAAAAGCCATGTATTTTGTAGGCTGGGATAATGAAGCACGAAATCAAATTTGGACACAAGGACAAGGAAAATATACTAGCAATTGGTTGCCAAGTATAGATGATATGAATGATAAAATGGAGTTTGATCTCACATTTGCTGCTCCAAAAGACTATGAAGTGGTTTCTAATGGAAAATTAATACTTAAAAATCCGAGTTCCGATTATGTGCTCTGGAAATACGACATGCAAAAACCAATGGCAAGCTATTTAGCAGCTTTGGTAGTTGGTAAATATGATAAACATGTAGAAATTTCCAAAAGCGGAATTCCTTTAGAAATGTACTACTATTCTGAAGATTCTTTAAAAGTAGAACCAACGTATAGATATACAAAAGAGATGTTCGATTTTCTAGAAGATGAAATTGGAGTTGCATATCCTTGGCAAAATTACAAACAAGTTCCTGTTCATGATTTTTTGTATGCAGGTATGGAAAACACGAGCTGTACTATTTTTTCGGATGCTTTTATGATAGACGAAACAGCTTTTATCGATAAAAATTATGTAAACGTAAATGCACACGAATTGGCGCATCAATGGTTTGGTGATTTGGTGACCGAAACCTCTGGAACGCACCATTGGTTACAAGAAGGTTTTGCAACGTATTATGCGTTACTCGTGGAAAAACAAGTCTTTGGTGATGACTATTATTATTGGAGATTATTCGAATATGCACAGGAATTAGCAACACAAGAGCAAACTGGAGGAAACACCGCGCTACTTAACCCAAAATCAAGTAGTACTACTTTTTATAAGAAAGGTGCTCTGGTTTTGCACATGCTACGAGAAAAGGTTGGAGATATCGCTTTTAAAGAAGCAGTTAGAACTTATTTAGAAAAATATGCGTATAAAAATGTAGAGACTTCTAATTTTATTAAAGAAGTTGAAAAGTCGAGTAATTTTGATTTAGAACTTTTTGTGGCTAAATGGTTAAAAGATAAAACGTTTTATTACGAAGAAGTGGAAGCTTCATTACAAAGGCAATCCGATTTTATTACCGAATATTTAATGGTAGATTGTGAAGCTTCAAATGCGAAATGTGATTATTACTTAACTTCGGGTATTTCAGATGAAGCGAAAAGCAAAATTATTTTTCAAGTTCCTAGTAAAATTACTTCCGAAGTATTTAAAAATAGTATAAAAGTAAGGCAAGCAATAGCCCAAAGTTTGACTACAATTCCTTCCGAATTAAAACAAGAATACGAATCCCTTCTAGAAGATAAATCTTATGTTACTATAGAGGCAGCTTTATATAATCTTTGGGTAAATTTTCCAGAAGACAGAAATATTTATTTAGATAAAACCAAAGAAATTATTGGTTTACCTAATAAAAATGTGCGCTTGCTTTGGTTGGCTTTGTCTTTGGTAACTCCCGAATACGGAGTTGATGAAAAGGAAATTCATTTAAAAGAGCTAACCAGGTATACATCTCCAGCTTTTAATTATGAAATAAGGATGCAAGCGTTTACCTTTTTAAATTCTTTAGAAGTTATGAATGAAGATATTATTAGCAATTATAAAGAAGCAGAGAAACATCATAATTGGCGCATGGTGAAATTTGCTAAAACTTTTGCTAAAAAGAATAAAACTAAACTAGAAAATAACTAACTAAAAATAAATTAATGCGAGCATTAGTAATATCTGGAGGAGGAAGTAAAGGTGCTTTTGCAGGTGGAGTAGCACAGTTTTTAATAGAGCACGAACAACGAGAGTATGATATGTTCTTAGGCACCTCTACTGGTAGTCTGTTGGTTCCACATTTAGCAGTAAATGATATTGGTAAACTGTATGATATGTTTACTAATGTAAGTCAGCATAATATTTTTAGTGTAAACCCTTTTGTACAGCATAAAAAAGATGGTAGAGAGTATGTTTCTATAAACTATATTAATTCTATTTGGCAGTTTATAAAAAGAAAAAGAACTTTTGGAGAGAGTAAAAGTTTAAAAAGACATATCCAGAAAAATTTCACAGTGCAGGAGTTTAATGCTATTAAAGCGAGTGGTAAAGATGTGGTTGTTACTGTGTCTAATTTGTCTAAAAATAGAGTAGAGTATAAGTCGATTAAAGACTTTGATTACGATGCATTTTGTAATTGGATTTGGATTTCCTGTAATTATATTCCATTTATGTCTTTGGCTAAAGTGAATGGTTTTGAGTACGCAGATGGTGCTTTTGGTTGTGTAATTCCTATTCGCGAAGCTGTAAAACGAGGCGCAACAGAAATAGATGCTATTGTTTTAGAAAGTGAAAATATGGAGTACAACAAGGTACTTGGTAAGAATCCGTTTTCATTGATGTTAAATCTATTCGGACATTTATTAGATCAAGTAGAAAAAAGTGATATTGCTATTGGTAAATTGGCTGCAAAGCATAAACAAGTAAAGTTAAACTTATACTATACACCAACTAAACTAACCGAAAACTCTTTGATTTTTAGTAAAAAACTGATGACTGCTTGGTGGTTAGATGGTTTTTTATATGCTGAAGAAAAGCATGGAAAAGAATCTAGTACTGTTGCAGTAAAATATTAACTAAACATTTTACTTACTTCATCTCTAATATAAGATAAACCAGCATGGCTAGGAGGATGTCCTTCCATTATTTCGGTTAAAATTACTTCACGAAGTTTATTTGCAGAATCTGTTTTTTCTAAAGTTGCTGCTTTTCTTATTAATTGAATCGTTGCATTTTTGGATGCGTTAATCACATTCCAGCACTCGTCGGTAACATATATTTGTTGTGCTAAATTATGTTCAAACTCTTGTTCTATAGATGCAATTAGCAAAGACTCGTAGTTTTCTTTGTTGGAGGATGTTGGTTGTATCCTTAAAAGTAATTTAGCAGGAACGATACGTTCTAGAAACAAGGATAATCGTTCGTATGCTTGCAAACGTAAAGGGAAAGATTCTTTTTGCAATTCTTTATGCATTAAAAAAGTTCTTCGGTTGTTTTCATTTTCTATATGTTCTCTAAAAAATAGAAAAGCTATTGCTCCTGTAACCAAAGCAGGAATAATATACATTAAAAGGTTTATAAGTTGTTGTTCCATAATTTTTAAAATACAATTACAAACATAAGCTGTTTTTTATAATAGCGCAAATTATCTGTTGGTTGAATGAAACGGTCTTTTCGTCAATTGAAAACAACTATTGCTTGAATCTATATATGTAGTCTTTGTATTACAATCTATTTTGCAGTTGCTATTATTCAGTTATTAATTAATCGTCAGTAAAATAACAGCTTTTTTTCTGGCGATTTTTTTAATGTTAATACAATACAATTTAAAAAATAACCTTTTTATTATGAAAAAATTACTACTATTATTTGCTGTATTTATTTTTAATGCAGTGCAAGCACAAACGGTAATAATTCCCAATGGAGATTTTTCTCAGGGTATTTTTAATTGGACTGTAACTGGAAATAATTTAAGTCTAGCAACTATTGGTTCTGCGCCTGATGAATACCTAAGAATTATTAATTCTGGGGTTACAAACCAGATTTTCACTCTAAAATCATCAAATTTTTCATTATTAACTAACGAAATATATAATCTGGATTTAATCTATGCGCATTACTTTATTGCATTAGGCCCAATGGGTCAGGGGGTTTCTTACTCTGATAGGTCACTAGTTAGTTCAATAATATTAAAGGATATAAATAACAATATTATTAAAGATTTTGATTTGTCAGCATGTGATGATGGTGATTTGATGTATGAAACTAATTATGAATTATATGATCAAAATTGCAACTCTAGTACGTTTAATGTGAGTAATTCGGGGTCTTATTATATAGAAGTTATAGGTAGCTTAGATCAAACATTTCAACATCCATGGTCTGATGAATATGATGCTGATGTTTTTAAATTCAAGAAAATTGAACTGGTTAAAAATCAAGATCCAAGTATAATTACTGGAACAGTAAATTATGATCACGGAAATAACAATTGTGCATCAGGTTCTGTACCATTAGATAATATTCTAATTAAAACTACAGGTACCAGTAATACATATTATGCATCTACCAATTCTAATGGAGATTATGCCTTTGCTTTTAATGGTAATGGAAATGTTACTACAGAGGTTTGTACACAAGGGTTAACATCTTTGCCAATTAACCATGTTAATACTTTTGTTAGTGGCGTTCCATCGACAGTTTCAAATCAAGATTTTTGTGCTACTTCTGCAATAGTAGGGAATGATTTAAGTATTTTTCTAATACCAACTTCAGAGGCAAGACCAGGTTTTTCATCTAGTTATAGACTGCAATATACAAATACAGGTAGCACAATATTAAGCGGTGTTGTGGATTTAAATTACGATAATTCAAGCGTTACTTATTTAAATGCAACTTCAACTCCAGATGTAACAACAATAAGTTCTTTAAGTTGGAATTTCATAAATCTTGCGCCTTTTGAAACAAGAACAATAGATGTTACTTTTAATATTTTTACACCTCCAACAGTAAATAATGGTGATATTTTAGAATATACAGCTTCGATTACTCCAATAGCTGGAGATGATACACCAACAAATAATACTTATACCTTTAATCAAATTACTATCGGGTCATATGATCCTAATGATGTAACAATTCTAGAAGGTCCTTTAATTTCTGAAACTCAAGCTGATGATTATTTGGGTGTAATTATTAGGTTTCAAAATACAGGAACCGCATCTGCTATTAATATTACTGTAGAAAATACTTTAGATGCGTTTTTAGATTGGAGTACGTTTCAGCCAATAGCAGCAAGCCATAATTATAATACAATTATTAGTAATGGAAATGAAATCAATTTTGTTTTTAACAACATTAACCTAGCAGATAGTACAACGGATGAGCCAGGAAGTCATGGTTGGGTTTTTTACAGAATAAAACCTAAAAGCACCTTTGTTATAGGAGATATTATTTCTAACAAAGCAGATATTTATTTTGATTATAACTTACCAATTATAACAAATACAGCAACAACGCAGATAGAATCTACGCTTTCTATACATGAAATTGATGCTAGCGAAAGTTTATTTACTGTTTTTCCGAATCCTACTAAAACTAAAATTACAGTTTCCATCGAAATAGAAGGAACCTATAATATGGTTTCTGTAAATGGTCAAGTGGTAAAAGAAGGACTACTTCAAAAAGGAGAGAATACCTTAAACACTTCCAATTTATCTAATGGTTTATACTTCTTACAAGTAGAAACAGTAGAAGGTGTAACCACCAAAAAGATAGTGAAGCAATAATGAGTTTTATTATAAAATTATCTGTTGGTTGCATGAAAAACTCTTTTCATTAAATCAAAACCTCTTTTCGTGGAATCAAGTAATGTAGTCTTTGTATTACAATCTATTTTGCAGTTGCTATTAATTAAATATCCCTAATCGTCAGTAAAATAACAGCCTTTTTTGCTGGCGATTTTTTTTATCCTGTACATCAACAACTTCTAATTAAACAATTATGAAAACAAAATTACTTTTATTTCTTTTTTTAAGCTGTGCCTTTTTTGGATATGCACAACAAACCTACGTGCCAGATGATAATTTTGAAAACTACCTAGAAACACACGATGCTAGTGGTAATGTTGTAGCAGTTGGAGCAACAAATAGTATGGGTAATGGTGTTGCAAATGATGATTATGTAACTACTGCTAATATTAATACAACAACATCTCTAGATGTAAACTCGCTAAATATTGCAGATTTAACAGGTATTGAAGACTTTGCAGCTTTAACTCGGTTAACGTGTTATAACAATCAATTAACCCAATTAGATGTATCTGCAAATACTGCTTTAACTAATTTGTTATGCTCTGGCAATCAATTAACCCAATTAGATGCTACTGCAAACACTGCTTTACAATCTTTATGGTGTCATGATAATCAATTAACGAGTTTAGATATTTCTACCAATACTACCTTAACAAATTTACGTTGCGATAATAATCGATTAACCCAATTAGATGTATCTGCAAATACTGCTTTAACTGATTTGATATGCTCTGCCAATCAATTAACCCAATTAGATGTCTCTCATAATTCATCCCTTACTATTCTCAATCTTCGTAATAATCAACTAACAAGTTTAGACCTTACACATAATGGAAACTTAACGCATCTATTTACTTTATATAATCCAATAACAAGTTTAGACGTGACACAAAATCTAGCTTTAAATGTACTTAATGTAATTGGTAATCAATTGACAAGTTTGGACGTGAGTTTAAACACAAATTTAACTTTTCTTTATTGTGAAAATAATCTATTAACTGTTCTAAATGTGAAAAACGGAAACAATACTAATTTTACTGTATTTTCTTCACTCAATAACCCAAACTTAACCTGTATAGAAGTAGATGATGCAACTTGGAGTACAACAAACTGGACAAATGTAGATTCTTGGGCAAGTTTTAGCGAAAACTGCCATTATGCAGAAACCTACGTACCAGATGATAATTTTGAAAACTACCTAGAAACCCACGATGCTAGTGGTAATGTTGTAGCAATTGGCGCAACAAATAGTATGGGTAATGGTATTGCCAATGATGATTATGTTACTACTGCTAATATTAATTTGGTAACGAGTCTAGATGTAAACAATCAAAATATTGCAGACTTAATAGGAATTGAAGATTTTACTTCTTTAGAAAATTTAAATTGTGGAGATAATACACTTGCTAATGTAGATTTAAGTCAAAACCTTGCTTTAGTTGAATTAGACATTAGCGTAAACTTTCTGGTTAATTTAGATTTAAGCTCTAATACATTATTAGCAATTCTAAATTGTAGTGAAAATGGGATACAAAGCTTAGATTTATCATTGCACTCTGGCTTAGTAGAATTAGACTGTAGCGATAACGGGTTAATTAATTTAAATGTTAAAAATGGCAATAATTACAATGTAGGTGATTTTGTTGCTACCCAAAACCAAAACCTATTGTGCATTGAGGTGGATGATACTGCATATTCTACTACTAATTGGACAGATGTAGATACGCAAACTAGTTTTAGCGAAAACTGTGCGACATTAGGTTTAACCTACGTACCAGATGATAATTTTGAAAACTACCTAGAAACCCACGATGCTAGTGGTAATGTTGTAGCAATTGGCGCAACAAATAGTATGGGTAATGGTGTTGCCAATGATGATTATGTTACTACTGCTAATATTAATTTGGTAACGAGTCTAGATGTAAATAGTTTGAGCATTTCAGATCTAACAGGAATTGAAGATTTTCTTGCTTTAGAGGATTTGAGATTTTATAATAATCAGGTGGCAAGTGCAGATTTTTCTATGAACAGTAACTTAGAATTTTTATATTTTGACAATAATAATATAACAACCATAGATTTTACTAGCAATCCTTCTTTAACACATGTTATTGCTAGAAGTAATCAAATAATTAGCATGGATTTATCAAGTAATAGTATGTTAGAAGTGTTAAATGTATATGATAATAATTTAAATACACTTTCACTAGGTTCAAAACCTTCTTTAACTGCTATAGATTGTAGCTTTAATAATTTATCTATTCTAAATGTTACGCAAAGTTCCATATTAGAGGCGCTTTTTTGTAATAATAATCAATTAACTAATTTAGATGTTTCTAACAATGCGGTTTTAGTTTCATTACGATGCGATAATAACCTATTAACATCTTTAAATGCAAAAAACGGAAATAATATAAATTTCATATATTTTGATAGCACAGACAATCCAAATTTAACGTGTATTGAGGTTGATGATGCCGCTTGGAGTACAGTGAACTGGACGAATAAAGACGCAACATCAACGTATGTCAATAACCAAACAGAATGTGCTACGCTTTCAAATACAGCGTTTGAACAAGTTGGTTTTAACGTGTTCCCAAATCCTGTAAATGATATGCTAACCGTTTCTGTACTAACAGTAGCTAGCTATAGCTTAATAACCGTAAATGGTCAAGTTATTAAACATGGACTACTTCAAAAAGGAGAGAATGCTTTAAACACTTCCAATTTATCTAATGGTTTATACTTTTTACAAGTAGAAACAGTAGAAGGTGTAACCACCAAAAAGATAGTGAAGCAATAACGAATTTTATTATAAAATTATCTGTTGGTTGCATGAAAAGCTCTTTTCATTAAATCAAAACCTCTTTTCATGGAATCAAGTAATGTAGTCTTTGTATTACAATCTATTTTGCAGTTGCTATTAATTAAATATCCCTAGTCGTCAGTAAAATAACAGCCTTTTTTGCTGGCGATTTTTTTTTTTTAGATAAAGGGTAACATTTTGAATCGTTTTTGGATATAGAGATAGAAAGCGAATAAAACCAAGCTTTTTTTAAAATTTAAAATTTAACAATTATGAAGAAATTACTACTATTACTTACAATTTTTATTACCAGTGTAACACAATCGCAAAACGTTCTAATTCCTAATGGAGGTTTTAGTGATGCTCTAGATATTGGTTTTTGGTCTGTTGCTTCGTCAACCGCAACCAAATCTTGGTTTAATGGTGGATGCCAATCTATGTTTGTAGATAATTTAGGTAATCCTGCAACCACTGTAACGTCTTCCGTTTTTAGTGTTGGGTTATCTGGGGATTACGAGTTGGAATTAGAATATGCAGTTATCTATACAGGAACTGCTGCTATATTTGAGTTAGTAGATTCTAATAGTGCAGTTATAAGTGCTACATCTATAAATACGGTTACTGGTACTTGTACCGGTTGGCCAAGTCCTAAACATAGTACGTTAGTGTTTGCTAATTTGGCTGCTGGAAATTACCAATTACGCATAACAATACCTTCTAGTCAGTTTTTTCTAGATGGTGTAGAATTAGGAGTTCATAACCCTATTACTGTAAGCGGTAGTGTTAATGCAACTGGTTGCTCTAATGCCAATATGTTGAATAATTTTCCAATTAAAATTACAGATTTAAGTGATAATGCAACAGCATATACTTCTACCATTAATGGGGTTTATAATTTTATAGTACCAAATACTACAGGTAATTTTTTAATAGAACCTGTTAATAACGGAAATATAGTTGCCACACCAAATGGTATTAATTTAACTATAAACTCTTCATCTACGTCATATTTAAATAACGATTTTTGTTTTACAAGTAATATTTCGGGAGTTGAAGTAGAAGCACAATTGGTAAGTCAAAATTTAGCTAGACCAGGATTTGTTGCTTCTTATGACATAATTTATGGAAATAATGGAAATATTACAACAGGAGCAGAGACTATTGTTTTAAATTTTGACAGTTCTAAACTAACGTATGTTACTAATTCGGCATCAGTGGTACCTGCAAGTGTAACTAGTAATTCTATTACTTGGAACTATACAAATCTTACCTCTTTAGAATTTAGGAATATTACATTTTCATTTAACGTATTGGCTCCTCCAACAGTAAGCGGAGGAGACGTTTTAAGTTTTACTGGAAATATTACACCAATTGCAGATGTAGATCCATCTAATAATACTATAAACTTAAATCAAGTGGTTGTAAATGCTTACGATCCTAACGATGTGTTGTGTATGGAAGGAGATGAAATCTCTCCAACTCAAATAGGAGATGACTTAACGTATAGAATTCGTTTTCAAAATACAGGAACAGCAGCTGCTGTAAATATTTCGGTTAAAACAGATTTAGATGCAGATTTAGATTGGGCAACGTTTCAGCCAATTTCAGCTTCGCACGCTTATACAACGTCTGTTGTTAATGGAAATGAGCTAACGTATACTTTTAATAATATAAACTTAGACGATGCAACAACTAACGAACCAGGAAGTCATGGTTGGATTTTTTATAAAATAAAACCTAAAAACACAGTCGTTGTTGGTGATAGTTTTGATGCTACTGCAGATATTTATTTTGATTTTAATCCTGCTGTAGTGACTAATACGTATACTACAACTGTAGTGTCTCCTCCTTTAACCTACGTGCCAGACGATAATTTTGAAGCACGTTTAATACAGCTTGGTCATGATTCT
This sequence comes from Lacinutrix cladophorae, assembly GCF_053604645.1. Classification (NCBI taxonomy): domain Bacteria; kingdom Pseudomonadati; phylum Bacteroidota; class Flavobacteriia; order Flavobacteriales; family Flavobacteriaceae; genus Lacinutrix; species Lacinutrix cladophorae. The sequence goes on along the minus strand of NZ_JBSHNR010000119.1, from coordinate 364,501 downwards.
GGGCCTTTAGATGATTATGTGTTAACGGCTAACATTAATACATTGTTAAGTTTAAATGCAGGTTTTTCTAATATATCAGATTTAACAGGGATTGAAGATTTTATTGCTCTAGAATCTCTTACTTGCTCCAATAATAATTTAATAAGTTTGGATGTTACAAATAACACAGCGTTAAAAACTTTACTTTGTAATAACAATCAATTAACTACAATAGATTTATCCCAAAATCCACTGTTAGAGTTTTTAAGCCTTAATGATAATATGTTTGAGCATTTAGATTTTTCAGGGCACCCATTGGTTTATAGATTAAATGTTTCTTCAAATAATTTACAATCATTAAATGTTAAAAACGGAAATAACATCAATTTTGTTCAGTATGCATCTTTTAATAATCCAAGCTTAACTTGTATTGAAGTAGATGATGCCACATGGAGTACAACAAATTGGTCTTTTAAGGATGCAGCTTCAACGTATGTCAATAACCAAACAGAATGTGCTACGCTTTCAAATACAGCGTTTGAACAAGTTGGTTTTAACGTGTTCCCAAATCCTGTAAATGATATGTTAACCGTTTCTGTACTAACAGAAGCTAGTTATAGCTTAATAACCGTAAATGGTCAAGTTATTAAAAATGGACAGCTTCAAAAAGGAGAGAATACTTTAAACACTTCTAATCTATCTAATGGTTTATACTTTTTACAAGTACGAACGAAGGAAGGTGTTTCCTCTAAAAAAATTATTAAGCAATAAAACAATAGATGAACTTTTTTTTAAATAATAAAAAAAGAATCCATTAAGGGGTAACAATTTCTGTCTTGTTTTGATATAAGGGAAATGAATAACAAATTTAAAACAAATTAAAAATTATGAAAACAACGATCAAAACACTTTGCCTGCTATTTTTAACATTAGTATTGTTTAACTGCGATAATGATGATGGAGACGCTGATAATCAAGATGATTGTAATTTTGCAGGATTTACTTTTTTAGACACCTCAGATAGTACACAAACATTAATTCCTGAATCTGATTTAACCACAGATTTCTATTACACATCTTCTAATGGACCAGAAGTAGAAATATTTAAAACTAGCGATCCTGGAAATTTTTGGTTCGTAACACAAGTTGTAACACCTGGAACAGGAGGAGGACAATTAAGTGTTAATGGTACTATTTATAATGTAAATGTTACTTGTCAAAGAGCGGGTAATGCAGTAAATGAAGAATTTAGATATGATATTACTGCGTCCGGTTTAGAAGCAGAATATTGTGTGTTGATTGATTTATACCATTAATAAAATTAAATAAATTACTTAGGATATCAAGGTGTATAAAACTTTGATAATAATGATCAATTACAAATACCTGAACAGACTTAACTATTCAAGTTATATCTAATTTAGTACCAGTATTACTATAGATTTAAATAAAAGCACCAAATAAATATTTACTATGAAAACAATAAAAACACTATTACTACTACTTGCAATTTCAATTTTTAGTTGCGATAATAATGACGATGCGCAAACAGATCCTACAAACCCTACAGATGGTTTTACACATAGCGGAACATTTTACGAAACACCAAATGCTTATTTTGAAATAGATGAAGATGATGACGATCCAAATATAGGCGGTGATGGTTATCCAGATAATTATAGTTTCTTCTTTTCTAATGGACGTATGTTTGATAATGATCCTGCTAATGTAAATGGTTTAAATGATGATTATCTATTCTCTTTGAATACTACCAATTGGGTGTTTTTAAACATTGAGGTTGTAGACAATCCTAGTTTAGCAAACACAGGACCATCAGCTGGAAATACGTATGTGGTTTCAAGTATAAACGATTCTGTAATTATAGAAGGAGGTCAAATAAATGGTTTAAATCCTGCTTATTTTATTAATGGTGTGGAGTTTGGAACAGGAGATGAAAATATAGGTGTTTTTAATACTCCTGGCACACAAGGACCAAGTATAACAATTAACGCTATTAATTTAGACGCTAACAATCCAACAGCAAGTAATATCGATGTAGATTATACTTTTATGAATCAAAATGGAGAAGTGATTACTGGACATTATGAAGGGACTTTTGGTGTCATTTTAGATTAACCAATTTTTAGATAAGTACCAACTTAAAATAACATTTATGAAATCAATAAAAACACTTTTATTAATTTTTGTATTATGCATTTTTACTTCTTGTAATAATGACGATAACGCTAATAATGATGCTACAAATGAAACACAATGTGATTATCAAGGATTTTCATATTTAGATAACAATAATAACGATCAAACTTTAATATCAGAGTCCGAATTAAATACGCAGTATTTTCCAAATGCTAGTAATGGACCTTATGGAGCGCCAGGAATAGAAATTGCTTCTTATACTGGTACTACCACATTGTTTTTTACAACTAATGTAATTGCATTAAACGATACAGGAATAGGGTATATTACTATTGATAATGGTACCGAACAAACAGTTACTGTTACTTGTCAACGTGTAGGAACAGCAGTAGGAGATGAGGTAAGATTAGATGTCGTATACGGTAGTGTAGAAGTAGAGTTTTGTGTCATTATAGATGAAGTATTATAGATTATGAAAAAAGGGCTTAAATTTCTAGTGATTTGTATTGGCTTACTTTTTTTTAATTGTAAAGATGAAAACAAAACAGAAGCATTGGTAAACGAAACAGAAATTGAAACTAAAAAAGAAGTAGTTAAACTGTTAAGTGAAGAAGAGAGAATGGAAATAGTAGAATACTATTTAAAAAACTACAGTAATAATCCTGTAGCGTTTAAGGAAATAGTTTTTTTAAACGACTCCTTAAACCAAGTGAAAGTTATTTTAAATAAAAAATTTAAAGCTACACAAACGTTCAAGTTTTCGGATGCATTTCGATTTTATAATGCAAACAAGAAGTAATAACTATACTTTTAAATATAGAAATGTAATTGTTTTATAACATAACTTATTTAGAATTTAAATCCATTACTTTTGTAATACATCAAAAAAATAGATTATTGAAACTTAAAAAAAGCTATATCACAATTTTATCTCTTTTGATATGGCGTTTTTTTTCTGAGTTTTCTATTTTATTTATTAAGTCAGAAAGAATAACAAAACAGAAATTTTTCTTAATATTTCTATTTTTCTCATTTACTATTTCATTTTCGCAACAATACACCAACTATTCTACAAAAGATGGTTTACCTAGTAATCATGTGTATACCATTACGCAAGATGCTAAAGGGTTTATATGGTTTTTAACAGATAAGGGCATGGTAAAGTATAATGGGGAAACCTTTAAAACCTTTACAACTAAAAATGGTTTGCCTAATAATGATGTTTGGGAAGCTTACCCAACACCAGATGGAAAAATTTGGTACATGTCTAAATCTACTAAATTGGGTTATATAGAAAATGATACGGTTATCTCTTTTCCTAATAACAATAAAGATGAGATTATCAATCCTTTATACACCTCTCGAGTTGGAGATTCCATATATCCTACTGGACCTAGAAAAACATTTACTTTAAAAGATGGTACATGGTATGGAGAGTCAAATGAGTATATAGAAGGTACAACAGATTGGGTTAAAATTAGGCATAAAGACTTTCGGTTTATGTCTTTTAATCGAAATCGAGAAATACTAAATATTTATAAAGAAGACTTCGTAAAATCAGATAGTATTCTAGCGGATAATATTTATGGAAAAATAGGAATAAGAGGTCAGATTAATGATAGTTTATTTTATTGGTCTAGTAATGCTTGGTATTCCATACTTAATTTAAATACACTAGAGTTTAAACAATATAATTTAAAAGAAAGTAATGGTAATAGCATAACTACATATTCAAAAATCAATAGTATTAATAATTCGTTTCAAATTTCAGTAGATGGTTATGTGGCTAAACTAGATAAAGATTTTAAAATATCTAATCCGTTATATTTTCCTCAAAATTTACAGTCTCACTTTGGGTTTGTCGATAAATCAAATACGGTTTGGTTAGCTACTTTTAATAATGGGGTTTATAAATTACCTTATGTAAAAAGAGAAGTTAAATATAGATTGCTAAACGAAAAAGTACAAAGCTTTAATATTATAGATAATAATTTGATTGTTGGTGTATATAAAAAAGGGTTCTATACATACAATGCAAAAGAAAAATCATTTCAACAGATTATTGAAAGTAACGATTATATTTTTGGAGCTAGCGAAGTTAAGCCTTTAAATACCAGTTTTTATGCATTCAAGCACGCTTTACAAAAAGAGGTAAATAAAAAAATAGAAACAATAAATCTTTCAGGGGTATTAAATGAAAAGGTTGCTTCAAATGAGGTTGCACGTAAATTAGTCTATTTTAATGGGAAGTTATATGGGAATTTTTCGTTTGGAATACATAGGCTAAATCCTGATCCTTTAAAAACTGAAAACGAGTATACTCAAAAAGGATGTAATGATATTATTCGTTTTAACAACCAACTTTTAGTTGCTACTACCAATGGTTTAAAAGAAATAAAAAAGGACACGTTAGTGCCCGTTACTTTTAAAAACAAAGCCTTAAAAAAATCAATATTAAGCTTAAATGTAATTGATGATACGCATTTATTAATTAATACAGACGGTTTTGGTTCATATATAACAGATATGCAATCTATAAAACCTTTGCAACAAACAGCATTTTTAATTGTTGAAGAAGCTTTTATTGAAGATAATGCATTATGGTTAGCAACGAACTCTGGTGTGTTAAAATTTGAAGCAGATAATGGTAGCTATAATTTAAGTAAAACATATACCACTAGTGATGGTTTACCAACAAACCATATTAACACCATTTATGTAAATAATGAAAGCCTAATAGTAGGTACTAATAATGGTATTGCAATTGTACCAAAACACCAAGAAAATATTTCGCAAGTAGTAGATGTGTATATTGATAAAGCGAGTTATAACAATCAAGATATTTCCGCAAGCAATTCAGTATTTAAATACAAAAGCAATAATAGTCTAAATGTTAAAATATCTAATATTGATTTTTCAGATAAAGAAGCCGACTTCACTTATAATTACAAATTAGAACCTATTAATAAAGATTGGGTAACAACAACAACTAATAATTTTAGTTTTAATAACATACAACCAGGAGAATACACATTATATATTACTGCAAATACCATAAAAAAACAACTAAGCTTTACTATAAAACCATTATGGTGGCAAACATTTTGGTTTAAAATTTTAATAGGGTTATTAGGTATTTTTTTAGTCGCTTTTATATCTAGGTTTTTTGTGAGACGTTCTCAATTTAAAAAAAATCAAAAAATATTTGAAGATAAACGCTTGTCCGAATTACAACTTAAAGCATTACGATCTCAAATGAATCCGCATTTTGTATTCAATTCTCTTTCTGCAATACAGTATTATATTGGGGAAAATGATTTTGAGTCTTCAGAAACGTATTTGGTGAAATTCTCAAAGCTTATTCGTCAATTTTTTGAACTATCAAAAGAAAATGAAATCTCATTAGAAACAGAAATTAGTTTGCTTAATAACTATTTAGAAATTGAAAAACTTCGTTTTAAAGATAAGCTGAACTTTACTATTCATGTAGATGTTAATTTAGTTACCGAAACTACAAAAATACCAACCATGCTATTGCAACCAATAGTAGAAAATGCTGTAAATCATGGTGTTTTTAATAAAATGGAAAGTGGAATAGTAATATTAAATTTTATTTATATCGACGCACAATCATTTAAAGTAGAAATTATAGATGATGGAGTAGGTTTTATAAATACAAAAAAGCGAAAAAATAAAAGTGTTAAATCTTCTATTGTTTTAAAAGATAGATTACATTTTTTAAACCATTCAGGAAAGTGGGAAATAAGCCATACAGAAGAAGAAGTATATCCACACAAAAAAGACAAAGGAAATAAATCTGTATTTTTAATTAAGAAAAAATAAGAATGAATAGTATTACCGCCATTTTGGTAGATGATGAAATTTCAAACCTAAAAGGTTTGCAACGAAAGCTTGAAAATTTGTTTCCTAAAATTCAAATTTCTGGTGCATTTCAAAAGCCAGAAGATGCTATACAAGCAATTCAGCAACAAGAACCTAATATTCTATTTTTAGATATTGAAATGCCTAGAATGAATGGCTTTGAATTACTTTCTAAACTAAATGAAATTAATTTTCAAGTAATTTTTGTAACTGCTTATAATGCATATGCTCTTAAAGCTTTTAAAAAAAATGCAGTAGATTATGTTTTAAAACCGATAGATAATGAGGATTTAGTAACAGCTGTAAATAAAGCATTTGAGATTATTAAATTAAAAAACGAAAGTGAAAGTAATTTAAAAATTGTAAGCTTATTAGAAGAAAGTATTTCTAAAAACAACAAGATTATTGTACCTACACAAAAAGGAATTTCTTTTATACCACAAGATGAGGTTTTGCATCTAGAAGGCTATGAAGGGTATACTAAAATCCACTTAATACATAACACTACAATAATAAGTTCCTATAATTTAGGTAAGTTTGAAAAATTACTGAACACCAATTTTTTTAAATGCCATAAATCCCATATTATAAACCTTGAGAAAGTGCGTCACTTTGAAAATGAAGGCTATATAGTATTAGATAATAACTACCGTGTACCAATATCTAAAACCAATAAAAAAGCTTTTTTAAGTTTGTTTAGTTAAGCATTTTGTATCTATAATATGACAAAAAAAAGCGCTTTAAAAATCTTAAAGCGCTTTTTTTGTGTTATACTAAATTAGTACTTAATAATTTTCTTGCTTAAGTCTTCTACTTTTAAAAAGTAAGTTCCGCTAGGTAAGTTTTTAGTAGAAACCTTTGTGTTGAAATCTGAAAGTTTCCCTTTTAAAACAAGCTTTCCTAAAATAGAATATATTTTAAACTCTTTATTTAATAATGAGTCTGTGTTAAAAGTAATATGGAAATAGTCTGTACTTGGGTTGGGATACGTATTAAATGCAATATGCTTATTGTCTTCTTCATTAACAGATAAAGAACTAGTAAATATATGGTCTAGAGTTGCCTGAATAAAAAAGTCTAAATCATTATTTGGTGTTATCCCATTTGTTACAGATGCATCAATATTTGTAGGGTTAAACAGGGTAGACATAACACTAAAAGTATTGCCTTCATAAAACGTCATAGTTGTTTCTCCTGCATTAGGATAAGAGGCTGGACCAAATTCGTAAACGCTAATGCCTTCTGGTCTTGGTGTTACTCCATCGATATAATATAAGGTGGTATAAATCCAAGTAAGTGGACTAGGGTAATCTGAACTTACATTAGTGTTTCTTTCGATTTGAGGAACTCCTAAACCGCCATCATCTACATAAGTTTGTGTGTCATAAGAAGCTAACCAAGCATAATCATACATAAACTCACCAGGAGTAAAAGTAGCAGGAGCACCAAAATACGTTCCGAATAATAAGTCACTACCAACAATCCATAATTTCCCACCATTATTTAAATAGCTTCTAAGCACTGTATTTCCTGTATTACCATTAGACCAAAAATTTAGGTTTGAGCTATCATCACCAGTATACCAAATGACCAAATCATAAGTGTCAATTACTGCACTAGTAGGTATTCCATTGGTATTAGAATCATGTAAAGTTACACTTGTGTAAGATGTGGTTAATATAGAATTGTAAAAGGTAGAATTATCATTAATGCTAAAATCATTATCCGTTACTAATAAAATATCATTTTGTGAAAAGGATAGTATTGTAAAGGATAAGGATAAAATTAAAAGTATTTTTCTCTTCATATTTGTTGATTTTTAGTGAATTAAAATCAAAATTAATAAAAAAGAATTAGTTGTAAACTTTTTATAAGAAAGAGTTTTAATGTTTTTCTTCTATTTGTTTAATTAGGGATTAAATTGCGAATTCATTAAAAAAACGACGGTTAATTTATCTTTTGTTAATTAAAGATTTTAAGTGTTTCGCTATTCCTTGTTTCCTCCTAAATGCAAACAATCTTTTAAACTTTGCATACCATGAAAAGGCACGACCGTTTTTTCGTAGCCATAGGTTCCACTTAATTCTTTAGATAAATTGTGGTCATCCACATTTACTTCAATATCATTCATTTTAAACTCGCAAGGATGTTCGTAACCAGCAGCATGCGTTATTTCTATAAATTCTTTTCTAAAGGTTTTAAAATATTGTGCTAAACGTTCTGATTTTAAAGGAACATCTATTCCGTTTTGTGTCCATTTTTTTTGAGTAGCAATTCCAGCAGGACATCTATTGGTATGGCAAATTTGCGCTTGTATGCAACCAATGCTCATCATGGCTTCACGAGCAACATTTATACAATCTGCTCCCATAGCAAAAGCCATGGCAGCTTTAGCAGGAAAACCTAATTTGCCACTTCCTATAAAAACAATACGTTCACTTAAACCTTTATTTTTAAATAATTTATATAAATCGCCAAAACCATAAACCCAAGGTAAGGAAACATGATCCGCAAAACTAGGAGGAGCAGCTCCAGTACCACCTTCACCACCATCAACAGTAATAAAATCTGGACCTTTTCCTGTCGCTTTCATTATATCTGCAAGTTCTTCCCATTGTTCTAGTTTTCCAATAGCTGCTTTTATGCCAACTGGTAAACCTGTTTTTTCAGCAATTAATTCAATGAAATCCACCATTTCTGGAACGTTACTAAATGCTTTATGATTTGGAGGAGAAAGTACATCTTTACCAACTTCAACACCTCGAATTTCTGCTATTTGCGGAGTGATTTTTGCTCCTGGTAAAACACCACCTTTTCCAGGTTTAGCTCCTTGTGATAATTTTACCTCAATGGCACGAATGAAAGGGTTGTCTTCTACAAGTTTTATCATTTTTTCCATAGAAAAACCGCCATCTGCTGCACGTACTCCAAAATATCCAGTTCCAAAATGAAAAACAACATCTCCACCATGACTGTGGTATGGAGATAATCCACCTTCTCCTGTATTATGATAAGCACCAGCAATTTTAACGCCTTTATTTAATGATTCTATAGCTTTTGCAGAAAGCGAACCAAAACTCATAGCTGAAACATTTATTACCGAGGCTGGTCTATATGGCCGTTTACGTTTATTAAATTCCCCCATTACTTTTGCGCAAGGAAGAAACGATTTATCTATACTATTTGGGTGGTCCTTTTTTATTTGATAGGGCATCATCGCATTATTTATAAAAAGATGCTGGTGCGCATAAATATCTCTATCGGTTCCAAATCCTTCGTAGTTATTTTCTTTTTTTGCCGAAGCATATATCCAACCACGTTCAATTCTATTAAAAGGTAGCTCTTCTCTGTTGTTTGCTACAAAGTATTGTCGCATTTCGGGTCCAATGCTTTCTAGCCAATACCTTAAATGTCCTACTATTGGGAAATTGTGGCTAATGGTATGTTTTGTTTGAAAAACATCACGAATAGCAATAATTATTAAAACGAATAAAACCCACATCCACCAAGATATTTGACCTAAGAATTCTAACATATTTCTAAAAATTTATTATTTATTAGAGCCGTAAAGATATTCAAAAAATAAAATATAGAGAACATCCTGAAATTGTTTATAATTATTAATAATTAGGAGGCGTTAAAACACAAGGATTGGTTATTTTCACGTTTTATTAAATGAAAGAGATTTGGAGAAGTATTTAAGTCAGTTAAACGAAGCACAATTAGCACCAACCATTCAAAAAGATGGTCCAATGATAGTAATTGCTGGAGCAGGTTCTGGTAAAACTAGAGTGCTTACCTATAGAATTGCATATCTAATGAGTCAAGGTGTAGACTCGTTTAATATATTAGCATTAACCTTTACCAATAAGGCAGCTAAAGAAATGAAAGAACGTATTTCTTCCATTGTTGGTCCTGAGGCTAAAAATTTATGGATGGGAACCTTTCACTCCGTATTTGCTAAAATTCTCCGTTTTGAAGGACATCATTTAGGCTTTCCAAGTAATTTCACCATTTATGATACCCAAGATTCGCAACGTCTTTTAGGTTCTATTATTAAAGAAATGGGCTTAGAAAAAGACATCTATAAAACCAAACAAGTATATAGTAGAATTTCTTCCTATAAAAACAATTTAATTACAGTAAAAGCATATTTTAAAAATCCAGAGTTAATGGAAGCAGACGCCATGGCAAGGCGACCAAGAATGGGGGAGATTTATAAAGAATATGTAGATCGTTGCTTTAAAGCAGGTTGTATGGATTTTGATGATTTGCTATTAAGAACCAACGAATTACTAACCCGTTTCCCTAATGTTTTAGCCCAATATCAAGATAAATTTCGTTATATTCTAGTAGATGAGTATCAGGATACAAACCATTCACAATATTTAATCGTTCGAGCACTTGCAGATCGTTTTCAAAACATATGTGTGGTTGGTGATGATGCGCAAAGTATTTATGCTTTTCGTGGCGCAAACATTAATAATATCTTGAATTTCCAGAAAGATTATGAAGATGTGCAAATGTACCGATTAGAACAAAATTATCGATCTACGAAAAATATTGTAGGTGCTGCAAATTCGGTTATCGAACATAATAAAACTAAATTAGATAAAGTTGTTTGGACAGCAAATGACGAAGGTGAAAAAGTAAAAATACATCGTTCTTTAACCGATGGAGACGAAGGACGCTATGTAGCAGGAACCATTTGGGATGAAAAAATGAATAAGCAACTGCATAATAGTGATTTTGCAGTTTTATATCGTACCAACGCGCAATCGCGTTCTATTGAAGATGCTTTACGTAAAAGAGATATTCCGTATAGAATTTATGGTGGTTTATCTTTTTACCAACGTAAAGAAATTAAAGATGTAACCGCATATTTACGTTTAATTCTTAACCCAGCAGACGAAGAAGCTTTAAAACGTGTAATTAATTACCCAGCAAGAGGAATTGGGCAAACCACTATCGATAGGCTTGTAGTAGCAGCAAATGGATATGGGAAAACAATTTTTGAAGTTTTGCAAAACCTAGATAAGGTAGATGTAAATATAAATAACGGAACCAAAAATAAATTACGCGATTTTGTAACTTTAATTGAAAGTTACCAAGTAATGAATCAAACTGCAAATGCATTTGATTTAGCCGAACACGTTACCAAATCTAGTGGTTTAATTAGAGAATTTAATAAAGACGGAACACCAGAAGGAATTGTGCGATTAGATAACGTACAAGAACTTTTAAATGGTATTAAAGATTTTGTAGAAGGACAAATAGAACTTGCAGATGCTGGAGATTCTTTAGCAGAATTTCTTGAAGATGTAGCTCTTGCTACAGATTTAGATGCTGATAAAGGGGATGCGGATCACGTGGCATTAATGACTATTCACTTAGCAAAAGGATTAGAGTTTAATAATGTATTTATTGTTGGTTTAGAAGAAGATTTATTTCCAAGCGCTATGAGTATGAATACACGTAGTGAATTAGAGGAAGAGAGACGTCTTTTTTACGTAGCACTTACTAGAGCAGAAAAACAAGCGTATTTAACCTACGCGTTATCGCGTTATCGCTGGGGGAAATTAGTAGATTCCGAACCTAGCAGATTTATTGAAGAAATAGAAGACGAATTTGTTGAAAACACAACTCCAATTGAAGAACGTAGAATAAACCCAATGCTTTCGGCAGATATTTTTGGAGATGTAGAACCTAATAAAATTAGATTTAAAAAACCGAAAGAACTTACTTTTAAGAAAAAAGGTGCAAAGAAAGCAGCACCAGAGAATTTTAAAATATCTACACCTAAAAATCTGAAACCTGTTGCTAAAAGTAACACAGAACCTTCAGCAAATACCAATTTGTTTAATGGCGATTTGGTTGTTGGAAATATAGTAAAACACACGCGTTTTGGAAAAGGTGAAGTCGTGAAAATAGAAGGTGTTGGTGGTGATGTGAAAGCCGAAATTAAATTTGAAACCGGTGGTGTTAAAAAATTATTGCTTCGTTTTGCTAAGCTTCAAATTATAGGGTAGTTTTTATATTAACATTAGATGTTTGTGGATTGCCGGTGCTATTCCTCTAATAGATGTGTTTCTATAAATGTATGTAGTTTCAAGGTAGTGTCTAATAGGTTTAAACCTGTCCAACCATGTCCTTCATTTTCATAGAGTGTAAAATCATGAATAACGCCTAAATCTTCCAGTATATCTCGCATAGCAGTGCCTTGTGTTGTTGGTATTAAAGGGTCTTCTCCACCATAGAATAAAATAGTAGGAGGTGATGTAGCAGTTAATTGGTGATACGGACTTACTTCTTCTAAAAACTCAATATTATCTCCTTCGTCAAACACATCTAATAATACTTGTAAATCAGGATCAGTATTGTTTAAATACGCTGGATCCGTAAAATTAGTAGGGCCTACAACGCTACAAACCATTTTGGTTTGGTTATCTGCATCAAAAGCATAACTCCAAAGCATTGCTAAATGAGCTCCTGCACTTACACCAATAAAACCTAAATCGTTAGAAGTGACATACTCGTTTTGTTTATTTTTTAAATAATTTACAACTGTAGTTATATCGTTTATTTGCATTGGGTATGCCTCTAATGAGTTGTTTGCCAATCTATAATTCATGTTTACAATAGCAACCTCAGGTAAGTTTTGCAACATATAATCTTTAAAATTATTCATATCAGCTTTGTCTCCAGCAATCCAACCACCACCATGAATTAATAGCATAACCTTGGTGTATTCGGTTCGGTTTGCAGGAAGATATAAATCAAAAACTTGCTCACTATCTGTACCATAAGAAATATTTAATTCTTCATAATAGTCTAATGATTCGTTGTTAGCATCTAGCGTTTCGTCTGTATCTATACATGAAACAGTAAAAAACAATAGAGAAATTACTAATAAAGTTTTAGAGATGGTTTTCATGATAAAATATTTAATTACTTTGTAAACGTTTTTTAAAGATAGTTATTATGGCAGAATTTATAAAAATATACGAGGAGAACCCTAATAATAAGATGATTAGGAAAGTGGTTAGTGTTTTAAAAAAAGGAGGATTAATCATTTACCCTACAGATACGGTATATGGTTTAGGTTGCGACATTACGAATACAAAGGCTTTAGAACGTATTGCAAGAATAAAAGGAGTGAAGCTAGAAAAGGCGAATTTCTCTTTTATATGTCACGATTTAAGTAATTTAAGCGATTATGTAAAGCAGATTGACACTTCTACCTTTAAAATTTTAAAACGAGCACTTCCAGGACCTTATACCTTTATTCTTCCAGGAGCTAAAAGTTTGCCTGTTGCTTTTAAAAAGAAGAAAACAGTTGGTATTCGTGTGCCAAATAATAATATTGCTTTAGAGATTGTTAAAGAACTAGGCAATCCAATAATTTCTACTTCTATTCGAGATGAAGATACTATTATAGAGTATACTACAGATCCAGAATTAATTTTAGAAAAATGGGGGAATTTAGTCGATTTAGTAATAGATGGTGGTTATGGGGATAATGAGGCTTCTACAGTTATCGATTTCTCGGAAGGTGACCCTATAATTGTAAGAGAAGGAAAAGGAAGTTTAGATATTTTTTAAACCAAAATTTATTAACTTAAAGATGTCACTTCTGGTGATTGGAGACGGAGGAGCAAATAGTATCGAGAAGCGCAGTGATTTTAATACAATAAGAACAAATGATGAAACCAACCAACAAACACATAAACTATATTGAGTTTAAAGCCATAGATTTAGAAAAAACGAAAGTGTTTTACAATAAAGTATTTGGTTGGGAATTTACGGATTATGGACCAACATATATTGCTTTTGAAAATAGTGGAGTAGCTGGTGGTTTTGAAAAAATAGATGCAGAAATTATAAATGGAGTTCTAGTGGTTTTATATCATGACGATTTAGATGCTATAAAGCAACATGTAATTGCAGCGAACGGAAAAATTAGTGTAGATACCTTTTCTTTTCCTGGCGGAAAACGATTTCAGTTTTTTGATCCTTCTGGTAACGAGCTTGCTGTTTGGTGTTATGAATAATGATGCTTGTTTAATTTGCGTTAAGGATTGCAGTGGCATCCTTTTTTTGAGGTACGATAAAAAAGATATAACGAAAAGCCTGACCTTTAGGTAACGCCATAAAAAAAGCACAACCGTTATAGTTGCGCTTTTAAAATATTCTTTTATAAAATTTAATTTTCTTCAGAAAGCGATTTCATTTCTGTTTCAATCATTTCATAGAATTGATCGATTTTTGGAAGAATATAAATTTTTGTTCTACGGTTTATTGCTTTATTTTCTGCAGTATCATTAGGAACTAAAGGTAAGTGATCTCCACGTCCTGCCGCAATTAATTGAGCTGGATTTACACCTAAACTTTGTAAAGCTCTAACAATAGCAGTACTACGTTTTACACTTAAATCCCAGTTGTCTACTAAAACACCACCTCTGTTATATGGTACATTGTCTGTGTGACCTTCTACCATTGCTTCAAAGTTTGGTTTGCTGTTAATTACTGTAGCAACTTTTCCTAAGATTTCATTTGCTCTATCCGAAATATCGTAGCTACCAGTTTTAAATAATAACTTATCTGATAAAGAGATAAATACAACGCTTTTTTCTACGTTAATTTCAATGTCTTCGTCATTTAAACCTACTTCTTTCTTTAAACTAGTAACTAAAGCTAGTGTTACACTATCTTTTTTAGTTAAAGCATCTTGTAATCTAGAAATTTTAAGGTCCTTTTCTTTTAAACTTTCTAAAGATTTTTCAAGATTCTCGGCACCTTTTGTAGTTAATACAGTCATACCTTGTGTCGTTTGTATTAAATCTTTATTGGTGTCTTTTAAGTTTGCAAGTTGCTCTTGTAGCGCTGCTACTCGTGCACTTACTGCAGATTTGTCTTCTAAGCAACTATTTAATTTAACGGTTGCTGTATTTAGTAAATCTTGTGTTGTTTTTTGTTTGGCTTCCATAGCTGCGAATTCTTTTTTAGATACGCATGAACTTAAAAGCAAAAGTGCTGTTGCACTTAGTAATACAATTTTTTTCATAATAAATGAATGGATTAAATAATGTTAATTTAACGCACCAAAATTATACAAAAGATTGATACAAAATTCAATCATTAACAAAAACTTTAACATTTTTATAAACAATTAAAACGTCTTGTAACCTTTTAAGAAATAGGAAAAAACAATAGATTTTTTAGTGTAATACCCTTTTTTTTTCGGGAGTGTTTTTCGTTGTTTTAATAACCTTGGTAAAGATATATAAAAACTAAAATGTGCTTTAAATATTGCAAGGATATGTGAAAATTTAAATTGTAATAAAAATAGTATTCCTGCTAAACCATCTAATACTAACCTTGTAAAGATTAAGGTAAACAAAGAGCCAGAAGCATTTTTAGTGATAGTGAATAGACTATTTCTAAAATTTAAGTAGGTTTTTTTAGGATTACCACTTTGTAAAGTAGCACCTCCAACATGATACACAGTGGTCGTTGTAATATATTTCGTTTTGTAATTTAAATTAAATGCTCGCCAGCATAAGTCTATTTCTTCCATGTGAGCAAAAAAACTTTCATCAAAACCTTTTAAGGTTCTAAAAACGTCTTTTTTAATAAAAAAACATGCACCAGAAGCCCAGAAAATAGAAGCATTTGGGTATTGGTTTGTGTCTTTTTCAATAGTATTAAAAATTCTTCCTCTACAATACGGATAGCCATATTTATCAATAAAACCTCCTGCAGCTCCAGCATATTCGAAATGCGTTTTGTTTTTATAATCTAAAATCTTGGGTTGTATGATGGAGGTTTCTTGGTTGGTTTTAAATTCTTCAAGAATAGGAGGTAGCCAGTTTTTTGTAACCTCAATATCACTATTTAATAGGCAATATATGTCTTCTTCAACATGTTGTAAAGCTTGGTTGTAGCCTTTTGCATAGCCGCCATTTTGAGTGTTTTGTATGATTTTAATTTCTGGATAAGTAGTCTTTATAAAATGCACAGAATCATCTGTAGATGCATTATCTGCAACATAAATTGTTGCTTCTTTAGAATGTGCAACAACAGAAGGTAAGAACTTTTCTAAAAGCGCTTTACCATTCCAGTTTAATATAACTACTGCGATTTTCAAATAAAAATATTTTTAATTTATCTATTTATAGAAAGATCTTAAAATGCTTCTATTCCCCTATTTGATCTATTAAATGATTTGTGTTTGGGATTTTCTTTTTCCAGATTTTTTCTAAATACTTATAGAGTAAATAACAACTTAGTATCCCGAAAGGTAACATTAAGAAGCTAAGAAGGGTTTCATTAAAAGTATCGAGAAATCCAGGAGAAATAAGCTCGACAGTAACACCAATTATAAGGCTAAATATTATTATTCCTGCATAATAAACAACAATACCTAAAATTGCAAAACCCCATTTGTTTTTATTAAACTCTTCTGCTAATTTGTAGAAATATTTTCCAATCCAATATAATAATACTAATCCTAACATCTTTAATTCTTGTTTTTTATTTATCTGAGTTAATGTTCTAAGAGCGACTTTTTATTGTAAGCAGTAATCTGGAATTTCTTTTAAAAACTGATATCGTTCTGCATCAAAATCCATTTCGCAATAATAATGATTAATTCCGTTAGTAACCATTAAATAAGTAGCATTTAAAGCTAAATTATAACGCGCAATTTGATCGAAAGTAGTTTGATCTATTTTTATTTTTGCCGATTTACATTCTACAATTAGATGTATACTTCCATCGGGATTAAAAATAACAATATCATAACGCTTGCGTAAGTTGTTTACTTTTAATTCTTTCTCTACGTTGATTAAAGATTTTGGAAACCCTTTTTCTTCTATTAAATATCGAACACAATGTTGCCTAACCCATTCTTCGGGTTGTAATACCACAAATTTTTTGCGTATTTCATCATATATTAGCGTTTTATTTTCGCTATTTTTGAAACGAAACGAATATGTAGGGAAATTTAGTTTTTGCACTACACAAATTTATAATTATAATGTCACATCGAGTGGTTTTCTTAGAAAATATTATCGCAGATTTATAGATACTTCGATAAAAGTAGAAAATAGCGTATACATCGATTGTTAAGAACAAATATTTTGGACGAAGTTAAACAACTAATAATAGACATAAAGAAAGGAAATCTAAAACCTATTTATTTTTTAATGGGAGAAGAAGCCTATTATATAGATAGTGTTTCCGATTATATTGAAGCGAATGTTTTAGCCGAAGAAGAGAAGGGTTTTAACCAAATGGTTCTTTATGGTCGTGATGTAACGATTGATGATATTGTAAGTAATGCAAAACGTTACCCAATGATGGCAGAACGTCAAGTGGTAATTGTTAAAGAAGCACAAGATTTATCTAGAACTATAGAACAACTTGCTGCTTATGCAGCAAATCCGCAACCTACAACCGTTTTGGTACTTAATTATAAGTATAAAAAAATTGATAAGCGTAAAGCACTGTACAAGGCAATTAAAAAAGTAGGAGTTGTTTTTGAAAGTAAAAAACTATACGAAAATCAAGTAGCAGATTGGATCCGAAGAGTGCTTTCTGGAAAAAATTATACTATTTCTCCAAAGGCATCACAAATGTTAGTAGAATTTCTAGGAACCGATTTGAGTAAAATTAGTAATGAGTTAGATAAACTTAAGATTGTATTACCAGAAGGTACACAAATTTCTCCAGAGCATATTGAGGAAAATATAGGTATTAGTAAAGACTATAATAACTTCGAATTACGTAAAGCTGTTGGGGAACGTAATGTTTTAAAAGCACATAAAATTGCACACTATTTTGCCGATAACCCAAAGGATAACCCAATGGTTGTAACGGTTTCACTGCTTTTTAATTTCTTCTCCCAATTATTGCATTTACATGGTTTAACAGATAAAAACCCAAGAAATGTAGCATCTGCATTAAAAGTAAACCCTTATTTTGTAAACGAATATATAACAGCAGCTAGAAATTACCCAATGCGACAAGTTAGTGTGGTAATTGCTACTCTACGTGAGTTTGATGTAAAAAGTAAAGGTGTTGGCAGTAACTCGGTGTCTCAAGGTGATTTACTAAAAGAGTTATTGGTTAGAATTATGAATTAATTTAAAAGAAGACAATTTATAGTTTGATGTCACAATTAGCCTGTCGAAGTGTTTTCTAAAATATAAACAATACAATATGAGACACTTTTTTTATTTTATAATCATTTTCTTAATATTCTCCTGCAAACAAAAAACCACACTCCCAGATCCTTTGCAAGCAGGTTGGCAAGGAGAAAGTGTTTGTGAAATGATACATGAAGACAAACAAGTACGTGTTTTAAAATGCACATTTGCTCCAGGTGTTGGCCATGAAAAACACGAACACCAACCACATTTTGGTTATACTTTAAAAGGAGGGACTTTTAAAATTAAAGACACAAGTGGTACTAAAACGGTGCATGTAAAAACAGGAACTAGTTGGAGTAAAGATAAAGTGACACAGCATGAAGTTTTAAATGTTGGAGATAGTACTTCGGTTTATTTAATTATAGAATACAAGTAATTTATTTAAAACTGTAACAGTTTAAAAAAAAACTGGTCTTTAGTTTGTGTTTAACCTTTAAAACAAAACCAATGCATACTTTTTTAAATTACAAATCGAATTTATTTCTTGTTTTTATAGCAATTTTTTTCTTTCAAACTTCTGTAATACAAGCACAATCTAAAACTTTTACAGTAAAGACTTTCGATAAAGTTATTGTTAGTCCACATATTGAAGTAGTCTTTAAAACCGCAGATGTTGAAAAAGTGGTTATAGAAATGTTAACCGAACCTTTAGACGAAATAAATGTAGAAGTTAAAGGGAAAACACTTCAGTTATATCTTGATGATGCAAAAACAGTAACCGAAAAAGATAAAGAAACAAGTACAAAAAATAGAACCGTTGCTGCTTATAAAGGAACCGTTGCAAAAGCGATTGTATATTATAAAAAAGTAAAAACATTTTCTTTAAGAGGAGAAGAACGTTTTAATTTTGAGGATGCTATTATTTCAGATAAAATAACTTTTAATATTTATGGTGAATCGCAAGTGATTATGAAAGATGTTACTTTAAAAGAAATGAAAGTATCCATTTATGGTGAAAGTCATTTAAAAATAGAAAACGGAAGCATTGAAAATCAGAAAGTTATTGGTTACGGAGAATCTGTTGTAGATCTTTTACAAGTGAATAGTAAACTTGCTAAAATTACTGCGTATGGCGATGGTAGTTACCAATGTAATGTTTCCGATAAACTAAAAATAGTTTCTTATGGAGAACCAACGATTACCTATAAAGGAGGTGCAACTTTAGAAAAAGGGCTTTCTATAGGGGAAGTGGAAATTGTTAAAATAAACTAACTATCGTACTTTACTTCTTAAAACTAGTTTATGTAATAATTTAGGGGAAATTCGTTTTAAATAAATACCAAATCTTTCCTTTTTACCAATATATGCTTCAAACTTTTCTTTACGGATTGCTTGAAGCATTTTTTTTGTAAATACAGCTACAGGAAGCCCTTTTTCGGTCATTTCATCTTGATCTCCTTGTTTGCTTCCATCTGCTGTTAAAGCATTTCTAGCGACATTAGTATTAACAAATCCAGGGCAAATCATAGTGACTTTTACATTGTCTGCTTCATGTTCTAAACGTAAAGCATCAAAAAAACCATGTAAAGCATGTTTTGCACCACAGTAAGCAGATCGAAAAGGAGAACTAAACTTTCCCATTAAACTAGAAACAACCACGTAATGGCCATAATTATTAGCAACAAAATGTGGTAAAAGTGCTTTGCTTAAAGCAACAGTGCCTAAATAATCTACTTCCATTAATTTTCGGTCTACTTCTATAGTAGTTTTAATTATTGTAGAACGCTGACTAATGCCTCCATTATTAATAAGAACATCAATCTTTCCGAAGCTGGAAATAGCCATTTCAGTTATTTTTTTAAGAGAATTTGTTTCCGCTAAATCTAAAGGTAAAACAGTAATGTTTTTAGGATTATTACATAGCGCTTTCACCTTTTCTAGTGCTTCTTTTCTTCTAGAAGAAAGAATCAATTTGCAATTTTCTTGCGAAAGTGTAATTGCTAAGCTTTTACCAATTCCGCTGGAAGCGCCAGTAATCCATACTACTTTATTATTAAATGTCATCTTGTACTTGTGAATATAAGTATTTTTAGTCTCTTTTTATTTTTCTGAAAACTGCGATTGTGATTGAAAACTCTTTTTTTTCCATTCAGCTCTTAAATCCCCACTCAATTTTCCGGTACCATCATGTTTCCAACCCGGAGGTTTTATTAAATATAAAAACCTATTTTTTAATGATTTTTTTCCGGAAAAGGCATCTTTAAATAAGCTAATCCACTCTATAAAAGCAATTTTAACAGGATTATAGGTGTTTATATTAGATACCAAACCATAAACAACCTTTTCTTCTTTTAGTTCGGCTTGAAAAGTGCCAAAAAGCTTATCCCAAATAATTAGAATGCCAGCATGATTTCTATCTAAATATAAAGGGTTACTTCCATGATGTACTCTGTGATGCGAAGGTGTGTTCATAACAGCTTCAAACCATGAAGGCATTTTATGAATAGCTTCGGTATGTATCCAGAATTGGTATAATAAACTAATAGACATTTGTAGTATAATCATTCCTGGATGAAACCCTAAAATTGGTAACCACAACCAGAAAATAAAGGTGTAAAACCCTCCAGACCACGTTTGTCTTAATGCAGTACTTAAATTATAATGTTGTGACGAATGATGCACCACATGCGAAGCCCAAAATATTCTGCATTCATGCGAAATCCTATGAAACCAATAATACGCAAAATCGTCAGCAAAGAAAATAAGTATAAAACTCCACCAAACTATAGGGATGGTAAATAATCTGAAATTTTCATACACATAAAAAAAGCTAATCAAAACCAAAGCCTTACTAAAATAGCCTAAAAAAACATTCCCTAAACCCATAGCAATAGACGAAACAGCATCTTTGGTTTCATAAGTCTGGATGTTTTCTTTTATGGTGATATAAAGCTCTAATAGCATAGAAACTATAAAAAACGGAATAGCATAAAGAATAATATCGGGAAACTCTGTCATTTTTTTGTTAAAAAATTATTATCACTAGCAGTGGTTTGGTATGCAAAATACAAAAATTATTGTCTATTTTTGGAGCGAATTATGATAGCAGCCTACAAAAAACATATTTTAAATTTTAAGCAAGCAAGTGGGACTTCTCGTGGGATTTTAAAAACCAAAGAGACTTGGTTTTTAATTTTAGAGCATAAAGGTAAGAAAGGTATTGGTGAATGTGGAGTTTTTAGAGGCTTAAGTATTGATGATGTGCCAGACTATGAAGAGAAATTACAATGGACTTGTACCAATATCCATTTGGGTTTAGATATTTTATTTGCAGAATTAATTGCGTTTCCAAGTATCCAATTTGGATTAGAACAGGCCTTTATTTCTTTACAAAATGAAAACCCTTTTATTCTTTTTCCTTCCGAATTTACACAAGAAAAAGATAGTATTCCTATTAACGGATTAATTTGGATGGGAACAGAAGCTTTTATGAAACAACAAATAAAAGATAAAATTGAAGCTGGTTTTAGTTGTATAAAAATGAAGATTGGAGCAATAGATTTTCAAACAGAGCTTCAGTTATTACAATCTATTCGAAAAGAATATTCGCAAAATGATATTGAATTACGAGTAGATGCAAATGGCGCTTTTTCACCATCCGAAGCATTAGAAAAATTAAAAATACTTTCCGATTTAGATTTGCATTCTATAGAACAACCAATAAAACAAGGTCAAATTTTAGAAATGGCAAAACTTTGTAATCAAACCCCTTTACCAATAGCTTTAGACGAAGAATTAATTGGTGTTTTTAATGTAACGAAAAAAGAAGAATTACTACAAACAATACAGCCACAATATATTATTTTAAAGCCAAGTTTGGTTGGCGGATTTAAAGGAAGTCAAAATTGGATAGATTTAGCAGAAAAATATCATATTGGTTGGTGGATTACAAGTGCATTAGAAAGTAATGTTGGTTTAAATGCTATTGCGCAATATACCTACACTTTAAAAAGTACATTACCACAAGGGCTGGGAACTGGAGCTTTGTTTACTAATAACTTTGAAAGCCCTTTACAGGTAAAAAATGGTACATTGCAATACCAACAAAATAAGAATTGGAAATTTAATTTATAAACATGTATATAGAACAAGCATTTAAATCATTACACGAGTGGTGGAGGTATTTAGTAGGATTCATCATTATTTGTATCGTATGGCAATTATTAGGATCTTTTCCTTTAATTGGTGGTATTTTTTATTCCTTGGGTTTTGAAGGAATAAAAAATGGAGATTTCCCTGAAGATATTCCAGGGATGGCCGAAATTTTGGGTAGTAACCTATTTTTGTTTTTAATGCTATTAAGTTTTGCTATTGGTTTAATTGGAGTGTTTTTTAACTCTAAAGTAGTGCATAAACAGTCGATTACAGAATTAACAACAGCAAGAAAAAAAATAGACTGGAATAGGTTTTGGTTTGTTTTTATACTTTGGGGTACGGTTTCTTCTGCCTTTGTATTTTTAGATTATTATATGGAGCCAGAAAGCTATGTATGGAATTTCGAATTGATGCCTTTTTTAACACTTGCGGTAATTGCAATCTTGTTTATACCATTACAAACTAGTATGGAAGAATACCTTTTTAGAGGTTATTTAATGCAAGGATTAGGTGTTATTACTAAAACAAGATGGTTTCCATTACTATTTACTTCTATTGTTTTTGGTTTGATGCATTTAGCAAATCCAGAAGTAGAGCAACTAGGTTATGTAATTATGGTATATTATATTGGTACAGGATTCTTTTTAGGTGTTATGACGCTTATGGATGATGGTATAGAACTTGCTTTAGGTTTTCATGCAGCTAATAATTTATTTACTGCTTTATTGGTAACTGCAGATTGGACAGCTTTTCAAACAGATTCTCTATTTAAAGATATTTCTGAGCCAACTTCGGCAGGATTTATAGATGTATTTATGCCAGTTTTTATTGTTTTTCCTATTATCCTTTTTATTCTTGCTAAAAAATATAAATGGACTAATTGGAATGAGAAACTTTTCGGAAAAGTAATTACGCCACCAAAAGAAGATTATAAAATATTAGAATAATGACACCAGAATTTACCAAAGTACATAATCGTTTTAAACTGAATAATAATAACTATACCTTTGAAGACCTTAAAGATGTAGGTTATAGCTTGATTAAAGAAGGTTTAGCATATGAAAAAAGTCTAGGTAATTTTTTAATAGATTGGTTAGATAATAAAGACTATCTTATTGTAGATACTTCCGGTTCTACTGGAAAGCCTAAGTCTATAAAACTAAATAAGCAAGCAATGGTACACTCTGCTATTGCAACTGGAGATTTCTTTAAATTACAACCTGGAGATGTTGCTTTACATTGTTTGCCAACCGAGTATATTGCTGGTAAAATGATGCTAATTAGAGCTATGATTTTAGGTTTAGAACTAGATTTAGTTGCTCCAACAAGTCAGCCAATTTTTGATTATGATAAGCATTATGATTTTTGTGCTATGATTCCTTTACAGCTTCAAAAAACCAAAGGATATTGCGATAATATAAAAAACATAATTGTTGGTGGAGTTGCTGTTTCTGCTAGTTTAAAAAAAGCAATTCAAAGTTCTAAATCAAACGTTTTTGAAACTTATGGTATGACAGAAACCATAACCCATATAGCAGTTAAAAAAATAAATAATCTTAGTAAAGCCGAAGAGAAGGATGCTGGGGTTTTTAAAACACTTCCAAATATTATTATTACTCAAGATGAAAGAAATTGCTTAATAATAGAGGCTCCATCGCTTTTAGATCATAAAATAGTAACAAATGATGTTGTAAAATTACATACAGAAAATACTTTTGAATGGCTTGGTAGATATGATAACGTTATTAATTCTGGAGGAGTAAAGCTGTTTCCTGAGCAAATAGAAGCAAAGCTACAATCTAAAATAGAGAATCGTTTTTTTATAAGTAAACAAAAGGATGAAACTTTAGGTGAATGTATCATTTTAATAGTAGAAGGTAAAGACAATACTGTAGATACATCGGTTTTTGCTGGATTAGATAAATTTGAAATTCCTAAGAAAATCTATTCCGTAGAAAAATTTATGGAAAGCGATAATGGTAAGATTCTTCGTCATGAAACACTAAAAACTTTAGAATAAAGGGTTTACTCACCCAAACGTACAGTTCACGCATTTCTGGTTTTAAACACTAGCACTTAGGTATAGTTTTACCTAAACTTTAAAACCAAAAATGTATGAAACATGTATTACAATTTGTTTTTGTGTTGTTTGTAACAATACAATTACATGCACAAGAAAAATTAATTACAGGAATAATAAGCGAAGTAAATGGTTTGCCATTACCGGGAGCTACTATAATAATAAAAGGCACTACCGTTGGAACTTCTAGCGATTTTGATGGAAAATACACTATTAAAGCGCATATTGGAGACGTATTACTGTTTCGTTATGTAGGTTTTTCAAACGAAGAAAAAACGGTTAGAAAAGCAGATACAATTAATGTTTCGTTAAAACCAGATAATACACTTGACGAAGTTGTTGTGACCGCTTTAGGATTAAAGAAAGAATCGAAATCTTTAGGTTATTCTGTTTCTAAAGTTACGTCAGCATCTGTTAATTCAGCATTATCTGGAAAAGTAAGTGGTGTTTCTGTGAAGCATAGAGGCAAACGAAAAGTAAAAAGACTATCCAATTCAAAACCTTTGCATGTAAAGAAAAAGTTTAATGATGCCGTTGGTAGTTCCTCTAGAATAATATTAAGAGGAAACGCTACAATTTCTAGAGAAAGTAAGCCGCTTTTTGTAATTGATGGTGTACCAATTGATGGTTCTATTTTGAATACGCAAGCAATTAATAAAGAAAAAATAAAATCTATTTCTGTATTAAAAGGTCCAAATGCAGCAGCTTTGTATGGTATTCGTGGTTCGAATGGCGTTATTGTTGTACAAACAAAAACAGGAAAATATAAACTGCCAAAAGCTATTAAAAGAGCAATTAAAGAATTGGAAAATACACCAAAAGATATAGCCAATAATACGCAAGAAGTTTATGAGGAAATAATTGAAAATAATTTTGAAACTACCACGTCATCACCACTTTCAACTTTTTCTATAGACGTAGATAAAGCATCTTATAGCAATGTGAGAAGAATGATAAATAGCGGTCAACATATTCCTGCTGATGCTGTTAAAATTGAAGAAATGGTGAATTATTTCGATTATAATTACACACAGCCAACTGGAGAACATCCGTTCTCTATAGACACAGAATTAACAGTTACTCCTTGGAATAGCGAAACCAAATTAGTGAAAATTGGTTTACAAGCTAAGACATATGATAATGCAGAATTACCACCAAGTAACCTCACGTTTTTAATAGATGTTTCTGGTTCAATGGGTTCGCAGAATAAATTACCATTATTAAAGTCGGCTTTTAAATTATTAGTGAATCAATTGCGTGAGCAAGATAAAGTTTCAATAGTTGTATATGCAGGAGCAGCAGGAGTTGCTTTAGAACCAACCTCAGGAAAAGATAAAAATAAAATATTAACTGCTTTAGATAAATTGAAATCTGGAGGTTCTACAGCTGGAGGAGAAGGTATTGAATTAGCATATGCATTAGCAGAAAAAAACTTTAAAGAAAAAGGAAATAATAGAGTGATTTTAGCAACAGATGGCGATTTTAATGTTGGCGCATCCAGTGATAAAGACATGCAAATCTTAATTGAAGAAAAACGTAAATCTGGCGTGTTTTTATCTGTTCTTGGCTTTGGTTATGGTAACTACAAAGACTCTAAATTAGAAACTTTAGCAGATAAAGGAAACGGAAATCATGCATTTATTGATACCATGCAAGAAGCTAATAAAGTGTTTGGAAAAGAATTTGGAGGAACACTCTATACTATTGCGAAAGATGTGAAAATTCAAGTAGAGTTCAATCCTAATAAAGTGCAAGCATATAGATTAATTGGTTATGAAAATAGACTATTAGAAGATGAAGATTTTATTGATGATGCAAAAGATGCTGGGGAATTAGGAAGCGGACATACCGTTACTGCTTTATACGAAGTGATTCCTGTAGGAGCAAAAAGCAAATACTTAAAGGGTGTTCCTGATTTAAAGTATACCAAAAAAGAGATTTCTGATAATTTTCAAGACGAATTATTAACTGTTAAATTTAGATACAAAAAACCGGAAAGTAAAAAAAGTATAGAGATGATACATATTCAAAAAGACATCGCTGTTGAAGCTTCTAAAGACATGCAATTTGCATCCGCTGTAGCTTTATTTGGAATGCAAATGCGTTATTCTCAATACCATAATAATTCTAATATAAAAGATGTTATAGATCTTGCTGAAGCAGGAAGGGGAGAAGATAAGCTTGGTTATCGTTCCGAATTTATACGACTGGTTAATACATACCAAAGTTTGTAAAAACAAAAGGCATTTGAAATTTTCAAATGCCTTTTGTTTTATTAATGCTAATTTAAACCTGTAAAACACCCAGATTAAATTTTTTCTCAATAGGAGCGTGGTTTGCAGCTTCAATTCCCATA
Source organism: Lacinutrix cladophorae (assembly GCF_053604645.1). NCBI lineage: Bacteria > Pseudomonadati > Bacteroidota > Flavobacteriia > Flavobacteriales > Flavobacteriaceae > Lacinutrix > Lacinutrix cladophorae. The sequence continues at coordinate 337,740 of NZ_JBSHNR010000119.1, read as the reverse complement.
CTAATCCATGTTCTAGTATCTAACGGATTGATTACAGCATCTGTCCAAATTCGTGACGCTGCATAATATGGAGAGACTTGATTGTCGTATCTATCTTTTATTTTATTAAAAAGTTCTGCTTCTTTTTCTGGTGTAATTTCTTCTCCTTTCTTTAATAGAGATGCTTTTTCAATTTGTAATAATACTTTTGCTGCAGAGTTTCCACTCATTACAGCAAGTTCTGCACTTGGCCAAGCAGCAATTAGTCTTGGGTCGTATGCTTTTCCACACATAGCATAATTTCCAGCACCATAAGAGTTTCCAATTACAATAGTGAATTTTGGTACTACACTATTACTAACAGCGTTTACCATTTTTGCACCATCTTTTATTATACCACCATGTTCACTTTTACTACCAACCATAAAGCCAGTAACATCTTGTAAAAACACTAATGGGATTTTTTTCTGATTGCAATTTGCAATAAAACGAGTTGCTTTATCTGCGCTATCATTATAAATTACACCACCAAATTGCATTTCGCCTTTTTTGGTTTTAACTAATTTTCTTTGATTGGCAACAATTCCAACAGCCCAACCATCAATTCTGGCATATGCAGTAATTATTGTTTTGCCATAACCAGCTTTGTATTCGTCATATTCACTATCATCAACTAATCGCTTTATAATTTCAAACATGTCATATTGGTCTGCTCTACTTTTAGGAAGAATTCCGTAAATGTCTTCTTGTTTTTCTTTAGGTTTTAAAGCTTTTGCTCGGTTAAAACCGGCTTTATCATAATCACCAATCTTATCTATCAAACGTTTAATAGTATCTAAAGCATCTTTATCATCTTTTGCTTTATAATCGGTAACACCAGAAATTTCACAATGTGTAGTTGCACCACCAAGGGTTTCATTATCTATACTTTCACCAATTGCAGCTTTTACTAAATAGCTTCCAGCAAGAAAGATACTTCCTGTTTTGTCTACAATTAAAGCTTCATCACTCATTATTGGTAAATAAGCACCACCTGCAACACAGCTTCCCATAACAGCAGAAATTTGAGTAATTCCCATACTACTCATCACTGCATTATTTCTAAAAATTCGACCAAAGTGTTCTTTATCTGGAAAAATCTCATCCTGCATAGGTAAATACACACCAGCAGAATCTACTAAATAAATGATAGGTAATTTGTTTTCTATGGCAATTTCTTGAGCGCGTAAATTCTTTTTTCCAGTAATAGGAAACCAAGCACCAGCTTTAACTGTAGCATCATTAGCAACAACAATACACTGTTTTCCTTTAACATATCCTATTTTTACAACAACACCTCCAGAAGGACAACCACCATGTTCTTCATACATTCCTTCTCCTGCAAATGCACCAATTTCTATAGCTTTTGCTTTTGGATCTAGTAGGTAATCTACACGTTCTCTAGCAGTCATTTTTCCTTTCGCATGATGCTTATCTATACGTTTTTGCCCACCACCAAGTTTAACTTTTGCTAATCTTTTAGTTAAATCGGAAACTAAAAGTTTATTGTGATCTTCGTTTTTATTGAAGTTGATGTCCATAAATAAGTTTTGTTTGCTACGAATTTACAAAACAACTTGATGGTTTAAAAGTGAATGTTTTGTTAAATAATATTACATGGAAATATATTCCTAGGTAAATAAAATATTTTTTTATAGATTTACACCATCAAAACAAGTATAAATTATGAAAAGAGATAAAATTATTTTTTACGTAGCTACAGGATTATTAACATTAATCATGTTGTTTTCAGTCAGCATGTATTTTTTTAAACATGAAGATGTTGCATTAATGTTTACCAATTTTGGGTATCCAACCTATATTATTTATCCATATGCAGTTGCTAAACTTTTAGGAGTTTTTGCGCTTTGGAATCCAAATTTTAAAACCATAAAAGAATGGGCTTATGCAGGTTTCTTCTTTGCATTTATCCTTGCATTTTTTGCACATTATATGATAAGTGATGGCGGACAAATGACGGCTTTAGTAGCTATGGTATTACTAGTTGTGTCTTATATTTTTAACAAAAAAATACAAAACTAATTTAAAGCAAGCATGTTTAAAAAACGATCTATCTAAAAAGGATTAATAGTAAATAAAATGTGCCTTAAATAAACCAATACATAGAAAGAGATGAAAAAAATTATCGCATTTGCAGGAAGTAATAGTAAACAATCAATTAATAAAAAACTTGCAGTATATACTGCAAATTTAGTTGAGAATTGCGAAGTAGAAGTACTCGATCTTAATGATTTTGAATTGCCAATCTACGGAATTGATTATGAAACAGAAAATGGTGTGCCAGATAACGCTAAAGTGTTTTTAGAGAAGATTAAATCTTCAGATGGAGTAGTACTTTCTCTTGCAGAACATAATGGAGCATATGCAACAGTATTTAAAAATATCTTTGATTGGATGTCTAGAATTGATGGAAAATTATGGAGTGATAAGCCTATGTTACTTATGGCAACATCTCCAGGTGCTAGAGGAGGAGCAACGGTATTAGAAATTGCTAAAGGACGTTTTCCATATATGGGCGGAAATATAATTGCCGATTTTTCATTGCCTTCATTTAATGATAATTTTTCAGATGGTAAGCTTATAAACCCAACCTTACAGGAAGAATTATTAAATAAAGTTGTCTTGTTTAAAGAAAACGTATAATAATGGGAGATATTTCTAAAGACATTAATTCTAAATTTCCAAGCTATAAAGTGAAAGCAATGCTGAACATTATGTTTACAGCAAATTGGATTAATAGTTATCAGAATTCTTTTTTTAAACCTTTTAAAATATCATCTCAACAATACAATATTTTACGAATATTAAAAGGTGCTGGTGAAGCTTTAAAAGTACAAACCATTAAAGAACGAATGGTCGAAAGGTCTCCAAATGCAACGCGTTTAATGGATAAACTTTCAGCTAAAGAACTAATAGAACGTATTCCTTGCCCTAGCGATAGACGAGTTGTTCATATTAAGATCACTCCTAAAGGGTTGCATTTATTAGAAGATATTTCTAGAGCAAATCGAAAAGATTTACTTAAAAACTTATCTGAAGAAGAAGCAATACAATTAAGTGATTTATTAGACAAAATAAGATGAAATAAAAGAAGTTGAAATGAAAACAATACTACATAAGGCAGCAAGTAGAGGTTTTGCAAATCATGGATGGTTGCAAGCAAATCATTCTTTTAGTTTTGCTGGTTTTTATGACGAAACTAAAATACATTTTGGTGCTTTACGTGTTTTAAATGATGATGTTATTGCTCCAAAAATGGGTTTTGGTACACACCCACATGATAATATGGAAATTATTACCATTCCTTTAAAAGGAGTCCTTAAACATAGAGATAATATAATGCATCAAGAATGGCAAGAGGTTTTGCCAGGAGAAGTACAAGTTATGTCAGCAGGTACTGGTGTAAAACATTCTGAAATTAATGGTTCTGTTGAGGAGCATTTAAGTTTGTTTCAAATCTGGATTATGCCAAATAAACAAAATGTTACACCTAGATATGATCAAAAATATTTTGATGAAAATGAAAGAAAAAATAAACTTCAAGTTTTAGTATCTTCCATAGATGATGATTACGAGGGAAGTCTAAAAATTCATCAAGATGCTATAATTTCACGAATAACACTTAATAAAGATGAAAACTTTGCATACCACTTAAAAAGTAAAGCGCATATGGTGTATGTTATGAATATTCAAGGAGAAATTGAAATAAACACAGAAAATTTGCTTGCAAGAGATGCAATTGGAGTCTCAGAAACAGAACGTTTTGAAATAAAACCTAAAGAGGATTCCGAAATACTCTTTATTGAAGTTCCAAGAATATAAATTAAGCATCCAATTAGGATGTTTTTTTTATACAAAATAGCGATATTTGTATTTACTAACTAAAATAGAAATAGAAAATGGCAATGAACAAAAACACAGTATTAGGTTGGGCGACTTTCTTAATGATGGCAATGGGAGTTATTTTAATCCTTATGGGAGCTTATCGTTATGATGATGTAGCAGGTTGGGGTTTTGCAACTGTTGGGATTGGTTTTTTTTGCATAGCATGGGTTTTTAATGCATTAAAAGGTAGAGTATAAAAACTCTATAAAGAATAAATTAAAATTTAAAAAGAAGAGTTTAGTATCTTTAAAATAATTAAATAATAACAATGAGTGACGATAAAAAAGTGATTTTTTCTATGTCTGGTTTAACCAAGACATTCCAAAGTGCACAAACACCAGTTTTAAAAAATATTTATTTAAGCTTCTTTTATGGAGCAAAAATAGGAATACTAGGTCTTAATGGTTCTGGTAAATCTACTTTACTTAAAATTATTGCTGGAGTAGATAAAAATTATCAAGGAGATGTTGTTTTTTCTCCAGGGTATTCTGTAGGTTATTTAGAACAAGAACCACAGCTAGATGAAGATAAAACGGTTATGGAAATTGTGCGAGAAGGTGCGGCTGAAACCGTTGCAATTCTTGATGAATACAATAGTATTAACGACCAATTTGGATTAGAAGAAGTGTATAGCGATGCAGACAAAATGGAAAAGTTAATGAACCGTCAAGCAGTGCTTCAAGATCAAATAGATGCAGCTAATGCTTGGGAGTTAGATACCAAATTAGAAATCGCAATGGATGCTTTACGTACGCCAGATGGAGACAAAAAGATAAGTGTACTCTCTGGTGGTGAGCGTCGTCGTGTAGCTTTATGTCGTTTACTTTTACAAGAACCAGATGTATTATTATTAGATGAGCCTACCAATCATTTAGATGCAGAATCTGTACACTGGTTAGAGCATCATTTGGCACAATACAAAGGAACTGTAATTGCAGTAACGCACGATAGATACTTTTTAGATAATGTTGCTGGTTGGATTTTAGAGTTAGATAGAGGAGAAGGTATTCCATGGAAAGGAAACTATTCTTCTTGGTTAGACCAAAAATCGAAACGTATGGCCCAAGAAAGTAAGACCGCTTCTAAACGTCAAAAAACTTTAGAGCGTGAGTTAGACTGGGTACGTCAAGGAGCAAAAGGGCGTCAAACCAAACAAAAAGCACGTCTTAAAAATTATGATAAATTAATGAGTCAAGACCAAAAACAACTTGACGAAAAACTGGAGATATATATTCCAAATGGACCGCGTTTAGGTACCAATGTTATCGAAGCTGTAGGTGTAAGTAAAGGCTATGACGATAAATTACTATATGAAGATTTAAATTTCAATTTGCCACAAGCAGGGATTGTTGGTGTTATTGGTCCTAATGGTGCTGGTAAAACAACTATTTTCCGAATGATAATGGGTGAGGAAACTTCCGATAAAGGAGAGTTTAAAGTTGGAGAAACAGCAAAGATTGCCTACGTAGACCAAAAACACTCTAATATTGATCCAGAAAAAACAATTTGGCAAAACTTTAGTGATGAGCAAGAATTGGTAATGATGGGAGGAAAAGAAGTGAATTCTAGAGCCTATTTAAGCAGATTCAATTTCTCTGGAGGCGAACAAAATAAAAAAGTAAAATTACTTTCTGGTGGAGAACGTAATCGTTTGCACCTTGCTATGACATTAAAAGAAGAAGGTAACGTATTACTCTTAGATGAGCCTACTAATGATTTAGATGTAAATACATTGAGAGCCTTAGAAGAAGGTTTAGAGAACTTCGCTGGTTGTGCAGTAGTAATTAGTCACGATAGATGGTTTTTAGATAGAATTTGTACGCATATCCTTGCTTTCGAAGGCGAGTCTCAAGTATATTTCTTTGAAGGTAGTTTTTCTGATTATGAAGAAAATAAAAAGAAACGTCTTGGTGGAGATTTAATGCCAAAACGTATTAAATATAAAAAGTTAGTACGATAATAAATATTTTCTTGAAAACATAAAAAAGCCTGCATTTGCAGGCTTTTTTTATGTTTTATTTGGAATAGATATGATTCGATCCTAGTTTGTAATTACTACTTACATCCAAATCATTTATTTTTTTTAAATTTTCATCAAACAGTTTTAGCTCTTTTTCAATAGAAGCATCATGCTCATGAATATAGAGTGTTTTTTTTAAGAAGATTCCTAAAACCAAAACTGTTACAACAAAAATAATGGTACAAATAGTTGTTAGCATTTATTCTTTTTTAGCAGTATTGCTATACATATGTCCTTCAGTAAAATCCGTATATTCTTTATTATCATCTTCTAACAAATTATCCGTAGCTTTCATTAACTTTTCATTCTCAGCTTTCAGTTTGTAAGATTTTCTTAAAACAAGAATTAATAAAACAGAAAAGAATACAACACAAATTCCTAAAATAGTAATCACACTCATTTGCCTTATTAAAGCAAGAAAATGTATAGTAAAAAGGGTGATTATCATGGGGTTAGATTATGATTTTGGGAAAAATCTTCTTCAAATATATAAAAAAGATTTTAACTAAAGTGTTCATTATTAAAATATTAATACCAATTTAATTGAACGACTTCAATATTCTTATTACTGTTGTTAACCATCGTTTTAAACAATGCAACATCACTTAACCCTTCTGTTCCTCTAAAGTGATAAGGGTAAACTTGTTTTGGTGTAAAATCTAAAACAGCACTCGCAGCACTTTCAACAGGCATTGTATAAGGCAAATTCATACAAACAAAAGCTTTATCAATATTTTTTAATGCACGCATTTCAGGAATATCTTCGGTGTCACCAGAAATGTAAATACGTTCTTCTCCAAGGGTAATTACATAACCATTCCCTCTACCTTTACTATGAAATTTTAATGCTTCCTCTCGTAAATTATACATAGGTATTGCTTCAATAGAAATACCATTAACTGTTGTTGTTTTTCCATTATCTAAAATAACACTTTCTAAAAAATTTAATTCGGGTAACTTATCCGCAACAGCTTTTGGCATTACAACTGTAGCTTTACTTAAATCTAGAGCTTCTAATGTTTCTGCATTTAAATGGTCTCCATGAATATCTGTAATTAATACAATGGTTGGTTTTTTTTGTTCTTTAAAAGCTTCGGCACCACCAACAGGGTCTGTATAAATTACAGTGTTTTCATACGTTAAAACCATAGTGGCATGTTCTATAGGAGTAATTTCTAATTCTCTTTTTTTGATATCTTTTTTTTCCGTTTTTATTTCAGTATTAGTAGTTAACTCATTATTTTCTTTGCTTTTATTTTTACAGCTAGAAAAAAATAGAAGTGTAATTATTAAAATGGATATTGTGTTTTTCATGCGTATTAATTTTTTACAGTTTAAAGATAATCATCAAAAAGCAATTAATTAAAAATGTAACAAAATATTATGATTCGCTACTTATATTTTAAGTGATTTCATTTTCGATACTGATATTTTTTATCGAAATTGCTTAACCAAATATAGTTCAACTTAAAACACGCAATACAATATGTCTGATGATTTTGATTTATTAGAAACAAACGCCAACGAGAAAACAGAAAAGGTAGATGTAAACTGGGGGAAAGCCATTGACCAAATGAAGTCAAAATTGGCACAAGAAGACGATCCAGAAAGCCGCCAAAAAATCTTAAATGCAACATTAGATAATGTTGTAGATATGGCAGAAAAAGATAGAACTACATTATTAGACGCCATTAAAGACTTAACCGATTATCAAGACGAAGTTGGTATTATGTTCGAAGGTTTTTCTGCATTAAATGGCGAAGAACAAAAAATTATTGACGATGCTATTAAGCGTTTAGAGCGTGCAAAAGTTGAACTGGAAGATGCTAACGCAAAACCAGATACGTTTTGGAACAACCTTTGGGGAAGAAAAGGCAAAATAAAAAAAGCAGAACTAGAACTACAAGAAGCACAAAAAACTCGTGATGCTGCCGATAATAAAGCAAAAGCATTATTTCAGCAACGTATAGAAAGTGCAGATGTGCAAACCTTGTTAAACGAACTTTCTTTTAAAAGTCAAGCAGCTGTAAAACGCTTAAAAGACCGAGAAGTAGAAATTAAAGAAGTAGAAGAAAGCCTTAAAACTGCTATTGTAGAAGCTTCTAACAACCATACAAAGGCATTACAAAAAAAGAAAGAAGTAGAAGATAAACTCGAAGAACAATACGCTTTATTAAAACAAGCACGTCAAGCACTAGAAGAAGTAGCAGATAAACAATCTACAGAATACTCCGATGCACTATCTAAGGTAACCACTTTAGAGCAAAAAGTAGAAGAGTTAGAAGGGCTTAAAAACGCTTACACAACACTTGCAGCTTCTAAAGATAGTTTTGTGCACAAACATAATTTAACTATTAAAGTATTAACTTCTTTACGTAGTAATTTACAAACGCATCGTGCAAAATTAAAAAGTGATACCGACGAACGTCTTAAATACTACGATGGTTATGTAGTGGCTTTAAAGGCGAGAACAGACCAAGAATTTGCAGCAATTTTAGAACATTTAGGAGTAAAAACAGATGAGCATATTGGCGAAACATTAGCATCTATGCATACTGCTTCTGCTAAAGCACGTCAAGAAATGATGGATAATATTCCGGTACACGAAAAAGTAATGCAAGGCGTTTACGGTAGTTATGCAGAGGCTTTAAATGAAATTCGTGAGAAAGATAAATCCATTCAAAAGAATTTTGCAGAACGCTACGGAATCGATATGAAAGAAATTTTTGAAGATTATTATGCTGCAGATCCTAATGCACCTTCAAATGGTGGAGGTGATGAACCAGCAGATGCTCCAAAACCAGAAACTAACGACGACGATATGCTGTCTTAATAGGTTACTTCTAGTGATTTATTAAAAAAGAATAAATAGTATCGTGAAGATAAGAATAGCGTTGCCTAATTTTGCTTTTCATGGCAAAATTAGGTCAGGCTTTCACTACTCGCTCTCTGCGAGGAGCTCAAACAAACCGTTCAATCCTTAACGCACTTGCGCAACCTTAAACAAACAAAAAAAGCTATACGCTAATAGCCAAACAATGATAGTAACACCTCTAGACTCCGCAATACTTGACTCCAAAGAGCAATATGTTTTCTATCACAAAATGGTAGACTTTGCACTTAAAGAACTTATTGTTGCAGTACAACAAAAGCAACTATTAAACGAACAAGAAATTCTCTTATTTAAGCAATACAGCGATTTGTTGTTATATTCTGTAGAAGCCATGCGTGTAAAATATAGGTACGACGATGAAGAAAACATGAAAGTCGATTTAACAGATTCTGGTTTTCCAAACTATTTAGAGTTTCGTTATTTGTTTAATGATTTAGAGCTTCGTGAAGAGTATTTAGGTAAACTAACCAATATAGAAACTTTAAAAGAAGAGTTTTTAAACACCTTACTTCACAAAAAAGAACCAATAGCAAAACGAAAATTATTTCAAGCTTCTTCAATAGTGTATTATGCATCCGCAAAAAAAGAATATATATTTAATCGTTTTGTACAAGGTAAAATTATAGAAGCACCAGAAAATGCACCAGCAGAACACTTGGTAAGTTGGAGTTTTTACGATGTGTCACACAATAGACCATTTATTTGTTATATGTATTTTGATTACGATGGTAGTAATCCGCAAAAAGAAAGAGACGAAATATACAAAACGCTTAAAACGGTTGCAGATAGAGAAATGAATTTAGATACCATGGCTTATGGTATCGATAAACGTTTGCCTAAAGTATTTCCTAAACACATAAAAAGAGTAGATTTAGGTCCTATACACAATATATTTGCAAAAGATGAGAACCAAGTAACACATGCAATTCTTGAAGGTATTGCAAGAAAAACGATTCCGTTAAACTCGTATGCAATTTCATTTAAAATAGACGAATTAAAATCGCAAAGCGAATTTAAAGAAGGGAGTTTCTTTAGCAAGCAAACCTTTCAAAAATGGGATACTGTTTTTAGACAACGTTACGTGTTTGCACCACACAGAATCATACAATTACTATACAATAAAACACCAGAAATTATGAATAAACTAGCAAAAGCACCAATTGAAGTAAGTAGTATTCAGTAGGTAGTTTGCAGTTACAGAACGTAAAAAAGAAGCAATGTCATTTAAAACATTATTAGCATACCAAAAAGAATTGCTAATTAGAAGCGAAGAAATTGGTAAACCCATTAATTAGAGGATGAAAAATTTAAATAGAAACTAAACCTGACTGCACACTGCAGACTGAGGATTAAATAAAAAATAGCAAAGGATGTCCGTTAGAGTAAATACGGAGGACTCAATATTGCATACTGAAGACTAAAAACAAATGGAACACAACACAACTTTCCCTATTAAACAAAACGAACTAGATATGCTTCGTGATGAAGCTACTAGCTATATAAAATCGGTACAATGGGAACAAAGCCAACGTGCAAAAAATAAAGATAATGATGCCAAAGACGAATCCATTTTACTGTATTTGTCTAGAGCAAATAATGGTAGTCATGTTGATGTGACTTCAGTTTCTAAAACTATTTTAGCTTTAAAAAAACGTTTGTTACCCGAATCTGTAGCAATACCAATTCACTTAAATCATACACTCTATGCGGTTCAAGAAGGAATTACTTTAGGAATTTGGATAAAAGATAGTTATTACGATGCATCTGGTTTATCTACTTTAAACGAAAATAAATCGGCTTTAGATACTAACGGAAAACGAGAATACGAAAGTAAAAGGCATACTGCAACCGCATATATGCTTTTTGCTACTGCTTACAAAATATTACACGATTTAAAACCGCATGCCTCTGACGATTTATCGGTTATGAAACAAAAATTTGCGGGTATTCCAGAAGTATCTTTACTTTCTCCTTTAAAAGGAATAGCATGTCAGTTGTTTTATTATGACAAGTATTTAGCGCATCCAGATATTGTGAAATCAGATAAAGATGTTATCGATTTTACAGTGGTTTATTTTGAAGCACTAATCGACGAAATTCAACTTCGTAAAAGCAGTTTAGAATACACAGAAACTATAGTAGATAGAACTTATAAATTGGAAAAAAGCGAGTTTGCGATTTCTGGTTGGGATAATGTGTTTTCTGGTACAGCAAAAAGTATCGAGTTTAATAAAATTCAATTCGAACAAATTGTTGGTAACAGAGATGCAAAACACTTTGCAAGACGTTTAACTGAACGTATGCTCAGTTACGATTTTGAAGCAAAGAAAAATCCGTTTCAAGAACTTGGAGGTTTTATGCCAGTTTTTATGGGGTATGGAATTCCAGGAACTGGAAAAAGTATGTTAATTGCTGCAATTGCAACACGTTTAAAAGAACATTGCGATAATTTAGATATTCCATTTTTATTTCACCCAATGCCAGATACTTTAATTAGTACTTTTCAAGGTGGTTCTGCCGAAAAAATGGTAGAATGGATGAAACCTTTACAAGATCCCACAAAATTAATATTTGCACCAATTGATGATGCCGAAAATAATTTGCAAGAACGTACTGCGCAAGGTGTTTCTGCAGGAGTAAAAGAAGTTATTGGTGTGTTTTTACGATATACTGAAGGTGCTTACGCGGTGAATTATGGTAATAGTTCTGTAGGCTTGTTTACCAATCTTCCAGAAATGTTAGATAAAGCCGTTATTTCTCGTGTACAAGGACGTTTTAAAATTGATGGAGCACGAACGGAACATGACTTTTTAGATCAAGATCATCTTTGGTGGCGTAAACTAGATACAACGATGCCAGACTTTGTAAATATGCAAGGTCCAGAAAATTATAGCTACTTACAAGATCAAGGATTAGCAAAAAGTATGGGAGAAATATTAAATGTTTCTAATAAACCAACAGAAGAACGTGTTTTGGATGCTTACAGTAAAGTAGAAAAACATTTTAAGACAAGTCATCACCTGTTTTATGCAAATTTATACATGGAGATTCAAAAGATCTTTCCATTCTTTTCCTCGCGTGATGTTCGTAATATTCAAAGTGCAGTTTCCCTTCGTTTAACCGATTTTGATTTAGAGGAAGATTGGTTTGACAATCCTGAAATTTATTTCAAAAAAGATTACGATACCAAGTTTAATATGTTGCAAGAATTAATGCGAGCCAATATGAAAGGTTTAGACTTTTCCGAAATAAGAAGACAAGAAGTAGTACGATATTTAGATAATGTGGCAACCATTGCAGATACCGATTTTAAACGAAAAGTAGATGCAAGAGTGAATCAAATGAATATCGATTTAGAAGCTAGAGAGCAGTTTGGAAAATAAATCTTTTCCTGAAAACTCATGTCACTTCGAGTGATTTTAGAGAAAGCGAAAATAGTATCAAGAAGCAAGTGATTGTTGAATAAGGAAATAATAGGAGAAGCATTTTTAGTAGATATTTAAATTATGAATAAACTTAAAAACATAACAAACAAGGTATTATCTAATGAATGGGCTACTTTAAACCAAATCGATTACGATTATCAATTTAAAGATGGAAGCTGGAAACGCATCTCTCGTGAGAGTTACGATAGAGGAGATGGCGCCTGTATTTTATTATATAACATAGAGAAACGTACTGTAATTTTAACCAAACAATTTAGAATGCCTGCTTATGCGAATAATAAAAATGAAGGCATGTCTATTGAGGTTTGTGCAGGAGCAATAGATAAGCAAGAAGCCCCAGAAGTATGTATTATTAGAGAAGTAGAAGAGGAGGTTGGTTATAAAATACCAAAAGCAACTAAGGTTTTAGAAGCTTACACTTCTCCGGGAGCAGTAACCGAAAAAATGTACTTATTTGTTGCAGAATATTCAGATGCAATGAAAATTAATGAAGGTGGAGGATTAGCGATTGAAAACGAGGAAATTGAAGTTTTAGAAATCCCTTTTCATGAAGCAATACAAATGATGAATAATCAGGAAATTATAGATGCAAAAACAATTATGTTATTGCAATACGCCCAGATACATCAATGGATTGATTAAATATATTGTCACTTCGAGTGATTTTCGACGAAGGAGAAAATAGTAACCAGGAGTGAGTGATTATTTAGAAACGAAAAATAGTATTAAGAATAAGATTGCCGCTTTCGCGGAAACAAGATGCAAAAATTAAAAAACGCTAATTTATACCAAAGTGAGCTCATACCAATAAGTGGTAAATTGGTAGAACGTTATAATAAATGCCTAGTGAAATTAGGCTTTGATGCAACAGCACTTACCAGTTTTTCTATAGACGGCATTGGTTGGAGTCCTGAAATTGCTGAAGAAAAAAAGAACATGCATTACCTTAATCATGGAGATGCAAACCCGCACGGAATTATTATTTCTCCTCTGCAAAAAGGGAAACCAGTTTACATTCCGTATCATACGTTCGATCGGGAAATGATGAAGTTTGTTTTTAATACTTACGAATCTAAAATTAATGACATTACAAGAGATTGCGCAATATGTTTAGATTTCGATCAAAATATAGATGCTTTTTACGAACCCTTAGATGTCCTTAAATACGATACGGTTTCTATTAATTTTCATTTAATAAACGAATTGTATCATGTACAAAAAGAACAATTTCAACTTATTGAAAAATTTAAAGAAGGGAATAATTTTATAGACGAAGATTTACAGCAACAACTTCTTGACTCCGCAAAAACCTATGGCGATTTAAGGCATAGAGATTTAGAATTACCTCCTATAGATTTTAAAACAAGTTCTTTTTATACCAGAGCACTTGGAGGTGTTTATGTATTGCGAGATTTTATCAGTGAAATTGTTGTTTTCGAAGACCTTAAAACGTATAAAGAAGCAATAAAAGACACCATTCATGAAGTCATTATTTTTCATATCGAGCAACCAGAACTCATGGATAAACTGCGAGATCATGTAATTGTAGAATGTGATTTAGAAAAAGTTATTCAGAAAGCACAATACCAACGTGTTAAAAAAATGATGCTCTATCAAGAATTAAAAGAAACAAAGCATCCTATTAAAGATGTTTTAGACGATAATGTTTTATTTAGACGATATTTAAATACTATAGATGCTACAGCTTTAAAAAGAGTAAATGGGGTAGAAATTTATTTAGAAAAAATAGAACGAAGCAACACTTTTAAAATTCATGATTTAGTTAATCAAAAGTTTTATGATGCATTACACCAGCCACATTCCTCTCTTAATGCAAAACACCAAGATTTAATCTGGAAACTACTAATTAATGTTTCGCCTAAAGATGTATTGTTTTTGTATTGGTATGATAAAGAAGCATTTTATAAAGCATATCAAACTTACAGTGACTCAATGAAAGATTGGGTAATAGAAACTATTAGTAACAATATTTAAAGAAATTAGACTAATTTAGTAGTCAGTCATATAAAACAAAAAAATGGGTTTAGAAGTTATCATATTTATAGCAGCAATACTTTTCGGAATATTTATTTACTGGAGAGAGTCTAATGGAAATGCTTTGTATCGTTTTATTAATAAGATGCTAAACAACAAAGCTTTACAAATGAAAGCTTCCAATAAAAAAGGCTTTGTATACCAACAAGCTTTTTTGCCAAGACTAGTTTATGTAGCTGGAGCATTTTTATTAATTGCTGTATTGTTTCAATTTTTAACTCCATTTAAAATATTTAGCAATTACTACGGTATTTCTATATTTTTCTCAAGTATTGTTGGTACGCTAATTGGCACATATATAGCTAATTTTATTTTCAAATCGGGAGAGGTAATCGATGAAAAAAGCGACTCTATAGAAGATGTTTTTCAGGAAACCATAGAAAAAGGAAAAGATTTTATTGAGGATTTAAAAGAAAAAGGAGAAAGAACTTTTGATACAACAGAATCTGAAGTGAAAGAAGTAAAAGAAGATGCGAAAGCAGAAACGAAAAGTGCAAGAGAAAGATTGAAAGACAAAGGGTTGATGTAGTAGGTTTCTGCGAAGACTAGAATCTTTTAAATATAAAATCAAATATTAAAAAAATAGATTCCCATTTTCATGGGAATGAAAAAATAAATTTTCAATGATTAAAAACTACTGGAAAAAAGGAGCAAAGCAAAAAACAATTTTAATTATAGGTTTACTTGTGCTAATAATCGCATTGTTTATTTTACGAGACGATTATCAACCAGCTTTATTATTTGTAAGAAAGTACATTTTTGTAATTCTATTAAGTGCAATTGTGCTATTTCTAGGTTTGCGAAAATTTAGAAATACTGCATCCGGTGGAAGCAGAATTGGCGTTTTGGTAATGATGATGCTTTTTTTCGGATTACTATATCTTGTAGGTTGGCATTTTAAGATGTATGATTATATGAAAACATATAATGTGTATAATAATCTAAATAAAATTCAAATAAATGAACTTCCTTTAACGCAAAACGAACGTATACAACCACTGCGAAATATTTATTCTATGGCTAATGAAAGTGTTGGAGAAACCAAAGATGTTTCGCTTCCACATCTAGTTAGAGTAGACGGTTTAAATAAATGGACAATGGCAATACAGCCAACCGAAAAGTACGTTTGGCAAGGTATGAGTGATAATACAGAAGAAGTTTTTGCTGTATCTAGCACAACACCTTTTCCTCGTTTTTCTAGCGAAAACAGGATTCCAGTAACCTTTTCTATTGGCGAATCTTTAAAATTTAGTCGTAATACATACAACGCAGTAGTACAGCGTTTTAATCCTTGGATGCTTTTTAATTTTGAACCAAGCGATACGTTTTATATGAAAAACGATTCCGGACAATGGGTAGAAGTAGTAAGCCTAATTAAATGGAAAGGTTTTTTATTTCCATATCCTACTTTTGGAGGTGTTATGGTTGTAGATAGTGGCGAACACGATTTTAACGATTATATAGAACGTATTACCATTGGAAAAGGAACTTATATTTCTCCAGAAGAAATGCAGAGCCATCCATATTTAACAAAACAAAATACATTGTCTGAAAAGGTTTCTCGTTTACAAGCAGAATCTTTAAAATTTTTAGGCGGATTTAGCGATCCATTGCCATGGAATATGAAAACTGCTGTTAAAATTCCAAACTTACCAAACGACCAAAATCAGCAGCCTTTTGTAACCGATTTTGATTTTTCAGATACTAAAGTTAGTGCTTACAGTGGCTTGTACCATTGGTTTGGATTAGAGCCTGTAGGAGACGAGCGTACTAGCTTAACCTTTAGTGTTTTTATCCCATCTGATGGTACAGACGCTCTTTATTATTATAATCATGCAGAAAAAAAACAAGGATATGCTGGTGTTTCCGCAATGCCATTAAAAGTTATAGAATCTAGAAAAGAATACGATTGGTCTGTTAATAAACCAGTAGAGTTTAGACCCTATATTAAAGATATTGCAGGTAGAAAAAGAATGTTTTTTTTAGGAACAGTTTCTGCTGTACGAGAAGAAAGTGCTCAGTTTGATGGTTCAGCAACTCCAGATTTAGCCTTAATAGATAGCGAATACAGAGATGTAGTTTGGATTGATGCTAAACACCCAAGTCAATGGGAAAAAACAGTGTATGATCAATTAAACGAAGCATGGAGAGCAAGTGAAGGAATTGGTTATTATTTTGAAGAAGAAACAAAAACAATAGAAACTGCACAAAAAATATTAGATTCTATAAAATCAATTCCTGCTGTAGATAAAGAAGCTTTGCAAATTGAAAAACTACAACGACAAATAGATTCTATTAAGGCTTTAAAGGAAGTAGTTAAAGAGGAAACTAAATGATATAGCGTTTCTTATAAAAGGAGTTGTGTGCAATTTGAAAAACCGAACTAAATGGAAACAAAATGTTTAGACATCAAGGTAAAAGCAGAACAATAAAACATAATCTGCGAATTGCTGCGATTTTATCCTTTGTTGCTGGAATTGTTAATGTTACAGGGTTTTTAGCTTTTAACCAATTGACAACTAATGTAACTGGGCATTTTGCTCTTTTTATCAGTGATGTTGCCAATTTTGATGTTTGGAAAGGAACAATTTATTTCCTTTATATTTTTTCCTTTTTCTTCGGCTCTTTTTTATCAAGTTTCCTAATTGAAAAATTCAAAGGAAATAAAAAACTTAATGTTTTTGTTTTACCAACATTAATTGAATGCCTAATTTTATTATCAATTTCTATCATAAGCAATACTGGAGAAATAAAGTATCCTGACTTAATTGTTTGTTCACTACTCTTCGCTATGGGACTTCAAAATTCTTTTGTTACTAAAATTTCAAATGCAATTGTAAGAACAACACATCTTACTGGATTATTTACAGATTTAGGAATTGAATTATCGCAACTATTTTTTCCTGATTCACATCCACATAGAGAAAAAATTAAAGCGACTGTAAAGCTGCGAATTTATATAATTTGCTTCTTTTTTCTTGGTGGAATAATCGGTGGATTTCTTTACTCAAGACTTAACTTGAGATTAAACACTCTGATTGTAGGAGCTGTAATTTTATTAATAAGTCTGTTTTATGACGATTTAAGATATAGATTAATCAGAACTAAAAGAAAATATAAACAAAGAAAAAAAACGGCACACAATACCGTGTAAAAAACATTGCTTGTTTTGGCTAAACCAAAGGTCGTTGTATTTTTGTTACATCTGATTTTCCTTCGAAAAATCCTCGCACACAAAACCGCAACGTTCCTTACACAAACACGTTGGCAGTAATTAGAAAAAAATGACGAACAAAATAGATAATATAGAAAAAGAAGAATATAAGAGTGTAGTTGAACTTTGGGAATCTTCAGTTCGGGCAACTCATCACTTCTTAAAAGAAGAAGATATTGAATATTTTAAACCATTAATTTTAAATACTTATTTAGACGCAGTAGAATTGAGATGTATAAGGAATAATGATGAAAAAATAGTTGGTTTTCTTGGAGTGGCTGACCAAAATTTGGAAATGTTATTTGTTCACCCTGAATATAGAGGAGAAAAAATAGGAAAAACACTATTGAATTATTCAATTAACCAATTAAATGTAACAAAAGTTGATGTAAACGAACAGAATGAACAAGCAGTAGGATTTTACAAAAATTGCGGATTTGAAACTATAAAACGCTCTGAATTGGATTCTTCTGGAAAACCTTACCCAACTTTACATATGGAATTAAAAAAATAATTACTGCAAACACCGTATAAAATCAATTGCTAGTTTTCTCTAATTTGATAAAGCACTTTCGTAATATCCTTTGATTCGTTTCCAATTTGCTAAATTAGTCGCTTAACTAAAATACAAAGCATATTCAAATGCATTGTTAGTAATTCAAGTAAAATGGAAAAATTATATAGAAAAGGTGCGATTGGAGCTTTAACAGATGAATATGAAAAAGCTCTGAACGAATTAAAGAATTTGCTTTTACAGATTCCTGATAATAAATTTGAAAAGATATATAATGAAAAAACGGATATAGAATTTCAATCCATAAGAAATATAGTGCTACATATAATTAATTCTGGATATGGTTATGCCAATCATATTAGAAAAAGATTTGGAAATAGTTATGTAGTTCCAAAAATAGAAATTGTAAAAACAGAGCATGGAATCCTTAAACTTGATGAAATGTTTGAATATACTGTTGAAACTTTTGAAGATAAATGGCAACTAACTTATAAGGAACTAATGAATACAATAATCAAAACATCTTGGACAACTTACGATTTAGAAGCTATTACCGAACATGCGATTGTTCATATTTTAAGACACAGGCTTCAAATTGAAAAAATGATTGTCAAACACGGAATATTATAATTTACACGAAAACTTGGTAGGATTTTCTATTCGGTTTAAGTTTTGAAAAAGAGGATTCTACAATAAATAAACAACACATCACATATATAAACCTTGTCTGTAATTATTCTAATATTTTAAAGGACATACTTAGAGTACTATTTATTTCGTACTTATTATGTAAATAAAATAGATATATAACGACATGTAATTAAAATAACTATAATGAAAACCCTAAAAGAACAAACCGACGCAAAAATTGCAGCTGGTCGAAATGCGAAGCCTGAATTTATGAAAGGTGTCGATACTATTATCGAAAAAGCAAAAGCCTTTCAAGAAGGTAAAAATGCTATTAAAGTGGGAGAAAAAGCACCAGATTTCATACTTCCTAATCCTGTAGGAAAATCAATATCACTTCATACGATACTAAAAGAAGGCCCTGTTGTTGTCACCTTTTATCGAGGAGATTGGTGTCCGTATTGCAATTTGCAACTTAGAGCTTTACAATCGCGATTAAACGATATTCATGCGCTTGGAGCTTCATTAGTTGCAATTAGTCCTCAGGTACCAGACGGTTCGCTAACCAAAAATGAGATTAGTGAAATGGATTTTATGGTATTGTCAGATCAAGATGCAAAAGTTGCTTCGCAATATGGTGTTGCTTGGGAAGTGCCAGAATTTTTAATGGAGCATATGCGAGTAGATCGTAATTTAGATTTAGAAACAATAAATAATGGAAATAGAAACATATTACCAATTCCAGCAACTTTTGTGTTAGATATCGATGGAATCGTGAAATGGAGTTTTGTTGATGTAGATTATAGAACACGTGCAGAACCGGATGCTATTATTGATGCTTTGAAAGAACTTTCATAAAAAAAATATATAATTATCGAAACTTTGGTTTGCTGGTTCATGTAACTTATAGGGAATTAAATGAAAAATAAAAAGGACCCAGTAGTAGATTAATAAAGAAGTATTTCGATGCGCCAAACGAACAACATAGTACCATCTTTCGAGCTACAAAAGAAAAGTTTTAGTTTGGACACTAAAGGAATAAAAAACGAAAAGATATGATTAAAGGACTTTATGAAACTCATTTATTTGTAGAAAATTTGGAGCGTTCTATAGATTTTTATTCTAATAAAATGGAATTAGAACAATGTCATTATGAGGCAGAAAGAAGCGTCGCTTTTTTTTGGATAGGAGCGCCTAAACAATCTATGTTGGGACTATGGGAAAAGCCAAAGAAAGAAATACAAAGCAGACATTTTGCATTTACCTGCGAGCCAGATTGGATTTTAAATGAATCGGTTACATTTTTAAAAAATCGAAATATTAAACCTCGAAATTTTTTGAATGATGGAACCGAAAGACCAATGGTTTTTGCATGGATGCCAGCAATAGCAATATATTTTGACGACCCAGACGGAAATGTATTAGAGTTTATTGGTGTTTTAGATGGAAAACCTAAACCAGAAAACGGAATCGTTTCCTTTGAAAAATGGAAAGCATTAGAAGGAAATAACCAATAAAAAAATGGTAACTTTAATCAACTAAACTTCTTATTTAAAGCAGCAACAACACTTTCAATTTTATTGTTTTTATCTTGTCTTTCTAATAAAAGGGAAGACGCTTTTCTTTCATTACAATTTTGAATAGCACAACTTTCGCAAGTAACACCAACATCTTGAGTAACTAATTTTTGGTCTTCAATAAATCCAAGTTTTCGTTGTAATTGCTTGTTAATTAATAAGCCAATACTAATACTTCTATAATGCTTTTCTTTAAAAGGATCTTTGGTTGCAGAAGATAATACTAAATATTTCATGTTATCACTTGGGTAGTTCGATATTTGCATATCAAACACATGATTTTCATTAGTATTACTACTATCTTTTAAAACTTGTAAGGAAACCCAACGTCTGCAATAATGTTCGTTGGTTTCGTTGGCACGAGGTGAATGTTGATGTGATAAATGTAGCTCTTTTTTAAGATGAAACCTCTCACTACCAGATTTGTGCGTAAATCGTAAAAAGAATAAATTCTGAATATTAAATTCTTTTGGAAGAATATTCGTTAAACGTTGGTAAAAGGATTCTGGGGAAGCATTAAAACAATCCATTGTTTTTAGAAAAAGCGAAGTATCAAAAGTCTTTTTATCAAAAACCTCTTTTAGTTTTTTGGTGATTAAGGCTTTAGGTAATATTAATGCTCCAGCAAAATAGGAAGCATAAAAATTATTTAAAACCTGATCAAAACTTTCAAATTTAATCCAAGAAAAAGTATATAATCTATCTTCTAATTCTAAATAGTTATAAGCCAATTCTTTTGCATAAATAAAAGTACGTTGTGCATCATCTATCTCACTAGCTAAGAGTAGTGTTTTATTTTTTGGTACAAAAACAGAACGTAAATTATCTAAGCTTTTGTGTTTGTCTAGTTCTTTATTATGAATAGTATAATTAAACTCTTCTACTAAAATATCTTCGAGCTCTTTTGAGGTTATTGGTTTGTCTAAGTCTATTTGATAAGCTTTTGCAAAAGCAAGAACACTTTGTTCTAAATCGTCAAAATAATTGTTATTTGCTTCTTGAAAAGAACGAAGGGAAGCCAGGTAAAAACTTTCTTTGCTAAAGTTGTAATGTTGTGCAATTTCAATTATAGTACTAATAAAAGCGTTTACTTTTGCAGGTGCATTGGCAACAATTTCTATTAAAGTACTTTCTTTTATACCGAATACTTCTAACGGAATTTCTTTTAAAATTTTAGACTGCAAAATCTCTCCAATAGGAGCTAGATTTTTGTCTAATTTTAAAGACACCATTTGATCATAAGGAATGTCTAATTTTTCTGCAAGTGTTACAATTTTATCTGGTTTCGGATATTTTTTTCCTTTTTCAATTTCATTTAAATACGATTTAGATAACCCCGATAGCTTAGATAACCCAAATAACGATAAATTCTTGTCTGTACGTATTTGCTTGAGTTTCAAGCCAAATATGAGCTTTATATATTCTTCTTCCATAATTATTAAATCAAAGATACAAAATATTGCGAACAACTTAAAAAAAGAGGAAATAATAAATTTAGCGAACGTTCGCTTGTTTTTTAAAAAAGTTTGTTTTAATATTGTAGAGTAAAATCATAACAACATGGAAAACACACTTTTAAAACAAACAAAAATAGAATTTGCTGAAAACGTAAAAAACTATTATCCAGAAGTATTAACAGATGATGCCTTAGCCTTTATTACTGCTTTACACGAAAAATTTAATGCGAAACGATTAGAGTTGTTAACTAGACGAGAACAAGAGCAAAAAGTTTTCGATAGTGGTAAATTTCCAGAATTCCCTAGAGAGACTAAAAACATTAGAGAAGCAGAGTGGACTGCTGCTAGAATTCCTTTGGATATGCAAGATCGAAGAGTAGAAATTACTGGTCCTGTAAATAGAAAAATGATTATTAATGCTTTAAACTCTGGTGCAAAAACGTTTATGGCAGATTTAGAAGATAGTAATGCACCAACTTGGTCTAATACTATTGAAGGGCAACAAAACCTAATAGATGCGAATAAAAAAACGATTTCTTTATATGATTCTAGAAAGGAAAAATCGTATCAGTTAAATAGTAAAACAGCAGTTTTATTAGTAAGGCCAAGAGGGTTGCATTTAAATGAAAGGCATATACTTATTAATGGAGAAGAGGCTTCTGGTAGCTTGGTAGATTTTGGTTTATATGTTTTTCATAACACAAAAACTAGAATAGAAAATGGTTCTGCTCCATATTTTTATCTTCCAAAATTAGAACATTATTTAGAAGCGCGTTGGTGGAATGATGTTTTTGTTTTTGCTCAAGATTATTTAGAAGTACCACAGGGAACTTTTAAAGCAACCGTTTTAGTCGAAACTATTACGGCAAGTTTTCAGTTGGATGAAATCATTTACGAGCTTAAAGAACATATTGTTGGCTTAAATTGTGGACGTTGGGATTACATTTTTTCATATATCAAAAAGTTTAGAAATCATGCCAATTTTGTGGTTCCTAATCGGGATCAAGTGACAATGACAACTCCTTTTATGGATGCATATTCAAAGCTTGTTATACAACGTTGCCATAAAAGAGGAATTCTTGCTATTGGAGGAATGGCAGCACAAATTCCTATTAAAAATAATGACCAAGCCAATATAAATGCTTTAGAAAAAGTGCGCAAAGACAAAGAACGTGAAGTTAAAAACGGCCATGATGGTACTTGGGTAGCGCATCCAGATTTAGTAGCAGTTGCTATGATGGAGTTTAATAAACACATGCCAACAGCTAATCAATTACATGTATTACGCGAAGATGTACATATTACCGAACAAGATTTAGTTGCAATGCCAAAAGGAACTGTTTCAGAAACAGGAATAAGAAAAAATATTAACGTTGGGATCTTGTATACCGAAGCTTGGTTAAGAGGTCATGGAGCTGTTGCCCTTTATAATTTAATGGAAGATGCAGCAACAGCCGAAATATCTAGAACACAAATATGGCAATGGCTAAAAAATGAAGTGAAATTAGAAGATGGTAGGCCATTTACTAGAGACTTATTTGATGCTATTTTTGACAATGAAGTTGAAAAAATTATTACAGAAATTGGTCGTGATAAAATTGAAGACACCAAGTTTGAAATTGCAATTCAGCTATTTGAAAAATTAGTAACACAAGAAGAATTTGAAGAGTTTTTAACGCTTCCAGCATACCAATACATTTAAAAAAAAATGTCTCGCAACTACTGCAATAGTTTGCGAGACGTAATTATCAAATTATAGAATAACCTTAATAATTAAAAACAAAATTATGAAAAATTTAGCACAAAGCAACTATAGTTCTGCTTTAGAAACAGTACGAAACCTAAAAGCTAAGTATGGTAATACTTGGAATGCAATACGACCAGAAAGTGCTGCTAGAATGGTGACTCAAAATCGTTTTAAAACTGGTTTAGATATAGCTAAATATACCGCAGCTATTATGCGAGAAGATATGGCTGCATATGATGCAGATCCTTCAAATTATACGCAATCCTTAGGTTGCTGGCACGGTTTTGTAGCGCAACAAAAAATGATTGCGGTTAAAAAACATCATAAAACCACTAGCAAAAGATATTTATACCTCTCGGGGTGGATGGTTGCTGCATTACGTTCAGAATTCGGACCATTACCTGATCAATCTATGCATGAAAAAACAGCAGTTCCTAGTCTTATTGCAGAAATTTATGATTTTTTACGTCAAGCAGATGCTATCGAATTAAACGATTTGTTTAAAAGATTAGAAAATGGTGAAGACGTTCAGGATCAAATTGATAATTTTGAAACACATATCGTACCTATAATAGCAGATATTGATGCTGGTTTTGGAAATGAAGAAGCTACGTATCTACTAACAAAAAAGATGGTTGAAGCAGGTGCTTGCGCCATACAAATTGAAAATCAAGTGTCTGATGCAAAACAATGTGGCCATCAAGATGGAAAAGTAACCGTTCCGCATGAAGATTTTATTGCTAAATTAAATGCTATTCGATATGCTTTTCTTGAATTAGGTATCGAGGATGGTATTATTGTGGCAAGAACAGATTCAGAAGGAGCTGGTTTAACTCAAAAATTGCCAGTAAGTCAAGAACCTGGTGATTTAGCTTCTAAATATTTAGCATTTGTAGAAGCTGAAGAAATTGCTATACATGAAGCTAAAGAAGATGATGTATTATTAAAAAGAGAAGGTAAACTGGTTCGTCCAGTAAGACTTCCAAATGGATTGTATAAGTTTAAAGATGGTACTAATATAGATCGTGTGGTTTTAGATTGTGTTACTAGTCTTCAAAATGGAGCAGATTTACTTTGGATTGAAACACCAACTCCAAACGTTAAACAAATCGCACATATGGTAAACAGAGTAAAAGAAATTGTACCTAATGCTAAATTAGTGTACAACAATTCTCCATCTTTTAATTGGACATTAAATTTCCGTAAACAAGTATTTGAAGAAATGCTTGCCGAAGGAGAGAACATGACAGCTTATGATAGAAATAATTTAATGAATGCGCAATATGATGGTTCGGAATTATGCTTTAGAGCAGATCAAAAAATTAAAACTTTCCAAATAGATGGAGCTAGAGAAGCTGGAATTTTTCACCACTTAATTACACTACCTACTTACCATACAACCGCATTACATATGAACGATTTAACCGAAGGTTATTTTGGAGAAGAAGGTATGTTAGCTTATGTGAAAGGAGTACAACGTCAAGAAATTAGAAAAGGAGTTTCTTGTGTAAAGCACCAAAGAATGGCAGGATCGGACCTTGGTGATGATCACAAAACATTTTTTGCTGGAGATAAAGCTTTAAAAGCTGGAGGGGAAAATAATACTTCTAATCAATTTGAAGTTAAAGAAGAACAAAAAAGAGAACTTGTTTTAGATAAATAATTATTAATAAAGGCAACATTTTAAAATGTTGCCTTTATTTTATATAAAAAGATTACAAATGAAAGGTAGAAAATTATTGATGATTCCTGGTCCAATAGAATTTGAACCAGATGTGATGCAGGCAATGGCAATGGCAACAACAAGTCATGTTGCTCCAGATTTTATTGAGGTTTTTGGTAATAGTCTAGAACGCATGCGAGAAGTATGGAAATCACCAAAAGGACAACCTTTTATTGTTGCTGGAACAGGAACATTAGCGATGGATATGGCTATAGCCAATCTTATAGAAAAAGACGATAATGTATTAGTGATTTCAACGGGATATTTTGGTAAACGTTTTCAAGAAATTTTAACCCATTATGGCGCAAATACTACTATTTTAGAAGCACCAGTTGGTGAAGTTGTGCCTCTTGAAGTTATAGAAAAAGAACTAAAAACGAAAACCTACAAAGCTTTAACAATTACACATGTCGATACTTCTACAGGAGTATTAGTAGATCCAGAACCGATAGCGAAGTTAACTAAAAAGTATCATGTATTAAGTATTTTAGATGGTGTTTGCTCTGTTGCGGCTGAAACGATTCATCAAGACGAATGGGAATTAGATATTGTTTTAACAGCATCTCAAAAAGCAGTTGGAGTGCCTCCTGGACTTGCTTTATTAATGGCTTCGGAAAAAGCAATACAAGTGTGGGAAAACAGAAAGACACCTGTTTGTAATTACTATGCAAATTGGAAAAATTGGTTGCCAATAATGAAAGCTTATGAAGCACGCAAACCTTCGTATTTTGGCACACCAGCAGTTAATTTAATTGTAGCTTTAGAAACGAGCTTAAAAATTATTTGTAAAGAAGGAGTACAAAAGCGAATAAAAAGACATCAAGTTTTAGCTAACGCTTTTAGAAAAGGATTAGCGTCTTTACATTTAGAAATCTTGCCAAGATCTACCGAAATCGCCGCTAACAGTTTAACAGCGGTTTATTAT
The DNA here is from genome assembly GCF_053604645.1 of Lacinutrix cladophorae. Lineage (NCBI taxonomy): Bacteria > Pseudomonadati > Bacteroidota > Flavobacteriia > Flavobacteriales > Flavobacteriaceae > Lacinutrix > Lacinutrix cladophorae. Next base: position 311,618 of record NZ_JBSHNR010000119.1, on the reverse strand, counting down.
CCTAAAGAAATAGATGGTGTTGCATTGCGTTCTAAAATTGCAAGTAGCAATGTTATTATTGCTGGAGGCTTACTTTCAGAAATTAAAACTTCCTATTTTAGAGTAGGTCATATGGGGTCGGTATCTCCAAATGATCTTATTGCGGTATTAAGTGCTTTAGAACGAGCTTTACTAGCATTGAATTATCCTTTTGAAACTGGAAAAAGCTTAAATGCTTTTCAAACCGAACTTTTAAAATTTGAGGAATAAATTAAAAAAAACGCAATTATAATGGATATTCCATTTTAATATCACAACGTTGATACACGCAATTATCTTCTACAGGAATTTCAATAAAGCCATATTTTCTATATATGTAAATAGCGTTTTCTAATTTCCGACTAGAGTAGAGTAGTAGTCTGTTGAATTCTTGTTTCTTTGCAAAGTCTAGACAATATTGCATGAGTTTTTGTCCTATTTTTAGTCCTCTAAATTTAGGGGAAACAGCCATTTTTGTTAACTCGAAAGTACCTTTGTCTTGTATTGGCATTAAAGCAACAGTACCAATAATTTGGTTGTTTAGTTTTGCAAAAAAAATAAATCCGCCTTTATTAATAATATAGTTTTTTGGTTTGCTTAAAACCTCTTTGTCGTAAGGTTCTATTTCAAAATGATTTTCAAGCCATTCTATATTTAATGTATAAAAATCTATAGCATACTTATTTTTAAAATCTATAATCTCTAATGCTTCCGGTTTGTTCATTTTTCTTTTTTTATTGCTATATCTTAGAGTTACTGTGCATATTTATACTATTATTTTATAAAAACTATGGCGAAAAACAAGAGTAAAATAGATATAGTAGATATAAAGAATGTAAGGTTAAAAATAGATTTATCTATAACCTTTTTGCGTACTAAGTCTATAATCATCCAAACAGGAATAATAAAGCTTAATATAAAAACAGGTAAGGAAAATGTTTGGGAAATTTTCGCGAACCAAGAAGACTGTACTTGGTTTATTTCCATAAATAATAATGTTATTATAAATAAAAAAATTAAAAAGGTAAGTCCTAACCGAAAGAATTCTAATACAAGTTTTGACATTATTTTTTTGTGTTAGCTCGAATAAAATCTGTTATTAAATAGCTTATTAATTTACCAATTTGTGCTTCGTTTTCTGGTGTAGCAATAGCTTCGCATATGTGTAAGTACGTTGCATTTTTGTGTTTAGCAAAATAATTTACAAAATTTCTAGTTTTGTTTACCGAAAATCCACTAGGAGTTTTAGCGCTACTCGATGTGTTTGCTATAGCATCACAATCTATTTCAATACCAAAAGGCTTTGCAGACACATGTTTTAAAGCACGTTCTATTTCTGTTTTAAATTTCAGTTCTTTCCTTACAGATATAGCTTCATAGGTATTAAAACCTATTCGTTTTTCACTTTTAATAGTGTTTATAATACTTTGTGCGTTATAATTTTCATGTAAACCAAAAATAAAGTAATTATGCAAAAAACCTTCCGCGAAAGCGTAACGAAAGCCATTGCCACTATGTCTTCCTTCTTCTTCTCTAAAATCGGTATGCGCGTCTAAATTGACTACATTTATAGCTGTGTTTAATGCTAGCGAGCTCCCTTTAATATTACCATAAGCGTTGTTATGACCACCGCCAATAATAATTGGTTTTTTACCAGATTTAACAATAGTATGCACTAAGTTAGCCACTTGTTGATCTATTGTCTCAACCATTTTTCTTGCTTTGGCAATATCTTTCTTCTTATTTTGATCTAATTTTTTAAGTTTTTTTAATTCGAAATCAAAATCTAAATGTCCTAAAACAAGCACTTTATTGGCATGTGTATATGTGTTACTTTGTATATTTAACAAAATTTTAATTACGGCATCAAATGTAGTGGAAGTGCCTGGTTTTCCGTAATTTGCGAAAACTCCTACATCTTCAGGTAAGCCAATTAAAACATAGCTAACATCTAAATTTATAAGTTGCTCGTATATATTGGAAACAGAGGTTAATACTTTAATGTGTTCGCCAAATTTAGATTCTTTGGGTCTTTTGTTAAGTACGCTTTTTAGTTTTGTATTATCAAATAAAACCAATTTGTCCATAATTAAAATCTGTTTTTTAAATCAAATAAAAGTACATTATTTTTAAACGAAACAAGAATTATAATATTAAATAATCAAAAAATTTGAAACAAAAATTACGCTCTAAATTTTAACCTTAAAAACAAGTAATTATGACAGAAAAGAAGAATAACATAGGATTAAAAGTAGCTTTAGGTATTGCTTTAGCTTTATTTTTAGGAACTGGATTTTACACTTCTACTTTATACCAAGAGAAAAAAGAAAATGAATTACAGCTTACTAAAGAAAAGCAATTAGTAATGAATGATTTAAGCAATATGGCAAAACAATATGATATTGCTATTGGTGAAAATGATATTGCTAATGAAAAATTAATTGATGCTAAAGAGCGAATTCAAGGACTTATGGACTCTTTAAAAGTGTCTGAAGCAAATGTTGGTAGTTTATGGAAATACAAACAAAAGTATTTATCACTGCAAAAAGAGATGGATGTACTTTTGGTTGAAAACGATAGATTAAAAGTGGAAAATCAATTGCTAGCAACTTCTTTAGATAGTACTAAGGTTAGATTAGAAGAGCGTACTATGTTTACAGATTCTTTATTGGTACAAAATACCGCTTTAGCTGAAGTTGTAGAGACTGCTGCAGTTTTAAATACAGTTGGTTTAAAAGGATATGGTGTTATAGAGCGAAGTTCTGGAAAACTAATTCCTACAGAAAGAGCTAGACGTGTAGATAAGATTAGAGTTTGTTATACTGTTGCTAAAAATAGATTGGTACAAGCCGGTGATCAAGAATTCTATGTGCAATTAATAGACCCAAACAATAATATTTTAGGAGAAAATGCACAAGTACAATTTGAAGAACAAAGCTTAAATTATAGTGTTATTAGTAAGTTTAATTATGAAAATAATTCTTTAGATGTTTGCGAATTTGTTAATGCTAGAGGTGATGCAGATTTTGAAAAAGGGCGATACGTAGTGAATGTTTTTAATAACAAAGAATTAATTTCAAGTAATGAGTTTACTTTAAAGTAGTACCTAAAAAATTAATCCATTTTTTAAAGTCTGAAGCTATTAGTTTCAGGCTTTTTTTAGTTACTTAGTTTTTGGATGCAGGCTTCTCTAAAGCTCCAAATTTCTTCAAAAGAATATGATATATGGTTCGAAATAATCCATTTTTTTATATAGTTTTTATGAAACTCTAACTTATAATTTCCTATTTGCTTCGGAAGGATTTTTTCTTCAAATAAAATAGCTTCTTTAAAAGATGTTGTACTTACTTTAGTTCTAGTAAAATCGAAGATTTCATTATTCATTTTTAAATACGTGTGAGCTTCAGGAATATACTCTAAATGGAGTTTTGATAACACTTCATCAACACCTTTAGTATTGGCTTCATTCATTTTGTAAATACATAAACAAAACTGAATATGTGTTGCTTCATTTTCAATAGCAATTTCCTTTAAAAATGCGTGTTTTGTAGCGCATGTTCCTTTGTTTTCTTGTAAAATAGATTCGTAGTTGCTTCTGTCTGTGTTTCTTCCGTAAGGTAATTGCTTTACAAACTTACAAACCGAATTAAAATCTGTTAGTCCTAATGCAATACAGGATTTAGATACAGGTTTTAAAGTATTTAATTTAAAATTATAAGACGGTTCCATTTATAATTACTGAGTCTATATGGTTTTCTCCAAAAGCATAAGGTAAAAAATTATAACTAGGTATTTGTTTCGTGATAATAAGGTTCGCTTTTTTACCTCTAGTTATACTTCCATACTGGTTAGAAATTCCCATGGCATATGCACCATTTATAGTTGCTGCATTTATGGCTTCTTCTGGAGTCATTTTCATTTTTATGCAAGCAGTGCTTACTACAAAATTCATGTTTCCACTTGGTGTAGAACCAGGGTTGTAATCTGTAGCTAAAGCTAAAGGCAATCCAGCATCTATAATTTTTCTTGCAGGAGTGTAAGGTATGCTTAAAAAGTAGGAACAGGAGGGAAGTGCTACAGGAATAGTGCTGCTGTCTTTTAATGCTTTTATATCTTCTGTTTTTAATTCTTCGAGATGATCTACAGAAAGCGCATTGTGTTTAACACCAAGTGCAATACCACCAAATGCATTAAATTGATTTACATGAATTTTGGGAATAAGCCCATGTTTTTTTCCTGCGGATAGTAATCGATCTGTATCTTCTAAACTAAAGTAGCCTTTTTCGCAAAAAACATCTATGTAATGTGCAAGTTCTTCTTTTTCAATTTTAGGAAGCATTTCATTAATAATTAAATCTAGATAGCCTTTTTTATCTTCTTTATATGCTTTAGGAAGTGCGTGTGCACCTAAAAAAGTGGCTTTTATTTTTATTGGAAATTCTTTTTTAATGCGTTTAATTACGCGAAGCATTTTTAATTCGGCTTCGACAGTTAGGCCATAGCCAGATTTAATTTCTAAAGCTCCTGTGCCAAGTTTCATGACTTGGTGTACTCGTTGTATAGATTGTTGATATAAGTCTTCTTCGCTTGTGTTTTGAAGTTTTTCTGCGGAATTTAAAATTCCACCACCACGATTTGCTATGTCCTCATAGCTAAGACCATTAATTCTATCTACAAATTCTTGTTCTCTATTTCCTGCGTATACAATGTGTGTATGCGAGTCGCACCAAGTTGGTAAAACGATTTTTCCTGTAGCATCTATTATTTGATCTGCTTCAATAGAAGTTACGTCCTGCATACTACCATAGGCTACAATAGTATCATGTTCTAAATAGATATATGCATTTTTAATAGATGGAAGTATTTTCATATCGCTTCCAGAAACCTTTAGTAGGTTAGTATCTCTTACTTGTATTAGTTCTTTTATATTGGTAATTAGTAATGACATAGCTTTGTATTAAAGTATAAATTTAGCAAAATAAAAAAGCGTTGACAATTTGCCAACGCTTTAAATTTTATAAAGAGTAAAAAGTTTATTGTTTTACAAACTTGTATGTTGTGTTATAGTCATTAAATTTAATAATGTAAACCCCATTATTTAGTTTAGAAACATCTAAAGCTTGCCCTGTTTTTACAGCACTATGAATAACACGTTTTCCTAAAACATTGTAAACAGATACATTTAAATCTCCATTAATGTTTCCTTTAAAATATAAATTGTTTTTCGTTGGATTAGGATACATTGTAATTTCTTGTAAAGTATTATCTTCTACATCAAGCGTAATTAATTTGTTTTCAAACCAGTTTAAATCACTTTGGTAGTAACTTACGGTTGCAAAATCTAAATCGCCATCATTATCAAAATCATTAATTGTAATATCAAAAATGGAAGAATGCGAATCATCTAATGTTATTTCAGATCCAAATCCACCAAAATTATCACTTTCAAACCAGATAACATCTTGATTTGTAACTCTACCATTAGTAACTATTAAATCGTTAAACGAATCATTATCAAAATCTGCTACAGTAGCTAAAGAAGTTCTAGAGATAGATGTTGCAATAGTAGTTTCAGTAAATGTAGTTGAAGTTCCACTAGTATCTTTAGTATAATAAGCAATGTTTGGATTACCACCACTTGGGTTGTTATCTGACTTTAAAATATCAAGAATTCCATCATCATTTACATCTTTAACATCGATGTCAAATAAATATCCATTTCCTGAGCTTACTGTATTGTCATATTTTGTAAAGGATACAACACCAGCTCCACTAGGTAGTAAGTTGTTGTCGTACACTTCAATAGTACCAGCATCCGAAAATGCAATGACTGCATCTAAATCTCCATCATTATCATAATCTGTTAATTCAATATCCCCAGGTCCGCTTGTAGGTATAGAGGAAATAGTGTAAGGTCCTGTAAATACTCCCGAGCCATTGTTTGCAAACCAAAATACATCTCCAGACCCATAAGCAACAACAGCTACATCTAATGTTGAATCTGCATCAATATAACCAGTAGTAACTGTACCAGCACCGGAAATAAGAGAAGTTCCAATAGTTACAGCATCTGCAAAAGTACCATCTCCATTATTGGCGAACCATACTAAATTACTATTACCATAACTAGTTGCTAAAATATCATTATTACCATCTCCATTAACATCTGCAATATGCACACCTTCAACATATAATAAGGCTTCAGCTCCAGTAGCTACTAAAGTAACGCTAGCAGCAAAAGTTCCATCTCCATTGTTTTTATACCATTCTACAGTATTTCCTCCATCAGTACCAATAACAATATCTACATAAGCGTCGTTATCTAGTAAGCCAGAATCAATGGTGTAAGGATTAGCTCCTGTAGAAGCATTTATTGTAGCTTTCGCTTCAAAAGTTGTTTGAGCCAATGCCATTGAACTTATTAAAAGTAAGGATAAACCAGTAAGTAGTTTTCTTTTCATGTATTTGAGGATTTTTTTTTTTGTAACTATTTGTTTACAAATATATTAAAATATTTCGAGATTATGCTTTTTATCGGAAATACTAAGCGTTTTGTCGTTATTTCAAACTACCAACCATGTTTTCAGGTTTTACCCAAGCATCATAATCTTCGGCAGTAACATAGCCAAGGTTAATAGCTTCGGTTTTAAGAGTAGTTCCGTTTTTATGAGCTGTATTTGCGATTTCGGCAGCTTTATAATATCCGATTTTGGTGTTTAATGCAGTAACTAACATTAGTGAATTGTTAAGTAACTCTTTAATAACAGCGTGGTTTGGTTCGATACCAGCAGCACAATTTTCTTCAAAACTTCTACATGCATCACCTATTAATTGTGCAGATTGTAATACGTTTGCAGCCATCATAGGTTTAAATACATTTAGTTCATAATGACCTTGTGTACCACCAACAGTAACAGCAACATCATTACCCATTACTTGTGCACAAACCATAGTTAAAGCCTCACATTGTGTAGGGTTTACTTTCCCAGGCATAATAGAACTTCCTGGTTCGTTAGCAGGTATAATAATTTCACCAATACCAGAACGTGGACCAGAAGCCATCATACGAATATCGTTAGCAATTTTATTTAAAGAAACAGCTAATTGTTTTAAAGCACCATGTGTTTCTACCAAAGCATCATGTGCAGCAAGAGCTTCAAATTTATTGGGTGCAGTGATAAAAGGAAGACCAGTAAATTCAGCAATAAATTCGCTAACACGTTTTGCGTAACCTTTTGGGGTATTTAATCCAGTACCAACTGCTGTACCTCCAAGAGCAAGTTCACTTAAATGTGCTAAAGTATTATTTAAAGCTTTTAGACCATGATCTAATTGCGATACATAACCAGAAAATTCTTGTCCTAATGTAAGCGGAGTGGCATCCATTAAATGGGTTCTACCTATTTTTACAACTTCTTTAAAATCTTCTGATTTCTTTTTTAGAGTATCCCTTAATTGTGTTACACCAGGAATAGTGTTTTCTACTATTTTCTTATAAGCAGCAATATGCATTCCTGTAGGGAAAGTATCATTAGAGGATTGTGATTTATTTACATCGTCATTTGGTTGAATGGTTTTTTCACCTTCACCAATAACTTTTCCAGCAATTTGATGTGCTCTATTGGCTATAACTTCGTTTACGTTCATGTTACTTTGCGTACCAGAACCTGTTTGCCATATAACTAACGGAAACTGATCATCATGCATTCCAGTTAAAATTTCATCACATACTTTAGCAATAAGATCTCTTTTTTCAATGTCTAAGGCACCTAACTCACAATTAGTAAATGCTGCAGCTTTTTTTAAGTAAGCAAACCCATAAACAATTTCTAAAGGCATAGATGCAGCAGCACCAATTTTAAAGTTGTTACGTGAGCGTTCTGTTTGTGCTCCCCAAAGTTTATCTGCAGGAACGTTAACATTACCCATTGTATCTTTTTCTATTCTATATTCCATAATTTTAATGCTGATTTTAACAATACAAATTTACATATTTATGGCATAAATACAGATGTTTTTTTTTGATAATTTATTAGCATATTGTTGATAATTATAAATTGCTTGTAGACTGGTTAATTGCGTATTTTTTTGAAGGAGATTGTAATATTTAATTTCGGACGATTAAAAGATTACCCTATTTCATTCGTTTTTTTATAGTTAATGAACTCTTTTGATAACTCTGTTAATAATTCTACATTTTATATTGCATAAAAAAACACTTTGGTTTATATTTGCATTATTATATTAAATAAGACACCAACAATTATGTTTGAATTTGACCAATATTTAGGATTTTTAGCTTTCTTAACCATTTTAACAATAGGTTTTTGGCTAATGATATTTTTATTAACTTTTGTTATTCCTTACTGGATTGGTGGATCTTTAATGGAGTTTTTAAAAGAAAAAAGAGAAGAGAAAAAAGCAGAGCGTAACGCATAAGCTTTATATTAAATATAAAAAAAAGGGAAACGCGTAGCGTCTCCCTTTTTTTTGTGATCTATTTGTAGTCTTTTTTTAATTTATTAAAAACTAAAAAAGCTCCTTCCTAAAAAATAGGAGAGGAGCTTTTTAAAAATTACTTTATATAACTAGAATTTAAATTTACCCTTCAAATTCCTCTTCACCACCATTTCCTCTTTGTCCACGATCTCTTTTCTTTTGTTGATTAAACCTGTACGTGAAAGATAAGTTGAAACTACGTTCTCTCCATTGAAATTCACTAGTGCTATAGAAAGTATCTGTTTCTGTATCCATTATACGTTTTCTAGAGTTAAATAAATCACTAACACTTAAGGCTATAGATGCTTTTTCATTAAACAAGTCTTTACTAAATGCCATATTTGTTGAAAAGGCACCTTTTCTTTTGTTTTGCGCATCTGCAGTAGGTCCTGAATAGTTCATACTCGTTTGCCATTCTATATCTGCTGGTAATGTATATTTTGTATTTAATCTAGCAAACCAACTTGTATTTTCATTTCCTAAATCTGCTCCATTAGGATCGACACCTTCACTTTTAGATTTAAAGACATTAAAGTTCGCACTTGTATTAAATTTACGAGATGGTCTGTACATAACTGTAAATTCAAAACCGTATCTGTCTTCACTAGCTAAATTTATTGGAGTACGTTGTATTACAGAAACTTCTTCCCCATCTACATCTACGGTTTCACCAGTATCAAAGCTCACAAAATTAAAAACATCTGTAGCATGCTGGTAGTAAGCAGATGTATTAAGTGTTACTTTTCCAAAACGGTTTATATATCCAAGATCAAAAGTACCAGAATAACTAGGGTCTAAATCTGGATTTCCTTGAAAAACGCTAGATACACTAGAGCGTGAAGGAAAAGGGTTTATATATCTAGAACGCGGTCTACGTAAACGTCTACTGTAACCAATTGTTAGGCTTTCTGCTTCCGATAATTCGTAATTTAAGTTTACCGTTGGAAATAAACCAGTATAATCCTTTTTAGTAAAATCTCCACTAGAAGGTTGATCGATAGTAATTCTAGTATTTTCTAAACGTAATCCCAATAAATAAGAAAACTTACCATGTTTGCTTCCGTATTGCGAATAGACAGCATTTACATATTCTTTATAGTTTAAGATATTAGATAAATCATTGTCTACATAAAAAGTATTTGTATTATCTAAAAATTCAACTACATAATCTGTAGAAATAGTATTAAAATTACCACGATACCCTAATTCAAATTGTGCATTTTCACCAATAGGTAATACATAATCACCTTGTAATAAGATACGTTCTTGATCTTCAAGAGTTCCTACTTTTTCGTTTAATACATCGTTAACTTCAACTAGAGAGCTTTCGTCTTCTGTACTGTCTTCGTATTGAAAATCGAAGGTAAGTTTGTGCCCGCTAGTTTCAAAGTTTTTTGTGAAATTAGCCGCATATTGTATGGTTTTATCATCTTCTAATTCTGGATCAAAACGAGAACTTGAACTAGTTAGCACATTATTAATATCATATTGTAATAAACTATTAGTAGTATTACTTTCGTTATTACTGTCTCTATAAAAAACAGAAGTAGTTAAAGAAGCAGAATCATTAATATACCATTCAATACCTAAATTGGTATTAAAACCTTTTCTTTTACGATCATAGTCTTTGGTTTCATTAATACTATTTCCAAATTCTTTATAGGTAGTGTTTGTGAAAGAATTACCTGGACTTTCTCTATAACTATATCCAGAAGTATTAAATATATTAACGTTTCCGGTTCTATAGTTTATATTTCCAGATATTCCAGCGGAAGGATTGTAGCCAGCATTAGCAGTTATAGCACCATTTAAACCTTGTAACTTACTTCGTCTTAAAATAATGTTTAATATTCCTGCAGTTCCTTCGGAATCATATCTAGCTGAAGGAGAAGTGATAACTTCTACTTTTTCTATAGATTCTGCTGGTAATTGACGTAGTGCATCTGTAGAGTTTAAACCTACTAAACCAGAAGGTTTTCCGTTAATTAAAATACGCACATTTTCTTGACCACGAAGCGAAACATTTCCTTCTACATCTACAGAAACGGAAGGTACATTGTCTAGTACATCACTAACAGTACCACCACGAACAGTAAGGTCTTTACCAACGTTGTATATTTTTTTATCTAATTTAATTTCAACAGTAGTACGTTCTGCAATAACTAAAACTTCACCTAAAGATTCTGTATCTTCACTAAGAAACAGTTCTCCTAAATTAGTGTCTTTTAAAAGTTTTTGATTTGCAATTGTTTTAGTTCCAAAACCAATGAACTCAATAGATACATCGTAAAGACCAGCAGTAACCGGAATATTGAAGTTACCTTTTTCGTCTGTAATACCTCCAGTTATCATTCTGTTTTCTTTTTTGCTAAAAAAAGCAACAGTAGCATATTCTAAAGGCTGAAGCGTTTCTTGCTCAAGAATACTTCCAGTAATTCTTACTTCTTTTTGAGCAAAAGTGTTTAAGGAGAAAAATAAAATGCAAATAAATGCAAAAAGTTGTTTAGTCATGATTAGTTTTTAGCTTATGACCGCAAAAATATAGTTTGGTTTAAAGGGGTTTGGTTAAAAGTATGTTAAATAAAAAAAAGCTTCAAAATGTAATCATTTTGAAGCTTTTTAAATTAGCTAGCTAGGATACTTAATATTTTTTCTGGAGGTCTACAAATTGCAGCTTTATCTCCGTTAATAACGATGGGTATTTTTATTAGACTAGGAAATTCGGTCATCATTTTAATGTATTCAATATCATCAAAATCATCCATATTGGAAACTACTTTTTGGTAATGATCTTTCCATATAGTAGCTTCAGTTCTAATTAAATGAATGGGTTTAATATTTAAAAGTTTTACAATTCTTTTAAGTTTTCTTTCTGTTAAAGGATGGTCTATGTGTCTAATAACTTTATGTCTCTTTTTAATTTTTTTTAAAATATTGAGACATTCAATAGAGTCTATTGATTCTGGGTTGTGATAAATTAAAATCATAATGTAGGTAGGGATTTGGGGATTTTGTTTTTTGGGGTTATAATGTAGGTATTATGTTATTAAATCTAGTATTAATTCTGGAGGTCTGCCAATAACTGCTTTGTTCCCTTTTATAACAATAGGTCTTTCTATTAGTTTTGGGTGTTTAACCATTGCATCTATGACTTGCGAGCCTGTTAATATTTTGTTTTTGTAATTTTCTTTCCAAATAACTTCATTTTTTCTAACTAAATCTATAGGTTCGATATTTAGTAGTTTAATAATGCGTATTATTTCTTCTTTATCCGGAAAGGTTTCAAGATAATTAATTATTTTAAATTCTTTGCCAGAATTCTTTAATATTTCTAGTCCACTACGAGATTTACTGCATCTATTATTGTGGTATATCGTTATCATTCAGTGTTTTATTTTATAAATTATTTGTTTCTGTAGATTGCTGCCCCATCATCATAAGGTATGCTTTTAAAAAGCGACCAATATCTCCATCCATAACTGCATCTACATTACCAGTTTCATGACCAGAACGAACATCTTTTACTAATTTATATGGGTGCATTACATAATTACGTATTTGGCTTCCCCATTCAATCTTCATTTTACTGGCTTCAATATCTTCGCGTTGTGCTAATTGCTTTTGTAGTTCCATTTCGTATAATTGCGATTTCAGCATTTGAAGCGCTCTTGCACGGTTATCATGTTGTGAACGTGTTTCAGAACAGGATATTTGAATGCCTGTAGGTTTGTGTGTTAATTGTACTTTGGTTTCTACTTTATTTACATTTTGTCCACCAGCACCACTAGATCTTGCTGTAACAATTTCTATGTCTGCAGGGTTAATTTCAATTTCAATAGTATCATCTACTAAAGGGTATACATATACAGAAGCGAAACTAGTATGACGTTTTGCATTACTATCGAAAGGAGAAATACGTACTAATCTGTGCACACCATTTTCCCCTTTAAGCCAACCAAAAGCAAAGTCTCCTTCGATTTCTAGGGTAACAGTTTTAATTCCTGCAACATCTCCTTCTTGGTAGTTAAGCTCTTTTACTTTAAAGCCACTTTTTTCAGCAAACATTAAATACATACGCATAAGCATACTTGCCCAATCGCAACTTTCTGTTCCTCCAGCACCAGCAGTAATTTGAAGTACAGCACTTAAACTGTCTCCTTCTTCAGAAAGCATGTTTTTAAATTCTAAATCTTCAATCGCAGTTGTCGCTTTATCAAATCTAGTTTCTACATTTTCAAGAGTAGCTTCATCTTCCTTAAAGAATTCATAAATTACTTCTAAATCTTCAACTAATGTTTTGGCTGTATCATAATCTAAAACCCATTTCTTCTTTTCTCGAATGGATTTCATTATTAATTCAGCAGCTTTAGAGTCGTTCCAAAAATTAGGGTCAAAAGTTTGTTCTTCTTCGTTTTGTATTTCAATTAACTTAGCATCTAAGTCAAAGATATTGTCTTAGCGCAGTAAGACGGGTATTAAGATCTTTAATTTGATCTGTAGTAATCATATGAAGTATATTTTTAACAAAAATAAAATTTAATACTGTGTGAGAAAATATATTTTCATTTAATTTTACGGTAGTTTTAAATATAAATCAAATGATAATAGATTTAAGGAGTGATACAGTAACCAAGCCTACTACAGAAATGTTGAGTGCCATGATGAAAGCATCTGTTGGTGATGATGTGTATAAAGAAGACCCAACAGTTAACGCTTTAGAAGAACGCATAGCAGAAATGTTTGGTAAACGCAAAGCATTATTTTTTCCTTCAGGCAGCATGGCAAATCAAGCAGCAATAAAATTACATACAAATCCTGGAGAACAAGTGATTTGCGATAAATATGCACACATATATAATTACGAAGGAGGAGGAGCAAGTTTTAATAGTGGTGTCTCTTGTAAGCTAATTGATGGTAACAGAGGAATGTTTACTGCACAAGATGTAATAAATAATATTAATCCTCCAGATTTTTACCATAGTCCATTAACTAGTCTGGTTGCAATAGAAAATACAGCAAACAAAGGAGGAGGAGCTTGTTGGGATTTTAATGAATTGCAAAAAATTAGAAAGATTTGTGATGCAAATACTCTTGGTTTTCATTTAGATGGGGCTAGAATTTGGAATGCTTTAGTTGCAAAAAAAGAAACAACAGAACAATATGGGGAAATATTTGATACTATCTCTGTTTGTTTAAGTAAAGGTTTAGGTTGCCCAATTGGCTCAGTCTTAGTTGGAGATGATGCTATAATGGAAGGAGCAATGCGAATACGTAAAATTTTTGGAGGAGGAATGCGACAAGTTGGCTATTTTGCTGCAGCAGGAATGTATGCTTTAAGTAATAATATCTTAAGATTAGAAGTAGATCATTATAAGGCCAAAGAACTGGCTTATCTTTTAAATAAATCTAGTTATGTTAAGAAAGTAGAACCTGTAGAAACGAATATCGTAATCTTTGAAGTACAAGAAGATATTAATTCTAGTGCTTTCATTTCAAAATTAGATAGCAAAGGAGTAAAACTTGTAGGTATGGGAGAAAATAAACTCCGATTAGTTACTCATTTAGACTATTCCAGTACTATGCATGCCTATGTTTTAGACTTGTTAAGCGATTTTTAGTGTGTTTTGCTCAAAACCAGCAACTTACAAGTTTATTGTATGTTTCGTCGGATATATAGGTACTTTATCGAAATGTTAAAGACTTCTTAATCTTTTAAGTAATTAAAAGTTTGATAAGTTTTAATTTTGTACGAAATTAGTAGTTGTTACTTAATTTAAAGTATCTAAAACTAGAACTATATTAATATTTAACCATTTAAATTACTTAAAAATGAAAAAAACCTTACTAACAATCTTATCTTTTGTTGTTTGCATTTCTGCATTTGCACAAGATTTACCAACTAATCCCGAGCCAGGGAAATGCTACGTTCGATGTGTAACACCAGACGTTTGGGTAAATCAAGATGTAACTATTCAAGTGTCACCAGCATACAAAAAGTTAAGTACTGTACCAGCAACTTATACTACAGTTAATGAAGAAGTAGTTGTTGCTAATGCAAGCCAACGTTTAGAAGTTGTACCTGCAGTATATGAGACACAAACTTTTGAAGTAACTGTACAAGAAGCATCTCAACGTTTAGAGAAAATACCTTCAAGAACAGAAACGCAAACAGAAACTGTTGTAACAAAAGAAGCTTCTCAACGTTTAGAAGTTGTTCCTGCTGTTTACGAAACGCAAACTTTTGAAGTAGTAACACAACCAGCTAGTCAAAAATTAGAAATTGTACCTGCAGTATATGAAACTCAAGACTTTACTGTTGTAAGCCAAGAAGCTGCTCAACGTTTAGAAGTTGTTCCTGCTGAATACGGTACGGAAACAAGAACATACAAAAAGAGAGAATATGGTACTTCGTTAAGAGTAGTTCCAGCTAGTTTTTCTCCTAACTACCAAGTTATTGAAACGAAACCAGCTACTGCTAAATGGCAAATGAGTGATACTCCAGCTGCTGAATGTCAATCTGCTGATCCTAATGATTGTAGATACTGGTGTTATAAAGCAGTTCCTGCTCAAAACATTACAATAAACACTACAGATTTATCTGCTGATGCTTCTTTTGTAAGAACTCCAGATTGTGATACATCTTCTTCTAACGATGATTGTGGTATGGCTACTTATACTGTTAAAACTGTTGTTAGACCAGCTACAACTAGAGTAATTGATATTCCTGCTGTAACAACTAACGTGAAGAAAACAGTAATGGTAACTCCTCCAACAACAAGAGTTATTGAGATTCCTCAACAAACAAGAACAATGAAAAGAGTTGTAATGGTAACACCTCCAACAACTAGAGTAATTGATATTCCTCAAGAAACTAAAACAGTTACAAGAACAGTAATCATTCCAGAAACTACAAAAGTTGTTTCTATTCCTGCTGTAACTAAAACGATGAAGCGTACTGTAATGGTAACACCTCCAACTACAAGAGCTATCGATATTCCTCAACAAACTGCTACATTAAAGAAAACAGTTTTAGCTGAAGATTCTAAAATAGTTGAAAGTACAGTTCCTGCTGTTACTAAAACGGTATCTAAAGAAGTTTTACAAACAAAAGGTGGTTTAACTACTTGGAAAGAAGTTGAATGTACTTTATTAGAGTACAACGACCTTAACATAAACTGGAACTTAGGTTCTGCAACTTTAACGGAATCTGCTAAAAGAGAGATTGACGCTAAATTATTACCTACTTTAGCTGATGGTGTATCTGTAGAGATTGCATCTCACACAGATTCTAGAGGTTCTGCTTCATCTAACAGATCTTTATCTGAAAGAAGAGCACAAGCTGTAACTAACTACTTAATCTCTAAAGGAATCAATTCTTCAAGAATTGTATCTAATGGATATGGTGAAACTAGATTAGTAAATAGATGTGCTGATGGTGTTTCTTGTACTGAAAGAGAGCACTTAGCAAACAGAAGAACTCAATTTAGAGTAATTAACCAACAATAATTACTGTATCATAATAATAAAAAAGGAAGCTAATTTAGCTTCCTTTTTTTTTTTGCATAAAACTTACGCTATTTAAACATATCCATTCCTGGAATGTTCGGCATGCCATCTTTAGCAACGGCAGCAATTTCTGCCTCATTTACACGTGTTGCTTTTTCTATTGCTTTATTTAAAGTAAGAATTAAATAATCTTCTAACTGTTCTTTATCTTCTAATAAAGTATCCTCAATGGATATCGATTTTATCACTCTATTAGCAGTTATAGTAACCTTTAATAAGGCATCATTGCTTTGTTCATCTACTAAAACGGTATCTAAACGTTTTTTAGTTTCTTCTACTTTTTTCTGAGTTTCTTTTAATTTACCCATCATTCCTGCAAGGTCTCCAAACATAATTTTATAATTTATAATTTCATACAAAACTATTTAATTTTTCTATTTTTGAAGAATATAATTTTAGAATTAATTATTTCATTTGAAAAAAGCACATACTCCTCCAAAAGCGAAGCAAATTCAAGAAAAACTTGTAGCGCATAAACACGAACGAATAGACAATTATTTTTGGCTTAATAATAAAGAAGACCAAGAAGTAATCGACTATTTAAATGCTGAAAATAAACATACTAAAGAAGTTTTAGCGCATACAGAACCTTTTCAAGCAGATCTTTTTAAAGAAATGAAAGCTAGAATTAAAGAGGATGATTCATCTGTACCTTATAAATTAAACGGATATTGGTACATTACTAAATATGAAAAAGGTAAAGATTATCCTATTTATACACGAAGAAAAAAAACCTTAGAAGCTACAGAAGAATTGCTGTTTGATTGTAATGAAATGGCAAAAGATTTTAACTACTTTAAATTAGGAGGTGTTTCTATTAGTCCGGATAATACTATGGCTGCTTTTTCAACAGATATAGTAAGTAGAAGGCAATATACTATAAAAATTAAAAATTTAATTACTGGTGAAATTTATTCCGAAGAAATAAAAAATACAACAGGAGGTATTACTTGGGCTAACGATAATAAAACGTTGTTTTACACGAGAAAAGATGAAGTAACCTTGCGTTCTTTCAAAGTTTTTAAACATAAATTACATACTAAAGTTCAAGAAGACATAGAAGTATTTCACGAAAAAGACGAAACCTTCAATACTTTTGTCTACAAAACAAAATCTAAAAAGTACCTAATTATAGGTTCTTCGAGTACTTTAACTGCCGAGTATCAAATTTTAAATGCAGACAATCCAGATGACGAGTTTAAAATTTTTCAAAAAAGAGAAAGAGAATTAGATTATGCTATAGCACATTATAAAGACCGTTTTTTTATAATTTCTAATAAAGATAAAGCAACTAATTTTAAGCTTCAGAAAACATCTGAAAATCATACAGAAAAAGAAAATTGGCAAGATGTAATTCCACATAGAAAAGATGTGTTATTAGAAGATATCGAAATTTTTAAAGATTATTTAGTCGTAAGTGAAAGAGAGAATGGCCTAAATAAAATTAGAATAATTAGTTGGAATGGTAACGAAGATTATTATTTGCCTTTTGATAACGAAACATATACTGCAAATACGGGTAATAATCCAGATTTTGATAGTGATGTATTACGCTATAGTTATAATGCGCTTACCACACCAAGTTCTGTTATAGACTATAACTTTAAAACAAAAACGAAAGAAGTAAAAAAAGAACAGGAAGTTTTAGGCGGTACATTTAATAAAGAAAATTATACTTCTAAACGAATTTGGGCAACAGCTAGAGATGGGGTAAAAATTCCAATTTCTATTGTTTATAAAAAAGGACTGCAATTAGATGGTACAAATCCATTGTTACAATATGCCTATGGTTCGTATGGTTCTACAATAGATCCATATTTTTCTACGATTAGATTAAGTTTATTAGATAGAGGTTTTATTTTCGCTATCTCACATATTCGAGGAGGTGAATATTTAGGAAGAGATTGGTATGAAACAGGAAAATTAAAACAAAAGAAGAATACCTTTTATGATTTTATAGACTGTTCTAAGTTTTTAATTGAAGAAAAATACACTTCTAATAAACATTTATATGCAAATGGAGGATCTGCAGGTGGTTTATTAATGGGAGTAATTGCAAATTTAAATCCAGAACTATATCATGGTATTCTAGCGGCAGTACCTTTTGTAGATGTTGTAACTACTATGTTAGACGATACAATTCCGTTAACTACAGGAGAGTATGACGAATGGGGAAATCCTAACGATAAAGAATATTATGAGTATATGCTTTCCTATTCACCTTATGATAATGTTAAAGCACAAGAATATCCAAATATGTTAATTACAACTGGTTTGCATGACTCGCAGGTACAATATTGGGAACCTGCAAAATGGGTAGCAAAACTTAGAGCGTTAAAAACGGACAATAAAAAATTATTGTTACATACTGACATGGATTCTGGTCATGGTGGTGCATCTGGACGTTTTGAAAGCTTAAAAGAAGTGGCTTTAGAGTACGCATTTTTATTAGATTTAGAAGGAATTAATGAATAATAAAAATTTTTACGTATTTTTGCCAAGTTTATGTTACTTCTTGTAGCAGAATAAAACGTATTTATGGCACAAAAAAATCAAGTATTTGATAACGTTTTAGATTTAGTAGGTAATACACCATTAATTAAACTAAATACTATAACAGCTCCTTTTAAAGGTGAATTTTACGCAAAAGTAGAAGCTTTTAATCCAGGACACTCATCTAAAGACAGAGTTGCATTATATATTATTGAACAAGCTGAAAAGAAAGGCATTCTAAAGCCTGGAGATACTATTATAGAAACTACTTCTGGTAACACAGGATTTAGTATAGCTATGGTTAGTATTATTAAAGGATACGATTGTATTTTGGCTGTTAGTTCAAAATCTTCAGCAGATAAGATCGATATGCTAAAAACAATGGGAGCAAAGGTTTATGTTTGTCCAGCAAATGTTAGTGCAGACGACCCTAGGTCTTATTATGAAGTTGCAAAACGTCTACATAACGAAATAAAAGGTTCGGTATACATTAACCAGTATTTTAATGAACTAAATATCGATGCCCACTATAATTCTACTGGACCAGAAATCTGGAAGCAAACAGAAGGAGAAATCACTCACTTAGTTGCTTGTAGTGGTACCGGAGGAACAATTTCTGGTACAGCAAAATATTTAAAAGAACAAAACCCTAATGTTAAAGTAATAGGAGTAGATGCTTTTGGATCGGTAATTAAAAAATACCATGAAACTAGAGAGTTTGATGAAAAAGAAATTTACCCATATAGAATTGAAGGATTAGGGAAAAATTTAATTCCTACAGCAACAGATTTTGATGCAATAGATTCTTTTGTAAAAGTTACAGATGAAGAAAGCGCACATACAGCAAGACAAATTGCAAAAACAGAAGGCTTATTTGTTGGCTATACTTCTGGAGCAGCAATGCAAGCTGTAAAGCAATTAGATGAAGCAGGTGAGTTTCATGAAAATTCGAAAGTAGTTGTATTATTTCCAGATCATGGTTCCCGTTATATGAGTAAAATTTATAGCGATAAATGGATGACAGATCAAGGCTTCTTTGATAGTAAAAACAAAGTCGCTGCCGAAAGTATTCAATACGTTAAATAAAATATAACATAATTAAAGATAGAAAGTCTCTACACAGATGCTTTCTATCTTTTTGTTGTTAAATAGTACATAAAAATATTGTGTTTAGTGAGTAGAAATATTTAATTTTGTACAACTAAACTAAGATTGATAGCAGATGAAAGATTTATTTGAAAAAATTTACAAAGATAAAGGGCCATTAGGAAAATGGGCAGCACAAGCAGAAGGGTATTTTGTTTTTCCAAAACTAGAAGGAGTTATTTCTAACCGAATGAAATTTCAAGGAAAAGATGTAATTACTTGGAGTATTAATGATTATCTAGGTTTAGCAAATCATCCAGAAGTTCGTAAAGTAGATGCGCAAGCAGCTGCCGACTATGGTTCGGCGTATCCTATGGGAGCACGAATGATGTCTGGACACACAGAGTTACACGAACAATTACAAAATGAACTTGCTGAGTTTGTAAATAAAGAAGCAGCGTACTTATTAAATTTTGGATACCAAGGTATGGTTTCTACTATAGACGCCTTAGTATCTAAAGATGATATTATTGTTTACGATGTTGATGCACATGCATGTATTATTGATGGTGTTCGTTTACATATGGGAAAACGTTTTACATACAAACACAACGATGTAGAAAGTTTAGAAAAAAACCTGGAAAGAGCCACTAAAATGGCAGAACAAACAGGAGGAGGAATTCTTGTTATTTCGGAAGGTGTTTTTGGAATGCGTGGTGAGCAAGGGCGATTAAAAGAAATTGTTGCTCTAAAAGAAAAATTTAATTTCCGTTTATTTGTAGATGATGCTCATGGATTTGGTACGCTTGGTAAAACAGGAGCTGGAGCAGGAGAAGAGCAAGGTGTACAAGATGATATAGATGTCTATTTTGCAACTTTTGCAAAGTCTATGGCAAGTACTGGAGCATTTATTGCTGCAGATAAAGAGATAATCGATTATTTAAAATATAACTTACGTTCTCAAATGTTTGCAAAATCGTTGCAAATGCAATTGGTAGTTGGTGCTTTAAAACGTTTAGATATGTTACGTACAATGCCAGAACTAAAGCAAAATTTATGGACTATTGTTAATGCTTTACAATCTGGTCTTAAAGAACGTGGTTTCGATATTGGTACGACACAAAGTTGTGTTACTCCAGTGTACTTAAATGGAAGTATTCCGGAAGCAATGGCATTGGTTAGAGATTTAAGAGAAAACTATGGCATTTTCTGTTCTATTGTTGTGTATCCAGTAATACCAAAAGGATTAATTTTATTACGTATGATTCCTACTGCAACACATACTTTACAAGATGTTACAGAAACGCTAGATGCTTTTGATGCAATTAGAGAAAGACTGGTAAACGGAACGTATAAACGTATGTCTGCTGCTTTAATGAAAGCAATGGGAGAATAAATTACAAGGAAAATATATATATAAAGGTTGCGTATTTACGCAACCTTTTTTGTTTGAATAACTATTTTATTATTGTCTAAATCTGTAGTGAAAAAGAGATACACATCTCCACCATCTTTAATTTTGTGTTTTTTTCTGATTTGTTCTACACTTTCTGGGAAATTTCGAGTCGCAATATTTGCTTTTGCAATCCCTTCTTTTTTTAATATTTTTTTGTTGTAAGGCATTACTTTTTCAATTTTGAAAACCCTTCCCGGGAAATCTATTAAAGTTTCGGTTGTGTATAAATGTGAATTTGGATGTAATTTTAAAACATCTAGTTTTTTTGCAATAGTATGAAAAGCTCCAGATTTCATTATTGCAGCATTAGGTTCGTATAAATAATCTAATGGTAAACAGTAGTTGCTGTTTGCTGAAACTTCTTCATTTAAAGAAAACGTAAATATTTGCTTACTTTTTTTCTTAATATTACAAGTTTCTATACTAACATTGCCTTTGTAATCTTTTTCTAAAACCCAAAGCAATTCTTTTACTTCATTATTTACTGCAATAATATGGATCGTTTTAACGTATTCTAATTCCTTTAAACCAATACTAATATCTAATAGAGGAGAAGTTTTAATTAATACATTACTCGCTTTATTAAATAGCAAATTTAAATGCTCAGGTACATTTGGTAAGCAATCTTTTAAAAAGAAGACCTTACCTTTACTGTCATGCCTTCTTGATGGATCGATATAAATCCAATCGAAAGTAGCTTCCATATTTTTTAAAGAGGATAAACCATCTTGAGCAATTGTTTTAATATTACCAACCTGTAATTGTTTATAATTATGAGCTACTATTTGCGATAGTTGCTCATTAATTTCACAATGGAATACTTGTTTAAAATGCTTCGAAAAATAGTAGCAATCTACACCAAAACCTCCTGTAATATCTATTATTGTATTTCCTTTTAGTAAACTTGCTTTGTGCTTTGCTGTAGTTTCAGAAGAAGTTTGCTCAATATTTAGTTTGTTAGGATAATATATTTCTTTAGTAGAAAACCAACTAGGAAGCTTCGTTTTACAGCGCTTTTTAGCTTCTATTTGCTCTATCATTTCTTTTGTCTCTATAGATGGAAAAGTAATACCCTTAAATAATAAAGAAGTAATATTAGTATCTAAATTGGTGTTTATAAACTCTTGAATTTCTCTATGTAAAAGATGGCTGTTCAAAATAAAACTATAAACCTTTAGTAAGTTTTCTAACTATTTTGTTTTCCGATAAAAACTCTTTTAAAATCACTTTAATAGCTGTGTATGCTGGTACTGCAACTATAAGTCCTATAATGCCAAATAGTATTCCAGCAATTAAAATAATTAAAAATATTTCTAGAGGATGCGATTTTACACTTTTTGAAAATATAATGGGCTGACTACCAAAATTATCTATTAATTGACCAATTAAAAAGACAATAAAAACCCAGAAAGTTTTAGGTAAAACTACATCTTGAAAGCTTTCGCCAAGATTACTTGTCATCGTTAATGTTAGCATTAAAAAAGCACCAATTAATGGTCCAACGTAGGGAATTAAATTTAGCAATGCACACATAAAAGCAATAACAATGGCGTTTTCTATTCCAATAATCATCAACCCAATAGTGTAAATAATAAAGAGAATTAATATTTGAAAAATCAATCCAATAAAATATCTAGATAGTAAATCTTTAATCTTTACGGAAGAGTTTTTCCAACGAGATTCGTTTCCATCTGGAATAAAAGTAAGGATTCCGTTTTCAAAAAGTTTGCTGTCTTTTAAAAAGAAGAAAGAGATAAATAACACCGAAAATAAACCAATACTAAAACTACCAAGACCACTAACTAAAGAGTTTAAGAAGTTTGGAATTAGGGAATAATCAATTCTAGAAAGTAGGTTTGAGTCTTTAATAGACTGCTCTACATTAATATTGTTTATTTGAAAATATGCAATTGCTTCTCGATATAAACCTTCCACATTATCTTGCAATTGATTAATATCTAAAAGCGCTAAATTATGACCTTGTTCTATAATTAAAGGAATAAATAAAAGTACCAAACCAAAAAGTAAACCTAGTAGAAATACCATAGTTACTATAACTGCAATCGTATTTTTAAATTTTAGTTTTCTTCTTAAAAATAAAATAATAGGTCTTCCTATTAATGAAATTACTGCTGCAATTGCTATGTAAACAATTACAGACTGAATTTGATATAGAAAATAAAGAATTAAAAAGACACCAAGAATGATTGCTAGTGCTTTTAAAATGCCATTTGATATTTGGTTTGAAGTCATACTGTAAATATATAAAAACAGTTATATAATTTGCTTCGTCATTTCATATAAAGCAATTGTGGTTGCTTGTACCACATTCATACTGCTATTTTGTCCAAACATATCTATATGAAGTAAAGCGTCGCATTGGTTTAAAATATCTTGCGACACACCAAAATTTTCATCTCCAATAACTATAGCTATTGGTTTTTCTTTGGAAAAGGAGTAGGAATGAATTGGCTTACTATTGCTAGTTATTTCTAGAGCTACAATATGAAATCCTTGTTTTTTATATTGTAAAACAACTTCTGAAGTATTTTCTTTCACTTCAAAAGGAATTACTTTTTCTGTAGCACGAGATGTTTTTGTCATTTTTCTTCCTAACGGAATATGTGCACCACAAAACACAATTTTTTCAATACCAAAAGCATCAGCAGTTCTAAACAAGCTACCAATATTTGGTGCATTGGTTACGTTTTCGCAAATAATAGTAATTGGGAAAGTTCGTTTTTTAAAGTTTGTATTGTAATGATTTAGTTGCATGTACTTGGCGTCAAAAAATAATTTTGACAAATATATTATATTTTAAATGTATTTTTCTTTTTCAGTAGTAGCAAACCAAAAATAGGACCAATAGCTAATATGATAAAAATAATATTCGAGTCTGTTATTTCTAGCATTTTTGTAATAATTTGAATGCTAATAATAGTAATTGCAAAACCAATACAATTTACAATGGTGAGTGCAGTTCCTTTAATTTTAGGCTCGGCGTTTTGCGCTACAAGTGTAGATAATAAAGGGGAATCTGCAATAACAACCATTCCCCAAAAAAGTAAGAAGCCAATAAAAAAATATTCATTTTCTATAGTAAAAAGTAAGGGTGAAATTAAACAGCATATACAAGATAATAATAAAGCTATAAAAGCAATTTTTTGAGTTCCTTTTCTTTGCGCAATGTACCCGGCAATTATACAAGCTAATCCTCCAATTCCAATCACTATAAAGGATAGTATAGGGATATTATAATCTACTGTATGCATTGTACTATATTTTTTTAATAGGATGGGAACAAATGTCCAAAAGGCATATAATTCCCACATATGTCCAAAATAACCAAAAGCTACAGATCGAAATTTTTTGTTTTTAAATACAGAAAAACAAACGGATAAATCTGTTTGCAGATTTGGTTTGCAATAAGGACCATTTGGGACCAGGAATCCCATTAATAAGCCTCCTAATAATGCTAAA
Organism: Lacinutrix cladophorae; assembly: GCF_053604645.1. Taxonomy (NCBI): domain Bacteria; kingdom Pseudomonadati; phylum Bacteroidota; class Flavobacteriia; order Flavobacteriales; family Flavobacteriaceae; genus Lacinutrix; species Lacinutrix cladophorae. The sequence continues at coordinate 287,020 of NZ_JBSHNR010000119.1, read as the reverse complement.
GATGAAGTTGCAATTAGTACAGATTTCCAAGGAAAAGTGCCTGTGATTTCTTTTAATAAATGCGGAAATGCAGTTCCTAATACTAATGCGCCAACTAAAAAACCAAGAGATTTACCCAGTCCTTTATCATAATAATCGGAGGCTATTTTCATTCCGACAGGATAAATTCCGGCAAGAAAAAAGCCAGTAAAAAATCGAAGGAAAAGCAAACTAGTTAGGTTGTTTGCTTCATAGATTACAGCAAAGTTAAAAAGCGAACCTAAAATAGCACTAATAAAAAAAACTTTTGAAGGTGAAAACCGATCAGCAATAGTTAAAATTGCAAATAGAAGTGTACCAATAATAAAACCGAATTGTACAGCAGAAGTTAAATGGCCTAAAGCATTTGCTGGTAAGTTGAAGTTTAATATTAAATCATGTATCACGCTATTTCCTGCAAACCAAAGAGAGGTACAGCAAAATTGCGAGAATACAATGATAGGAAGTATTAATTTGAAAGATTTCAATACATTAAATTCAATAAGATATAAAATACTTTAGACTCCTTTTTATATAATAACTTACTTTTATTTGGTAAAAGAGTTCCTTTTCAAATTGTCTAATTGCTAAAAGCATATTTAATAATATTTGCTCCCATTTGTAAAGCTTTTTCTCTAACATCTCTAGGATCGTTATGTACGGCAGGATCTTCCCAGCCATCCCCTAAATCGCTTTCAAAAGTAAAAAGTAATACTAATCTGTTTTCGTGAAATACACCAAACGCTTGTGGTCTTTTACCTTCGTGTTCATGAATTTTTGGTAAGCCTTTTGGAAAACTATACGCAATATTAAAAATCTCATGATTTGCAGGAAGTTCTACCAATTCTTGGTTTGGAAATACTTTTTTTAATTCTTTAACGATGTATGGTTGCATACCATAATTATCATCTATATGTAAAAAACCGCCAGAAGTTAGGTAGTTATAAAGGTTTTCTGCTTCCGCAGCACTAAAAAACACATTTCCATGACCTGTCATGTGTAAAAAAGGGTATTGAAAAATATCTGTACTACCAGTTTCTACGGTTTCTGGTTTTGCTGTAATTTTTGTGTTGATATTGTTGTTACAAAAGGTAATTAAATTTGGTAATGCAGTAGGATTACTATACCAATCTCCACCACCTTTGTATTTTAAAACTGCTATTTCTTGAGAAAATGAGTATAAAGTAAAAAGGCAAAAGGCAAAAGTAAAAACGCCCTTTCCGCCTTTCAAGTACCTTTCCAGAGGGGAAAGAAATAAGTTGTAATTTTTGTTATTATTCTTCATTTATAAAGGCTACAGAATGGCAAGCGACAATAGCTGCTGTTTCTGTACGTAATCTGGTTTCTCCCAAAGTTACAGGAATAAATTTATTTTGTATTGCAATTTCTATTTCTTTAACAGAAAAATCGCCTTCAGGACCAATTAAAATAGTAATATTTTGTTTTGCTTGTAGTTCGTTTTTAAGTGATTTTTTAGCGGTTTCCTCGCAATGTGCAATAAATAAGTTTCCAGAAAAATCTTGTTGTAAAAATTCTTTAAAAGGAATTGCTGGATTCAGTTTTGGAAGATAACAGTTTAAGGATTGTTTGGTTGCAGACTGAATAATTTTTTCAAAACGTTCAGGCTTAATAATTTTACGCTCGCTATGTTCACAAATAATAGGAGTGATCCTGTCGATACCGATTTCGGTAGCTTTTTCTAAAAACCACTCGTAACGATCATTCATTTTTGTTGGTGCAACTGCTAAATGAAGCGTGTAGTCTTTTTTTGCTTGTAGTTTTTTATCTAAAATTTGTACTACACAATTTTTAATATCTGCTATAGTAATTTTTGCATTAAAGAACCAACCTTTTCCATTTGTAATTTGCAATTTTTCACCTACAGATTTACGCAACACTTTAATAATATGTCTACTTTCTTCTTTGTTAAAAGTAAATTCTGTGGTATTTTCTGTAATGTCTGGATTATAGAATAACTGCATTATTTTAAAGGATCTACAACTTTTAATACTTTAATTTCTTGAATTTCTTTTGGATCATGCGTTTTTAAAATCACATAGTACCATTGGTTTTGTACAATATCAATGGTGAAAACATCACCAATTTTATATATACTATTCGATATCTCTGCTTCAAAAGTTGGATGCGTCACACCTTTTTCAAACCAGCCTAAATCTCCTCCATGGTTTGCATTATCATCCATAGAATATTGTTTTGCTAATTGACTAAAAGGAGTTCCTTCTTTGTATTTAGTACGTATTTTATCTCTGGTAGAATTAATTTGTGAGACTGTCATTTTTAACCCATCAAAGAAAATATAACTGACTCTATAATTGGTAGTTGTAGATTTTTCAATGACCTTATATTTTATTTTATCGGTATCACTTTTTACTGTTGCTTTACCGCTTTTATAAAGTTCTAAAGCTAAACCTGTTTGATGTTTAGCTTCATTAAACGTAATGATTTTATTTTTTTTTGACTTCGCTGCTTTAATGTAGGTTTTAGCATCTTCGATATTGAGTATAGAATCAAAATCTTTGACTTGTGCATCTTGTGCATAAATACTAATGGTAAATAGTAAGGATAGTAATAAAAGTTTTTTCATTTGTGTTTGGGAATTAATCTTAAGTAGCAAAAAAACAAAAATTATAGATTAGATGTGTTATTTTCTATAAGGTTATTAACAGAAATTTCAACAATAGAAGCTATAGTTTGCTTTTTGCGTGTTCTAAACCTAATTCTATAAAATGTAAAAGTTGTATTTCGGTGCTTACCCCTTCCAAAGAAACATATACAAATTCTTTCATTGGTTTTTTTGTGAAATCCATAGGTCTTACAAACTGTTTGGTCAATTCGTTTTCGATTTTATTAGAAATAATTCGAACCATCAAATTTTCTTTCATAACGCCAATAGTCATTTTTCCTTTATATAGAAATGTAAGTCCACCAAACATTTTCTTTTCTGTGAATACTTCCGAATAAAATTGAAGTTGTTCTCTAATTCGGTTAGCTAATTGTTCGTTATATGCCATAACTTATTATATAAAATATATTTCTTAAGTAATATAACTATATTTTCAATCTAGACGATGCTGTAATGCCTTGTGTAGTGAAGTTTCCTTCTAAATATTTAAAATAACCAACAATAGCAATCATGGCAGCATTATCTGTAGTGAATTCAAATTTTGGAACATAAGTGGTCCAACCAAATTTTTGTTCCCCATTTTTTAACGCTTCTCGTATTCCAGAATTAGCGGAAACACCTCCACCAATAGCAATGTGTGAAATACCTGTTTGTTTGCTTGCCAGTTTTAATTTATCTATTAAAATACCAATAATAGTATATTGAATAGAAGCACAAATATCATTTAGATTCTCTTCAATAAAATTAGGATTCTCTTTTACTTGTTTTTGTATAAAATATAGAATAGCCGTTTTTAGTCCAGAAAAACTAAAATTTAAACCATTTACTTTAGGTTTTGTAAAGGCAAATGCTTTTGGGTTACCAAGTCGTGCGCGTCTATCTATTTCGGGACCAGCAGGATAGCCAAGGCCTAGAATTTTTCCGCTCTTATCAAAAGCTTCACCAACAGCATCGTCTATGGTCTCTCCAATAACTTCCATTTCAAAGTAATTGGAAACTTTTACAATTTGTGTATGTCCTCCAGAAATAGTCATAGCAAGAAACGGAAATGGAGGTTTGTTAAATCCTTCTTCGTCTATAAAATGTGCTAAAATATGTGCTTGCATGTGGTTTACTTCAATAAGCGGAATATTTAAACCAAAAGCCAACGATTTAGCAAAAGAAGTACCAACTAATAAAGACCCCATTAATCCTGGACCTCTTGTAAAAGCAATGGCGTTAAGCATTTCTTTCGTTATTCCTGCTTTTTCAATAGCTTGATGTACAACAGGAACAATATTTTGTTGATGTGCTCTCGAAGCAAGCTCTGGAACAACACCACCATATTCTTCGTGTATTTTTTGGTTAGCAACAACATTACTTAAAACCTTGCCGTTTAGTAAGATAGAGGCAGCAGTGTCATCACAAGATGACTCAATTGCTAGTATGTAAATATTTTGTGAGGACATTAGTAAATATTAGGCACAATAATTGTTAATTTTGACTTCAAAGTTATAACTTTAAAACGTATCAAAAAATTTTTAAAAATAGCATCAAAAATTGTAGCTGTATTGCTACTTCTTTTCATCATATTGGTGTTGGTGCTTTCTATTCCTGCTGTTCAAACAAGGCTTGGTAAATACGCTACCAATTGGTTAAATACAGAATATGGTACAAATATTAATATTAATAGAGTTGGACTTCAGTTTAATGGCGATGTCGAACTTAAAGAAATCCTGATAAGAGATTATAAAAAAGACACGCTTATTAGTGCAGTCGAGCTGAATACTTCCATTTTAAATTTTAAAAATCTTGCTAATAGTAAACTTGCTTTTGGGGATATTGATTTGGAAGGGTTAATTTTTAATATTATAAAGTATAAAGGAGAAGAAGAAACAAATTTAGACATTTTTGTTGCTCGTTTTGATGAAGATAATCCAAGAGAAAGTGTAAATACCTTTTTAATGTCTTCTAGCGATATTTCTATTTATGATGGAATATTCAGGCTTATTGATGAAAATAAAGAAACACCAAAAATTTTAGAATTTACAGCTATCAATATAAATGCAACTAACTTTTTAATTAATGGACCAAATGTAAGTACTAGAATAAACACATTAGCATTTAAAGATAGTCGTGGTTTAATAATGAAGAATCTTTCTTCAAATTTTGCATATACGTTAGAAGATATTACGCTGGATAATCTAAAACTTAAAACAACAAGTTCGTCGTTAGAAGGAGATTTAAGATTTTTATATAACAGAGAACATTTTTCAGATTTTACTAACAAGGTAAATGTTGAAGCTAATTTTACAGATGCTAGTGTCGCTTTAGATGAGTTAAATGTGTTCTATAATGAGTTTGGTATTGGACAACGAGCAAATTTTAATGCAAATATTTCTGGAACACTAAATGATTTACATGTAGATAATTTAAAGTTAAATACGAGTTCAAGAACTAGAATATATGGAGATATTGACTTTAAAAACTTATTTAATATTGAGGAAAATAATTTTTCTATGAAAGGAAAATTTGCTAACCTATCTTCTAATTATAAAGATTTAAAAGCATTATTGCCAAATGTTTTAGGAGAAGCAATTCCCTCTGTTTTTGATAAGCTTGGTAACTTTAGCATCAATGGAACATCGTTTATTACAACGTCTACAATACAAGCAGATCTTAAAATTGATACAGATTTGGGTTATGTTATTTCTAACCTAGAAATGAAAAAAATTGACGATATAGATAATGCAACATATAAAGGAAATATCATTTTTGATGAATTTGATATTGGGACTTTTTTAAATGATCCAAACTTAAAAAAAGCTTCTTTAAATCTTGACGTGGATGGAAAAGGTTTCACTCAAGAAAACCTTAATACTAAAGTGAAAGGTGATGTATATTCTATAAGTTATAATGATTATGTATATCAAAATATTAATATTTCAGGTAACTTAAAAGATAAAGTATTCAATGGAAAGGTAGATTCGCAAGACAAAAATTTTAAACTTAAATTTAATGGACTGGCAGATTTTTCTGAAGAAATAAACAAGTTCGATTTTGTGGCTAATGTAGATTATGCAAACCTTAAAGCGCTAAACTTTATTAAAAAAGACAGCATGTCTGTGTTTAAAGGTATCGTCGATATGAAAATGCAAGGAACTACTTTAGATAATGCTGTTGGAAGCATACAATTTAATAAGACCTATTATCAAAATGAAAACGATGAGTACTTCTTCGATGATTTTGCTGTAAATTCTTCCTTCAAAGAAAAAGTAAGATATATAAATGTTAATTCGCCAGATATTATTGAAGGCCAAATGAGTGGCGTTTTTCTTATCGATAATATCGACGAGCTATTTATTAATGCTATTGGGAGTTTATATACCAAATATAGTCCTTACGAAGTTTCAACCAATCAATATATAGACTTCAATTTTAAAATTTACAATAAGATTATAGAGGTTTTTGTACCAGAATTACAACTTGGTAAAAACACTTTTGTAAAAGGAAGGGTAGAAAGCGACGAAAAAGAATTTACTTTAACATTTAAGTCTCCCAAAATAGAATGGTTAGATTATTTTGCAAATGCTATTGAGTTACAAGTAGATAATAAAAACCCATTATTTAACACCTACGTAGAAGTAGATAGTTTGCATACAGATGTCTATAATATTTCTAAATTCAATCTAATTAATGTAACTATTAATGATACGCTATTTATGCGTTCCGAATTTAAAGGAGGAAAAACAAATAACGATTTATATAATTTAAGTTTTTATCATACTAAAAATGAAGCAAACCAGTCTATAGTTGGTTTTAAAAAATCGGATGTAACTTTTAAAGGAAATAAATGGTACATTAATGAAGAAAAAAATAATTTTAACAAAGTAACTTTCGACACTAATTTTGAAAACTTTAATATAGATCAATTTGTACTAAATCATAATGATGAAAAAATTCAACTTTCGGGAATAATGAAAGGGAATAATACGAAAGATTTACAGCTGAATTTTAAGAATGTGTTTTTAGATAAAATTACTCCAGACATTGAATCTTTAAGCTTAAAAGGTATAGTAAATGGGAACCTAGATATTATACAACAAAACGGAAAATATCTTCCCGAATCTAGTATAACCATAGATGACTTAGAAGTAAACGAACTCATTATAGGCTCTTTTGCAGCAAATATTAAAGGAAACCAATCACTAACTAACTATACTATAAACGCAAGTATAAAAGACGACGAAAAAAAATCTTTTAGCGCTATAGGAGATATCGATGTATCCTCAAAAGCACCTAGTATAGATGTAGCATTACTTTTTAATCAGTTTAATTTACAGCCTTTAAATCCTTTCTTAGAGGGTGTTTTAAAAGATATTAGAGGATTGGCTACCGGTAAAGTTAAAGTAACAGGGAACTTAAATAAACCAAGTATTGATGGTGAATTAGAGTTAAATAAAGGTGGTTTAGGGATTTCAGAATTAAATGTAGATTATAGTTTCGCAGATAAATCTTCGGTTACTCTAAGAAACCAAAGTTTTATATTTAATAGTATCGATATTACAGATACGGTTTACAATACAAAAGCAGTATTGGATGGAAGATTAAACCATAACAATTTTGGCGATTGGGGAATGCGATTAAATCTAGAAACCGATAGACTTTTAGTTTTAAATACTACAGAAGATGAAGACAGATTATATTACGGAACTGGTTTTGTAGGAGGTAGTGCAAGTATCTCTGGTCCAGCAAGCCAATTACGGATAAATGTTATAGGAGAAACTAAAAAAGGGACTGTCTTTGTAATCCCTTTAAATGATTCCGAATCTTTTGGAGATAATTCTCATATTCATTTTTTAAGCCCAGAAGAAAAACAAGCAAAACTAGAAGGACGTGATATAATAAACGAAGATATTTCTGGTCTAGAATTAGATTTCGATTTAGATGTAACACAAGATGCAGAAATTGAAATTGTAATGGACAAAGAGAGCGGAAGTACTATAAGAGGTAGAGGTGAAGGTGGTTTACTTGCCGAAATTAATACCAATGGGAAATTTAATATGTATGGCGATTTTTCCGTTTTTGAAGGAATATATAAATTTCGTTACGGAGGAGTTATCCAAAAAGATTTCACTGTAGTTCCCGGTGGTACTCTAGGTTGGAATGGAGATCCACTAAAGGCTACAATAGATATCGAAGCAATTTATAAAACCCAAGCAAATCCTTCTCCTTTATTAGATTCACCAATAAATAGACGTATTCCTGTAAACCTAGGTATAGAACTAACAGGAGAACTAGAACAACTAGATATCGATTATAATTTTCAATTTCCAAATTTAAGTTCTATAATAATTTCCGAATTAAATTACAGATTAGAATCTAAAGACGATAGAAGTAACCAAGCACTTTATCTATTAGCAACAGGATCCTTTTCTAGTAGTTTAAGCGAGCTTAATGTAAATGGTACCATAGAAGAAAGAATAAATGGAATAATTAACGGTTTACTTTCCGATGGCGATAATAAACTACAAGTAGGTTTAAATGTAGAACTTGGTGAAAATACTCCAGATTATCAATCCGACGATAGACTAGGAGTAACACTGCAAACCAATATTAGCGATCGTATTCGTATTAATGGTAAAGTTGGTGTCCCAATTGGTGGGATTAGCCAAACAGCAGTTGCAGGAGATGTACAAATAGATTTTCTACTAAATGAAGAGGGAACTTTTACAGCAAATGTTTTTAATAGAGAAAATAGTATTCGAAATTTTGGAGAAGAAATTGGGTATACTCAAGGACTAGGTATTGCGTATAATGTAGATTTTGATACTTTTTCAGAACTTATTCAAATTATCTTTAAAGGCAAAAAGAAAATAGCTAAAGAAAAAGAGGAAGAAGAGGCAAAACAAAAAGAGTCTAATGCTCTACCAGATTATGTTGGTTTCAAAAAGAAAAAAGACACTGTAAATTAACTTTTTTGATAGTTTTTTATTCTTAAAACTAAATACTTCACATATAATTTATCAACTAAAACGTTATAGTTTCAACATTGTGTTAAATTATGACAAAAGCTTCCTTTTTTATTAAATTTCTTTATTAGATTTACTAAATAATAGATGAAAATAATGGCAAAAACCATAAAAAAAATTGGTGTAATGACTTCTGGAGGTGATTCTCCAGGAATGAATGCTGCAATACGTTCTGTAGTAAGAGCATGTGCATATCATAATATAGAATGTTATGGTATTTATAGAGGGTATGAAGGTATGATCGAAGGCGATTTTATTAAAATGAATGCTCGAAGTGTAAAAGGAATTATTAATAAAGGAGGAACCATATTAAAATCGGCACGATCTAAAGAGTTTAGAACTAAAGAAGGAAGAGTAAAAGCACATGAACAACTAATAAAGGCAGGTATTGATGCCTTTGTCGTAGTTGGAGGTGATGGAAGTTTTACTGGAGCAATGATTTTTAATCAAGAATTCAACTTTCCAGTAATGGGAATTCCAGGAACTATTGATAACGATATTTTTGGTACAACACACACACTAGGTTACGATACTGCATTAAATACAGTTGTAGAAGTAATCGATAAAATTAGAGATACAGCTAGCTCGCATAACCGTTTATTCTTTGTAGAAGTAATGGGTAGAGATGTTGGTCATATAGCATTAAATGTTGGTATTGGCGCTGGAGCGGAAGAAATTCTAATCCCAGAAGAAGATTTAGGATTAGATAGACTTTTAGAATCTTTAAGAAGAAGTAAGCAATCTGGAAAATCTTCAAGTATTGTCGTTGTTGCCGAAGGTGATAAAATTGGAAAAAGCGTTTTCGAACTAAAAGATTACGTCGAAGAAAATATGACGGAATACGAAGTAAGAGTATCCGTTCTTGGGCACTTACAACGTGGAGGAGCACCTTCTTGTTTCGATAGAGTTCTAGCTAGTAGAATGGGAGTAAAAGCGGTAGAATGTCTTTTAGATGGTCAAAGTAATTATATGGTGGGACTAAAAAATGATGTAATAGATATAACACCATTTGATCAAGCTGTAAAAGGTAAATCAAAAATTAATATGGAACTCCTTAGAGTTTCAGACATCATGTCAATATAAATTAAAAAAATAAAATTAAACGTGTGTCTAATTAAAGACCACATAATCAGTAAATAAATTATGTCAACATTAAAATTAGGAATTAACGGATTTGGTAGAATTGGAAGAATTGTTTTCCGTGCAACTGTAAAAAGAGACAACGTAGATGTTGTAGCAATAAACGATTTGCTAGATGTAGAACATTTAGCTTATTTATTAAAATATGATTCTGTTCATGGAAGATTTGATGGTACTATCGAAGTAAAAGATGGTAACTTAATTGTAGATGGAAAAACCATTCGTGTAACAGCAGAAAGAGATCCGAAAAACTTAAAATGGGACGAAGTTGGAACAGATGTAGTTGCAGAATGTACTGGAATTTTCACAACTTTAGAAACCGCACAATATCATATAGATGGAGGAGCTAAAAAAGTAGTTATTTCAGCACCAAGTAAAGATGCTCCAATGTTTGTAATGGGAGTAAATGATAGCAAGTTAACAGCAAGTGATAATATTGTTTCTAATGCATCCTGTACTACTAACTGTTTAGCTCCAATAGCTAAAGTATTAGAAGATAACTTTGGAATTGAAGAAGCATTAATGACAACTATTCACGCTGCTACTTCTACACAATTTACAGTAGATGCACCTTCAAGAAAAAACTATCGTTTAGGTCGTTCTGCACTAAACAACATCATACCTTCTACAACAGGAGCTGCAAAAGCAGTAGGTAAAGTAATTCCAGAATTAGATGGGAAATTAACAGGAATGGCTTTTAGAGTACCAACTGTAGATGTATCTGTAGTAGATTTAACTGTAAAAACAAAAAAAGAAACTTCTTTAGAAGAAGTTAAAGCGGCATTTAAAAAAGCTGCAAATGGAGAAATGGAAGGTGTTTTAGGTTATACCGAAGAAGCTGTAGTTTCTCAAGATTTTGTAAGTGAAACAAGAACTAGTGTTTTTGATGCAGATTCAGCAATTGAATTAAATTCAAAATTTTTCAAATTAGTTTCTTGGTATGATAATGAGTTTGGATATTCTAATAAATTAGTAGATTTAGCTTTAAAAGTTAATTCACTTTAATTAATATAATTTAAAAAAGCTGCTCATACATTATGAGCAGCTTTTTTTTTACTTTTAGCTTATGATTTTAATAGTAGATAGTGGCTCTACAAAATGCGATTGGATTGCAGTAGACAACAAAGGAAACCAATGTTTTGAAAAAGTAAGAACTAAAGGATTAAATCCGGCAATTCTTCCAGAAAAAAAACTAAAAAAAACCATAAAAAGTAGCGAAGTTCTTATGCAAAGTAAGAAAGAAGTAACGCATATATTCTTTTATGGAGCAGGTTGTGGAACCGAAAAACCAAAAATGCTCTTAAAGGGTGTTTTAGAATCTATTTTTAAAAATGCTATTGTAGAAGTACAAGAAGATACTATGGCGGCAGTAAGAGCAACACTAAATACTAAAGACGAAGCTGCTGTAGTTTGTATTCTAGGTACAGGATCTAATTGTAGTTTTTTTGATGGACAACTATTACATCAGCGTGTAAATTCTTTAGGTTATACACTTATGGATGATGCTTCAGGTAATTATTTTGGTAAGCAATTAATTCGTGATTATTATTTTAATCATATGCCAGAAGATTTAAAAGTAGCTTTTGCTGGTAAGTATAATGTAGAATCCGATTATATTAAATACAATTTATATAAACAACCAAACCCAAATGCATACTTAGCTGCATTTGCAGAGTTTATGTTTTTAAATAAAGAATCTTCTTATATTAAAGAATTAATTAAATCAGGAATTCGTGTTTTTGCCAAAAACATGATTTTTCAATTTAAAGAAGAATTAAAAACGGTTCCAGTACATTTTGCAGGTTCTATAGCATTTTTCTCGCAAGAAGAAATAAAAGAAGTTGCAGCAGAATTAGGTTTTACTGTTGGCAATTTCGAAAGAAGACCAATTGAAGGTTTATTAAAATTTCACGCAAATAATTTAAGCTAATGGAAATTGCAATTATTGCACATGATGGAAAAAAAGCAGAAATGGTTCAGTTTTTAAACGAACATAGAGATGTTTTACTGCAAAAGCAAATTTCCTTAATTTCTACTGGTACCACTGGAAAAAAAGTTAAAAAAGCTGGATTTGAAGTTACCAGATTACTTTCTGGACCACTTGGTGGTGATGCGCAAATTGCAGCTAGAGTGGCAGAAGGTAAATGCCATATGGTTTTGTTTTTTAGAGACCCTTTAGAAAAACATCCACACGAACCAGACGTACTTATGTTAATGCGTCTATGTGATGTGCACGACGTTCCTCTTGCAACGAATCCTAAAACAGCAGAATTATTAATAAAAGGAATTAAGTTATAAGAATTCTAAAAATTAAATTTATCTTGTAAAGCATAAAAAAAAAGTGCTTTGCAAGAAAATATTACTCAAAATAGTTACGACACAATAATTATTGGTTCCGGAGTTGGAGGATTAACCTCTGCAATTTGTTTAGCTAGAGCAGGACAAAAGGTCTTAGTTTTAGAACAGCATGATGTTCCTGGCGGTTGGTGTCACAGTTTTTACTTAAATGGTTACCGTTTTACTCCAGGTGTACATTACGTTGGTCTAATGAGCCCAGGAGAATCTTCAAACCAATTATATTCTGGTTTAGGTATTGCAAATGACATTGGGTTTTATAGAATGAATCCTAAAGGGTTTGATCATTGTTGGATTGGCGAAGAGCGCTTTAATTATTCTGCAAATTGGGAAGAATTTCAACAAGATCTTATTACTCGTTTTCCACACGAAAAAAAAGGGATTATAAAGTACTTAAAACTGATTCGAAATGTTGGTAGACAATTACAACTTATACCTAAAGTTAAAGGGTTGTGGCAACAATTAACTATTCCGTTCCGAACCAAACATATGGGTAAATATTCTCCATTTACTTTAAAACGTGTAATTAATTGGCACGTTAAAGATCCATTACTTCAAAATATATTAAATATACAATTTGGTAATCATGGCTTGCCTCCTGGAAAAGCAAGTTTTATCATGCATGCAGCCATTATGTGTCATTATGCAGAAGGTGGGTTTTACCCAATGGGTGGAGGTGGAGCTTTAGTAAAAGCGATGACGAATAAAATAAAATCCTATGAAGGAAAAGTAAAAACAAGTGCTTCGGTTAAACGTATTTTATTAAAAGAAGGCTCAAAAAATAAAAAGGCTATTGGAGTAGAATTAGCTTCGGGAGAAAAGATTTATGCAAATCGTATAATCTCGAATGCCGATCCAGGAATTACTTATTTAAATCTTATTGGAAAAGATAATCTAAGTACTAAATTACTAAAGAAACTCAACAAAACAACATATTCTTGTACTTCATTAATGCTGTTTTTAACAGTAGATATGGATGTGAAAAAAGCAGGTTTAGACTCCGGAAATATTTGGCGAATTCCAAACCAAAACATGGATGATTCTTTTAAAGACATGCAAAAGAAAGACATTTTAGATGGCGAAGAATTCTCTGGAATGTTTATTAGTTGTACCTCCTTAAAAGATCCAATTAGTTTTGATGGTCGATATCACACTTTAGAAGCAATTACCTATATTCATTATGATGCTTTTGAAGCATTTAAAAATGAAACAGAAGAACGTTCTCAAGAATATCTTGTCTTTAAGGAGCAAATTATTCAAAAGTTTTTAGTCACTTTAGAAAAAGTAATTCCAGGAATTTCAAATAAAATTGTTCATAAAGACTTGGGTACACCAATGACTAACGAATATTATATCAACTCTACAGAAGGAAGTGTGTACGGAACCGAAAAAAGCCTACGACATATTGGTCCTTTTTCGTATAAACCTAAAACCGAAATTGAAAATTTATATATGTGTGGAGCTTCCATTGCTGCTCATGGTGTTACAGGTGCTGGTTATTCTGGTGTGCAAACAGCAGCAACTATTTTAGGTTGTCAGCAAGATGATTTATTAAAAGAAGATGCTACACAAGAATTGCGAATTTTTGAAGCAGAAGACCCTTCTAATTATCCAGATTGGATGCTTAAAAAAATGGAAGTTAAGAAACTGCGACTAGCTAAAAATGACGTGTTTGCAAGTGCTGAAAAATAGAGGTATTATTAAAAATTAACTCTCTGTTAAACTTTTATAAGCGTGTGAGTTTCTATTTTTTTCTTTTAGAAAGCATGTTTAAATACAAGTTCTCCACTTTAGTTCTAGCCCAAGGTGTTCTTCTTAAAAATTTTAAACTGGATTTAACAGAAGGATCATGTGTAAAACAGCGAATATTTATTGTGTATCCTAAATATTCCCAACCATAATGTCCAACTAAATCATTAATAATTTGTTCTAGTTTTACACCATGTAAAGGATTGTTGGGTTGTGTGCTCATAACAGTCATTCCTGTGAATGCAGGAATTTCATTCATTTTATTTATTTACAAGGGCTAATATTTTTACTGCTTTTTCAAAATGATCTAACTTATGCGTCATAATCCACCAAGTAGCAGCTTCCATTAGTAATTCTGGATTATCATTTTTATTGGCAAAAAAAGCATAAAAAGACAAACCTACATTGTCTCCTTTTTGCTGAATTTTTAAATTACAAACCTTAATTATTTTATCTTTTAAAGCTTTTGTCATTGTATATTAATTTCTACTTCGTCTAGAGTTTCGGTTTCTATTACTAGTATTAGATTTATTTCCTTCTTTTTTATTCGAATTGCTTCTTCCTCTTGAATTAGAATTACCAGAACGAGCATTTCTATTTCTTCCTTGACCTTGCTTTTTAGGAGCTGTGGGTTCATTTGGATCTGGTTCAAAACCTTCTAATGTTTCTGATGGTATTTTCATACCAACTAATTTTTCAATATCGCGTAAATACCCAAGTTCTTCTGTGCAAACTAACGAAAGCGCTTCTCCTTTTGCTCCTGCACGACCTGTTCTACCAATTCGGTGTACATAATCTTCAGAAATGTTTGGTATTTCATAATTTACAACATGAGGTAATAAAGGTATATCTAATCCTCGTGCTGCAATATCTGTTGCTACTAAAACACTTATAGTTCCGCTTTTAAAACCTTTTAAAGCTTTTGTTCTTGCTCCTTGACTTTTATTTCCATGAATTGCAGCAGCAGAAATACTAGCTCCTAATAATTTTTTTGTCAAGTTGTTTGCACCATGTTTGGTTCGTGTAAATACTAATACTTGATCCCATTGCCCATCAATAATTAGCTTTAATAATAAAGCTGCTTTTTTTGATTTGGCAACACGATATACTTTTTGATTGATAGCATCAACCGTTGAATTTTCGGGAGTTGCTTCTACTTGTGCAGGATTATTAAGTATACTATTAGCCAGTTTTTTAATGTCTTTGCTAAAGGTTGCCGAAAACATTAAATTTTGTCTTTTAGCTGGCATTAATTTCATGACACGTTCAATATCTCTTAAAAATCCCATGTCCAGCATTCTATCTGCTTCGTCTAAAACAAAAATTTCTACACGTTTTAAGGATAATAATCCTTGACTTTCTAAATCTAATAACCGTCCAGGAGTAGCTACTAAAACATCTATACCTTGACGTATGGTTGCTACTTGTGGTTTTTGATTTACACCTCCAAAAATAACAGCAGATCTAATATTTGTAAATTCACTGTATTCTCTAACATTTGCATATACTTGTGCAGCTAGTTCTCTTGTAGGTGTTAGTATTAAAGCACGAATTGGTCTGTATTTTTGTTTCGGATTCTCTGAAAGTAAATGCAATAATGGTAAAGTAAAACCTGCAGTTTTTCCTGTTCCTGTTTGTGCAGAAGCCAAAACGTCGACTCCTAATAATACTGGAGGTATTGCTTTTTGTTGAATTGGACTTGGAGTTGTATATCCTTTTTTTTGGATAGCTTTCAATAAGGCTTCTGATAAGCCTAAAGATTTAAATGACATATAGTAATTGTTGAATGACAAATTATATATGTCATTTTTATAAGTTGCAAAGGTACGTTTATTTATTTGGTGTATTGGTTTATTCTTTAGTATAAACTTGGTTTTCTTGTTCTGCAACACGAATAAAAGTAGTTCTTTTGGTAAGTTCTTTTAAACGAGAAGCACCAACATATGTACATGTACTTCGTATGCCACCAAGAATATCTAATAGGGTCTTTTCTACTTTTCCTTTAAAAGGTACAGAAACCGTTTTTCCTTCGCTAGCTCTATATTCGGCAACGCCACCAACATGTTTTTTCATTGCAGTTTTTGAGCTCATACCATAAAACTGTTTGTATTGTTTTCCGTTTTGTTCTATTAATTCGCCACCAGATTCTTCATGTCCTGCTAACATACCGCCAAGCATAACAAAATCAGCAGCAGCACCAAAGGCTTTTGCAACATCACCAGGAATGGTACATCCACCATCACTAATTATGTGTCCTCCTAAGCCATGCGCAGCATCAGCACATTCTATAATTGCAGAGAGTTGCGGATAGCCAACACCTGTTTTTACACGTGTAGTACAAACACTTCCTGGTCCAATACCAACTTTAATAATGTCTGCTCCAGAGAGTAGAAGTTCTTCTACCATTTCGCCAGTTACTACATTTCCAGCAATAATCACCTTATCAGGATATTGTGCTCTAGTATGTTTTACAAAACTTACAAAATGTTCAGAATAACCATTGGCAACATCAATGCAAATAAATTTGTAGTTTGGGTTTATTTTAAATATTGCAGCTAATTTTTCAGCATCATTTTTTCCTGTTCCAGTACTAATTGCAATGTATTCTTCAATTCCTTTTGGTGCGTTTTTAGAAAATATTTTCCAATCTTCAATAGAGTAGTGTTTGTGTATCGCTGTAAATAATTCTTTTTTACTTAAAGCTAAAGCCATTTCGAAAGTACCAACAGTATCCATATTTGCAGCCATAATTGGTATGCCTTTCCAAATTGTTTTACTATTTAAGAATTTAAATTCTTGTTGCAAAGATACTTGCGATCTACTTTTTAAAGTTGAGCGTTTTGGTCTTATCATGACATCTTTAAAACCGAGTTTGATATCGTATTCTATGCGCATTTTGGTAGAAGTTTTGGATTACTTTCAAATGTAAATGATATTCTATAGTTGTAAAAATGAAATTTCGTTTTTGGAAGAATTAATTGTTAACAAGTGTTGATAGGTGTTTAAAATAATAAAACCTCACGAAGTCGCTTGGGTGACTGTCTCGTGAGGTTATCTTTTATTTAATTGAGAATATTATCTCTTTATTGTTTTAAGCTTTTCTTGCTTAACGGTTTTACCATCTTTTTTGTAGTAGTAAAAATCGTCATTGTTATAATCGTTATGGTTATTATCCCAATCATTATTGGAAGCGTAACCAGAATTAAAAACATTATAACCTTGGTTACTATAATTAACATGACCAGTAATTGCAATTATATTATTGTTTCTGTCATAACGTATTTGTAAACCACCAACTTGTGTTAATAAACCTTGTCTGTTATAATTGATATAAACAGAACCTAAACGTTTTACTTGACCTTCTCTGTTGTAGTTAACAAATACATTTCCAATTCTACGTACTTTACCATCTCTGTCATGGGTTATAATTACTCCACCTGTAGGTCTAATGCTAGAGTTACTATACGTTACTCTAGTTCCAGGAGCTCCAAAAGTGGTATTTACACTTCTTGTACGTGTAGTTGTAGTCCTAGGGTTAGGCGCTCTATAATATGTGTCACCTTGTGTGTAGTCAAGATTTGTATTAAAATCGAAACTTCCATCAGGAAAGATTAAGAACTCCACACCACGCTCTACAAACTGAATTGGTTGTATAAAACTGTAGCGTGAAATATTTAAATCTTCACCTTGTTTTTGTGTTGCAGTAATTTTTTCTGCTGCGGTTACAGTTGTTAATGTCATTAACATTCCTGTAAATAATAGTACTAATTTTTTCATAGTATATAGGTATTAGATTATGCCTACTCATTTAGCTTTTCGGCTTACGCTATTTGTTTTGTTAGTTTCAATTGTCGTGCCAAAAACGTATAAGCTTGATTGTTAGTATTTTAACACGTGTGTTTTATTGTTTACTTTTTTATATTTTTATGAAAACTTACCAAAAACCATGTCTGTTCAAATAAAAGATTGTAAGAATTGCGAAAAACCTTTTGATGAAGCTTATGAATTTTGTCCGCACTGTGGACAAAAAGATAAAGACGATTTAACTTTAGGTCTTTTATTTTATAACACGATAAGCAATTATTTTTCTTTTGATGCTCGTTTTTTTAAAAGCTTTTTCCCATTACTATTTAAACCTGGTTTTTTAGCTGAAAAATTTATAGCAGGTAAACGTTTATTGTATTTACATCCTGCTCAAATGTATTTATTTGTAGCCATTGTTTTTTTCTTTTTAAATTCTTTTAGAATTAATAGGATGTCTTCTGAATTTGATAAGGGAATTGGAAAGGTTTTAAATCAAGTTCAAGATATAGATACTAATACAGGAGATTTTAAAATCGACTCTATTAATTCCATTATGTTAGCAGATAGAATGAAACAAGATTCTATAGATAGAATAGAGGTTAAAAAAGTTTTAGAAGAAAATAAAATTTATACAGGATTTTCTGAGAAACAAATAGATTCTATAGTTTCAAGTGAAAATTTTAGAGCTGTAGATTTTTCTTTTGATTTTACAAAAAAGTTAGACTCTTTAATAGCAAAAGATACTCCAGATGCAATTATTTATAAAGAATTAGGACTAAAAAAAGACGATGGAAATTTAACGAAACGTCTTTATAGGCAAGGAGTAAAGTTTTATAAACAACGAAAAGTTGGAGGGATTTTTCAATCTTTTTTTGATACGATGTCTATTGCCATGTTTTTTATATTACCAATTTTTGCATTAATACTCAAGTTGTTTTTTAGAAAAACTGGTCGCTATTCACATCATTTGGTATTTAGTTTTTATTACTTTTCTTTCTTGTTCACTGTTTTTAGCCTTATTGTAGGAGTGAATTATATAATTGAAATTCCAAATTGGATAGATTGGCTAATTGTACTATCTACTTTTATTTACCTTTTTTTAGCAATAAAACGTTTTTACAAACAAGGTTGGTTTAAAAGTTATTTAAAAACAAGTCTTATAACTCTATTATTTTTTCCTGTAGCATTAATTGCTGGATGTATAGTACTTGTGTTTGCAGTAATGCTATTTTAAAGTTTCTCTTTTAAATATTTCCCTGTAACCGATGCTTTAACTTTTACAATCTCTTCTGGAGTTCCTGCTGCTACAAGTTTGCCACCATTTTCACCACCTTCCGGACCTAAATCTATAATGTGATCTGCGCATTTAATTAATTCTAAATTATGCTCTACAACAATAATGGAATGTCCTTTTTCAATTAAAGCATAAAAGGATTTTAATAATTTTTGAATATCATGAAAGTGTAATCCAGTAGTAGGTTCATCAAAAATGAATAAAGCATTTTCTTGTCGGGAACCTTTTCCTAAAAAGGTTGCAAGCTTAATACGTTGTGCTTCTCCTCCCGAAAGGGTAGAAGAGCTCTGACCTAAAGTAACATAGCCTAAGCCTACATCTTGTAATGGTTGTAATTTGGTTTGAATTTTTTTCTGCTCATGCGCTGTAAAAAAAGCTATGGCATCGTCTATAGTAAGATTTAAAATATCATCGATACTTTTATTTCCAAAAGTAACTTCTAAAACTTCCTTTTTAAAACGCTTTCCTTTACAGGTTTCACATTCTAAATGCACATCTGCCATGAATTGCATTTCAATAGTAACTTCGCCTTCCCCTTTACAGGTTTCACAGCGTCCTCCGTCTACATTAAAACTAAAATGCTTGGCAGCATAGTTTCGTATTTTACTTAATTTCTGATTTGCGTACAAAGCACGAATATCATCATAAGCTTTTACGTAGGTTACCGGATTAGAACGTGAAGAACGACCAATTGGGTTTTGGTCTATAAACTCAATATGTTTAACATTGGTGTAGTTTCCTTTTAATTCAGAAAACTGTCCAGGTTTATCTCCAAAGCCAGTTAAATGTTTTTGTATTGCTGGGAAAAGAATCTTTTTTACAAGCGTACTTTTACCGCTTCCTGAAACTCCTGTAACTACCGTTAACATATTTAAAGGAAAAGTTACGTCTACATTTTTAAGGTTGTTTTCTCTTGCTCCTATAACTTCCACAGCATATTTTGAGGTTCTTCTTTTTTGAGGTACTTCAATTTTTAGCGCTTCATTTAAATATTGTGCAGTTAAAGAATCTGAATTTAATATATCTGCAAATGTTCCTGTAGCTACAACATTACCTCCAAAAGTTCCAGCTTCTGGACCAATATCAATAATTTCGTCTGCTTCTTTCATGATATCTTCATCATGCTCTACAACAATTACAGTGTTTCCTAAATCGCGAAGTGCTTTTAAAACTACTATTAAACGTTCTGTATCTTTTGGATGTAGACCAATACTGGGCTCGTCTAAAATATACATAGAACCAACCAGGCTACTACCTAAAGAGGTTGCAAGGTTGATGCGTTGACTTTCTCCCCCAGATAACGAGTTAGATTTTCTATTTAAAGTTAAATAATCTAAGCCTACATTAGATAAAAAAGAAAGCCTGTTGTTTATTTCTTTTAAAAGCCTTTTTGCTATAGTTTCATCATAATCATTGAGCTCTAATTGCTTAAAGAAAACAGCCAATTTATTTAAAGGCATTTCTACTAAATCTGTAATTGTTGCACTACCAATTTTAATAAAATCAGCTTCTTTTCGTAAACGTTTTCCGTTACAAATTTTGCATTTTGTTTTTCCTCTGTAACGCGATAGCATTACTCGGTTTTGTATTTTGTATGCTTTGCTTTCTAATTCAGCAAAGAAATCGTTAAGACCTTCAAAATGTTCGTTTCCTGTCCAGATAAGCTGTTTATGTTCTGGAGTTAATTCAAAATAAGGTTTATGAATAGGGAAATTAAAATGATGTGAATTATTGACTAATTGGTCTTTATACCAACTCATAGTTTCTCCTCTCCAAGGGAAAATAGCATTTTCATAGACAGAAAGTGCTGTGTTAGGGATTACTAAATCATCATCGATACCAATAACATCACCATAACCTTCACATTTTGGACAAGCACCATACGGGTTGTTAAAGCTAAACAAATGCACGTTAGGTTCTAAAAACGTAATACCATCCAGTTCAAATTTATTGCTAAATTGTTGTTGTTTATTATCACTTAAAGTTTCTAAAAAACATTCTCCTTTTCCTTCAAAAAAAGCAGTTTGCGCGGCATCTGCTAGTCGGTTATAAAAATCTTCGTCGTCTTTAGTAATAATTCTATCTACTACCAAGAAAATATCTTTTACATCTTCTTTTATATCTTGAGTTTCATCTAGTCTAATAATCTTATCCTTCACTTTAATTCTTGCATAACCTTGCTGATTTAAAACTTTCAATTTGTCTTGTAATTTTCTTCCTTCTTCAAGAAAAATGGGAGCGAGGAGCAAGAGTTTTTCGCCTTCAGCGAAAGATTTTACATATTTAATTACATCTGCAACGGTATCTTTTTTTACTTCTTTTCCAGATTTTGGCGAGTATGTTTTTCCTATTCTAGCAAATAAAAGTTTCAGATAATCGTAAATTTCTGTTGTTGTACCTACTGTAGAGCGTGGATTTGTAGAATTCACTTTTTGCTCAATAGCAATAGCAGGAGCAATACCTTTTATATAATCTACTTTTGGTTTGTTTAAACGTCCTAAAAACTGCCTAGCATAACTAGATAAGCTTTCTACATAACGTCTTTGTCCTTCTGCATACAAAGTATCAAAAGCTAAACTAGATTTTCCAGAACCAGATAAACCTGTAATAACTACTAATTTATTTCTAGGGATTACGACATCAATATTTTTTAGGTTATGCAATTTTGCACCTTTAATGATGATATTTTTTTTTGGATTTACTTTAGAAATATTAGTGTTCATAAGCTTTTAAAGGAATAATTCTGCAAAGATACTATAACTAGTTCAGCTTAAAAAATAGATTATTGTGTAATAAAATGTTAAAAAAAGTATTTATTTTTTGTTTTTTAGGAATGATTCTTGTTATATTTGACTCATACTAACATAAATAACAAAATACTAGCTTATAGCATAACATTACTTTTTAAATTTTAACCCCAAGTATTAGAAGGTTTCCTTCTGTGCAAAAAAGTAATCATTATGCAAAAAGAACTTATAACCGACGCTACTCTTGTTAGTAACTACATTAAAGGAGATGAAGGCGCGCTAGGAATTTTAATTACTAGACACAAACAACGAATTTACAGTTTTATATACTCTAAAGTATATGATAAAGATATTGCTGAAGATATTTTTCAGGATACCTTTATTAAGGTGATACGAACTTTAAAACGAGGTTCTTATAATGAAGAGGGTAAGTTTTTACCTTGGGTTATGCGTATTTCTCATAATTTAGTTATTGATCATTTTAGAAAAAGTAACAGAATGCCAAAGTTCAGTAATAGCGGTGAGTTTAGTATTTTTTCGGTATTAAGTGATAGTGCTTTAGATGCAGAAAAAACACTAATTAAAGAACAAGTAGAACGGGATGTTAGACGTGTTATGGATGAGCTTCCTGAAGACCAAAAAGAAGTTTTGGTAATGCGTATGTATAATGATTTAAGTTTTAAAGAAATTTCTGAAAAAACTGGTGTAAGCATAAACACTGCTTTGGGAAGAATGCGTTATGCATTAATTAATATGCGTAAAATTATTGATAAGCATAATATTATTTTAACAAACTAACAATAATATAAAGTTTGTTTCGTTTTCAGTGTATAACTAAAACATTTTAAATGGCAAAACTTTACTCTCAAAACCCCAAAAGGGAAAAAATTAAAAGGAACCCTAAGCAGGAAACAGTAGATTTTCTTCTTAATTATTCTAAGGCATTGAATGTCTTAAAATTTAATAATATGAATTTTGAAACAGTTCTTAACTAAATAAAAAATCCTGAATTAATTTTCAGGATTTTTTATTCCAGTTACTGCAGGAATCTATATACTGTATTCTTACAACAGTAGTAGGTATTAGTTTTTAGCATAATACTCCTTTAAAACGGAAGCTCTTCCTATCGTTTTAGTAATAATATCTTTTTCTAAATCCCAACCACGCGCTGGAGAATATTCTCTACCATACCAAATAATTTGTAAGTGTAAATCATTCCAAAGCTCTTTAGGGAAAATACGTTTCGCATCTTTTTCGGTTTGATTAACATTTTTTCCATTGGTTAAATTCCATCGATACATTAAACGATGAATGTGAGTATCTACAGGAAAAGCTGGTACTCCAAAAGCTTGACTCATCACTACACTTGCTGTTTTATGTCCAACAGCTGGAAATGCTTCTAAAGCTTCAAAACTTTGTGGGACTATTCCGTTATGCTTTTCAATTAACATTTTAGATAATCCGTAAATACCTTTACTTTTCATAGGAGACAAGCCACAAGGTCTAATAATTTCCTTGATTTCTTCTACAGATAATTTCACCATATCATAAGGATTATCTGCTTCAGCAAATAACAAAGGTGTAATTTGATTTACTCTAACATCTGTACATTGTGCAGAAAGCAAAACAGCAATTAATAAAGTATACGGATCTTTATGGTCTAAAGGAATTGGAATTTCTGGATATAGCTTGTTTAACGTTGTTATAACAAAATCTACTTTTTCTTTTTTGGTCATTATTGTATCTTTGGTAACAAAAATAAGAAATATGAAGACATTACAAGTAGGAGATACGGTTCCAAATTTTACCGTTAATAATCAAGATGGAGAAGCAATATCTTTAAGTGATTATAAAGGAAAGAAATTGATTGTTTTCTTTTATCCAAAAGCGAGCACTCCTGGATGCACAGTAGAAGCTTGTAACCTACGTGATAATTACAAAGTATTACAAGAACAAGGTTATGAATTGCTAGGTGTAAGTGCTGACTCGGAAAAAAGACAAACTAATTTTAGAAATAAATACGAATTCCCTTTTCCTTTATTAGCAGATGAAGAAAAAGTAGTGATTAATGCTTTTGGTGTATGGGGAGAAAAAAAGTTTATGGGAAAAACCTATGACGGTATTCATAGAAAAACTTTTTTATTAGATGAAAATGGAGTAGTAGAAAGAGTGATTGATAAAGTAAAAACGAAAGATCACGCAGCGCAGATTTTAGATTAATTGCAATCATAAAAAAAGCGACCATTAATAATGGTCGCTTTTTATTTGATATAGTTATAATTTATTGCTCTTCGCTATAAATTTCTTCGGTTTCGCAACTAAATAAACTTTTCTCTTTTATAATTTTAGATACACCTTCAGGAAGCATTCCTTCCCAACCAGATTCTCCATCTGCAATCATTTTTAATACTGTTCTTGAGAATACAGAAAGTATTTTAGGATCGTAATCTGCAATATCTACTACTTTTCCATTGTATTTAAAGAATTTATATAATTCTTTCATTCTAGGATGTACTTTTAAATCTTCACTTGTAGTTAAAGTGCCATCTCCATTTTCCATAGGATATAAGTACACACGTAAATCTTTAAAGAATAATTTTCCAAATGCTTCTAAAATACCTCCACTTAAATGGCGATAATATTTTTCATCAAAAATATCTACTAAGTTGTTAACTCCCATAGCAAGTCCCATTCTCGCTTTCGAGTATTGTGAGAAGTACTCTACTAGTTTATAATATTCTTGAAAGTTTGAAATTAAAACGGTTTGACCAAGAGAACAAAGTAGTTTAGCTCTATCCATAAAATCTTGTTCGTCAATTTCACCTTCTGCACGAAGGTTCGATAAAGTAATTTCAAAAACCACCTGTGTTTTTGCTTCATCTACTTTATTTTCTTTAATAAACATGTCATAAGATTTATGGAACATATCCATATTCACCTTAGTAACCGGTCTAAAACTACCGCGAAGTGCTAATATATTTTTTTTGTATAATACTCTTGCTGGTAATACATTATTTCCATCTGGAGCAAACATGACAGCATCTGTCATACCATTTTTAACCAGTTGCAAACTCATTAATCTATTATCAACATCTTCAAAAACAGGCCCAGAGAAATTAATAGTATCAATTTCTAATTGGTCTTTATCTAAATGGTCGTATAAATATTTTAATAATTTTTTTGGTTCATTAAATTTATAGAATGCACCATATATAAGGTTTGTACCTAAAATACCTAAAGTTTCTTGTTGCAATCTAGCATCGTTTTCTTTAAAACGAACATGAAGAATAATTTCATTATACTCTTGATCTGGTTCTATTTGGTATTTAATACCAACCCAACCATGACCTTTGTATTTTTTAGCAAAATCAATAGTAGCAACTGTATTCGCATAAGAGAAAAACAGTTTATGCGGATTATCATCACGTGTTAAACGCTCTTCCATCAATCGAACTTCATGGTTTAACATCTTACGTAAACGTGCTTCAGTAACGTAACGCTTATCATCTTCAATACCATATATGGCATCACTAAATGCTTTGTCATAAGCCGACATGGCCTTAGCAATAGTTCCAGAAGCGCCACCAGCTCTAAAAAACTGACGTACAGTTTCTTGTCCTGCGCCAATTTCTGCAAAGGTTCCGTATATATTTTCGTTTAAGTTTATTCGAAGTGCTTTTGTTTTTAATGAAGGAATTTCATCAAACTCTTTATCACCTTTAATGGTTATTTCCATTTTAAATTTGGTTTACTTGCTATTATAACAAAGGTATTAAATTAGTATACCAAACAAAAAAATAAACTTATTTTTGTTTTTAAAATCTATTACAATTGAAAGTAACTTTTCTTGGCACAGGAACTTCTCAAGGTATTCCAGTTATTGGAAGCACACATCCTGTGTGTTTAAGTGAAAATGAAAAAGATAAAAGACTGCGTGTTTCTATAATGATTACGCATAACAAAAACGTTTATGTAATAGATTGTGGGCCAGATTTTAGAGCACAAATGCTTCGTCAAAATGCCACCAAATTAGATGCCATTTTGTTTACCCACGAACATGCAGATCATACTGCTGGCTTAGATGATATAAGACCTTTCTTTTTTAAACAAGGGGATATTCCTATTTATGCACACCAAAGAGTGCTACAATCTCTTCGTAGAAGATTTGATTATATTTTTGAAACCGAAAACAAATATCCTGGTGCGCCAAGTGTACAGGTAAACAGGATTACAAATAATTCTTTTTTTCTTGAAGATTTAAAAGTAATACCTATAAATGGTATGCATAATAATTTGCAAGTTTTCGGGTTCCGATTTAAAGATTTTGCATATTTAACGGATATGAAAACGGTTGCAGATGAAGAAATTAAAAAATTAAAAAATGTAGATGTTTTAGTAGTTAATGCTTTACGCGAGAAAGAACATATATCGCATTTCAATTTAGAAGAAGCATTAGCTTTTATTGTAAAAGTAAATCCAAAAAAAGCCTATTTAACACATATAAGTCATTGGTTAGGTTTTCATGATGAAGTACAACAAAAACTTCCAGAAAACGTTTACCTGGCTTATGATGGATTAACCATTAACCTATAATTAAGATTATTATGAAGAATAAGATTTTTATGTACTTGTTTATTTTTACAGCATTACTTGTGGTGTTTCAATATGTAAATTCTAAAAATGTTTTTGAAGCAGATAAAGTACAACTAGATGGTTATGTAAAGAAAATTGAAAAATATAAAGATTCGATTACTGTATTAGGAGATAAGGCTTTTCAATATTCTGAATTTAGCTTAGGCTATTCGGAGGAAGCATTAAATTATATTGAAAAACGAGGTTATGAAAGTGACCAGTTAATAGCGTTAATAGAAGAATCTCTTTATGAATTGAATTTAAAAACAGAACCAAACCCTTTAATTCCTTATGCAGCAATGTCTCCAGGAGGAAAAATGATTATCAATGCTGTTCGTGTATTAAATCACAAATGGGTAATTTGTAATTTTAATGATGGCGAATATTGGGGAGAATTATTTTTAAAATATACTATAGGTGAAAATAGAGAACTCACTTTTGAGATTGTAGACTCGTTTTTATATCCCACAAATTAAGTAGCGAATGATATATTCATAAAAAGACCACTAAAACTAGTGGTCTTTTTTATTAAATAAATCTATTTACTATTATATTTTAGTTGCTAACCATGCTTTTAAAGCATAAAAATTTTGTGGAGCAACACCATGTCCTACAGGAAACTCACTATATTCATGCTTTATATTTAAAGACTTTAAAAATATTGGTGCTTTTCTAGCCCAATCTACAGGTATAACCTGATCTACACTACCATGTGAACAATAAAAATTAAGATTAGAATAATCTTTAATTGCAACATTTTCGGGTAAAATTGCAGGATTTACATAACCACTTAAAGCAATTATATTTTTTACTTTTTCGGGATACGTTAATGCTACTGCATAGCTTAAAATTGTACCTTGACTAAATCCTAAAAGAGAAACATTATCTTTATTTACAGGATAAGTAGCAGTTGCTTCATCAATAAATTTAGCAATAAGATCTCTAGATGCTTTAGCTTCTTCGTCATCACTCCATTTAGCTCCTGTAGCATCAAAATTAATGGTGTACCAAGCATTACCATAAGGTTGCATGGCCTGAGGCGCTCTTACAGAAATAATAAACAATTCTTCTGGTAGTTCTGAAGCAAAAGAAAACAGGTCGTTTTCATCACTTCCATAACCATGAAAAAGAATTAGTAAAGGAGCATTTTCTTTTAAAGAGGATTGACGAATTATATGATAAAGGGAAAGATTTTGTGTAGTCATTATGAATTAGAATCAGATGTACCAATATTTGCGAATAATTTCTGAAAAAAAGCACCAACTAAAGGTACTTGTTGCATTTTACCAGAAATTGCTGACGAAATGCCATAAATAAATAGAACAGCAAAACATAAATAGAAACTAGAACTTATTAACCAGCTATCAAAAGAAGAAATGACTCTTCCTAGCATTAAAAATAAGATCCATAATCCTAATCCTTGTCTAATATGAAATGATGAAAAATCGTTTTTCTTTTCGTTATTTAAAAAATAAGCTATAATAGGACCAAATATGGTTATGTACGCTATAATTGCTAGTTTTTTACCTTCTTCTATTGTTTGTTCTGTCATTTTACTTAAGAATCATTTTATTGTTTGCAATAATACCATAAACGCTTCCTTTAAGATTTGTGTTTAAAAATATACTATTTTTAGATTTGGAATGTATGTTCGTTTTTCCAAAAATATATTTGGTATTCGGATTAAACAAAGTTGCATGCATCTTATTTCCTTCGGTAATCGTTTTATTTTCTATTCCAAATCGATCTTTTCCTTTGGTTAAAAGGCTAACGGCTTTCTTTGTTGTAAATAAGGTGTTTAATGCACCAAAAGCACTTTCTAAACCAATGGTTCCAAAGTCCGCATAATCGAACTCAATGTTTTTTAGTTCAATATTTAATGGGTTATGGTCACTTGTAACCATATCTATGGTTCCGTCTTTTACACCTTCTATTAAAGCATCTACATCTTTTTGTATTCGTAAAGGAGGTTGTACTTTAAAGTTCGTATCAAAATTTGTTAAAACCTCGTCAGTAAAAAACAGGTTGTGTATAGCAACACTGCAAGTTACATTTAGTTTTTTCTTTTTTGCTTCTCGAATAAGGTCTACAGCTTCTGCAGTAGAAATAGTTGGAATATGCAATTTACCTTCGGTATATTCTAATAAAAATAAATCTCTAGCTACTTGTAATGCTTCGGCTAGATTAGGGTTTCCTTTTAAACCTAAGGTTGTACTTGTAATGTTTTCATTTACGACACCATTTCTGCTAATAGCATTGTCTTGCGGATAAGAGTACACCAAGCCACCAAAATTACTAGCGTATTGTAATGCAATTTTTAGCATATTGGCATTTGCAATCGGTTTTTTATAATCTTGAAATGCACAGGCTCCAGCATTTTTCATATCGAACATTTCTGCAAGATGCTCTCCTTTACTGTCTTTTGTTAAAGCTCCTATTGGTAATAATTGTACGGCATGATTTTGTGCTTTATTATTTACAAAAGCAATATTAGAACTCGAATCTAAAACAGGTTGCGTATTTGCATTCAAGGCAACAGTTGTAAAGCCAGAAAGCGCTGCAGTTTGCAAACCATTATTTATAGTCTCTCTATCTTCAAAACCAGGTTCACCAAAACACACACTACTATCGAACCATCCTTGTGAAATGTGTAGGTTTTCTAGAATGATTTCTTTGTAATCATTAGTGTTATTGATGTTTTTACCAATTTTACTAATTACTCCTTTTTCTATTAAAATATCTTGAACAGTATTATGAAACTCGCTTTTAGAGTCAATAATGGTTGCCGATTTTATGAGTACGTTCATTTAAAATATTTTAAGATGCCCATTTCAATAATCAAAAATAGTAAGGCAAAAATAACAAACCATTTCCATAGCTCGTTAATTTTTGAGTCACTTTTTAAGGTATTAAATAATTGGGTTATCGATTTACTTGTGGTTATATTTTTAAGGCTACTAATGTCTTGATATACCAAATTACTTTCCGTTCTATCTAAATTATAACTTACGTTTTTTAAACGTTCTACTTTGTTTTTTACAGTATAAATTCCTGCTTCGTTTGGTGTTTCGTTTGTAATAATAGATACTTTATTGTTAAAATATTGCTGTTGCGGAATCATATTAACGTCCTCTTTTACTAATGATAAAATATCATCTTGTTGTAGTGTTACAGCAACATCATAACTATTTTCTTTTCCTATGGTGTAATATAAATTCGGGATTTGTAAACTACGTTTTGCTATATTATAAAAAGTAGGAACGATTAAAGGGGAATTTACAAAGTTCGAGTTTTTACTATTTAAAGCAGCAGCAAATACAAATAGGTTTTTACTATTTGTTAAGAAGGATTTGGCATCTTCAAATTGTAGTATTTTGGAAGCGTTTTCGGTTTGAAACGTATAATAACTATTTACTTTAGGGTATTGAAAATTAGCAACTTGTTTATCGAAAACATTAGTATATAAAGGATGCGAATAATTAATACTTGTTATCTTTTTCTTAGAAGTATTTTTAGTATTAAATGCTAAACCAGATTGCAATAGTAAATTGTTATAGGAGGAAAGCGCTATTTCTTGATTAGGAATAATAATAAGAAACCCTCCGTTCTCTGTAAAAGCAGTAAGCGCAGTAGATAATGCGTTTGGTATTTCTTTTAATTCGTTTATAATGATAAGGTTTTGTTGGTCAAAAACACTATAGTTTAACTGATTGAGTTTCGAGCTAGAATAGTTAAATTCATTTTCTGTAAAGATTCGTTTTAAATAAGATTCGTTAAAATTATCTATACTAAGCACATTGATTTTTGAAGCTTTATTGATATTAAAATAGAAACTATTATCAAATTGCAGTTGTGTGTCTTCAATGGTAATTTCTCCATGAATACTTTCATTTATAGGAATAGTAAAACTAGTTGTCGCTTCGCCTTGTAGTGCAACAGCTGTTTTTGCAATGAGTTTGCCATCATTCGATAAGGAAACTGGAATATTTTCTAAAGCGATTCCTGTATTTTTTAATCGAACACTTATATCTACATTTGTTGCTGTAGTGTTGGATATGTAAACACTATCTATTGAAACATTATTTGTGTTTACAGGCTTTAAAGCAACTGCATGAATTTGTATTAGCGAATCTATCTTTGGATTAAAATTGTTTCCTTTTTCTTGAAAATCGGAAATAAAAATCAAATTCTTATTGCGATTAGTTTCCTTAGTAAATAAGGTGTTGCTTTTTAATAGAACAGCTTCGTAGCTTAATTGATTTGGTGCATAATCTAATTGCAATAAATCGTTTTTAATAGCTTTAAGTGTTGTGTTTTTAAAAGTTTGATTATTGGTTATAATAGATATGTTTTCGTCTTCAGGAACTTCAGTAATGAGATCTTGAATCGCTCTTTTAAATAATTCACCTTGTGCTCCTTTTGCTTGTAAACTAAAACTGTTGTCTAAATAAATAACCGTTTCGCTTTTAGTATTTAAGCTGTTTGTTTTTGAAGTATATGGTTGCGCAAAAGCGAAGATTGCAGCAGCTAGTATAAGTAATCTAGTTAATAAGGTTAGCCATTTTTTTATAATGGCACTTTTGCGTGTTTGTAGGTTTACTTTTTTTAAAAAAGCAACGTTAGTAAATTTCTCAGTTTGAAACTTACGAAGCTGAAATAAATGAACAATAATAGGAATAAGCAGTGCAAATAATGCGTAAAGAATTTCTGGGTGTTTAAACTGCATACTATTTTAGATTGGTCAAAGATAAAAAATGATTGTGAATTTGAGAGTAATTTGTTTTTGTTTTAACAAAAGAAAAAATAATCTGTCATAGACTTCATTTTGTGTGTATTAAAATAGCTTGTTATTTCTTTCTGTGCTTCAGCGTTTGCAACGGTTACAATACATTGCGGATTTTCAATTTGTTTTAAGTAATCGAAATTATGAAGCTCTTGATTGTAAATGTGTTTTCCAATTTTTTTCTCATTATCGCAAATCCAATAAAAAGGGATTTTTTTTTCGATTAAAGCCTTTGCTATGTTTTTTCCTTTTGTTCCTGCTCCCCAAATGGTTATAGGTCTTTTAGTATTATAATCTAGTTCTAAAAAATAATGGAGTTTTATATCTAAAAAATAGTTTTGTGCATAATGCTCGTGCGTTCTAGAGGTTCTAGTACTATAATCTCGCCATTGATGAAGTACTTGATTACAAGGAATACATTTATAATCTTGCTTATAAAATCTAAACGTTAAATCATAATCTTCAGGATAACGATTAGGATTAAAAGCTTCAGCTGCAATAAAATCTTCACGATGTAACATCCAACATGGAGAAGGAATTACGCATTCTTTATATATTTCAGAATAATTGGTTCCTTTACGAGTTAAATCATTTATCCAAGTTTCATAACGCGCATAACCATTACTAATACCAGTTTCACTAAAATACTTTACTAATCCAATTGCAACATGTTTTTTTCCTTTTTCTAGTAAACTATACAACATAATTTTTAACTTATTTGGATGCATAATATCATCACTATCCATTCTGGTAATATACGTTCCATAACTATTTTTAAACGCAAGTTGTAACGCGTCTATAATACCTTCACCATTATTTTTTAATAGCTTAATTCTAGTATCTTTTTTAGCGTAATGTTCTACAAGTTGATAGCTAAAATCCGTCGAGTTATCATCGACTATAATAAGTTCCCAATTGGTATAACTTTGATTAAGAATAGAGTCTAAGCAAGCAGTTAAAAAAGCTTCGGTATTTTTAAAAGGAGTAATTATACTAATAAGAGGTTCTTGCATATGGCGAATATAGGAAATCTTCATTTTAACAAAAAGTTAAGGATTTAAATTGTAACACATTGTACTTTTGGACGTCAATAGATTAACTAAAACCAATTTCTCTTAAAAAGAGAGTAAAATAAATTATTAATTATGAAAAGAGTATTTGCCATTTTTGGCTTAAGTACATTGTTAGTAGCTTGTGGAACTTCTAAAACGACATCAGACGCTTTAGCAACAAGTACAGCAATTGAAACGGCATTAGATTTAACTAAAGTTACTAACGATAAGGTTCCTGTAACAATTAATCCAGGACGTTTTACGGTAGAAACAGTAACTTATAGATTACCTAGAGTAGTGCAAGGAACATATTCTGTAAGTGATTTCGGAAAATATGTAGACGATTTTAAAGCTTTTGACTATAAAGGAAATGAAATACCTACAACTAAATTAGATGATAATTCTTGGACTATAACAAATGCAACTACTTTAGACAAAATTAGCTATAATGTAAATGATACTTTCGATACAGAAAGCTCTGGAGGAATAGGAGGAGACAATCCATTTTCACCAGCAGGAACAAATATTGAACCTACAAATTATGTATTAAATTTACATGGTTTTATTGGTTATTTCGATTCTTTAAAAAATGCACAATACAAGTTAGATGTAACTGCACCAGTTAGTTTTAAACGTTCTTCTGCAATTCAAGAAGTAGGTGCAACAACTAGCAAAGATGGAGCTTCTACAACAACTAGCTACTTTGCACCTCGTTATTTTGATATTACAGATAACCCAATGTTTTATGGTAATCTAGATGTTGAAGAGTTTCAAGTAGGAGATATTAAAGTGGTATTAAGTGTATACTCACCAAATAAAGTACATACGGCAGCTTCATTAAAAGAGACGATGTATAAAATGATGCAAGCTCAAAAAGAATATTTAGGCGATGTAAATAGTACACCTCGTTATGATATTTTCTTGTATTTAAGTGAAGGTAAAGAAGATTCTCCAAAAGGATTTGGAGCTTTAGAACACCATACTTCTACTGTTGTAGTAATGCCAGAATCTTCTCCTGCTGATGGTTTAGCAAAAAGCATGACGGATGTGGTTGCCCATGAGTTTTTTCATATTGTAACACCTTTAAGTGTGCATAGTGACGATGTACATTATTTTGATTACGATCAACCTACATTTTCTAAACATTTATGGATGTATGAAGGTGTGACAGAATATTTTGCACAGCACTTTCAAGTATATGAAGGGTTAATGACAGAAGATGAATTTTACACAACAATGTTGGGTAAGATAAAAACTGCAGCGAATATGAACGATACCATGAGTTTCACCAAAATGAGTGAAAACGTATTGGAAGAACCTTATGCACCACAATATTATAACGTGTATATGAAAGGTGCTTTAATAGGAATGTGTATTGATATTTTAATGCGTGAGGAAAGTAATGGTAATAGAAGTATGCTTACTTTAATGAAAGAACTTTCTGCTAAGTACGGAAAAAACAAACCTTTTAACGATGATACCATTATTGACGAAATAACAGCAATGACATATCCATCTATTGGAACATTTTTAAAGACACATGTTGAAGGGACAACTCCTATTGATTATAATATGTTTTTTGAAAAAGCAGGATTAGCATTTGAAGAAAGTAAAGTGAAAACAAACTATATTCAAAATGATGGTGAATTTATTTTTGCTCCAAACAGAGAAACACAAACTATTGCTTTTTCTCCAGCAGTTGCGAACAATAGCTTTTGGAATGACAATGGTGTGAAAGCTGGCGATATTGTGAAATCTGTAGATGGTGTTGCTTTAACAATGGCTTCTGCACAACAAATTATTGGAGGTATGTACATGTGGCAACCTGGAAAAGAAATTAATGTTGTTCTAGAAAGAGATGGTAAAGAAGTAGTAATAAATACTGCACTTACAGAATCTTTTACAATAGGAAAAAAATTAAAACCAAAAGCAGATGCTACCGAAGCACAAAATGCTTTACGTAAAGCTTGGTTAAAAGGATAAAAAGTAAGTAATAAAGATTAAAAAAAACGCCTGATAAATAATATCAGGCGTTTTTTTATTTTGCAATTGTAAAAGTAAATGTACTTCCTTTTTCTGGTTCCGAATCTAGTTTTATCGTACCTCCAAGTTTTTCTACTAAAGTCTTTACTGTATACAAACCAATTCCTGTACCTTTTTTTCCACGTATATCTTTAATTCCGGTAGTGCTAAAAAGATTAAAAATATCTTTTTGTTTTTCAGGCTTAATTCCTTTTCCATTATCTGTTACTTTAAAAACATACTCTTTATCCGTATTAGAAAAATCTAGTGAAATTAATGGGTTTGGTTTATTATTATATTTAAAGGCGTTATCTACTAAGTTAAGTAATACTTGCGTTATAGCAGCGACATTTTGATTATGTATAAATCCATCTTTAGAATATTGAAAGTTAGTATCCTTAAGCATTAAAATGGTTTTAATTTTCTCAAAAAGCTTAGGTACAGCGACATCTTCAAACTCTTTGTTTACAAGCTCATCTGCTTTATAGTGCATTAAAATACCATCTATATAGTCTCTTAATGTTTCGGCAGATTCATCAATATAATCAATGTATTGTAACGATTCTTCAGATAATTTATCTTTATTTTCATCTTTTAATAACTCGGTTAGAGAACTAATATTTGCTAGAGGAGATTTTAAATCATGGGAAACATGACTTGCAAAACTTCTTAAATGTTTATTTCTATTTG
The DNA here is from genome assembly GCF_053604645.1 of Lacinutrix cladophorae. NCBI lineage: Bacteria > Pseudomonadati > Bacteroidota > Flavobacteriia > Flavobacteriales > Flavobacteriaceae > Lacinutrix > Lacinutrix cladophorae. The sequence goes on along the minus strand of NZ_JBSHNR010000119.1, from coordinate 252,079 downwards.
CAAGTTCCTTTTGAAGGCCTTCTAGTAAATCATTCTTCTTTTTTAAATCAAATAAATTCATTACCTGTTTCCCTAAAGAAATCAATGCATTAATCTGACTTTTTGTTAATTCTCTTGGTTCGTGGTCATATACGCATAAAGTTCCTAGTGCCAACCCTTCCGGATTTCTTAAAGGCACGCCAGCATAAAAAATAGCTTTAAAGCCTTCTAGTAAGGGATTGCCTTGAAAGCGCTTGTCTTTTCTTGAATCTTCTACAATAAAAATATCTTCTTCATGTAAAATAGCATGGCCACAAAAAGAAATGGATCTAGGCGATTCTGAAATATCTAAACCATGATGTGATTTTAAAAAATTTCTATCTGCGTCTAATAACGTAATTAAAGAAATTGGAACATTACATATTGCAGCTACTAACTCTGTAATATTATCAAAGTCACTCTCTGGTAAAGTGTCTAGTAGCCCAGACTCTGTAACACATTTAATGCGTTCTTTTTCATTGTTTGGTAGTTTGGGTTCAATCATTTTATTAATGGTTTTAAAAAAATAAACAGGGAGTTTTATGATTTATTTAAACCTAGTAATGTAAATGTATCTATTTTTTTTCTTTTTACTAAAATTATATTCTTATTTTAAGAATAGATTAGTAAAATATCTTAAATGAATTGAAAAAATACTATATTTAAATACGCTATTAATTAATCTTTATTTAAAATGAAAAATATTTATTTATTATTTCTACTTGCATTTTTTACAACTGGAAGTTTTTTTGCTCAAGATAAAACAGAAATTGAAGATGCTAATTTTTGCATTTCGATAGACGGAAAAGTTTTTAAAAACCAAAACGGTAAAATTGATTTATTAGAGAAAATTTTCAAGTTAAACAATGGAACTATTGTTTATCCTAATGGTAGTTATCGATTAACAAATGAAGAGAAGTTTTTTTTAAAAGAAGGAGAATGTATTGGTTTTAGTGGTAAAATTTATGAAAGTCAAGATGCATTAAATGTTGCATTATATAAAAAGTTTAAAAAGCATAGAAAGTAATTAAAAACCTTCAAAAACACCAAGTCCAAATAACGCAAAATCATATTTTACAGGATCTTTAGCGTCTAGTTTCCGTAATGCGGTATCTAGCTCTAATAAAGCTTTTGCATCATTTTGTTTGCGTTTAAGTAATCCTAGTTTTCGTGCTACATTTCCAGAATGAACATCTAAAGGACAAGATAACAGACTAGGAGAGAGGCTTTGCCAAATGCCAAAATCTACTCCTGCATTATCGTTTCTAATCATCCATCTTAAAAACATATTGATGCGTTTTGCTGCTGAGTTTTTTAGCGGATCGCTTACATGTTTTTGAGTTCTTTGTAGATGTTCAATTTCAAAAAAGGTTTTTTTAAAGTAATGAATCGATTTTTGCATCGAACCCATTTCTATATGATTAGCAAATACTGTTTCTAAGCCTTCATGTTCTAAATAAATGTATTGTAAAGCTTTTACAAAAGTTATAAAGTCTAAGCCATTAAAAGTTCTGTGTACAAAAGATTCTAATTTTTCTAGGTCACTTTCTTGATGGTTTAAAATAAAATCATGAGGAGTATGATCTAGCATTTGCATCATTCTCTTTGCATTATTAATGATGCTTTTTCTATTTCCCCAAGCAATTGTAGCAGTTAAAAAACCAGCGATTTCAATATCTTCTTTTTTAGAAAATTCGTGTGGAATTTGAATTGGATCGCTCTCAATAAACTTAGGGTTATTATATTCCGCTACCTTAGTATCAAGAAATTCTTTGAGTTCTTTTTGGTTTAGTTTTTTCACAGCACAAATATAGTTATTCTATAGTAACCATATCTGTTGTAGCTTCTAGTATTCTGCCGTTTTCTTCAATAATAATCGTAATGGTAAATGCAAGTATAGTTCCTTCAGGAATAGTTTCATTGAATACAAAATCTTTCCTGTTGTAATAATAGCCTTCGGTTTGATTTAAAACAGAAATAATATTTTCTACAGGTTCGTTTTCTAGTGTTACTGGGTTTAAAAACGATAATTTGCTATTTAAAGAATTTCCTGCAGGAACGCCAAAAACATCTTCATTTGAAGTAATTATAATTTGGGAAACGTGTTCTTTTAAAGTGTAATTTTCATCACATGTAGTAGCATAAGCTGCATTTGTGAATTTTTTTAATTCTTTGTAGTTAGATGCAACTACATAATCAAACAACGTTTCAAAATTTAAGAACAAATCTTCAGACTTTACTGTTGTGGTATCTCCATCGAGTTGGTCTTCTGCAACAAAATATAAAGATTCATAATACATATTATAATCTTCTGTACAACACGAAAAAATAAAGACTTGAAAAAGTGCAAAAAAGACAAAAGATTGAATGGTTTTCTTAATCATAAAGGTTTGTTTATTACTAGATGTAAATTTTAGCTTTTGGTTGCGTCAACTTAAAAAATAAAATAACAAATAAATATAGACTACTCTTCTTTGTAATTCTATGAAAATAATTTAACTTTCATTTTATTCTAAAATTCAATTCAAAATAGTAATAATGAAAAAGGGTATCGTATTTATTTTAGTAAGTTTCATCCTGATAAGTTGTGATGAGCAAAAAGAAGTTAGTTCTATTAATGTCGAGAACTGGTCTAAAAGAATGACGAAAATTAGCACTAAAGATTCCTTGCAATATGGTAAATCTTACCTAAGCACTTATTCGCAAATTTATAGTTTATCCGAACATAAGACTCATAATTTAACAGTTATGGTGAGTATGCGAAATATTAGCGATTTAGATACTATTTATATATTAAAAGCCGAGTATTTTGATACACATGGAACATCTGTTAGAAAATATTTTGATTCACCAATTTATTTGGCTCCATTAGAAACCGCAGAAATTATTATAGATGAAATTGATATTGCTGGCGGAACTGGTTCTAACTTTATTTTTGAATGGAAGATACCTAAAAATACTCCAGAACCTTTATTTGAAGGTATTATGACTTCAACAATGGGAAAACAAGGTTTGTCTTTTACTACAGAAGCGAAACGAATTAAATAATATTTAAATCCTTTATTTGGTTTTTTTGCTAATAAAACCATCTTTTAAATTTTCTGTCCTTTGTTGCGGAATCCTATGGAAATAGGTTTTAAAAAAATCTAATTGTTCTTGGTTTAAGGCTGGTAACGGAATATCTCCAGTTCCCCAAAAAAAGTCAACATTTGTTGGTGTGTTTATATTAGTTTCTTTTAGTTGTATGGTTATATAATCTTCAGAATACTTGCTGTTTTTATACGGAGTTATAATGTATTTTAAAGAAAAAGTACTTGACACTGCAAGCTGCTTATTATTTGTTATTTGCTGATTATTTACTTTAAAAAACAATGGTATAGTAGTAAGTATTGTGCAAACTACTAAAACTACTTCCATGCTTTTTTTATGTAGTATTATTTTTGAAACTAACAGTAAACTAAAACATAATATAAACGGAAAGAAAAAGCGATATTGAGGAGAAGTTAAAAACAAGAATAGCATCGTTAAAATGGCAACAAAATATATAGTATAAAATGCTTTTTTGTTTTTTGATTTATAGATTGTATAAGGGCTAATAGCCAAACAAAGTAGGATTAGTTTATTGAAAAAACCATGAAGGCTTGGAGCAAGTAACCAACTTTTTAAGCGAGTTAAATACGAAGCATTTTCAAAAGTATCTGCAGCTAAATGAAACGCATAAGGCTTTGTGTAATTAGCAAAATAAGTTTCTATATTTTCGGGTAAACTCCACGAAGTTTTCAAACTTTCTATTCCTTGTAGTGGGAATAATAAGTTTCCAGTTACTATTATATTTTTAATAGCAAAAAGGAATAAGGTTAGACTTCCAAACAATATAATAATTGAAGATGTACTTCTTGTAAATACATAATATCGTTTATATAAAACCAAAGCGAAAATACAGAAAGGTAAAGCTGTAAGCTTAATAAATATCATAAAAAATGAGAGCATTACAACGGCAAGAAATGCTTGTTTTGTATAACTAGCATAGCACAAAATAAATTGATGTAAAAGAATAAAGCTTAATATATAAATGGCAATATCTGGAGAAGGAACAGATATAAATTGGAAATAGAACACATTCCATAGCGGAAACAACCCAAATATTAGGTTTAGTTTTGAATCTTCTTTTTTAGTGAAATAATTGTTTAATAATCCAATAGCATATACGTTAGCAAGTAGTAGTGCTAAAGCACTTAAATCGTTAAATCTGTTGTAAATAAAGCTAAAGTTAAAAGCACTTTGTAAAATGTGCCAACCAGAAGTTTGGCCTAAAAACACATGTAGGTTTACTAGTCCGTTTGCAAAACCATATTCGTTAAGCCATTTTATGGTTTGTATGTAATAGGATTCGTTATCAATAATAAATGGAGGAGAAGCACTTTGCGCTAAAATGAGAATACTAATAACACCTATAAAGATTTTAAAAAAAGTGTTTAAGTTAAGTAGGCTTGTTTTTAATTCTAGCCAGAATGGGATAACTTTTTTTCTGATTTTATATCCTAAAAGGATAGTAATACTTAGTAATAAAGCATGGAAATAACTGTTAATAGCAAACGGAATTGCCCAAATACTAGCAATTAGTGTAATGCCAAAAAAGCCAAAAAAAATAGTGATTATACTATCTTTTTTTTGAAGTTGTAAAAAACGATTTATGCTAATTCCAATAATGCTGCTTATTGCAAGAATATAGAGCCAAGAAAGAAGAATTAAAAACATAGGTTTTATTAGCTCATAAATGTAAAATAAAAAAGATACTCCAACAAGTGCAATTATAATATAATGTTTTGAAGTAGTGTTAAATCACTATTACAAACTATCTACTATTTTTCCATCTACCATGGTTAGTTTTCGGTCTGCCATATTTGCAAGTTCTTCGTTATGTGTAACAATAACAAAGGTTTGCCCAAATTGATCACGTAATTTAAAAAAGAGATTGTGTAAGTTTTCTGCCGAAGTACTATCTAAATTTCCAGAAGGTTCATCGGCAAAAATTAAATCTGGATTATTCACCAAAGCTCTTGCTACAGCAACACGTTGTTGTTCGCCACCAGAAAGGGCATTTGGTTTGTGTTTGTATCTGTGACTTAAACCAAGAAAATCTAACAGTTCTTTAGCTCTTTTTTCAGCTTCTGCTGGTTTTGTTCCTTTTATATAAGCAGGAATACAAACGTTTTCTAATGCAGTAAATTCTGGTAAAAGTTGATGAAATTGAAAAATAAAACCAATGTTTTCATTTCTAAATTTTGCTAATGCTTTATCGTTTAATGAAGGAATATCTGTTCCCTTAATCTTAAAGCTTGTATCTTCTTTTTTTGAAGCTTTATCTAATGTACCAAGAATTTGTAAAAGTGTAGTTTTTCCTGCTCCAGAAGCACCAACGATTGATACAATTTCTCCTTTTTTAATATGAAGATTTACACCTTTTAAAACGTGTAAATCTTCGTAATATTTATGAATATTTTTGGCTTGAATCATGATCTCTTTATCAAGCTATGAAAGTACTACTTTATGCTTAATCCAGCAACTTTAAATGTTTTTAGGTTTCGATTTAAAGATGTTTTTTACATTATTATAATCTATATAATATACCATTCTAATAGAAAATGTGTGGTTAATGTCTTCTTTAAATAAATTGTCTAAACTCGTAAAGTAATCCTCTTCAGAAGCATTAGAAAAGTTAAGCAAATTATTTCTGTACAATGCAGTTAATTGACTTCCAGGAGCAAATTGCCATGAGTAGGATAAATCTAAATTCCAAGTATCAAAATTAACATCTGGATTATCAACATCTTCTTTTGTGTAACCATCGTCTTGATTTAGTCTTCCATTTTCTTGTAGCGCATATAAATCGTCCTCGTAAGTAACGGTACTCCAATAGTTTCTAAACGTTAGGTTTAAGGCATGAAAAGAATTAAAATTATAGCTTCCAGATATGCTGTTAATTATTGTTTCTTGATCACGTTGACCATAAATTATAGCGTCATTATCTAGAGTTTCTACATAACCGCGTTCTTTTAACTCGATATCGTAATCAAAAGAATATTGCATAATAAATCTATCTCCAAGTTTTAAACGAGGTGATAAACTAAAGAAGTAGCTTGTATAATCTCTACCACTTTCAAAAAGTGTTTCGTAGCCAAGATTTGCATCTAAAGCAAAAGTCTTGTTGTAATTTGAAGAAATCCATCCATTCATGTTTAACCAATCTTCAGAAATAAAGTAGCGATTCTCTGCTCTTGGACCAAAATAATCATACTGTTTTCCTGGTTGAATTGCTACATAGGCACCAAAGCCCATTAAATTCTTTTTTATAGTGGAGTTAAAGTTTACATTAAAATTTTTACCGGTATACGTATGTGGTTTAAATAAGTAACTCACATTCGCATTAACGTATAATTGAAAATCATTTAGTGTTTTTGTAGGTTCAAATATTCTGTAGCTTCCGTTTGCATAAAAATTACTGTAATTGTTTCTAAATAAAATACCCATGTCGTTAATATCATATTTTTTATCAACAGCTTCATGCTCAAAATAAAATCTATATTTCCCACTATTTTTTCCAAAACCAAGATTTGTACTATATCCAACTTGATTATTTTCATCTGGAAGATTTAAATCACTTCTTTTAGCTTGTGCTATAAAACCATAGGTATTATTCTTATTTACAAGATCTAAAAGTAATCCTGTAACATTTGCATCTCTTGCATGCCCATTTCTTGTAACATTTGTATTTATTAAGCTTACAGAAGAGTTTTTATTAAACTGTTGGTCTACAACTAGTATATTATAATTGGCTAAAGGTTCAATTACTTCTTCCCGAGTAGCGTTGGTTACATTATCTTTTATTTGTGCTTTTGTTTTTTCTGTAATAGCATTAAAAACACCAATACCTAAGCCGTTTTTAGTTCTACCAGAAACCTTAATAGCATTAAGCATATTTACTCTTTCTGGCTCCTCTATTATTTCTTCGTTGTCGTTTAAAGTAACCTCTCCAATTGGAGCACTACCAATTCTTCTAGAATAAAATAAGTTTCCTTTAGAAAACAGATCGACACCTTCGGTAAAAAACTGTCTTTGCTCCGAAAATTGTTGCTCAAAAGGGCCTAAATTAAGTTGTACATCATCAAAACCAGCTTGGCTAAAATCTGGAATTAGTGTTGCATCTAAAGTAAAGTTTTCACTTATTCCATATTTAAGATCCATACCTAAACCATAATCGGGACTTTGAAGACTATTGTAAGTTGCAGAGGCAAAAGGATAAAAACTTAATCGAGTAGGAGGTTCTATATTTTCTATACCATTAATTTCACCATGATATAAACCAATATTACCTTTAGTTACATTTATTGGGTTCCATGCATATTGAGAACCATTTGTTCTAAATCTTCTATGAAATTGTAAACCCCAAGTTTGCACTTTCTGATTCGAAAATCGAAGGGTAGAATAGGGAATCTTTACTTCAACAATCCAACCATCTTCCACAATTTTAGTTGCACTTTCCCAAACGGCATTCCAACCAAAATCTTCTCCTATGGAAGGGTTTGCAATTGCATCTGCTTGATGTCCTGTAGGGAAAACAAAAAATTCGACATCGTTTTGAGCATCATTATTTGGGTTCAATACAATTCCGAAAAAATCGGAAATACCAAAATTATCCCGTTGCGAAAATTGTTTAATAATTTCTTCAGGTTTATCATGCAAATATGCAGCGAAAAAGATAGCATTATCATTATAAGTCACCCTTACTTCGGTTTTTTGATATTCTTTTTCTAAAGCTCCAGCATCTGGTCTAAATTGAATAAAATCATTTGCAACCTCAGCATCTTGCCATGCAGTATCATCTAAAATGGCATCAATTTTTGGTGCTTGATCTGTTCTTTTAATGTTAAGGGACTTTTTTTCTTGTGCTTGCAAAGTAATAGCAGTAATCATTGCAAGTAAGAAGATAGATAAATGTCTCATTTGGTTTAGTGTTTCGTTTTTTAATTGATATTCTAAAGACCATTAAAAAAAATAAATGTTACAGTATATCTAAAAAAACTAAAATACATAACTATATTGTTATACTGAAAATAACTGGACAAACGTCTTAAATATAGATATAAACGTAATTATGAATGTTTATTTACGACTATTTATTTTTACTTATTTTTACATATATAATTTATAAAAAATGCCATACAAACAATTTGAAGAGTATAATATTGAAGTCACCGAAGGGATTAAAAACCAATATAAAAACATTATTGAAGATTTAGGGGAAGACACGAAACGTGATGGATTACTTAAAACTCCAGAACGTGCAGCAAAAGCAATGCAGTTTTTAACACAAGGTTATAATCAAGAGCCAGAAGATATTCTTAAAAGTGCTATGTTTAAAGAAGATTATAAGGATATGGTAATTGTTAAAGATATAGAATTATACTCTTTATGCGAACACCATTTACTGCCATTTTTCGGAAAAGCACATATAGCTTATATACCTAATGGGCAAATTGTTGGATTAAGTAAGTTACCAAGAATTGTGGATGTTTTTGCTAGGCGATTACAAGTACAAGAACGATTAACACATCAAATATTAGATTGTATTAATGATACTTTAAAACCCGAGGGGGTTGCAGTTGTTATTGAAGCGTCTCACATGTGCATGATGATGCGTGGTGTACAAAAGCAGAATTCTGTAACTACAACATCTGGATTTAGAGGACAATTTGAAAAAATAGAAACTAGAAACGAATTTTTAAAATTGATTAGTTCAAGTCTTTCTTAAACGCTTACACTGTAACATTTTGGTAATAATATATACTAATAAAGTGTCAAATAATCTTGGCACTTTTTTTGTTTACTATAATTACTATGAATTTACAATTTAAAAATAAATACAAACTTTTAGCTTTTAGTATCATTTTAGATGCTATTGGTTTAATACCTTTTATCGATATCGTTTGGGCTCCACTTTCTGGTTATATAATGACAAAGCTATATAAAGGCGAAATAGGAAAATACGCTGGGATAATTACTTTTATAGAAGAAGCGATTCCTGGGTTAGATTTTATACCAACATTTACTATTATGTGGTTTTATACCAATGTGATAAAAAAAACAAAACCAGAAGATACCATTATAGAAGTCGATGCAGAATAGCGAATATTAGAAAACAATTACCATAAAAACAAAAAATCCTTTCCAAATAAATGGAAAGGATTTTTTACTTTAAAGAAATAAAACCTATTGTAAAGTAACAGGAAATACTGCTTGAATATCAGTTTCTCCACCAGCATTCGTAATATCTCCATCACTTACACCAGAAGCATCTTTACTAGGTTCATGACGTAATGTAATAGTAATATTTCCAGAACCTGCTGTTGCAGCCGTAGTTACCGTAAATTCTAACCCAACAGGATTACCATCACCATCAAAATCAAGATAAGCAAAAGTAGCTATGCTATTAGATGCTTGATAAAAAAACTGGTGTTCGTCATCTTCTTCTTCAATTTCCTCATTAATAGATTCTGCAGGAGATTCTGTTTCATTTAATAATTCTAAACTTCCATTGTAAGTAGTGTTCACAGCTATAGGAGAAGAAACCGTAATAACAGGAGCATCTGGACCATCACCATCTAAATCTTGTGATTTTAAAGTAATCGTTGTACCGCCACCAACAGGTGTTAAAGTTGCAGTTAAAGTAGTAATCACTTCTTCTTCGTTTACTGGATCAGGATTGTCATCATCGCTTGAACATGCCGAAAATACTACAGTTGCTAATAATATAAATAATGTGTTTTTTAATGTTTTCATTTTGTGTTTTTTAACTTGTTAATAATTTAATTTTAATTGTAACATGATATTTCTTCCTAGATCATCAGCAAAATATCGTAATCTATTCAGGTTTTCTCTATAATTAGTATTAAAAATATTGGTAATATTAAGACCTATGTTTACATCTGTTTTTTTAGATAGATCTAGTGTAATATTACTTTGTAAATGTAATAAGTGATAGGTTGGTGGAGTAGAACTAATATCTAATTCTACCATTTCTTCAGTTGTTGGAATATAAACTTCAAAATTATTATTTGGATAATCCTTTTGTCTCAACACCAACTCGCTTTGTAATTCGGTATTAAAATGCAACCATTTTTCATTAGAATACCCAATAATATTGACTGTCTTTATAGATGGAATGTCAATTAAGTCTTCGTTTTGACTTAAATCGTTTCCTTTTATATAAGACGATTTGTTTTTATAAAACCACTGCGTGTTAAAATTATAGTTTGCAGTTAAGTCTAATCCATATAAAGCAGCATTGGTTTGATTATAGCTCCATACAGGAAAAGCACCACGATTAGTGTATTCAACTCCAGTTGGCTTTATAAAAATATAGTCGTTTATATGATTGTAAAATGCTTCAAAATTTAATGAAAGTCCTTTGTTTTCATAATGGTAAGTTCCAGAAATTCTATTAGAAGTCTCTTTTTGAATACGTAAGTCTCCTAATTCAATTCTTGCTGCCGAATGGTGTAATCCATCGCTAAATAATTCGGAAGGATTTGGCGCTCTATTGGATAAACCATAATTTAAAATGAAACTATTTTTATCGTTTACTTTATAAGAAACTCCTGCAGAAGCAGAGATATTATGGTATTCAAATTTAGGATTTGTTAATAATTGTGTTCCTAAATCTTCTATAACAATATCATTAAAATCGACATCATAACCACGTTCTTCCCAACGACTAGTTAGATAGTATTTCTTTGCATCAATTTGGTTAAAATCATATCGAATCCCAAAATCCAAATGCACGTCATTATTTATTCTGTAATTCGTAATAATAAAAGCACCTAAGTCATACTTATCATAATCCGGAATTAAACGTCTAACATCTGTACTTGGGTCGGCAAAATTATTTTGATAACCAGCATTAACACCTAAATTATAGGTGAAATTACTTTTAGCATCTAATTTTAGACTTGTTTTTAAAGTGTGTGTTTTTAAGGTTAAATCTACAGCAGGCTTATCATTGTCATCACTATCCCGTCTTACGTCGTACTCATAGCGTTGGTTGTTTTGAAAGTCATACTGTATTTCTAATCTCCCAAAATTTTTAAAACGTTTATAAAAAGAGGTTTTTAAAATTTGATGTGTCACTTCTTGTTTTGGAGCCTCTATATCATAACTAAAATCATTGATTACTAGGGGTTGTGGACTATTAATGGCATTGACAAGGTCTTCAATGTTTCCAATGTGAGATGCTCTTAAAATTGCAATTTCATTATCTAAATAGCTGTAATTTACATTAAAACCTTGTTCAAATGTTTTATAACCTCCATTAATAGAAAATCCTTTAGCATTTAAGCCAGTATTGGTTAAACTATAGTCAGGAGCTTCAAAATCACCAAAACGTTTCATAGAAGCTTGTGCACCTAGATACCATCCTTTTTGATAGGTTTTGGTTAATGAAGTATTAAAACTATAGCCTCTGCCATTGGTATGACCACTAATAATTGTTTTTCCGTAAAGCGAATCATTTAATCTAATTTTAGATGGCTCAATTACAATTACACCACCAATTGCATCTCCTCCATAAGCTAAAGCATTAGCTCCTTTTAAAACAGTAATGCTTCCAGCTGTATTTAAGTCGATATTTGGAGCGTGTTCAATACCCCAATCTTGATCTTGTAACCTAACACCATTTGTCATTACAATAATTCTACTACTATGTAATCCATTGATTACAGGTTTTACTATAGTACTACCTGTGTTAATAGAAGATATACCACTAACTTGTTTTAAAGCATCTCCAAGATTAAGAGAACTATAGCGCTCAATAGTTTCTGTTTTTAAGAGTGTTTCTTGAGAGGTTTTGGTTAATTTGGAGTTTGCACTTCCTTTAACTTCTACTTCATGAAGCTCTTCTATATGATGCTCTAAATTAATGGTTTTAAAAGTTTCTCCTTTAACCTGTATTTCTAATCTCTTGGTTTCACATGCTAGATGTGAGACAACAATAGTAATTTGACCATCGCAAAGGTTAGCTACAGAAAATTTTCCATCAATATCTGTGGTTGTATATTTGTTTAGATTTTCAATAAATATGGTAGCATTTGATATTGCTGTACCATCATGAAAATCATGTATTTCTCCATATAAAGAAGAATTACAGTTTTGACTTTGTGTTATGTTGAATAAAAAACAACACAAAATCATTACATAATATTTCATTGTAAATAAATTTAGTTTAAATAATTACTTTTATTAAACTAAAGAAGGCGGTCCACGAAGAGAAAAAGATAATTGCTGATGATTATTAAGAAAGTAATAAAATGTATTGTTAATTTTAGAGAAGTTTTCTTCAACACTTAATCTAAAATTATTTAAAACGGTATAATATTTTGTATTTAACTTAAACTTGTAAAATTCGCAATCTAGGTCTAGAGCATGAAGGTGTGTTTGACTTAAATTATCTGTACAAACATCGTGTTTATGGTTTTCAAAAACATGTCCTACTTTCACCAAACTTGGTGTAAGTAAAGTTACTATCAAGATTATAGATAGTAATTTAAAGACGCTATGTTCTTGAAAGGGTTTCATGTATTATAAAAATCTACCTAAGCCAAATCGTTTTAGCATTTTCTTTTCAAATTCCCAAAAGAATTTATGTTGTCCAAATAGCCAACCAAATGTTACTAATAGTATTTGATAGAAAATTAGCCCAATAATAATATAAAGAATCCAATAAACAAATATGTTTAGGTTTTCTTTAGTAATTCCTATCCACTTCATTAATGGTCTTCCAACAAATAAGGAAGAAGAACCCGTTATTGCAAAAACAATAAAAATGGTAATCATTTCCCACCTATAGGTTACTTGCCACTTATTTTTTACTTTTTTAAATAGATATAAAAAGAAATGCATTAATGCATAAGCTAAAACTATAGTTAGAACTATTTTAATGCTAGTATGAAAATTTGCAGCTAATCTATTAGAAATTTTAAAAGCAGAGTACAAAATTATTAGTATACCTAGTAAAGGAAAAAGCAATTGCCAATTTTTTTGAATTTCCCAGCGTTGTTTAAATTTTTCCATGCATTTTATTTCCATGCAAAAATACATAACAGAGTTTAATTTCTAGGAATAAAACCTGTTAATTGTTGATTATATTGTAATTGAAAGAATATAAAGTAGTTGTATATTTTATAATTAACCTCATAGCCATAATCGACACCATATTCGTAATTTATTCTCATTTCATATAGATTGGGATCATACTTACTTGGGTTAAGAACACGTGTATTCCATTCATTTACAAATAGAATGTTTTTATTCTCTAAATAACTTTGTGTGTAATAACCTTCTGGTTTAGCTCTACTAACTAGCCAAGTATTAAAACCAGGTTCAATAATTATTACCTCATATTCTAATTCTTTGTTTATTATACTAACCGTATCGTTTTCTATTGCATGTTTTGTTTCTTGTACAACAGGTTTATTTTTAGTTGTATTACAAGCAACTAATAAAGTGCAAATAAATAGTATATAGATTAAAGATTTCATATGAAGTTATTTATATAAAAATACAAAAAATGCCAAACTTTCGTTTGGCATTTAAGTTAAATTAAATGAGGAATAATTATTTCCCTCCAAAAAGACCACCTAATAAACCACCAAGTCCACCAGATTTGTTGGCATTACCAAGAACCATTCCTGCAACGTCATCAATTACGCTACCATCTCCATCAGCATCTAATATTTTTTCAAGGAAACTTTGTTCTTCTTGTGCTCCGCTACCACCTAGTAATCCACCTAATAATCCACTTAAATCTCCTGAAGAGCTAACATTGTTTTGACTTGCTTGCTTTCCTATAACTCCCATTAAAATTGGGGCTGCAACCTTTAAGATATTGGCAACAGAACCAGCATCTAAACCAGATTTTTCACCAAGAATTTTTTCAACTCCTTGTTTTTTATCACCAAGAACATGACCTAAAATCTTATCACCATCATTAGTAACTTCATCATCAACACCACCTCCAAATAAACCACCAAGGTTATCTAGTATGCTTCCATTATGTTTACCACTTAAGGCTCCCATTAAACCTTCGGCACCTTGAGGAGTAGAAGCGTTACGCTCCATAGCTTTCATTAAAACTGGTAAAGCCATAGTTAATACGCTGCTAGTTTTGTTTTGATCTGTTCCAGTTGAACCTGATACACCACTAATGATAGTTTTTCCAAGGTCACTGTTTAATAAGTCTAAAATTCCTGACATTTTTATTTTGTATTTAAATTAATAATAAAATTTATATACCAAAAGGTATACCACTAATTTACACAAAAAAAGCCTTAACGTTTTTGTTAAGGCTTTGTTTTTTTAATTCACATAAAATCAACGATAAAGTGTTTCTTTTATACGTTTAAAAGTATGTTTTTAATTTGTTCTGCTAATTCAGTACCAATTCTATCTTGTGCTTCATTTGTTGCTGCACCAATATGAGGAGTAAGAGAAACTCTTCCGTTCATTAAAACTGGAATGGCTGGAGTTGGTTCGTTTTCAAAAGTATCTAAACCTGCAAAGGCAACTTTTCCTGACTCTAAAGCTTCAATTAGAGCAACTTCATCAATAACACCACCTCTTGCTGCATTAACAATACCAACACCATCTTTCATTAATTCAAATTGTGCTTTACCAATAACATAGTCTTTTTGTGCTGGTACGTGTAAAGAAATAAAATCTGCTTCTTTTAAAACCGTTTCTAAAGGTTGTGTTGCGATATTAAATTTTAATGACTGTCCATCAAAGAAATCAAGAGCAACCTCAGCATTTTCAATAAACATATCTGCAGCTATTACTTTCATACCTACACCTAAAGCTATTTTTGCTACTTCACGACCAATACGCCCAAAGCCAATAATACCAATAGTTTTTCCTCTTAATTCGATTCCTTTAGCATAATTTTTCTTTAATGCTTTAAATTTAGAATCTCCATCTAGTGGCATATTTCTATTCGAGTCATGTAAAAAACGAACACCACCATATAAGTGTGCAAAAACTAATTCGGCAACAGATTGTGAAGATGCAGCTGGAGTATTAATTACGTTTAAACCTTTGCTACGTGCATAATCTACATCGATGTTGTCCATACCAACACCACCACGACCAATAATTTTTAAGCTTGGGCAAGCATCAATTAAATCTTGACGTACTGTTGTTGCACTTCTAACTAGTAATGTGCTAATATCATTTGTATTAATGTAGTTTATTAGTTGTTCTTGTGCTACTGTAGTAGTTGAAACTTCAAAACCTGCTTCTTCTAAAGCTTTTACTCCGCTTTGAGAAATTCCGTCATTTGCTAATACTTTCATGTTTTATATATTATATGAAAGTGGAAAACAAAACGTTTTTACACGATTACCATTTCCACTTTAAATTAAAATTTATTTTATGCTTTTGTTTCTAGTTCGCTCATTACTTCTACTAATGCCTTTACACTATCTAAAGGTAATGCATTGTACATAGATGCTCTATAACCGCCAATACTTCTGTGACCATTTAAACCACTAATACCTGCTTCTTTAAGCATGGTTTCGAAGGTTTCTTTTAAGTCTTCGTTAGCAAGTGTAAAGGTTGCATTCATGTTAGAACGATCTTCTTTGTTTGCATATCCTTTAAATAATGGATTTAGATCTATTTCCGAATACATTACACGAGCTTTCATTTCGTTTACTTCTTCTATAGCTTTAATTCCGCCAAGGTTTTTTAACCATTCTAAGGTTAACATAGATGTGTAAACAGCAAATACAGGAGGTGTATTAAACATACTGCTTTTGCTAATATGCACTTTATAATCCATCATCGATGGTATTTTTCGAGATACATTTCCTAAAACATCTTCTTTAACAATCACTAAAGTCGTTCCAGCTGGTCCCATATTCTTTTGCGCTCCAGCATAAATTAAATCAAACTTTGAATAATCTAAAGTTCTTGAAAAAATATCACTACTCATATCACAAACAAGTGGAATAGGAGAGTTAGGAATTGTTTTCATTTGTGTACCAAAAATGGTATTATTAGATGTGATATGTAAGTAATCATGATCACTAGGAATATCAAATCCTTTAGGAATATAATTATAACCAGCATCTTTAGAAGATGCTACTTCTAGAATATCATCATATATCTTAGCTTCTTTTACAGCTTTATCACTCCAGGTTCCAGTATTTAAATATGCAGCTCTTTTTTCTAAAAGGTTAAGTGCAACCATTAAAAACTGCGTGCTAGCTCCACCTTGTAAAAATAAAGCTTTATAACCTTTACCTTCTAAACCAAGAAGCTCTAAAGCTAATGATCTTGCTTTCTCCATAACATCTACAAAAGATTTACTTCTGTGTGATATTTCTAATAAGGATAATCCATCATTGTTAAAATCCATTATAGCTTCTGAAGCTTTTAATAATACTTCTTGTGGAAGAATACTAGGTCCTGCACTAAAATTATGTTTTTTCATTGAAAAATTTATTTTTCATTTCCGAAAACCGGAAATTTTTATTTTTAAACAGTTACAAAGGTGCTAATTTTTGAAGGGAATTATGTTATTAAAATGATAATTATTCACTAAATTTTTAATAAAAATGCAATTGTGTCTTCACCATCTGCATAATCAAAAAGTTCAGGTTGCTGGGTTTTACCAAATACTATTTCGTTTTCGTTAAAACCATTAGATACAATACATTGAATGTTGTCTGTGTTAGCATCAATATATGTTTTAAGCGCTTCTGGACTATTATAATATTCATAAAAAACAGTAGCTATTGGTGATGCAAAACTTAGATCTTCTTTAATCATTAAAAAACCGTTTTCTAGCATTTCAAATTCGCTCATTAAATATACTGCTTTATTATAGTCGTAGTTATTGGCGTATTTACTTTCGTTTATTATTGGACTCCAGTGATACATTGCTTTAAAAAAACTATCAAAATTATAGGCTCTTGGTACAAAAAGCTTAGATACATTTCTACATCCTAAACCATAGTATCTAAAAATATCTTCCGATAGGGCTTTAAGTTCTTCTTCTGTTTCGTTTCCTGATAAAATGGCAACAGAATTTCTATTTTTTCTAATGATTGAAGGTTTTCCTTTAAAATAATATTCAAAATAACGTGCAGTATTATCACTTCCTGTAGCTATTACTGCATCAAAATCTTGAAGCTTCTCTTCTGTAAAAGTTATTTTTCCTTTAAAACCTGGTTCTACATGTTCTATGTATTTTGCTAAAAAGGGTAGAAGGTGTTTGTCATTACTAGACTGCTTAACTAAAACTTCATGTCCCGAAATTAAAACAGATAAAAAATCATGAAAACCAACAAGCGGGATGTTTCCTGCCATGATTATCGCTACTTTTTGTGTGTTTACTGCTTTAAGATCATAGACTCCTAACCAGCTTTTTATGTTTTGGGTTGTTAAAGATCTAGACCAATTATTAAAAGTAAAAATGAGGTTCTTTTTAGTAAACCAGCCATTATGTTCTTGTGCTAGTTTTATTTGATGTTTGAATCCTTCGTAGAATAATTCATTATGCGTAATATTTTCTTTTTTCTGAAAGTTTTCAGAAGTAAATTGGCTTAAAAAGGCTCCTAATTTTGCAAAAGCGGTAATTCTTTGGTCTAAATTCATCTTGTATTTGGTTATGAATACTTTTGGCGTTATTTTTGCGCAAAGTTAGAAAAATGAAATGAACGAATTTTTTTTAATTCTATTTTTTTAAAAGGAATAAAATGGATTCAATAAAAATTTCAATTTTGTACAATTGGAATCTTTTTTTAACACTATAAAATTTAATAGAAATATTACGCTATGGCAATAATAATAACAGACGAATGTATTAATTGTGGTGCTTGTGAACCAGAATGCCCAAATACAGCAATTTATGAAGGTGCTGACGATTGGAGATACAAAGACGGAACAAGTTTAGATGGTAAATTGGTTTTACCAAATGGAAAATCGGTAGATGCAGATGAAGCACAAGAACCTATAAGTGACGAAATATACTATATTGTACCAGATAAATGTACAGAATGTAAAGGTTTTCATGAAGAACCACAATGTGCTGCTGTATGTCCAGTAGATTGTTGTGTACCAGATGATGATCATGTAGAAACTGAAGAAGTACTTTTAGGAAAGCAAAAATTTATGCATCCAGAAGATTAAATATTTAATATATATTTAATAAAAAAACCGAGCAATTGCTCGGTTTTTTTATGTTTAAAAAAGTATATAATTAACTATATTTGCAATCGCTAATAAAAAATAGTTTCCTTAAAGGTACATGCCTTTAGTAGGAAAAAGAAGTTTAATTTAAAGGTTTCCGCAAATGCGGAAAAACACATATGAAAGCAGGAATTGTAGGATTACCAAACGTAGGAAAGTCAACTTTATTTAATTGTTTATCTAATGCTAAAGCGCAAAGTGCAAACTTTCCGTTTTGTACTATTGAACCAAATATTGGAGTAGTAAATGTGCCGGATCCAAGATTAGAAAAGTTAGAGGAATTGGTAAAGCCTGAACGTGTTTTACCAGCAACTGTAGAGATTGTAGATATTGCAGGTTTGGTTAAAGGAGCAAGTAAAGGAGAAGGTTTAGGGAATCAATTTCTTGCAAATATTAGAGAAACCGACGCTATTTTACATGTTTTACGTTGTTTTGATAATGATAACATTGTGCATGTTGATGGTAATGTAGATCCTATTAGAGATAAGGAAACTATAGATATGGAATTACAGTTAAAAGATTTAGAAACTGTAGATAAAAAATTAGAAAAAGTAAAAAGAGCCGCTAAAACTGGGAATAAAGAAGCCCAAAAAGAAGAAGCTATTTTATTAAAGATAAAAGAAAACTTAGAAGCAGGAATTTCGGTTAGAGCTTTAGAGTTTAGTGAAGAAGATTATCTAGAGTTTGTTAAGCCTAGTCAATTAATTACAGACAAACCAGTAATGTATGTTTGCAACGTAGACGAAGGAGCGGCAGTTTCTGGAAATGATTATGTAGAGAAGGTTAGAGAGGCTGTAAAAGATGAAAATGCAGAAGTATTAGTGCTTGCAGTTGGTACAGAAGCAGATATAAATGAATTGGATGATTATGAAGAAAGACAAATGTTTCTTCAAGATATTGGATTAGAAGAACCTGGAGCAGCAAAATTAATTCGTTCGGCTTATAAGTTATTAAATCAGCAAACCTACTTTACAGCAGGAGTAAAAGAAGTTAGAGCTTGGACAGTTAATGTAGGGGCAACTGGACCACAAGCAGCAGGAGTTATACATACCGATTTTGAAAAAGGTTTTATTAGAGCAGAGGTAATAGCTTACGATGATTATGTTGCTTTTGGTAGTGAAGCTAAAGTAAAAGAAGCTGGTAAGATGCGAGTAGAAGGTAAAAATTATATAGTTAAAGATGGCGATGTAATGCACTTCTTATTTAACGTGTAAAAGGTTAAAGAAAATAGAGTAGAGAATACAACAAAAAACGAGATGAATTTTCATCTCGTTTTTTGTTTTGTAAAATTTTATATGCGTTTTATGGTGTTTTAAAATCACATACTCTAAAGCTGTTACTCCTTAGAAATAAGTTCTTAAGATATAGAAAACAAGAATATTAATCGTTTGACTATCGTAAAGAAGCCTCATAAATATCTTTGTCTAAAATTTAAGTATTTACTTTTATCTTATGAAAGATAGAAAAAAACTTACATATGGTATTTTAATAGGTGTTTTAGGTATTGTTATGTTTTCTTCTAAAGCAGTCATGGTAAAACTAATGTATCAATATAAGATAGATGCTATTAGTGCATTATTTTTAAGGATGTTATTTTCTTTTCCATTTTATATCGCTATAGCCTATTTTTATAGCAGTAAAAAAACAGACATACCCAATCTACAAAAAGATTACTTATGGCTTATATTTTTTGGTGTTGTAGGGTATTATTTAGCTAGTAATTTCGATTTTATCGGACTAACATATATTAAAGCTAGTTTAGAGCGAATCATTTTATTTGTATATCCAACAATCGTCTTATTATTTAATAAGTTTTTCTTAAAAAAACCAATTTTAAAGAAACAAAAACTAGCAATTTTTATTACTTATATTGGTATTATAATAACTTTTGGAAGCGAAGTTAGTTTGCATGGTAACAATGTCTATTTAGGAGGTTTATTTGTCTTTTTAAGTGCTCTAACTTATGCATCCTATTTAGTTGGTAGTGGTTGGTTAATACCTAAGTTTGGAGTAATACGTTTTACAGCATATGCCATGATAGTATCTTGTATTTGTGTTTTTATTCATTTTGGAATAACATTAAATAAGGAAATTTTAAATTATCCATGGCAAGTTTATGCTTTAGGTTTTTGTGTTGCTTTTTTTGCTACAGTAATACCCTCTTTTTTAGTTTCAAAATCTATACAATTAATAAACTCTTCTAACTTTGCAGTAGTTGCTGCAATAGGACCTATTTCAACAATTATTCTTGCAGTTATTTTTTTAAATGAAAAACTTACATATTTACAAATACTAGGAACAGTAGTCGTTATTTTAGGAGTATTATTGGTTTCAAAAAGCAAGAAGAAATAACACGTTATAACTCAACGATCTATTTAATTAATGTTCTCAACAACATTACTATTTTATTGTTAATTACTTTGTGCCTTGGGTATTTCATTTTTTAATGCGAAATACTATATTAGCAACTTATCATACTTTTTCACTCAATTATGTCTCAAGAAACCAATTATACCGAAGATAATATACGCTCATTAGACTGGAAAGAACATATACGTATGCGTCCAGGAATGTATATTGGGAAACTTGGTGATGGCTCTTCACCAGACGATGGTATCTATATTCTTTTAAAAGAAGTATTAGACAACTCTATCGATGAGTATGTTATGGGAGCAGGAAAAACCATTGAGATTTCTATTCAAGGAAGTAAAGTAATTGTTCGTGATTATGGTCGTGGTATACCTTTAGGTAAAGTGGTAGATGTAGTATCTAAAATGAATACAGGAGGAAAGTATGACTCGAAAGCCTTCAAAAAATCGGTAGGTTTAAATGGTGTTGGTACCAAAGCAGTAAACGCCTTATCTTCATTTTTTAGAGTAGAATCTACTCGAGATAGTAAAAGCGCTTCCGCAGAATTTGCGCAAGGTAACCTTACCAATCAAGAATTATTAGAGGATACTTCCAGACGAAAGGGAACCAAAGTGTCTTTCGTACCAGACGAAATTATCTTCAAAAACTATAAGTATAGAAGCGAGTATGTAGAAAAAATGCTTAAGTATTATGTGTATTTAAATCCAGGATTAACAATTGTTTTTAATGGCGAAAAATTCTACAGCGAAAATGGTTTAAAAGATTTATTATCCGAAAACATAAATGAAACCGACCGTACATACCCAATTATTCATTTACGAGGAGACGATATTGAAATAGCACTAACACACAGTAAAACACAATATAGTGAACAATATCATTCTTTTGTAAACGGACAAAATACCACACAAGGAGGAACGCATCTAGCTGCATTTAGAGAAGCATTGGTACGAACCATAAGAGAGTATTTTGGTAAAAACTATGAAGCTTCAGATATACGTAAATCTGTAGTTTGTGCTATTGCTATAAAAGTAATGGAACCAGTTTTTGAAAGTCAGACAAAAACCAAATTAGGCTCTACAGATATGGGAGGCGAATTACCAACGGTAAGAACCTATATTAACGATTTTCTAAAAAAATATCTAGACAACTTTCTGCATAAAAACACCGATGTAGCGGAAAGTATTCAACGTAAAATATTACAAGCAGAACGTGAACGTAAAGAGCTTTCTGGAATTCGAAAACTAGCAAAAGATAGAGCAAAAAAAGCCAATCTTCATAATAAAAAACTACGCGATTGTCGTGTGCATTTTGGAGATACTAAAAACGAAAGAAACCTTGAGACAACCTTGTTTATCACAGAGGGAGATTCTGCATCTGGTAGTATAACAAAATCCCGTGATGTTAATACACAAGCTGTATTTAGTTTAAAAGGAAAACCGTTAAACTGCTATGGATTAAGTAAAAAAATAGTTTATGAAAACGAAGAATTCAACTTGCTTCAAGCAGCTTTAAATATTGAAGAAAGCATAGAAGATTTGCGATATAATAATATTGTAATTGCAACAGATGCCGATGTTGATGGTATGCATATTCGTTTATTATTAATAACCTTTTTTCTGCAGTTTTTCCCAGAAATAATAAAAGAAGGGCATTTGTATATTCTACAAACACCTTTGTTTAGAGTACGTAATAAAAAGGAAACAATTTATTGTTACTCCGAAGACGAAAGGCGAAGTGCAATAGACAAATTAAAACCAAAACCAGAAATCACTCGATTTAAAGGTCTTGGTGAAATATCTCCAGATGAGTTTGTACATTTTATTGGTGAAGATATTCGTTTAGACCCTGTAATGCTAGATAAAGATATGTCTATTGAAGAATTACTAAATTTTTACATGGGGAAAAACACGCCTACAAGACAAGAGTTTATTATTAATAATTTAAAAGTGGAGTTAGATATAATAGAAGAAGAAAAATAAATAAATTATATCTTAAGGAAAATAATATAAATGAGAACAAACAATAATAAAGCAAGAAAATTCATAGTTTCTGTATATTTCATACTTGTATTTTTAGCTATTATTTTTGCAATAATGTTTAGAACATTTAATGCAATTAGTAATAACCCACTAGTACTATTTTTTATTATAGCATTAAGTTTTGGAATTTTGTTTTTTATTGTACATTCTGTATCTAAATTTTTTGAATACGATAGCGATGGCATGAAAGTAGTTGTAACGAATAAAGGTTTATTACTTCCCGATAGATTTAATTATAGAGAGCATACTGTAGAATTTGATAAAACGGACTTAAAGGGTTTTAAGATTAATAATTATATCGTATATACTAGTTTGGTATTACTAATAAAAGATAGAAGTGGGGCATCTATAAAAGAAAGGTTTAATGTTACTTTAGTTTCTAGGAAAAAACGAAAATACATTAAACAATCTTTAACTAAAATGATTAAGATTAATAAAAAATTAGCTAGTTAATGATAGAAGAAAATGATGATTTGGTAAACGAACAAAACGAAAACCTAGAACCACAAGAAACCATTACCAGAGTTACTGGTATGTATAAAGAATGGTTTTTAGATTATGCATCTTATGTTATTTTAGAACGAGCTGTTCCTGCAATAGAAGACGGTTTTAAACCTGTACAACGTAGAATCATGCATTCCATGAAAGACCTAGACGATGGGCGTTACAATAAAGTAGCAAACATTGTAGGACATACGATGCAATATCATCCGCATGGAGATGCAAGTATTGCTGATGCAATGGTGCAAATAGGGCAAAAAGATTTACTAATAGATACACAGGGAAACTGGGGAAATATATTAACAGGGGATAGAGCTGCAGCTTCTCGTTATATAGAAGCGCGTATTTCTAAATTCGGACTAGACGTAGTTTTTAACCCAAAAATAACAGAATGGCAAGCCTCATACGATGGTAGAAGAAAAGAACCCGTAAACCTTCCAGTAATGTTTCCGTTGCTTTTAGCACAAGGAGGAGAAGGTATTGCAGTTGGTTTATCTACTAAAATATTACCACATAATTTTATTGAACTTATCGATGCTTCTGTAAAACACTTACAAGGAAAACGTTTTACCATTTTACCAGATTTTCCTACTGCAGGAATTGCAGATTTTACAAATTATAATGATGGTTTAAGAGGAGGGAAAGTTCGTGTTCGAGCAAAAATTTCGCAATATGATAAGAACACCTTAGTAATTACCGAAATACCTTTTGCTACAAATACTTCATCATTAATAGATTCTATTTTAAAAGCAAACGACAAAGGGAAAATAAAAATCAAAAAAATTGAAGACAATACTGCTGCTAATGTAGAAATCTTAGTGCATTTGCCTTCCGGTATTTCACCAGACAAAACCATTGATGCCTTGTATGCATTTACCAATTGCGAAACTTCTATTTCTCCTTTAGGTTGTGTAATTGAAGATAACAAACCTTATTTTGTTGGTGTTTCTGAAATGCTTCGTCGTTCTACAGATAATACAGTACAATTATTAAAACAAGAATTAGAAATTAAACTTGGTGAATTCCAGGAACAATGGCACTTTGCTTCCTTAGAACGTATTTTTATCGAAAAAAGAATCTATCGTGATATTGAAGAAGAAGAAACTTGGGAAGGTGTAATTCAGGCTATTGATAAAGGATTACAGCCACATATAAAACATTTAAAACGTGCTGTTACCGAAGAAGATATTACACGTTTAACTGAAATTCGAATCAAACGTATTTCAAAATTCGATATCGATAAAGCACAACAAAAAATTGATGCTTTAGAAGATCAAATAGCAGAAGTTAAACATCATCTTGCAAAC
Organism: Lacinutrix cladophorae; assembly: GCF_053604645.1. Classification (NCBI taxonomy): domain Bacteria; kingdom Pseudomonadati; phylum Bacteroidota; class Flavobacteriia; order Flavobacteriales; family Flavobacteriaceae; genus Lacinutrix; species Lacinutrix cladophorae. The sequence goes on along the minus strand of NZ_JBSHNR010000119.1, from coordinate 227,538 downwards.
CTTATAGATTATGCGATTGCTTATTTTACAAGGTTGAAAAAGGAATATGGAGAAGGTCGTGAACGTAAAACAGAAATTCGCGTTTTTGATGACGTAGATGCAACAAAAGTAATTATTCGTAACACAAAACTATACGTTAATAGAGAAGAAGGTTTTATTGGCACATCATTACGTAGAGACGAATATGTTTGCGATTGTAGTGATATTGATGATATTATTGTTTTTACCAAAACGGGTAAAATGATGGTAACCAAAGTAGACAGTAAAACCTTTATAGGTAAAGATATTATACATGTAGCTATCTTTAAAAAGAAAGACAAACGTACCATTTACAACTTAATTTATCGCGATGGAAAAGGAGGTCCTTCTTATGTAAAACGATTTGCTGTAACTAGTATGACTAGAGACAGAGAATACGATTTAACAAATGGAAATAAAGGATCCGTTCTTTGGTATTTTTCTGCGAACCCAAATGGAGAAGCAGAAGTAGTGTCTATTTTACTGCGACAAGTTGGAAGTATTAAAAAGCTAAAATGGGATTTAGACTTTAGCGATGTACTTATAAAAGGAAGAGCGTCTAAGGGTAATGTGGTGAGCAAACACGCCATTAAAAGAGTGGAGCTTAAAGAAAAAGGCGTTTCTACATTAAAACCACGTAAAATCTGGTTTGATGATACTGTACAAAGGTTAAACGTCGATGCACGAGGTGAGTTAATTGGTGAATTTAGAGGCGAAGACAGGCTTTTAATTATTACACAATCTGGAACAGTTAAAACAATTCTTCCAGAAATAACGACACACTTTGATGATGACATGATTGTGTTAGAAAAATGGATTCCAAAAAAACCAATATCTGCCATTTATTTTGATGGAGGAAAAGAACTTTACTATGTGAAACGATTTTTAATTGAAACAGAAGGTAAGGAAGAAACCTTTATTTCTGAACACCCAAAATCGCAATTAGAAATTGTTTCTACCGATTGGAAACCAATGGCTGAGGTAGAGTTTACTAAAGAAAGAGGAAAAGACAGAAAAGATAATTTAGAAGTTAATTTAGAAGAGTTTATTGCTATAAAAGGAATTTCTGCTTTAGGAAACCAACTTACAAAAGATAAAGTAAACCAAGTAAGTTTACTAGATCCTTTGCCTTATGAAGCGCTAGAAGAAAAGCCTACAGAAGAAATTGAAGTTGTAGAGGAGGAAAATGTTTCCGAAGAATTGGTTACACAAAAAAAGACAGATGAAAAACCTAAAAAAGAAAAATCAACGGAAAATCCAAAATCAGAAGATTCTAATAAAAAAGCTATAAAACCTAAGGAGGATAAAGATTTCACTGAGGGAGAAGACGGTCAGATTACTTTATTTTAATTAGTTCCAAAGGTAAAATAAGCATAATAATACGTCGTTGGGACTTCGTATTCAGATACTATTTGCATGGTACTCATGTTAATTCTTTTTATATGAAAAGTGTAATCATCAAAATTTATAATAAAAATTTCATTTGTAGAATCACTAAAAAGCATTCTCACGCTATTGTCGTAATTTGTTTCCATATCTACACTAGAATAGATAGCATTGTAATCGAAAGGGCTAGTTTCATAAAGTGTAGATGGATTTAAGATGAATAATCTCCCGTTATGATAATCAAAATCTTTAGGTCTTAATACATCAGAATATGTATAAAAGACTTCTCCAGTATCTATATTAAACCTTGAAAACCTAGTGCTTGTGCCATGTCCTAACATTTCGTTAGCATCCGGATTGTAAATCATAACAGGTTCTGAAAAATTATTTGGATTAGGAATTACTTCAGCTGTACTTCCATCTGAAACGTTGCTATGATAGATTTGATTATCCACTCCAGATCCAGTTCTATGTACGTAAAAATCACCATTAGAAGCTGTAAAATATTGAGCATTAGGATATTCGGGGTTATTGTCTCTAAATTGACTCCCTGTTATTTTATTATGGCTATTATAGGAATGATAATAGTAAATATCTCCGCCCATCCCAGTATGTTCTTCCCAATATGTTTTAAAAAAGAAGGTTTGATCTGTATTGGAATAATCAAAATTAAAAAGGTAATAAAAAGTTGGTCCAAGTATAGAAGGGGTTATTTCTTGAATTACACTACCATCTAAAATGTTGATTTCTAATATGGTGTAGAATCCATCTGAAATAGAGGCTAACACATAAAAATGTTCTGTAAATACTAATATACTGGAGCGATGGTACTCTTCGGAATCTATAAATAAAATAAGATCACCAGAAATAGCATCTTCAGGAACAAGTACTTCTATGTATTCTTCAGTAACTTCGATAATTTCAGCTTCCACAGTATTAAAATACACACTATAGGAAGACGAAGTGTTTTGGTTAAAACCAGATCCATTAATACGATAGGATGTATTCGGAATTAATAATTCATCTTGTTGATCTGTAATAACAGGAAAATTAGTCGTGCTAGTTTGAACTATCGTTTCATCATCGTTAGCACAAGTAAATACTAGTGATAATAAGAATAAATAGAAATATTTTTTCATAGTAGAAAATTTTATAACATTAAAAGTAAATAAAAAAAGCAAACTATATTAGATTAGAAAAATATTGTTTTCAAGCATTTATTAATTTTGCACCAGCAAAGACAAGAGTTTTACTTCTTCCTAGTAATCTTATAATTAATAAACTCTACCATTAAAGAAAAGGCAATTGCAAAATAAAGATATCCTTTTGGTATTGCGCCAACTGTTTTTCCAAATAAATTTGTGTGCGAAAGGTGTGCTGCTTCAGTAATTAGCATAAAACCAATAAGTATTAAAAATGACAAGCCTAAAATTTGCATACTTGGATGTGCATCTATGAACTTGCGTATTGGGTTAGCAAAACCAATCATAATGCCAATAGAAATAACAACAGCTATTATCATTAAAATTAACGTGTAATAGTGGTTTTCATGTAAACCGTTAGTCATACCAACTGCAGTTAAAATAGAATCTATAGAAAAAATAAAATCAATAATTACAATTTGCGTTATGGCTTGCGATAGGGAAGTGATTTTTTTGTTTTTCACTTCGTCTTCATCATGATTAGGAGTTTCTACTTTTTCTCTAATTTCAGAAGTGCTTTTATAAATTAAAAATAAACCTCCAACAAATAGTATAATACTTTGCCAGCTAACCGCAATTTGTAACCAAGAACTTTCAAAATGAAAAAAGGGTTTACTTAAGCCAACTAAAAACGAAACAAAGAATAATAAAATAATACGTTGTACCATGGCAAGCAATAATCCTATATTAGTAGCCTTGTTGCGTTGGTGTTCTGGTAACTTGTTTGCAGCGATTGAAATAAATACAATGTTATCTATACCCAAAATAATTTCTAAAAAAGTTAAGGTAAGTAATGCAAAAATCGCGTCACTGGTAAATAAGAATTCTAACATAATTATTTCGGTGTTGATTAATACAACATGTAATCACTTATTGTATCAAATTGTTTTAAAAAATTATTTTTTAAAAGCTTCTCCTTTTTGTTTTGTTTTTTCGCCAACATAAGAGTACTCAAATGTATATGAATTCTTTGTTGTTGTAAGAATTTTTAAATGCACATCTTTATGTGCAGCCATATTTTTTGGATTAATGGTTTTAAAAATCATTTCACAATCGTTAATCCAACGAACTTGAGTAGAATCTGTTTTCCCATCATAAACCTCAACTTGTAAATCTTTTGTTCTTGTAAAATTAGAAGTGTACACTTTGTTATCAATAGTTACTTCGCTATAAAAAACACCAGTTTTAAAATCTTTACAATTTCTTTCTACTTGGTAACAATTAGAAAAAGTTAAAATAATGAAGGCAAACAGAAAATATCTCATCAAAAAGGTTTTATACAAAATTACTAATCTTTTATATTTTGATAAGTTACTTTTTGTAAAAAGAAGTTTAAATCTTCATTTTTTTGTTTTTCCTGAGAATCGTGTATTTAATTTTTTTGTGGACGCTTTTACGAATTGTTAAAATTTTGAAAACTACCATCGGTGTAAAAAATAACAATGCGTTCAATTTTTTTTCCTTCGGAAGAATGTAGAGGTAAATTTAAATTCGAATTCGAATTCGAATTCGAAGAAGAAGATGGAGGAGACGAATTTGAAATTTCTATATTTTCATTATTAGAAGCAGTTGGTTTTTTTTCTACTTTTTCAATTTCTTGAATTTTCGCTTCGTTTTTATTTTCATTTGGAAAAACTCCTTTTCCATTCATTAACCAATATAATTCTACTTCAGGAAAGGAGGAAAGAACCTTCATTACAAAATCTAAACTTGGCTTATTTCTACCTGAAAGAATATGCGAAATAGTGGAGCGTTGTACACCAACTTTTTCTGCAAAAGAAGAGGCGCTTTCCCCGTAAAAATCTATCACTTTTTGTAATCTTTTTGTAAACGCTTGTGTGTTTATCATTGTAAACAAGTATTTTTATATTTGTAACGTTACAAATGTAAACATTATTATTGTACTATAAACATATTTACTTGTTATATCTTTTAGGTATTGACTTAAAGCTTTATATAGTTAATCTTAAATCACTGAAAAATAAATAATTATACTTTTGTTTTGCGATTTGTTAAAATTTTTATCTTCAAACTCTGTTCAACTTTGTAGCATGGTATATATTTGTTTAACAATGTAACCAATTGGATGGTATTTCTTTGTTTACATTTGTAAATTATCAATTGTTTACCTTTGTAATCAATACAAAAAGTTTATGCGATTAGAAACCCTAAAATTGTTATTTAAAAAACACAAAGAAGTATCTCTTTTTAATAGATATATTCACTCCGAAAACATTACCCCTTTGCTTGAAAAACTAGCTTTAAAATGTGAAGTTTTAGTGGTTGGAAAATCTGTTCTTCAGGAAAATATTTATACTATAACTATTGGTTCTGGACCAAAAAAAATATTAATGTGGTCTCAAATGCACGGAAATGAAAGTACCACAACCAAAGCAATTTTCGATTTATTAAACCTCTTAATAGATAAAAACGAAGTTTCTAATACTATTTTAAATGCATGTACAATACAAATTATTCCTATTTTAAGTCCAGATGGAGCAAAAGCGTATACACGTATAAATGCCAATCAAGTAGATTTAAATAGAGATGCACAAAACTTAACACAACCAGAAAGTATGGTTCTTAAAAACTGTTTTGATGTTTTTAAACCAGATTTTTGCTATAATTTGCATGGACAGCGTACTATTTTTTCAGCGGGAAATACTAATAATAGTGCAACGGTATCTTTTTTAGCTCCAGCGCAAGACGAAAATTGTACTGTTACGAGTAATAGAAAGAGAGCGATGGAGGTTATTGCTGTTATGAACGATAATTTACAGCTTCAAATTCCAAATCAAGTAGGTATTTATGATGATGCTTTTAATATTAACTGTGTAGGGGATACATTTCAAACGTATAATGTTCCTACTATTCTCTTTGAAGCTGGTCATTATCAGGGAGATTATAAGCGAGAAATAGTTAGGGAATATATTTTTCAATCCTTATTGGTTTCTTTGAGTTATATTGCTAATACCGCTGTTTTAGGAGATTCTTATGTAGGTTATTTGGCTATTCCAGAAAACCAAAAGTGCTTTTATGATATTATAATTAGAAGCGCTAGGATCGAAGATGAAGGTGAATTGCTAGATGTAGTAATACAGTATCAAGAGAAATTAATTAATAATCGAGTAGTATTTTTACCGAGAATTGAAAAATTTACTAAATTAAATGTGTATTTTTCTCATAAAGAATACGATGCTAGAGGTGGTGTGTTAAAGACAATGAAAAAGGAGCCTATATTTGAGGGTTACGAAAACGATTTAGTGATGCTTAATGGCGAGTCTATTTCACTAAAATTAGCAGAATCTTAATATTTAGTGCGTAAAAATCAATAAAAATGTATTATTTTTGAATTAAATTTAATAATACAATAAAATGGCAAAGTTTAAGTTAGACGAAATAGATCATCAAATTTTGGATATGTTGATCCAAAATACGAGAGTTCCTTTTACAGATATAGCAAAAAAATTATTGATTTCTGCAGGAACTGTTCATGTGAGAGTTAAAAAAATGGAAGATGCTGGAATCATTAAAGGTTCTTCATTAACTTTAGATTATAAAAAACTTGGCTATTCTTTTATTGCTTATGTTGGTGTGTTTTTACAAAATACTTCACAAACTAAATTTGTGTTAGAGCGTATCAATGAAATACCGAATGTAACCGTAGCACATATAACAACAGGGAAGTTTAATATTTTCTGTAAAATAAGAGCTAAAAATACGGAACATGCAAAAGATATTATTTTTAAATTAGATGATATTGATGGTATTTACAGAACAGAATCTATGATTTCTTTAGAAGAAAGTATAAATGATAAAAAACGATTAATGCACTCTATTTTTAGTGAATTATAGAATGTACATTCAATATTAATGAAGCCCTTTTTAAGGGCTTTTTTTATTTTAAAAGATGAAAGTAAAAGATTTAAATGTTAATGAGTATAATACTTATTATGAAACTTATATTAGTAAAGCAACTAGTTTAAGTTTGTTAGATGGCTTTAATGAAAGTTTTACGGAAACCCTTGCCTTTTTTAATGCATTACCAGAAGATAAAATGGAATATGCTTATGCGGAAGGTAAATGGACTATAAAAGAGGTGATACAACATATTATAGATACCGAACGTGTTTTTGCTTATCGTGCATTGCGTTTTTCAAGAAGGGATACGACAGAATTACCCGGTTTTGATGAAAATGCATATACACCTTCTAGTGAAGCAAATCGAAGAACTAAAGAGTCACTTATTGAAGAGTATGTTAATGTTAGAAAATCTACAATAAATTTATTTCAAAGTTTTACAAATGAAATGCTTTTATTAAAAGGAATGGCAAGTGGTGGTAGCATGTCTGTTAGAGCAATTGGCTTTATTAATATTGGACATGAAAAGCATCATTGCGGTATAATTGCAGAGCGGTATTTGTAATTATTCTTCTTCCTCTATTACAATATGACCAGCATCGTCTAAAAGTAAGTCTTCGTTAATGTCGAAATTATTCATAGTGTAATGCAGTTTACTACTCACTTTTACTAGGTATATGGAGTCTTTCGTTTTAACCTCAACAGCTTCAATCGTTTCGTTTTTGTGATTGTCGAAAATAATGATGTCATTATCCCCGTAGCCATCAGGGAATTTTTGTGTTAATAACTCCAAAAGTTCTGGAGTTAACTTTTTGTAGTCTACAATTAATCTTCGCATAACTATAGTGTTTAAGTTAATAAAACCGTAGTTTTTTCTTTTATAAGCGAATTAAAGTTACAAAAATTTTAATTTAAAAGGTTAAGAAGCGTAAAAATTAAATGCTTCTAGTATTAGCTCGTTAGAAACTTTACAATTAATTTTAGGTTTACCAATTTCTTCTAGAAGTACAAAATTTATATTTCCGTGTTCGTTCTTTTTATCGTAAATAAGTAGTTCGATAATAGGAGTATAGTCTTGTTCTTTAAAAATCACTTTGCCAAAAACGTTTGTGATTACGGTTTTTATCTCTTGGTTAGTTGTATCGCTTAGTCCTGTGAGTTTTGTAGAAATATAGCTAGCTAATATCATTCCAACAGCAATCGCTTCGCCATGTAGTAGTGCCGTTTTGTCTGCATTACTTAAAAAGTATGATTCTATTGCATGCCCTAAAGTATGTCCGTAATTTAAAGTTTTTCTCACATTTTCCTCATGAGGATCTTGTTCAACAATATCTTTTTTAATAATTATAGACTCGTAAATCAGTCTGTCTAAATCTTTGGTTGTTTGTTCCGATAAATTTAAAAATTCGTTCCAGTATTTTTCACTAGATATTAAGCCGTGCTTTAGCATTTCGGCTAAACCGGAGCGCATTTGGTTTTCTGGTAATGTTGCTAAAAAAGCAGAATCTATTAATACCATTTCGGCAGTGTTAATAACGCCTATTTGGTTTTTTAAAGATCCTAAATCAATTCCAGTTTTTCCGCCAATGGAAGCATCAACCATTGCAAGTAACGAGGTTGGTATGTTAATAAAACTAATACCTCTTTTAAAGGTAGAAGCAACAAAGCCGCCTAAATCAGTAATCACACCACCACCAACATTAATCATTAAGCTTTTTCGGTCTGCACCATACTCAGATAATGCTTCCCAAAGGCCTAAACATATGTCTAGGTTTTTGTTTTCTTCACCAGATTCTATTTCTAAAATGTCATATGTGATTTCTGCCTCTATATTTGCTAAAACAAAAGGAATACAATCTGCGTTCGTGTTTTCGTCTACTAAAAAGAAAATCTTTGAATAATTTGAAGCTTTTAAATGTTCATTTAAAGAGCTGTAAGCGTTTTCATTAAAATAGATATTGTAATCCTGAGTGGTAATTGGTGTCATTAATAATAAAATTATTTTGATGTAAAAATAAGGAGAAATTAATCAAATATGATAGACTTCAATTATATTTGTTCTATTAATTTTAATAATATGCATTCAGATAAAATTTTTGAAAATACAGAAATTGCTTTCGCATTAAAAAATGACTCGCAATTAGAGCGTGCTTATTTTTTATTTAAAATGATTTCTAATGAGCCTTTGGTTCGTATTGGTACAGCGGCTACCAACTTTGCTTTAAAAGCTAATTTGCCTATTGAAGGTTTGATTCGCTCTACGGTTTTTGACCATTTTTGTGGTGGTGTAAATGAAGATGATTGTTTGTCTGTGATAGAAAACATGTACACAAAAGGAGTGAGTTCTGTTTTAGATTATTCGGTAGAAGGAAAAGAAAATGAAGCAGAATTTGATGCAGCAATGCAAAAAATATTAAAGATTGTAAATTTTGCTGATGAAAAAGAAAGCATGCCAATTGTAGTGTTTAAGCCTACAGGTTTTGGTAGGTTTTATTTATATCAAAAGTTGGGAGAAGGGAAGGAACTAACAGAACAAGAGCAAGAAGAATGGGATAGGGTCGTGCTAAGATTTGATACTGTTTGCAAGGTAGCAAAAGAAAAAGATGTTGTTGTTTTAATTGATGGTGAAGAAAGCTGGATGCAAGATGCAGCAGATGATTTGGTTACGCAAATGATGCAGCTTTATAATACTGAAAAACCTATTGTTTATAATACTTTACAGATGTATAGGCATGATAGGATGGCTTTTTTGAAAAGAGAAACTGCTTTAGCAAAAACCAATAATTACTTTCTTGGGTATAAATTGGTTCGTGGTGCCTATATGGAAAAAGAAAATGAAAGAGCAGAAAAGAAAGGTTACACTTCTCCAATTTGTATTAGTAAGCAAGCAACGGATGAGAATTTTAATGCAGCTGTAGCTTATATGTTGGATCGTTTAGATGTAATGTCAGTTTTTGTTGGCACGCATAATGAATCTAGTAGTTATTTGGTTATGGATTTAATGAAAGAAAAAAATATAGCAAATAATGATTCTAGAGTTTGGTTTGGGCAGCTTTACGGTATGAGTGATCATATTAGTTATAACCTTGCGCATTATGGGTATAATGTAGCAAAGTATATTCCTTTTGGGCCTGTAAAAGATGTGATGCCTTATCTTATTCGTAGGGCAGAAGAAAATACTTCTGTTGCAGGACAGACAGGCAGAGAGCTTACTTTATTGAAACAGGAAAAAAAGCGAAGAAAGTGTTAGTTCGTGTGCGTTAATTAAAGAATATTTCTAATATAAAATAAAAAATCCCGAAACGTTTCGGGATTTTTTATTGCTTTCATTAGTTTTTTCTAAACTTCCACCATTTTTTCTTTATGGGATTTTTGCCATAACCGTAGGTGTAACTTCCAGATTTTTTATGATCTACAGCATTTAATAAAATAGCCATGTTAGGCAAGCGTTTTTCGGTATACATTGTTTGTGCAATGTGAAGTTGTCTTTTGTCAATATAGTTAGCTCGTACTACGTAAACAAACATGTCTGCGTATTTGCTAATTAGTAAAGTATCTGTAACTAAACCAACAGCAGCAGTATCTACAATTATATAATCGTATTCGTTTTTAACAGCTTCAAAAAGATCTCCAACGCGATCATTCATTAATAACTCTGAAGGATTTGGAGGAATAACTCCCGATGGAATTACATCTAGAAAAGGGTTGTCTTCTAACTTTGTGGTAACAGCTTTAGCGGTAAGTTTTTTGTTGCCTATGTAGTTGGTTATGCCAGTTTCATTTTTAATTTTTAAATAATTTGTTGCTTTAGGTACTCTAATGTCTGTTTCTATTAAAAGGACTTTCTTTTCAGAAAAAGAAAGGGAAGAGGCTAGGTTTATAGAGGTATGCGATTTTCCTTCTTGACTAGTTGTAGAGGTAACAAAAATGATTTTAGCTCTGTCTGTGATGTCTTGAAGCATGAAATCAATATTTGTTCTTACCATTCTAAAAGCTTCTGCTTTTGCAGAGTAATCGACCTTTTCTATTAGTTTTTTTCGATTGTTTGATTTTGGAATATCTCCTAAGTAAGGTACATCAATATTCTTTTTAATATCTTTTATAGTGTGAACTTTAGAGTCTAATAATTGAAATAAATAAATTAAGCCAATTGGTAAGCTTGCTCCTAAAATAAGTGCAGATAAATAAACGATTGGTTTTATTGGTGAAATTGGTTTTTTTCCAGCAAATCCATTGTCTACAACTTTTGCGTTAGGAGAGGAGATACCATGAGAAATAGCTGCCTCTTCTCGTTTTTGCAGTAAATACAAGTAAAGAGATTCTTTAATGTTTTGTTGTCTTTGTGTGTCTCTAAACTGTCTTTCTTTTGTTGGAGTTGTATAAATTTTACCGCTAATTTTATTTGCTTTTTCGCTTAAAGCACTTAGCGTAATTTCGTTAGAGGATTTAATGTTGTTTAAATTTTGATTTAAATTGCCTTTTAACTCATTAATTTGGTTCGTTAAGTTTACAACAGTGGGGTTTTTTTCGCTAGAGTGTTTTAGTAATCTGTTTCTCTCAATTACTAAATCGTTATGTCGTCTTGTGATTTCTCCAATAGAATTTTCGGCAATACCAATATTCGCAGGTAGTAAATCGGAAGAACCACTATTTTCATCCACAAAATCTTTCATGTAATCTATTAGCTGAATTTGATTACTTGTATTGATGATCTGTGTTTCATTATCTCTTTCCGATTGTAGGAATATGTTAGATTGTGTAGCTAAATCTGTTAGTCTGTTTCTTTTTTGAATGGTTTCTGCTGTTAAATCTACTTGGCCTAATTCTCTTGAAACAATTTCAAGTCTGCTATTAATAAAGTCGGAAGTGATTTCCACTACTTGTTGTTTGTCTTTTACTACGTCTTTATTATATACCTCTATTAGCTTACTTAAAAACAAAGAAGCTTTGTCTCTATTGTTGTCTGTTATAGATAGTTTGATTATGCTAGAATATTCTTTTGTTTCAATACGTAGGTTGCCTTTGTAGTCACCTGTTATTTTTGTGACTGGAGAAATTTGAATGGTAATATTAGACCCTATTTTTGCAGCGTATTGTCCAAGATTTGGGGTAATAATAATGTCTCCAAAGCCTGTTTTTATAGGTTGACCAAAACTGTGTAATGTTCCTTGGTCTTCTATGTTTTGATCTTTAGATTTCCAGACTTTTTCACCTTCGGTTACCCCTTTAAGTAGAAATTGAGTCTTAGAATGAATTTTTACATTCATGATAGTATCTGCTAGAAAAAGAATAGAATCTGTTGCGCTAAAATTTAAGTTTAAAGGAGGATTGGCGTATACTTCGTGATTTTGTATTCTTCCTTCGACATAATATTGAATGTTGAATTTTAAGTCTTTAACTACTTGCTCTATTAATTCTCTTGAGCCAATAATTTCAGCTTCATCTAAAACATTATTAAGGTCTTTTTTAAATAAACCATAATTTTGTAAAGAAGATAACTCTGGTAATTTTGTGCTCTGTCTTTCGTCTTTAATTTGTATTGTAGCGCTTGCTTTGTATTGGTAGGTAGCATATCTTAAATATAAATGTGCTAAAGCTATTGCAGCAATTACGCATAGGATTACTAGTTTCCATTTACTTAAATATGGATCTACTAAATCTCTAAAATGTTCTTTTTGATTTGCAGCGTTATTATTCATTACGGGCTTTTTAATTTACAATAATGGCAGTTAATGATACAAGAACAGCGAGTGCTGAAATAACAACTGCTGTATTTTGATTATAAGTGGAAGAGCGAACTCTAGCTTTATTTGGCGAAATATAGATAACATCGTCTTGTGCTAAATAGTAGCTTTGGTTATTTAATACAGCAATGGATGTTAAGTCAAATTGTGCGTACTGTTTTTTGCCATTATTGTCTCTAATAAGTAAAACATTATCTCTTCTTCCATGAATAGTTAAGTCTCCTGCATATCCTAAGGCTTCAGATAAAGATATTTTTTCATCTTCTAAAACAAAAGTTCCTGGGTTACGTACTTCTCCTAAAATAGTTACTGTAAAGTTTATTAGTCTAATATTTACAATTGGGTCTTTTAGGTATTCTTTTAATCTTGTTTTGAGTAATTCTGTAGCTTCGGTTCTACTTAGGCCTCCTATTTTTAGTTGCCCTAGCACTGGGAATTCTATATTTCCAAATTTATCTACTAAGTAGGTTTGCATTTTAGTGCTACCCTGTGTTACAATAGCAGATTGTCCTTCTGAAATTGTAGGAAGGTTAAATGGTCTTGCAGCTTCAGGGTCTATAGATGATACAATGATAGAGATTTTGTCGTTGGTTTTGTAAACAATATCTGTATCAAAATCTATTGGTTGGTAGTCTGCAAGCGTTTCGTCTTGAAAGTATGTTATCTCTTGTGTGGTTGCGCAAGATGCAAACAGAAAAACAAAGAGTAAGGAGGTGATAATACTAGTTTTTGGTTGATTAAAGATAGATTTCATGATTAATAGCTTTTTTTTTTTTTTATAAGTTTATTTTATGTTTAAAACTTCGTATTTGGTATTGTTAGGGTTGTATTCTGGTACTATGTCTTTAATTAAAGAAACTATTTCGATATTTGAAGAAGTAGAATCTAGTTTTAGTAATTTTCTGATTTTTTCTAATTGACTTTCGTTAACATCTTTGCATCGAGCAATCATTATTTTTTCGTTGTAGGTTGGTTTGGTGTTTTCGCCATCTATTAATAGTTCTTCAAAAATTTTCTCTCCAGGTCTTAATCCTATTATTTTTATATCGATATCTTCTGGGTAATTTAATCCAGAAAGTGCAATCATATTTTTTGCTAAATCAATTATTTTAACGGGTTTTCCCATGTCGAAAACAAATATTTCTTCACCTAATCCCATGGCTGCGGCTTCTAATACTAGCTGACTTGCTTCAGGAATAGTCATAAAATATCGTATAATATCTTTATGAGTAACTGTTAATGGGCCACCAGTTTCAATTTGTTTTTTAAATAAAGGAATTACTGAGCCGTTAGATCCTAATACATTACCAAACCTAGTAATAATGAACTTTGTTTTTCCTTTTACTATATTTTTTTGGCAGAATATACATATTTCGGCAATTCGCTTTGTGGCTCCCATTACATTTGTAGGGTTTACAGCTTTATCTGTTGATATTAGTATGAATTTTTCGGCGCCATGTTTCATTGCTAATTCGGCGGTGTTATAGGTGCCAAATATATTTACGCTAACCGCTTCAAAGGGATTTTTTTCCATTAAAGGTACGTGCTTGTATGCTGCTGCATGAAAAATAATTTCAGGTTTGAAGGTGTTAAAAATTTGATCTAAACGCTGTTTGTTTCTTACATCAGCAATAATGGTTTCGATGTTTGTTATCTTATTTCTTTTAAGTTCTTGTTGTAAATCGTATAAAGCAGATTCCGAATTATCTATAATCACCAGTTTTTTGAATTGATAATAGCTTAGTTTTCTAACTAGTTCGCTACCAATAGATCCTGCAGCTCCTGTTACAAGTAGCACTTTGTTGTTGTATTCGTCTATTAGTAGTGGGTTATCTATTCTTATTGGTTCTCTCCCTAAGAGGTCTTCAATTTTTATGTCTTTAATTTGACCAATACTTAAGTCGCCATCAATCCAATGTTGTACATCTGGAACAATTTTCACTTTCAAGTTTAAAGCAAATAAAGAACCGGAAATTTCTAATAGCCTATTGGAATCAATGCTTTGAATAGATATAATTACTTCGTCAATTTTGTTTTTTTCTACAAACTCTTTGTTGATTTTTTTGGGGTTATAAACATTTAGCATGTTTATTTTTTTTCCAATTTTCCCTTCTTTATCATCTAAGAAACCAAAAACTTTAATGTTGCTTTTTGCATCATTTGTTATGGCATCATATGTGATCATTCCAGAATTTCCAGCGCCATAAATAAGAACCGTTTTTAGGCTGTCAAAATCATGAAATAAGCTTTTATATATGTGTTTGATAAAGAATTTTGCGCCAATAATAAAGAATATGTTAAGTAATAAATGTATGTATATGATAGAGCCTGGAATATCAAAAACACTATCAAAATTGTATTTTCTACTTATATATGTAGTGATTATTAATATGGTTGCTAGTATGTTTAAACCAATAACAACATTCACTACGTCTTTAACTCCTGTAAATCGAACCACACCTTTGTGAGAGCTCACCGTTAGAAAGCTTATTACTGTTGCTGTGAATACGAAAGGGAGTTGTTTTAAAAAGGTGTAAAAATTAAAATCTATTACAAAATTATATCTAATTATATATGCTATAAAAAAAGTAAAAAGTACAATGCAAGAGTCAAACAGGAGTACAAGCCATTTTGATGCGTAGCGCTCTGTTAGTTTTCTTAATATGTCATTATAATTAATCAAAATAGGATATAATTAATTTTGTTATTCTATTTAATTCTGCTTCGGTAAGACTTGATCCACTTGGTAAACAAAGGCCTTTTTCGTATAAATTATTTGATACTCCGTTTAAATAGGCAGGGGCGTCTTTATATAAAGGTTGTAGGTGCATTGGTTTCCATGAAGGTCGGGATTCAATATTGTTGTTTTTTAATAGTTTTATTAAATCGTCTCTTGTTTGTTTTGTGTCTAATAGCATGCAACTTAGCCATCTGTTTGAGGAAAAACCTTCTGGTTCTTGTAAAAATGTAATTGCATCTATATTTTGTAATTGCTTACAATAGTGGTTGTAGTTTCTTTGTCTTAGTGCTACGTATTTGTCTAGTACTTTTATTTGTCCTCTTCCAACACCAGCAATAATATTTGTCATTCTGTAATTGTAGCCAATCGTTTTGTGTTCATATTCTAGTCCTTCTTCTTTTGCTTGTGTAGCTAAAAAGAGGGCTTTTTTCTTTAAAGTTTCGGATTTACTGATTAAAGCACCACCGCCAGAAGTGGTTATTATTTTGTTTCCGTTGAATGAAAGAATAGAGAAATCTCCAAAGGTGCCGCATTTTTGACCGTTAACTTGACTGCCAAATGCTTCCGCGCTATCTTCTACAACTGGGATATTGTATTGATTAGATATTGCATGTATTTGTTTTACATTGTATGGCATTCCGTATAAATTAATAGCTATAATAGCTTTGGGTTTTTTCCCTTTATTTATTCTGTCTTTTATTGTTTTTTCTAATAAAACAGGACACATGTTCCATGTTTGTTCTTCACTATCGACTAAAATTGGTGTTGCTCCTAGGTAAACAACTGGGTTTACAGATGCTACAAACGTTTTTGTTTGGCATATCACCTCATCACCTTGTTTAACATTTAACAATGTTAATGCAAGATGAATTGCTGCAGTGCCAGAACTTAGAACCGTTGCGTAACTTTCTTGATCAAGATATGTTTCTATGTCTTTTTCAAAACCGTTTACGTTAGGTCCTACTGGTGCGATCCAATTTAATTTAAATGCTTCTTTTATGAATTCTTGTTCGTGTCCACTCATATGAGGTGGAGATAACCAGATTCTAGAATTCAGATTAGATTCATTAATAGCCATATAAATATTGTTGTTTTTAAAGTATTAATCAAAAAAATACGACAAAGAACTCATTTAAACGTTCTTTGATTTAAATACTAAAGGTATTAAGTTTTATCTAAATTTATACACGCTTTTATGCTTTATTAATATATAAAACAACAGTTTATTTATTTCGTCTTTTTTGCTAGATCAATGTGTTATTAGGAGAGACTCTATAGCTTCTAGTTATAGATGGTGATAAATATACAAAATTATAAGATTAGAGTTGTTGTTTTTTTGTTTTTAATAAAGTGTTGTGTTAGGATATATTCTTTTTAAATAATAATTTAGTGCTTGCTATTAATCATTTTATGAAAAATAATCCATTCGTTTCCAGGACCTTTACTGCTGTTTGGTCAAAGCATTTTAACGCCTCTAAACAAGGTTTGATTTTTAAGTCTATCGCAAATGTTGGTTTTGTGAAAAACAGTGTGTTTCCGTTGTATTATAATGTTGGAAAAAACATTACTAATGGGATGTCTTATTCTGTAGATGTAGAAGAAAAAGACTTTAAGGGAAAAGCTTTTTTAATACATGATGTGCCAACGTATTTTGATTTGAAAACCCAGCGCCCTTCTTCTTTAAAATGTTTTAAGATTCCGCAATACAAAGGTTTTTTAGCAGAATTAAATGCTTTTGAAAGTTATGATGCTTTTGCAAAAAGTCAATTTAAATCGAATACAAGATATAAGTTTAGGAGAAACCAAGAAAGGCTAGAAGCATGCTTCGATATTACCTATTCTATTTATAACGAGTCCATAGACACTGAAACGTATTCAGTAATTATGAATGGTTTTAAAGCTTTATTAACGAAACGTTTTAATGCATTACAAAAGGATAATGATATTTTAGAAACTTGGGAGTATTATTATGATTTAATATTTCATATGCTTCAGGAAAAACGCGCATTACTAATTACGATTAGTAATAAAGATAAACCAATAGGTGTTTCTTTAAGTTTTCTGTCTGATACTACGATGTTTTATGCAATAACATCTTTTGATACGGATTATTATAGGTTTAATCTTGGTCATACTACAATTATTAAGTTGTTTCATTGGTGTTTTGAAAATGGATATACTATTTATGATTTTTCGAAAGGAGAGTATGAGTATAAAAACCGTTGGACTAACAATGCGTATACTTATGAAAATCATGTTTTATACGATTCTACTAGTATTATAGCGTCTGCAATAGCAAAATTTATAAAAACCAAGTATGCTTTTAAGCAATATTTGAGAGATAAAAATGTTAACGAAAAATACGTAAAGCTTAAGTTTGTATTAAAAGGTAAAAAGACAGAAACTGTTGTTAGAAGAAAATATGTTATTGAAAAATTAGAAGCGTATGCAGACGTTAATGCAATGCGGTTAATAGATATAGAAAATAAAACTTATGTTTTTTTGAAACCAATAGTTTTTGATGAATTATACAAGAATCCAGAAGCGATTTCAGGATTGTGTGTGTATGAAATTAAAGATTCAAGTAAAGATAGTTATTGTGTTGTAGGAGAGAAATCTAGTTATATGGTGTTGTTTGATTAATTTTTTGTTAGCTTAGATAAATGCGCCATGGTTTTACAATTAAAATTGTACGTAGATTTTAACATGCTATAGTGTATGAAAAGTGTTTCTAAAGCTTTAAAATTTTTATCTGTATTATCTCCAAAATTATGTGGATGCCACCACAAATGGTATACTTGTTTTTTTTTTGCAGCATATGTCATTCCTCTTTTAATCCTTTGGATTTTCATAGGTTCTAAAAAGCTCAAAAAATTACTGTACGGTCTTAAAAATCTACTAGAAGCTATATTTACTAAACCATAATGTATTTCTAATTCATGTGTATTATGTCCAGAAATATTAAAGTAAGTATCTAATAATCTATAAATTCTATTTTTTGTTTTGCCTAGCTGCTTCGTGTCTTTTGTGTTGTACATCCAGTGTTTTTCAATTCCTCGATAATTTAAAATACCATGATTTGCACATATTTTTAGATATGTTTCGTTTATTTGATTTCTAGGAAATACAATGCTTTTTATAGTAATGTCTTGTTGTTTAGCTATGTTTATGCTGGCTAACAGGTCTGCTTCAAACTCTTTTGCAGTTTGTCCTATTTCGTTGCAGTAGTAATGGCAAAAGGTGTGTGAACCAATCTCGTGGTTTTTATTTTTTTTAATTATATCAACTAATGAAGTTGCGTAATGATAAGGATCTTCATGTTGGTTGTTGCCAATTTCATTCAATAAACGATAAGGGCTAAAATTAGAATTACTGTAACTAGGTTTTATTTTTGGGCTAAACCGAATGATTTCTTCTTTATTCTTTGCAAGAAGGAAGCCAACAGAAGCAAAGGTTAGTTTAATGTTGTATTTGTCACTTAGCTTTAATAATCTTGGTACAATTTCTGTAACTTTTTCAAGATGTGATTTATAACTTTCTAAAGAACGAACATCAAAAACGCCCCAAAATAATTCGAAGTCTAATGAGATTACTAAATGTCCTTGATCGAGTTTCATTTTATAATACTTAAAAATGTTTTAAGAATAATCTTAATGTCTGTAAACACAGAAGGGTTAACAATATATTTCTTGTTTAGAGCAATTTTTTGAGGCATAATTTCTTTTATATAAAGTTTTTCAGGATCTACTGTATCTTTTAAAAGTTCTGCTTCATCTCTAAAAGCAATAGAGGCATAGTCTGTAATTCCTGGTTTTACTTGAAGTATTTGTAAATCTTCTTTAGAGTACAGGCTAACGTATTTGCGTACTTCAGGTCTTGGACCAACAAAACTCATTGTGCCTTGTAAAACGTTTATAAGTTGTGGTATTTCATCTAACTTATATTTTCGTAAAAAGTAGCCAATTTTTGTAACTCTAGTATCGTTGTCTCCTAATGTTAATAAGCCTTTTTTGTCCGATCCAACAAACATGGTTCTGAATTTAAAAATTTTAAAATCCTGATTGTTTTTCCCAACACGTATTTGTCTAAAAAAAATAGAACCTTTAGATTCTAGTTTAATTAGTATAGCAATTACCAATAAAACAGGAAATAATATTATTAATCCTAATAAGGAAAAGCATATATCAAACAATCGTTTTGTCATAATGTAGATTCTACAGCATTTGTAATTGTGCTTACTATATATTGTAATTCTTTACCTGTTAATTGCGGATAAATAGGTAAAGATATTTCTGCTTTATAATTGTTAAAAGCATTTGGGTAATCTTCTATTTTGTAGCCATAAGATTTAAATAAACTTAATAATGGTAAGGGTTGAAAGTGTACATTAACCGAAACGCCTTCTTTAGAAATTTTATCTATAATTATATCACGTTGTGTTTCGGAAGCATTTTTAATTCGTAAAGCATATAAATGACAGGAAGATGTTTTTTCTTCATTTTGAAAAGGAGGTAAGATAGCCCAGGTTTTAGATGAAAAATATTCTTGATACCATGTAAATATTTCTTTTCGTCTATCTAGAACACTTTCAAAGTATTCTGGTAGTTGTGCTACGCCAACAGCGGCTAGTAAGTCTGGAAGATTCATTTTTAAGCCAGGGTAAATAATATCATATCTCCAACCACCAGCTTTCGACTTTGTAAAAGCATCTTTTGTTTGTCCGTTTAATGAAAAACAGCGTAAAAAAAGGTATTCTTCTTGATTATTGAATGGCTCTGGAAGGTTTAAGCAAATGGCTCCGCCTTCTGCGGTAGTCACATTTTTAACTGCATGAAAGGAAAATACTGTGATATCTGTAGTTGCTCCAATACATTTGTTTTTATATTCTGCACCAATAGCATGAGCTGCATCTGCGATAACTATTATTCTTCCTAGTTTTTCTTGATTTTCATGGGATGGGTGAAATAAATCTCTAGTGTTGTCAACTAATTTATTTATAGCATCATAATCGCAAGGCCAACCAGCAATGTCTACAGGAATAATAGCCTTAGTGTCTTCTGTTATAGCATCTTTAATTCCTTTTAACGAAATATTAAAATCGTCTTCTATGTCTACCATTATTGGTGTTGCTCCAACATGTATTACAGCTAAAGCCGTTGCAGCATAGGTGTATGCAGGAATAATTACTTCGTCACCTTCGCCAATACCAAACCATTTTAAGGCTAGCATTAAACCGGAAGTAGCAGAGTTTACACCAAGTGCATTAGGTGCTTTTGTGTAATGGCAAACAAGTTCCTCTAGTTTTTTAACTTTTGGACCAGTAGTAATCCATCCAGAATCTAAGGCTTCTTTGATTTCTTTAATTACATTATTGTTAATGTAAGGAGGTGAAAATGGAATTTTCATCTTCGTTATATTTTATGATTAATAGCTTGGTTAAAGATATTAATATATTGTTTAGAAATGTTTTCTAAACTAAACTTTTCAACGTGTTTTAATGCATTTTCGGCTAATTGACTGGCTAAATCCTTATCTGTAGCTAATCTAATCATTGCATCTGCTAGAGCTATAGAGTTTTTTACTTCTACTAATAAGGCTTCTTTTTCATGTCTCGCAAATTCTCTAACTCCAGTAACATTAGTAGCAACCATAGGTAGCCCAACTGCTGCAGCTTCGAGTAAAACTCTTGCAAAACCTTCTCTAAAGGTTGGTAATACAAAAGCATCTGAAGATAAAAGTAGCTCAAAAACATCATTTCTGCTTCCAAGAATATCAATAATATCTTTGTATTGGTCTAGTATTTCTTGGTTTAAGCGTTTGCTATTTTCTTCTAAAGGGCCAACGAGTAGTATTTTGAATTCGAACCCTTTGCTTTTGCAAATTTTTGCAGCTTCTAATAGGTTAATAATTCCCTTTTCGTAAACCAATCTTGCAACACAAATAAAGGTGAAAGGTGTGTTGTTTCGTTTTGCTTTTTTGTTGATGTTTTTTAATTCAATTCCGCTACTAAATACAAGCTCATAGTTTTTTTCTGTAATAAGTTGATGTGACTTATATAGATCTTTATCGTCGTAGTTTTGAAAAACAGTTTTAAAAACTCGGTGTTTTATACTTCGATGAAGAGTATAGTAAACCCTTCTTAAAGCAAAGCTAAACAAGCTATTAGACATAAATATCGTTCCTAGTCCTGTAACTGTTCTTGTTATTGGTGTTTTTGTTTTTTTTAAAGCAATTGGCAATAAAAAGGCAGGCTTGGTATCGAACGTATGAATAACATCAAATGCGTTTTCTGCAAAAAACTTCCTGTACCATTTTAATGTTTTTCTGTCTGCTGAAGGAGAGAAGCTTCTAACCAAATTATAAGGAACATAAGTGATGTAATCGGGGAATTCACGAGTACTTGTTCCAAGAATGGTAACCTGAAAACCGGCTTCTTTAAGATAGTTAGATAAGGCTATGCGTTTATGTACATCTTCGCCACCAACAAGACAGATTTTTTTATTCATGAATTAAATTTACAACTAAAATAAGATAAGTTTTTTGTTTACTAAAATTTGTGCTACTTTAGAATGGACAAAACGCTATTTATGTTAAAGATTGCTAAGTATTTATACCATAATACTTGGATTGGAAAAACTGTAATCGATTCTGTAGAACAAATACATCATTACTACAGATCGCATTATCTTGACGATGCTACTTTTTTAAAACAAAATTTTAAAAAACGCTTTGGTAGATCGTTAGATTTAAACAATCCGAAAACCTTAAATGAAAAAATTAATTGGCTAAAGCTACATGATAGAACAGCTTTACACACTACTTGTGCAGATAAATTTAAAGTTAGGAAGTATGTAGAGGAGGCTGTTGGATCACAATATTTAATTCCGTTAGTGTTTCAAAGTTATCATCCAAAAGATGTAATTGCTTCTAATTTTCCAGTATATCCTTTTATTATGAAAGCAAATCATGATAGTTCTGGTGGAATTATTGTTCGTGATAAAGCAGTTGTTAATTGGAAAAAAACACAAAAACATTTTAAAAAGCTCCTTAGTAAAAACTATTATTATTCTGGGAAAGAATGGCAATACAAAAATATAAAGCCTTGTATTATTGCAGAAAAATTATTGGTTAATGATGCAGACGAAATTCCTTTTGATTATAAAATTCATTGTTTTCATGGTAAAGTTGAAGTGATTCAAGTGGATATTGATCGATATACCAATCATAAACGTAACTTATACAATACCGATTGGAAACTATTGCCTTTTACTTGGTCTTTATGGAATAAAGGAAAAATACTTTGGGATAACGGAAGAGATTTAGAAAAACCAAAGAATTTAAACGAAATGATAAGTGTTGCTGAAAAATTATCGAAGCCCTTTTGCTATGCTAGAATAGATGTGTATGATTTTGAAGATACTGTGTACTTTGGTGAAGTTACTTTTCATCATGGTAGTGGTTTAGAAACCATTCATCCTGAAAAATATGATCTAGAATTAGGAAACTTATTAGATTTAACTAAGATAAAAACAAAAGCTTAAAATGAAGCAATTTATATCTAATATCTATCATAATACCCGATTGGGTTTTGCTGTTATTCAGCCATTTAAAAACGTGTATGAATATTTTCGTTATGCTTTAGTTTCAGATGAAACTGTTATAAAAAGTGAGTTTATAAAGAATTTAGGCTATGTGCCAGATTTAGAGAATCCAAAGACTTTTAACGAAAAACTACAATGGTTAAAATTAAACGATAGAACTTCTGTGCATACCATTTGTGCCGATAAATATAAGGTTCGAGAATATGTAAAAGATAAAATAGGTGAGGAGTACCTGATTCCTTTAGTGTTAGAAACAAAAAACGTTAGAGATATTGTACCAGAAAACTTACCAGATTATCCATTTATTATTAAAACGAATCATGATAGTTCTGGAGGTATTATTGTTAGAGATAAAACGCAACATAATTGGATTAATGTACAAAACACACTGTCTAAGTTTTTAAATATTAATTATTACTATAGGTATAAAGAGTGGCAATACAAAAATATTGAGCGTAGAGTAGTTGTTGAGGAATTGTTAATGGATAAAAGTGGCGGCATTCCTTTTGATTATAAAATGCATTATTTTAATGGAAAACTTGTTTTTACACAAGTAGATATTGATAGAGAGAAAAACCATAAACGAAATTTGTATGATATAAATTGGAATTTAATGGATTTACAATGGGTTTATAAAGCAGGTAGTGAAGTGAAAAAACCGAAACTATATGATAAAATGGTCACTTTAGGTGAAGTTTTTGCAAAAGACTTTTGTTATCTACGAGTAGATTTTTATCACGTAAACGATACCATTTATTTTGGCGAATTAACCTTTCATGCCGAGTCTGGTTGTGGTGCTTTTACTCCAGAACATTATGATGCAGATTTTGGAAAGTTATTGCAATTACATAAAACAGTGGTTTCTTAAACATACAAATTAACATACCATTTCTGAAAGGTATAATACGTCCAAACCTTATAGCTGTTATCTTCTTTACCTGTTAAGTGGTTTTTTACCAATTGCTTAATATAGTCTATGTTAAAAAGGTTTTGTTTTTCTAAAAACGAAGTCTCAATATAGCTTTCTAATTCTAGTTTTAAACCAGAACGTAGCCAATCTCCAACAGGAACCACAAATCCTTTTTTAGATTTTTCTAAAAAATTTTCTGGAAACTCTTCTTTAAAAGCTTCTTTTAAAATATGCTTTTTGCTATATCCTTTTAATAAATAGTCTTCTGGTAAACTGTTTGCAAATTCCCAAAGGGTTTTGTTTAAAAAAGGAGCTCTACATTCTAACGAATTTTGCATACTTGTTCTGTCAACCTTAACTAGCATATCTCCTTCTAGACTCATGTGTCTATCTATTTCGCGATACTCATGAACGGTTTTTGGTTTTTTAATACCAGATTTCTCTTTATAGTAATTAAAAGTGTTTAACTGAATGCTATCCGGTTTTAAAAGTTTTTCCGTGTCGTTCGAAAAACCTAAAGAAATGATATTCCAATAATGTTCGTTATTATAATGTATTGCATTAACTGCTTTTTTAAGCTTAAATCGCTTTCCTCGATTATCGTCTTTGGTGTTTAATAGTTTGTTTAAAACACTTTTGGAAGCATTATGTAAAAATTCTGGAACTATACTTGTGTACTTGCTGTTTAGTTTGCCAATATAGTATTTATTATAACCACCAAAAACTTCATCGCCACCATCACCCGTTAAGGCTACCTTTACAAAGCCTCTTGTTTTATTCGCCACCAAGTAGGTTGGTAGCGCAGAGGAATCTGCAAAAGGTTCATCGAAATTTAAAAGAATTTCATGAATGTTTTTTGCAATATCTTTTTCAGAAATTATAAATTCATGATGATTGCTGTTAATCCGCTTGGCTACTAGTTTTGATTTGTCTGTTTCGTCAAATGAAGCTTTATCAAATCCTATAGAAAAAGTGTCTATTTTTTGATTGTTCATTTGAGATAACCCTAAACTTACAATGGAAGAATCTACTCCTCCAGAAAGAAAAGTGCCTATTGGAACATCACTAATAGAACGGCTTTCTATACTTTGAAGCATTCGGTTTTTTAATTGCTTTTTAGCTTCCGCGAAAGCGATATCTTGCTTTTCTTTTTTAACCGCGTTTATTTTATGAATAGTGAACTGCTTTTCGTTTAAATCATAATCGATGTAATGATTAGCTTCTAGTTTAAAAATTTTATCATATATGGTAAACGGCGCAGGAGTATAGGTTAAACGGAAATATAAGTTTAATCCTTCTTTAGAAATTTGAGGTTTTGTAACTAGATTGCTAACGATAGATTTTAATTCGGAAGCCCAAAAGAAATTTTGTTTGTCTTGATAATAATATAAGGGTTTTTCTCCAAAAAAATCTCGTGTAATAAAAACCTTGTTTCGTTTTTTATCATAAATACTAAAAGCAAACATGCCATCTAGTTCGGCAAAGCTACGTTCCCCTTTTGTTTCGTATAGTCTTAAAATGACCTCAGTATCAGACTTTGTTTTAAAAATAACACCTTTGTTTTCTAGCTGTGCTTTTAAAGTTTGGTAATTATAAATTTCGCCATTAAATACAATTACGATGCTCTTATCGTCATTATAAATGGGTTGTTTTCCTGTGCTTAAGTCAATAATAGAAAGTCTTCGCATTGCCATTGCAACAGTGATTTGTTTATGGTTTTCTATGCAAAAACCATCTTCATCTGGTCCGCGATGAAAGATGAGCTGATTCATTTTTTTTAATGAATTGCTTATCGCTTCGCGATTATTGTCTTTACTTATTATGCCATTTATTCCACACATACACGCGAGTCTATTAGTGTTTTTAGTTGCTTTCCTATTACAGAAATATCGTATTGTTTTGCTTTGTTAAAGCTTAAAGCACTGTAGTTTTCTCTTACCGAATTATTGTTTTTATAATAGGTAATTGCTTTTGCTAAACCTTTGTTATCGTTTACATTTACTAGTAATCCGTATTTAGCTTTATAAAAATCTCCTTGCTTAATTTGTACCTCTTCATTGTCATTTAATAACTCTAAAGGCCCAGACATGCAATTGGTTGCAATAACAGGAACACCAAGTGACATAGCTTCTAGAATCACATTAGGAAAACCTTCCGAAAGCGATGTTAATACTAAACAATGGTGTTTTACTATTTCTTGGTCTATAGTATTGCTATTTCCTTTAAAAGTTATTGTTTTATTAAGGTTTAATGATGTTGAAAGTGTTTTTAATTCTTCTTCCAACGCGCCAATTCCGTAAATATTTAAGGAAACTAATTCGTTAATTAGTGCAATACTTTTTATTAAACTCTCTTGGTTTTTTACAGGGTTTAACCTTCCTACTGCTACAATTTGAAAAGGTGTTTTAGAATTTGAATAATCTAGAAAAGCAGGTTTTTCTTCACGTGTATAAATTGGGTTGTAAACCACTTGTGCAGGAATTTTTAACTCAAAGTTGTTTTGTAAATCCTGATTAATATGTATGGAATTAGAGAAAAGGGAACCGTTTTTATTGTAAAAATGTTTCACTAATTGTTTCCCAAAGCTGCCATAGGTTTTTGAAGGGAAACACCGCTCACTAATTATCGTTTCTAATTTTGGATTTACCATTTTAGTATATCCATTAATAATGTTTTGTTTTATTAGAAAAGAGATGCTAATATCGATACCATTTTGTTTGATGATTTTTGGATACTTGTAAGCACTTAATAAAAAACTGCCAAATTTAAAAAAGGAAGAATTATCATAATGTTCCTTTTTTGTGGTCATGCAAATAATATTTACATCCTTATGTATAGGTAAGTCTATATTTTCGTATATAAGCACCAAAGTTACATTGTAATGTTTTACAAGTTCACTCGCTAACCTTGCAACCACACGTTCTGTTCCGCCAAAACCAATAGAAGCAACAAATAAAGCTATATTTTTTTTCTTAATCATGAATATATAAATCTTCGCTTAAAGCTTTCGAGAAAATTTCAGAAGCTACATTAGACATGTGTGCAATATCTGCCCAGTAATCTACATGGTTGTTATCTTTAAAAAAATCACTGTAATCATGATACTCAATGTTTAAGTCTTTTAAAACTTTTGTCAACGCAATATTATCGTTCTTACATTTATCGATATAAATAGGTGTAGTTATAGTGATAAGCTTCTTGTTGTTACGTTTGCAAAAAGAGTCAATTTCTTTTAGATAACTATTAAATAACGGATTGAGTTTTAAGTCCGTTTTACATTTAATACTATCGTTTCTAGCTAATATATTTTGAAATATTTCTTTTTGAGTACTGTGTACTTCCATAGGGTCGTACCCATAATAGGTTTCTAAGTCATATTTAGGAAAAATTGCATTTTTAAGAATACCTAAAACCAACCCATTATAATCTACACACCAATAAAATTCTTGTAAGGGGTTCACTAAATCGGATCTTTGAAGCTCTTTTTTTATAATATCGTTGGTATGGTATTTTACCATTAACGTTTTCGTTTCTTCTCTATTATAATACTCTCTATATGCGACATTAGGGTCTACATGAAGTATAACTGTTTGCTTAACATCTTTGGGTAGCATTTTAATTAATGTAGCACTGTATGCTATAAATTTACCATCCACACCCATATTATAACTAGACTGTTTTAGTTTTTTAACATCAATATGGTGATTTGCTCTAGAGCTCCCAAAAACAATAAGTTTTGTTGTGTCTTTTATCGATAAATAATGGTTTAATTTTCCAATTGCTTGACCAGAAAAAACCGTATCGCTAATTTTAGTAATAGTGAAGTATGCTGCTTTATCTATAATAAAAGATAATACAATAATGAAAGCAATAAGCTTTACTGATTTTATAATTTGTTTCTTATCCATAATACTTAAAATTGAAAATAAATAAAGTTATTAGATGTCGAGTAGAATAAACTAATAAGAAGTATGATAACAGAAACTGCAGCACCAAGTTTTATTGGGCTTAGTTTACGACCTAAAGTTTCTAAATCTTGTTTAGATCGAAACAGGTAAAGGTCTAAAGACATACCAATTAATAACATAGATAAGCCAGTAACAATAGCATTTGTATCTCCTATAAATGGAATTTTAAAATCGAAGAAAATTAATTTTTTCACGATTAATCCTGCAGCTTCAAAATCTTTAGCCCTAAAGAAAACCCAAGAAACAAGTACTAAGCAGAAAGGGTATATATAACCAATCCATCCTGTGTGTTTTATTTTAAAAGCCGTGAAAAGTATTTTTTCGGTAACTAGTAGTAAGCCATGAATTGCTCCCCAAATTGCAAAGTTCCATGTATTTCCATGCCAAAGACCTCCTAGAATCATGGTAAGCATTAGGTTTCTAAAGGTCATAAATGCGGTGCCACGACTTCCTCCTAAAGAATAGTATAAATAATCGCGGAGCCATGAGGATAAAGATATGTGCCAACGTTGCCATATATCTGCAATAGAATTAGAAAAATAAGGTAGATTAAAGTTTTGGTTAAATTTAAAACCTAATAATTTAGCACTACCAATTGCAATATCTGAATATCCTGCAAAATCAAAATATATTTGATACGAATAAAATATGGTAGCAATAAGTAAAGTACTCGAGTTATGAATGTCTGGACTGGCGTAAATAGAGTCTACATAAACCCCTAAATTATCTGCAATTACTACTTTTCGGAATAAACCTACGGCAATTTGAAAGATACCGTCATGAAACCATTTTTGCTTAAACTTACGTACATTTTCAATTTGTGGTAGTAGGTTAGAAGCTCTTTCTATAGGTCCTGCAACTAATTGCGGAAACAAACTAACAAATGTAAAGAATGCAACAATGTCTTTTGTTGGTTTTAGTTTATCTCTATAAACGTCTATGGTATAACTCAAGGTTTGAAACGTGTAAAAACTAATACCTACAGGAAGTATTATATTTAAAGTAACATGATCTACTTGCCAACCAAAAAGTAGCATCATTTCGGCAAAACTTTCTGTAAAAAAGTTGAAATATTTAAAAGCAGCCAAAAGTCCTAAGTTAGAAACTAAACTTAGTCGAAGCCAGTTTTTTTTAGCTTTCACGGAATTCGATTCGTAGATTTTAATACCTATATAATAGTCTATAAAAGAACTATAAATAATTAAGGAAAGGAACGTCCAATCCCAATAAGCATAAAAGAAATAACTAGCAACTAATAATAAAATATTTTGCTTTTTTAGATCTTTATTTAGCAGCCAATACAGTATAAAAACTGTAGGTAGAAATATTAGATATTCAATAGAGTTAAATAGCATAGGTTGTGGTTAGTTTAATAAAGAGTTCTTCGTATTGATTAATAATTTTTTTGCTATTAAAGTTGTTTACAACTATTTGGTTTACAGTTTTAGGGGAAAATGAATAGTTGTTGTTAAGGTTGGTTAATTCCTTAACACATTCATCTACTGTATTTATAATAAATCCGTTTTTGCCTGGAGCAATAATTTCATTAATTCCTCCTGGCGCATTAAAAGCAATAATTGGTGTGCCAACTACGCAACTTTCAATTAATGCATTTGGAAATCCTTCGGAATAAGAGCCTAGTAAAAATACGTCACTCTTTCTCAAATATCCTTCTACATCTTTGGTGTAATCTATTTGGGTTACTTGATTTTCAATTCCTTTGGTGCGAATTAAGTCTACAATATATTCTTTTTCATTTCCATCTCCAATCATAAAATAATGAAAGGGAAATTTTAATTTCGAAAGCACTTCAATAATTCTAGCGTGTCCTTTTTCTTTACTTAGTCTGCCAACAGTAATAATTTGTAACGGTTTATTGCTGTTTCTTGTTTCTGTTTTTGGTACTGCATTAAAGGTAATAGGGTTGTTTATTAATGCCGTTTTGTTTTGTGCAACCCCATAATTAGCCATCATGTCATTTTGCATGTCTTTAGATTGACATATTAAACAATCCACGAGTTTGTAAGCTTTAACAATAATTTTTTTTGAAAAACTTAATCTATTACCTCTATCATGCTCTGCTAAAACACTTAAAACATTAGCTTCTCTTGCTGCAAACTTTATTTTAGGAAAACCAATAGATAAATAAGCAATTATCGTATTTAGGTGAAAAATAGAACTTACAACAATTTGAGGTTTTTGGCTTCTAAAATGCTTGACTATAGCAAATACAGCTTTTAAAACCCTAGTTTTGTTTAGGTAAACAACCTCAAGATTACTAACATCATATACAGTATCTTTCTCAAAACCAACAACTAATAGAGTAGGTTGAAACTTGTTTTTGTCTATGTTTTTAGCAACAAAAGATAATATGCGTTCTGCTCCACCAGCAGCTAGCGAAGGAATTACAAATGTTATTTTAATCTTTTGTTTACTCATTATTTTATAGTAAAAGTGTTGCCGTTTTTATCTAACCATTGTTTAAGTACTAATAATTTCCAAATTAGTGGATATCTATTCCAAGTACCATCCATGTGTTGTTTAATGCGTAATTGTACTTCTTTTACGTTTATGTTTGGTATTTGTTTTAAGGTGTCTTCGGTTAAAGTATCTAACACAAAATCTTTAAGATCGTTTTTAAACCAATTAGAAAAAGGCATAGTAAAACCTGCTTTTGGTCTATTAAATATTTCTTTTGGCACATGCTCATAAAGAACATCTTTTAAAATGCGTTTTTGATTGTTTTTCTGATATTTAAAATCTGTAGGCAATGAACGAGCAAATTCTACAATTCTATAGTCTAAAAGCGGAGCTCTTGCTTCTAGAGAATATGCCATTGTTGCTCTATCTACTTTCGTGTTTATATCCCAATTTAAGTAGGTTTTTAGGTCGAAATCTGAAATTCGTTCTAATAAATTTTTATCGGTTTCTTTCAAGTATTTTACTTCGGAAACATTGGTGTAATTATTGGTGTTTTGTAGCCAAGAATTATCAATTCCACTGCTAATCCCTAAGTATAAATCGTTAAGGGAATCATATTGTAAACCTTGCGCAATCATTTTTAATTTGTAATACGGAAGACTTCCAATAAGGTTGGATGAGAATTTTCTTAAACCAGAAGGGACAGCATAAAGTGCTTGTACTTGCTTCATCCATTTGTAACGCGTATATCCAATAAAACTCTCGTCGCCACCATCTCCTGAAAGCGCCACAGTTACATGTTTTCTAGTGTGTTTTGCTAATAACATGGAAGGAATTGCAGAAGCATCTGCAAAAGGTTCATCGTAAAATTGACAAAAGTTTTCTATTAAATCTAATCCTTCCGAATAATTACAATCAATTACATGGTGCTCTGTATTTAAATGATCTGCTACTTGTTGTGCATATTTACTTTCGTCGAAGCCTTTTTCATTAAACTTTACAGAAAAAGTTTTTATTTTACTGTTTGTGCTTTTTGAAGCTAATGCTGCAATTGCCGAAGAGTCAATTCCGCCAGAAAGAAAAACGCCAACAGGAACATCTGCAAATAATCGAATAGTGGAAGCGTCTTTAATTAAATAGGAAAGTTCCTGTTTTGCATCTTCGTAAGAACCTGTAAATAATGAATTATTGTTTTTAGAAATATCCCAATATTGTGATTTTTTGAAACTATTATTTGTTAAGTCTAAGATAAAGGAGTAGCCAGCTTCTAATTTATGCACTTCGTTAAAAATAGAGTTTGGATCAGGAATGTTTCCCCAGGTTAAATAACTAGAGATTGCTTTGCTGGAAATAGATAAATTGCTGTTATGTAGTTGAATGGAGGAAATCTGACTAGCAAATTCAAAACCATTTTCACCCAAATAATAGTAAAATGGTTTTTGCCCCATTCGGTCTCTAGCACCAAATAAACGTTGCTGTTTTTCGTCGTAAATAACAAAGGCAAACATACCATTTAGCTTGTTTATAAAAGCTTCGCCATATTCTAAATAGGCTGCACAAAGTACTTCTGTATCGCTAGTTGTATTAAAAATATAGCCCTGAGTTTGGAGCTGTTTTTTTATTTCTAAAAAATTATAAATTTCTCCATTAAAAACAATATGAATGTGTTTATATGTTAATGGTTGGTTGGATCTTGGGTCTAAATCGATGATCGATAATCTATTGTGACCAAAAATGATGTTTTTGTCCTTACCGTTAAATGTGAAATGTGTCGCATCTGGACCTCTAAATGCGGCGCTTGCAAGTTTTTCTTTAACTTGTGAAGGTGTGTATTTTATTGTAGATCCGTATATACCACACATAATTATTCTGTTATTAAGTTTTCATTTTTTTCTTTTTCCATACTAAATCGAGTATATAGCCAAATAGTAAAAAATAGAATGATATAGTTATAAAAATAGTTATGCGAAACCATTAAATAGGATGCCATTATTAATGACATATAGAGGTATTCGGGATGTGTAGTAAAGTATCTCAGACTTTTAAAAATCATACTAGTATAAAAAATCACCAATAGTAAAAAAGGAAGTATTCCTGCTTCTCCTAAAACCATTAAATAGGTGTTATGAACACCAACTTTAATACCCAAAGTGTCTCCTTGATGCCCTTGCATGGACCCGTAACCATTACCAATTATAGCATTGTTAACAATAGCATCTGTATAAAGTGCCCAAGTTTCTTGTCTTGATTCTCTAGTAATAGTAGTAGTTTTTACTTCTCCTTCACTAAAAAAGCTATTAAGTGCATCAAATCGATCTTTATTTAGGTTAAAAGCTGGCGTATTAATTATTATAACAATACCAATTGCACCAACCATCAAGCCGATAATATTCTTTTTGTTTGCAAATAGAGATGTTATATTTACAAGTAATAGAAGTAATAGAAAATAACGGGAAAGTGTTGCAATTCCCGCCAGAGTGCATATTAATTGCGCGAGTATTTTATATTTTTTATTTGCTAATCTATAAGTAAATGCAAAGCCTAAAATACAAACCAATCCTGCGCGATTGGGGTTTATGTAGAAACCAGCATATCTACCGTATTCATCTGAAAAAACCAACGCGTTTAACACAACACTCAAAGCACCAATAACTAAGTAAAAACAAGCTTCTGCATTTGTTGTGTTTTTTGCAACTTCTGTAACAGATAGAATAAATAAAAAATATCTAAAAATATCTTTTATAAAGGTCTCTAATTCTCCAGAAAAACTGAATCCAGAAATAGAATAGTAGAGTATTCCTATTAAAAGTAAGGCTAACAAAGGTTTGCTTTTTTTAATAAAGAAATAGTATAATGCTAAGGAAACTAAAGATAACGCTGCTGCTAAAGAACCTAAAGCAGGGTTAAAAGATATTAAACCAAAAGTTGGTAGATTTAATATGGTTAATGCAAGAATGGTATGTTTTAGTATTTCTTTCATGTAGCTAAAACTTTTTGTTGGTTTGTGGTATATTTTAAATATACTAAACTTCTAAACATTTGTAGTAATGCGGTACATAAAGCGATACCAAATACACCATAAAATTTCATTAAAACAACATCTAAAATTATATTTAAGATAACCGTTGCAAAAGAAATATATGCCATAAAAGCATTTTTATTTATACTCGTTAAAAATCGAACGATAATGTTTCCGCAGATGGTAAAAGGTAAACCAATTAAAAACATACGTTGAATATTTGCTACTACTTTGGTGTCTTCTGAAGAAAATTCATTTCTTTCAAAGCATAAGGCAACTATAAAATCGGATAAAAAGATAAGTACAATACTAACTAGAATTAATCCAATAAATAGTCTTTTCAAAATATAGTATAAGGTTTTAAATGCTTCTTCTTTATTGGTTAAAGATAATTTAGAAAAATAGGGTAGAAGCACATTGCCTAAAGCCATTACTATAATAGCTGTAAAAAAAGCAGGAATACGTAAACCATAATTTAATGCGGCAATAGATCCTATAATAAGTTGCGCAGCAAAAAACTGATCTGTAACCGAAATAAGACCTGTTAAAAACCCAGAAGATACCTTTGCAGGAACTTGTTTAAACATGGTTTGTGTATGTAAACCAGAAAAATCTGGAGTATCTATTTTTAGTATGCCTTTATTAATGGCAACTATTAATAAAAAGACGAATTGCGAAATACTACCAATAAGCATTCCTATTGCGAGTACTTTTTCTTGTAGCTGTTCTTTAAAAAATAGTAAGCAAATTATCATTGCAATAGAGGTGAAAACCGGATATATAGATGCATACCTAAATTCGTCGTATACATTTAGTAAGCCACTTAATAAGGATGCAAAACCCCAAAACAGGATGCATGGTAATAAGTAGTATAACTGTATTTTAATTAAACGGTAGTAATCTGTTGTGTGTCCTTCAAAAAATGTTTCTAAAAATACGTCTGTAAATAAATAAGAAATACCAATAAATATTAATGCAATACTTAAGGTTACAATGAAACTTGAGGATTGAAATGCACCAATGCGATTTGTAGATTTTTTTTCGGCAATATAATTAGGAATAAATACCGATTTAAAGGCATTTAAAAATACTTCATTTATAAAACCAGGTAGTAATGCAGCTATAAAGAAGGTATCTAAAAGCTCCGATAAGCCAAAAGATCCAGCAACAATAATCTCTTTGTAAAAACCTAAGCCTTTTACAAAAATGGCAATAATAGCAACCGTAACAACATTAATGACTGTTGGGTTTTTTATTGCTTTTTTAAGCGTTTCTATGTAGTTGGTTAATTTCAATAGTTTAAAATAATTTTTTTAAAGGCCAACCTATAGTAAAACAAAATCGTAGTAGTTTACTTTTAATTGCTTGTTGATAATCTTTTAAATTAAATTCTAAATATTGCGATGCTCTTAATAAAGTATAGATACGTTTAATAAAAAGTGTTGGCTTTTTAAATATATAATCTTTGTAATACCAATTAAGAATAGATAAAGAATAAATAGCCATACCAAAAGCATCTTTTTTATGATTTTGAATAGAGATGGCGTTTTCTGTATCTAAATAATAAGTTCGTAAGGTGGTGTTAATATATTTTGTTTCAAATCCTTGTTTGGCAATTAGTTCCCAAATAACTCCTTCTGGAATATACCCACGAGAAAAAATACGATCATTAACTTGAATGTTTTTTAATATTTCTGTTTTTGTAAAACCCCATTTTTCGGATGCATTTGGTTGTAACATCTGCTGTTTGAAGGTGTTACTATAGTATGGCGATTCTTTAAAAGGTTCTCCAACTAGGTTTCCAAATTGGTCGTTACATAAACAAGTTACTCCACTAATATTTTCTTTTTTTTCTTTTGGAATAGCATCGTATTCGTCTTTAAAAACTTGTAAAGCATCTGCTGTGCATTCGTCATCCGAATCAAAAGGTAAAATAAAGGTACCTTTAGCGACTTGAATTGCTTGCATAAAACAAGCCATTTTATGTTTGTTATTTGTATTGTTTATATAGTTTACCGGAAACGTAGCGGTTTTTATTAATTCTAGAGCAACTTCATGTGAGTTGTCTTTAGACCCATCATTAATCATCACCAATTCGAAATCCTTAAAAGTTTGTGCATTTAATGATTTAAAAACACGCTCTAAAGTATCTGCTCTGTTGTAAACAGGAGTAAAAACCGTAAATGTATAGCTAAAGTTTTGAGACTCTTGCTTTGTATATGTTGGTAATAAATTAACTAATTGCATTTATTGTAAGATTTTATAAATTAATGTTTTCCATTGGTTTGCTATAAAATCGGCTTTAAATATGGTGGTGCTTTTTATTGCTTTTTGTTTAAATTGAGTTTGTAAATCGGTGTTATTTATTAGTAGCGAAAGTTTCTTTTCTAAATATAATTGATCGTTAATAGGAATTAAAAAACCATTTTCACCATCATTAATTATTTCTGAAGGTCCAGAAGGACAATTGGTTGCTATACAAGGTAAACCAAAAAACATCGCTTCTATTAATGCATTTGGGAAACCTTCGTAGTTAGAAGGAAGCACAAATATTTTTGCATTATTGTAATAATAAGATACATCTTTTATGTTACCAATAAAATCGATACTGTCATTAAGTTTTAAAGTGTTTACAAGGTTTTTATAATCTTCCTTTTTACTTCCTTCACCAATTAATAAAAGTCTCCAATCTTTTCTTTCTATAGCACCAAACGCACGGATTAGCAGTTCTTGGTTTTTCTGATTTTCTAATCTGCCAATACAAATAATTTGATTCGTTTTTTTTGCCTCTAGGTCCCTTTTTGCTACCAATTCTTCAGCTAAAGGATTATTGATAATTTTTATTTTACTTTCTTTTATAAATGAAGTGAAATAGCTTTTTATGTCTTCGGTTTGTATTATTAAAGTATCGGTTTTAGGGTATATTAGCTTTCTTGTTTTTACCCAAAAATTGCTAATGCTTCCAAATTTTGGATGAATACGCTCACTAATTATAGAAGGAATTCTAAGTCTTTTAGCAACTAAAACGCTATATATATTTGCAATTGTGGTGAAACCAATAAGGATATCTGAATTCTCCTTTGAAATTATTTTTTTACAAGTATTTATTAAATGGAAGTGATTCGTTATCGATTGAAAAAAAGTAGGTGCGCTATTGTAAGTCTCTTTACAGAAAACAACTTTAATGTTTGTGTTTAATGGATAAAAAGGTTT
Source organism: Lacinutrix cladophorae (assembly GCF_053604645.1). Lineage (NCBI taxonomy): Bacteria > Pseudomonadati > Bacteroidota > Flavobacteriia > Flavobacteriales > Flavobacteriaceae > Lacinutrix > Lacinutrix cladophorae. The sequence goes on along the minus strand of NZ_JBSHNR010000119.1, from coordinate 191,455 downwards.
GCACTTGTATAAAACCACAATAACGATATCAAATTCTTTAATGAATTGATTTGCAAGTGTAGAAACTACACGCTCCGCACCTCCAGCTTTAAGGCTAGGTATTATAAAAGCAAGTTTTTTTCTTTTCAAGAAATTCTTGATTGTAGGATTAGGTACTGAGGGAAATACATAATCATGATTAATAGCTCAATAAAAATAGTGCTTTTTTAGATTGTAGTGCTAATACTTTAAACTTATTAGATGAAATACCTCTTTTCTATATAAACTGTATTGTTATTTTTCTTACACACAGATAGTCAGTTATTTAAGTTTTTTTATTTTTTTTTAATTTTTTTCCTTTTTGAAAAATCCAATCTATATTATCTTGCGTATATAGGTTTTGATTTTATCTTTTAAAGGAGTCTAATGTTTTGATTATTTGTTATTTATGATAGATAAACACTTACAAATAATAAAATAAGTAAGCATAAACTTACATTTTATATGTATTTCATCGAAAAAAATGACTCTTTAACCTAGAAATGAAATTGAAATTATAGTTTAGTCAAAGATTAATAGCAAAATCCCTGAAATGAAGAAAATTTTAATTACTAAATTTCTGTTCAATAGAAATTTAACAAAAGCACTATTGGTTGCGTTTTTAGCCTGTAGTGTACATGTAAAAGCCCAAAACTACCCAAATCAAGTTATACTTTCAACAGTAAATTATCAATCATATCAAGCTCCTACAGGAGAACTTCCTGCGTATTTAGAATCTTTTACAGAAGATTTATCTGGAAGTACAATAACAAGAATAAGTGATAAAAATGTTTTTGGAACAAGTTCGATAAGAATTCGACACAATTATGCAAAAGATCAAACATGGAATTCTGACGGTTCTTTAATTAAGTTGGCTGGTTATCCAGCGGCTATTTTGGATGGAGAAACTTTTGATTTTTTATTTTGGAGAGATATTCCTTCTTATGGAAGATGGGCAAATACAGAGCCTAATTATATGTATGGAACACCTGGTAATCAATTTGTAAAATTTAATGTACTTAATAATACAAGAGTAACACTAAAAACATTTAGTGAGTACTCGAGTTTAGACTTTGGTTATGGAGAGGGAAATCAATCTAACGATGATAAATACGTTGGATTAATTGGTCAAAATGGAAGTGATAGAACTTTAATCGTTTATAATATAGAATCTAATCAAGTTGTAGGAACAAAAAATATTGGATCTAGTGGTGATTTAGATTGGTTTTCGGTTTCACAATCTGGAAACTTTGCGGTTGTTTCTTGGAGAACAGATGGTTCTGGACCTACTGCAGGTTTAAAATCGTATGATTTGAATTTTGAAAACGAAAGACATTTATACGACATAACTGCTCATGGTGATTTAGGAATTGATGCAGCAGGTAATGATGTTATGGTTGCTTATGAAGGACCTAATGGATGGAACAATGATTCTTATGTTTATTCGGCAAGATTGGATGGGCAAGGTGTTACTCCTTTATTTCAATATCCGGGAGGAATTTGGGGAGGTCATATTAGTTGTAGAAATACGGATAGACCAGGTTGGGCTTATGTTAGTGAGCAATGTTGTACAAGTCATGATGTGGCGTCTAGAGAAATATTTGCGATTAAACTAGATGACTCCGGAATTATTGAACGCTATACAAAACATAATAACGATGTGTCTCCTGGTAATGGACACTCTACCATGGCTGTGCCAAATAGAGATGGAACAAAAATACTTTTTGCAAGTAATTGGGACGACAGTAGCATTATGACAGATCCTAATCCTCCAGCTTGGGTTTTAGAATATCCACAAACACAATTAAGTACAGAAGATCAAGAGGTAGAAGCTAATCTGTTATCCGTTTTTCCAAATCCTACAGATAATGTTGTAACTGTTAAAGTTTCAGGCCAAAACAATTCTATTTCTGCAATTCAGTTACATGATATATTAGGTAGATCTTTAGTTAATAACGTAATTAATAATAAAAATACAATAACAATAGACTTATCTACTTATCCAAAAGGAGTTTATGTATTATCTGTAAATATTAACGGAAAGAAGCAAACGAAGAAAATTATAAGAAATTAATTATCAATTTCGGTAATTAAAAAAAAGCTTCCTATATTAATTAGGAAGCTTTTTTTTACCATTTAATATTTTGTAAGGTTGCAATGCTATCACAGTTTTCTACAGTAAGCATTACTTCTTTATCGTTAATATAGCTTTCTATAGCGTAAATACCACAAGGTTCTTGTCTTGTATTACTCAAGCTAAAATCTACATCTCCTTTTAAAAGCGCATTTTTAATTGTTGTGCTATCTGCTTTGTTTTTGGCAATAAGAGCAACAATTGCTTCGCTATAGACTAATGTTTTTGTGTTTATGTTTTTAATAACTCTTGCTTCAGGACCATAAGCACATGAAGTTTTTTTTCCGTTTAAAAAAAAAGCAAGAATAACTAAACCAATAGAGAATCCTCCAAGGTAATAACCAATACGTTGTATTAATTTCAAAATTTAAAAGATAAGTAAGTTAATATCACTGTGTTTTAAGTCGAACCATTCTCCAACCGATTTGTTCGTTAAAATTCCGTGGTAAAAGTACAACCCATTTTTTAAACCTTTATCAAATCTTAAAGAATTTTCTAAACCACCATCTTCTGCTATTTTTAAAAGATATGGAGTAAACATATTGCTAATTGAAATAGAAGCGGTTCTAGCAAATCGAGCAGGTATATTTGGAACACAATAATGAATGACACCATGTTTAATAAAGGTTGGGTGTTTATGTGTGGTAACTTCGCTAGTTTCAATACAACCTCCCATATCAATGCTAACATCAATAATTACTGCACCAGATTTCATATTACCAACCATGTTTTCTGTGACAATAATTGGAGCTCTATTTTTTCCTCTAACCGCACCAATAGCAACATCACATCTTTTTAGTGCTTTTGCTAAATTTTTAGGCTGCAATGTAGAGGTGTAAATCGTCATTCCTAAATTGGTTTGCATTCTTCGTAATTTAGTAATAGAATTGTCGAATACTTTTACATTTGCACCAAGTCCAATAGCACTTCTGGCTGCAAATTCGCCAACAGTACCAGCTCCAATAATAACAACTTCAATAGGAGGCACACCACTAATATTACCAAACATTAATCCGTTACCTTCATTTACATTACTTAATAGCTCAGATGCAATAAGTACTGCAGAAGTTCCTGCTATTTCGCTTAAAGAACGCACAGCTGGGTAAGAGCCATCTTGGTCTCGAATAAACTCGAATGCAAGTGCTGTAATCCGTTTGTTTGCTAAGGTTTCAAAATATTTCTTGTTTTGTGTTTTTAATTGTAAAGCAGAGATTAAAATGCTTTGCGGATTTAATAGGTTTATTTGTTCTAGAGTAGGAGGCTCTACTTTTAAAACAATAGGACATCCATATACTTTAGCAGTGTCGTTTGTGATTTTTGCTCCAGCTTCGCTATAATTTTTATCACTAAATTTGGCTCCTTCTCCAGCGCCAGTTTCCATTAAAACCCGATGCCCATTGCTAACAAGTGCCGAAACGGCATCTGGAGTTAAACAAACTCTTTTTTCTTGAAAAGCAGTTTCTTTAGGTATACCTATAAAAAGATTCCCTTTTTGTTTAAAAATCTCTAATGTTTCTTCTTGCGGAAGTAATTGTTGCTTAGTAAAAGGCGATAAAGGTTTAGACATATATGTACCAATTAAGTTGGTTAGTCAAATTACGAATAAATTTAATTTATATAAAAATTAAAAATTAAAAGATTTCTGTAGAAAATATGCTCTGTTTTTTGTATTATTATACTAGATATGAAAAACATTATTGCAAATATAAAGGCATTAAAAACAAAAGATGTAGTTGTTGCTTTGTTAATTTTGGTTTTGCCTTTTTTGTTTTATTTGTATAAACTTGCTCCAGATACTCCAATTTGGGATACAGGTTGGTTATTAATAGATTCAGGTATCTGGGAAAGTGCAAATTTATATTTATGGTTGTTTTGTACCAAACTATTAATAATTATTAGTTTGTCAATTTGGTTTGTTACTTGTAAACATTGGTGGCGATATGTGATTTTGGTACCATTGATTATAGAATTATTTAAGTTTAGTTCTTTTTATAAAAAAAGTGAGGTCATTGATGAAATAGAGTATTTACAAGGTTTGCCATTTATAATTCCAGTCATTTTGTTTATTCTTTTTATTTCAAAAAAAATAAATTATTATTCTAATTATATTGATTTGTATAATGAAATGAATAATGAAGTAGAAAGTATATTGTCTGATTTAGAGTATAATAATAATAGCTTAGTGAAAGAAGAATTTAAAAATCTTAAAAAAAAGAAATCACTTTTAAGTAAGGTAGAATATAAAAATGAGTTATTACGTTTAAGAAAACAATTAGCTGAAAAATAAATATGAAAAAACTATTTGTATATAGTAGAGTAAACTTTTTTAGTGATTTTGTTATTATACTGATTATTGTAGTTTCTCCTTTTTTGTTCTATTTATATACTTTTTTTCCAGAAAATGTAATGGAATGGAAAACAATGTTTTTTTATTTAAATCTAAGGGGCACTGGTTTTGAGTTAGATACATTATTGTGGTATTTTAGTTATAAGATTTTGACTACAATAATTTTTTGTGTTTGGTACCTAACTTGTAAACATTGGTGGAAATATTTAATTTTGGTGCCAATATTTATTGAATTAAATAAAATCACTTTGGCTTTTTATGAGTTTAATTATGATATAGAAAACTATACGATTTTTTATAGTTTAATTTTAAGCTTTCCATTAATAATGGCACTTTTTTTAATCTCTAAAAAATTGAATTACTATTCTTTATCTAAAACTATAAATAAACAAATAGACGAGGAAATAAACCTATTGACAAACAAATTTTATAATTATAATAAACAAGATTATAAAGAGTTAAAAAGAAAATTATCGGAGTTAAGAAAACAAAAAGTAACTCTAGATAAAAAAGAATATTTAATAAAGTTGATAAAATTACGCGAAGACTTTTCTTTTAATTCGAATTAGAAATAAGTTTATTTCGTGTCAATGTTTTTTAGTTCCATTAAAATCTCATCTAAAAGCTGTTTTTTTTCAGTACTCCATTTTTCACTTAACCTTTCATTTATATATTGCTCAATTTCAAGGTTTGTTTTACTGGATTTCTTTTTAGGATCTTCTAATAACATTTCTCCTTGACCAGTAATTAGCCAAACTAAATTTATTTGTGGATATAATTGTACAATTCGCTCTATAACATCACTTCCAACAGATGCATTGTTCTTTTGCATGCGTAATATATAGCCATTTGCAGTACCTATAGAAATATCAAATTGTCTAGCGCTAATACCTAAGTGTTTGATAACTAGCATTATTCTGTGGATTGTTTTGCTCATGTAATTTATTTGTATTCGGTTTACGAAGAAAATATTCTATAAATATACAAATAAATTATAATTACGGAAAAACCGTAATGTAAATTTACGAGGTTTTTGTATTAAAATAATTGCTTTTCTGGTGTAGGTTTTATCTAAAAAAAGAATGTTAAAAATACTGCTTCACTTTTCCCCAAACTGTTTTAGGTCTAACGGTAAATTCTGCTTCTAAGTCTTCTAACGTTTTGTTTGCTGTGTTTAATTTGTCAAACATTTTTGCTCTTATTAAATAAATGGAAGGGATAATAATGACCATTATTGGTAGTAATATTAACCATTCTTTTTGATCGGCAAATTTTAAATCATCATCGAGCACAATGATTATTTGATAAATAAACATTCCTATTGGAATTAGCAAAGTATGGTACCACCAATGGCGACAAGTGAAGAACCAAATTATTATTAAAAATAATGGAACTACTTTTCCTGTTAATGTCCATGCAAGAACAGCAATATTTTCATAATATGAACTATCATATGTAAAAAAATAAGTGTCCCAAACTTTTACATTTGGGACACTTTCGTATAAGTTAAATATAAAAGGAGTTAAAGCGATTAAAGTAGCAATAATACTACCTAAAACCACTCCATTATTTTTAACGGCTTCTTCCTGGTATTTTAATTTTACTTTTTTCAACTTCTGTTGTGGTTTGTCCATCAATGTCAATAAGATTTGTTGCTTGAGCTGTAAACAATACTCCTCCGAAAATTGCAATTGCAATTAAATACTTTTTAGTTTTCATAATTATAAGGGATTAAATTAATTAATACATTAAAATTATATAAACACTGACTCTCAATTTTGTGCTAAATGTTAAAATTATGTTAAAATTAACAAAATTCGCTTTTTTGCTTACGGATTATCCATAAAACAAGTAAGAATCATAAAAAACACGTAAGAATTTACTTACTCAATCATTATTTTATATAGATTTAGGTTACTTTATTATAATCTTTCTACTTTCATTTTCATTTAGTTCTAAAAATACATTTGTAGTATTTTCAGGCATAAATTCTACAGCTAATTCTGGCCATTCTATTAAAACCCATTGGTTTTGTTGTACGTATTCTTCAAAGCCAAAATTGTATAGTTCATCAATTGTATTAACTCGGTATAAATCAAAATGAAAAATACTTGCATTATTATATCGATATTCATTAACTAAAGAGTAGGTTGGACTTTGTACCTCATCTGTACTTCCTATAGCTTTAACTAAGGCCTTTATGAGTGTTGTTTTGCCAACTCCCATGCTACCATGAAATAAAATAATTTTACTATCACTATTTTTTAATAGTGTTTTAACAACTTTATCAAGATCGTTAATTGTGTAGTTTAACTCCAAACCTATCTTAAATTAAACATGCAATATTAAGCAAATATTTCATTAAAAACTAATTTTTATGTATTTCATCGATTTAAAACGTATTACGTCTATCGTTATTTGGGGTTTAATACTACAAACGGAATGATCATTTCTTCTAATGAAACACCTCCATGTTGATATGTATTTCTAAAATAACTTACGTAATGATTGTAATTATTTGGGTAAGCAAAAAACAAATCATTCTTTGCAAATATGAAAGAGCTACTCATGGATAGAGAGGGTAAATGAATGCTCTTGGGATCTTTTGCTACTAATACGTCTTTGTCTTCATAAGTTAAACTTCTTCCTGTTTTATATCTTAAGTTTAAGCTTGTATCTCTATCTCCAACAACTTTAGAAGGGTTTTTTACATTAATAGTACCATGATCTGTTGTTAATATTAATTTAAAGCCCATCTGTTGCGCTTGTTGTATCATTTCTAGTAAGGGAGAATTTTTAAACCAACTTTGAGTTAAAGACCTGTAAGCTTTATCATTAGAAGCGAGTTCTTTTACAACATCCATTTCTGTTTTAGAGTGCGAAAGCATATCTACAAAGTTGTAAACAACAACAGTTAGATCGTTGTCTTTTAGTCCTTTAAAATTATCGACAAGCTTTTTTCCATTTTTTAAATTAGTAATTTTATAATACTCATGTTTTAAGTTCGATAAACCTAAGCGTTTTAATTGTTCTCTTAGAAAATCAGCTTCATGTAAATTTTTACCACCTTCATCTGTATCGTTTTTCCAGTAATTTGGATGTAATTTCTCCATATCACTAGGCATTAGACCAGAAAAAATAGCATTTCTAGCGTATTGTGTTGCTGTTGGCAAAATACTGTAAAAAGGAAGTTCTTTTTCTTTTTTATAATAGTTGTTTATTATAGGTTCAAAAGCTTTCCATTGGTCATACCGCAAATTATCTATAACGACCAATAGGGTAGGTTGTTCTTTGCTTATTTCTGGAGCTATCTTTTCTTTAAATAAAGTATGAGACATGATTGGTGCATCTGTATGAGCATCAAACCAAGTAGGATAATTTTTATCAATAAATTTACCAAATTGAGTGTTTGCTTCGTTTTTTTGGGATTCTAAAATTTCAAACATACCAATATCTTCAATATCTTCTAATTGTAACTCCCAATAAATTAGCTTTTGGTATAGTGCTGCCCATTCTTCGAAAGAGTTCACCATAGATAAATCCATAGCAATTTTTCTAAACTCTTGTTGGTAATTTGAAGTCGTTTTTTCAGAGACTAATCTAGAGTGATCTAAATTTTTCTTTAAACTTAATAATATTTGGTTGGGGTTTACAGGCTTAATAAGGTAATCTGCTATTTTATTACCTATAGCTTCTTCCATTATATATTCTTCTTCACTTTTGGTTATCATCACCACAGGAAGTGTATCTCTTCTTTCTTTAATTTCATTTAAAGTTTCTAGTCCGGTAAGTCCTGGCATGTTTTCGTCTAAAAAAACAATATCAAAATTGGTGTCATCTAAAATTTCTAGTGCTTCTGTACCACTTTTACAAGTAGTTACCTTGTAGTTTTTTTGTTCCAGAAAGATAATATGAGGTTTAAGTAAATCGATTTCGTCGTCAACCCAAAGAATATTTATATTGTTCATGTATATTTGTTTATATAATTGTAAAAAAGTAAAGCTTGCATACTAAAAACAAACTTAAAATATTAAACGACCCAATTTACGGATTTATTACTATACCTAATTCGCTAATATTCGATTTAATTGAACATAAATATTTTCAGAGGCTACGTAGAATTACCCAAATGGGCATGTCTTACTTGGTATATCCAGGAGCGCATCACACACGTTTTCATCATGCTATAGGTTGCATGCATTTAATGCAAAAAGCAATACAAGTGCTTTGTTTTAAGGGTGTTGAAATATCTGAAGACGAAAAAAACGCATTGTTAGTCGCTATTTTATTACATGATATTGGTCACGGACCATTTTCTCATGCAATGGAACATAGTATCGTTAATAATGTATCCCATGAAGAAATTTCGTTGCTTTTTATGGAAACTTTAAATGCAGAGTTTAACGGAAGTTTAACTTTAGCCATTAAAATTTTTAAAGGCGAATACTATAGAAAGTTTATGTGCCAGTTAATATCTAGTCAAATAGATATGGATAGAGCAGATTATTTAAAACGCGATAGTTTTTATACAGGAGTCGCAGAAGGCAATATAAATAGTGAACGTTTAATAACCATGCTTAATGTGGTAAACGATGTGCTTGTAGTAGAAGATAAAGGGATTTATAGTGTCGAAAAATTTTTAGTAGCTAGACGCTTAATGTATTGGCAAGTGTATTTACATAAAACGAGTTTAGCTGCAGAACAGTTATTGATTAGAGTTTTAAAAAGAGCAAAAGAACTGACTTTTAAAGGAGTAAAATTAGATGCGAGCAAACCTTTACAGTACTTTTTAAAAAATGAAATTTCTTTAAATGATTTTAATGTGGAAACATTAAACACTTTTGCAATGCTAGATGATTATGATATTATTTCTGCAATGAAAGCTTGGCAGTTTCATGAGGATTTTGTGTTGAAAAATCTATGTGAAATGATAATAAATAGAGATTTGCTGAAGGTGAAGCTGAAAAAGAAAAAAATTAAAACAGAAAATTTAAACTTACACAAGCAGACGCTTATAGAGAAATTTCAAATTTCGGAAGAAGAAGCTTCTTATTTTGTGTTTACAGGAGAGATTTCAAATCAAGCATATCAACAAAAAAAACAAAAAATTAATATATTACATAAAAACGGAAAGATAGAAGATATCGTGAAAGCTTCCGATCAATTAAACCTAAAAGCACTTTCAAAACCAGTGACTAAATATTATATATGTTATCCAAAACAAAAACTTTAGCACATTTTTCTTATTTTTGCTAGAATTACAAAAAACTAAACAAAAAAGTGTGAAATTCACAGCAGAACAAATTGCAGGAATTTTAGAAGGAGACATTGTTGGTAACCCAGATGTTGAAGTATCTAAACTTTCAAAAATCGAAGAAGGAACAGAAGGATCATTAACGTTTCTTTCTAATCCTAAATACACACCATATATATATTCAACTAGAGCATCTATAACCATAGTAAATAAAACTTTCGAGCCTGAAAATAGCATCGATACTACTTTAATAAAAGTAGCAGATGCCTATAAAGCATTCTCTAAATTGTTAGAATATTACAATTTAGCAAAGAACAATAAAGTAGGTGTAGAAAAACCATCTTATATTTCAGAATCTGTGAAGTATCCAGAAACGGTGTATATTGGAGCTTTTTCATACATTGGTGAAAATGTAACTATTGGTGAAAATGTAAAAATATATCCAAATGTATATATAGGAGATAATGTTACAATAGATAATGATTCTATAATTTATGCAGGAGCGAAATTGTATTCCGATTGTATTATAGGTAAAAATTGTGTTATTAATTCTGGTGCAATTATTGGAGCAGATGGTTTTGGTTTTGCACCAAACGAAAAAGGAGAATTTACTAAAGTACCACAAACTGGAAACGTTATTCTTGAAGATTTTGTAGATGTTGGAGCAGGAACAACAATAGATAGAGCGACTTTAGGTTCTACCTTAATTAAAAGAGGTGTAAAACTAGATAACCAAATACAAATAGCGCACAATGTAGAAATTGGTAAAAACACTGTAATTGCTGCACAAACAGGAATTGCTGGGTCAACTAAAATTGGCGAGAATTGTATGATTGGAGGTCAAGTTGGTATTGCAGGACATTTAACCATAGGAAATGGTGTAAGAGTACAAGCACAATCTGGAATTGGTAAAAACGTAAAAGATAATGAGACGCTTCAAGGTTCTCCTTCTTTTAATTATGGAGATTGGAATAAATCATATGTATATTTCAAAAACCTTCCAAAGATTGTAAAAAATATAAGTGAAATCGAAAAAAAAGTAGATGGCAATAGTTAATACTAGTATTAAGCAAAAGACAATAAAAAATGAAATGTCTTTAAGTGGTGTAGGTTTACATACTGGAAAGGATGTGAAACTAACATTTAAACCGGCTTCAGAGAATTTCGGATTTGGTTTTAAACGTATCGATTTAGAAGGAGAGCCAATAATAGAGGCAGATGCAAACTATGTTACAAATACACAACGTGGTACTTGCATGGAAAAAAACGGTGTTACTATTCAAACCTGTGAGCATGTACTTGCTGCTTTAGTAGGTTTAGATATAGACAACGTTCTTATCGAGTTAGACGCTTCCGAACCACCAATTATGGATGGTTCTTCGAAATTCTTTATTGAGGCTCTAGAAAAAGCAGAAATTGTAGCACAAAATGCAATTAGGCAAGAATATGTAGTTACAGATATTATTTCTTATGTAGACGAAGAAACTGGTAGTGAAATTCTAGTAATGCCTTCTAAAGAATATCAAATTACTACTATGGTAGATTTTGGCACCAAAGTTTTAGGTACTCAAAATGCTACTTTAAATCATATTTCAGATTTTAAAGAACAAATCTCAGATTCCAGAACTTTTAGTTTTCTACATGAAATAGAAATGCTTTTGGAAAACGGATTAATTAAAGGTGGCGACTTAAATAATGCAATAGTTTATGTAGATAAAGAATTGTCTTCCGAAACTATGGAAAAACTTAAGGTTGCTTTTAATAAAGAGGCAATTGCAGTGAAATCTAATGGGATTTTAGATAATTTAACGCTACACCATCCAAATGAAGCGGCTAGACACAAATTGTTAGATGTTATAGGTGATTTAGCATTAGTTGGAACCAGAATAAGAGGTAAAATTATAGCGAATAAACCTGGGCACTATGTAAATACACAATTTGCCAAAAAACTGGCTAAAATTATAAAAAACGAAAAGCGTAATTATGTTCCTGCGGTAGACCTAAATCAACAACCTTTAATGGATGTCAACCAAATAATGGATATGTTACCACATAGACAACCGTTTTTGTTGATAGACAAAGTGTTTGAGCTTAGTGATTCTCATGTACTTGGTATGAAAAATGTGACCATGAACGAAGAGTTTTTTAAAGGTCACTTTCCAGGAGCACCAGTTATGCCAGGCGTTTTAATAGTGGAAGCTATGGCGCAAACAGGTGGGATACTTGTGTTAAGTACAGTTCCAGACCCAGAAAACTATTTAACTTTCTTTATGAAAATTGATAAAGTTAAGTTTAAACAAAAAGTAGTTCCTGGGGATACATTAATCTTTAAATGTGATTTGATTACTCCAATTCGTAGAGGTATTTGTCATATGCAAGGCTATGCGTACGCTAATGGAAAATTATGTGCAGAAGCAGAATTAATGGCGCAAATTTCTAAAATAAAATAACGATACAAATCTAGCAGATTTCAAAATAATTATTGAAGTTTGAAAGTGAAAAGCGACCAATTTTGTCGCTTTGTAATATAAATATTTATAAAATGAATCAACCTTTAGCGTATGTACATCCAGGAGCAAAAATTGCTAAAAATGTAGTAATTGATCCCTTTACAACCATACACAATAATGTGATAATTGGTGAAGGAACTTGGATCGGTAGTAATGTAACTATCATGGAAGGAGCTCGAATAGGTAAAAATTGTAATATTTTTCCTGGTGCAGTAATTTCTGGTGTACCGCAAGACTTAAAATATAAAGACGAAGATACATTAACAGTAATTGGTGATAACGTTACCATTAGAGAATGTGTAACTATTAATCGTGGTACTACAGATAAAATGAAAACGGTAATTGGAGACAATTGTCTAATAATGGCTTACTGTCATATAGCTCATGATTGTGTGGTTGGTAATAATTGCATTTTTTCTAATAATAGTACATTAGCAGGACATATAACAGTTGGTGATTATGTAGTATTAGCAGGAATGACAGCGGTACATCAATTTTGTTCTATTGGAAATCATGCTTTTGTAACTGGAGGTTCTTTAGTAAGAAAAGATGTTCCTCCTTTTGTTAAAGCTGGTCGGGAACCTTTATCCTATGTAGGAATTAATTCTGTAGGGTTAAGAAGAAGAGGCTTTGCCACCGAAAAAATTAGAGAAATACAAGATATATACAGAATGTTATATCAAAAAAATTATAATAACACACAGGCTTCCGATTTAATTGAAGCAGAAATGGAAGCAACACATGAACGTGATGAAATTCTTCAATTTATTAAGAATTCACATCGTGGTATTATGAAAGGATACTTCAAATCAAATTAAAATTTATTAATTAAAAAAATACCCACTTTCGTGGGAAATACTATGGCAACAACTTCAGATATTAGAAACGGACTTTGTATTAAATATAATAATGATATTTATAAAATTATTGAATTTCTACACGTAAAACCTGGTAAAGGCCCAGCTTTTGTTAGAACAAAAATGAAAAGTGTAACTAGTGGAAAAGTATTAGATAATACGTTTTCGGCAGGACATAAATTAGATGATGTTCGTGTAGAAACGCATAAATTTCAATATTTGTATAACGATGGTGAATTTTATCATTTTATGAATGAAGCAGATTATTCTCAAATAAGACTTTTAGAGTCTGCGCTAGACAATCCTGGTTTAATGAAAGAAGGAGAGGTCGTTACTATACAGATTAATGCAGAAGACAATATGCCATTGTCTGTAGATTTACCTGCAAGTGTAATATTAGAAATAACAGCAACAGAGCCAGGAGTTAAAGGGAATACAGCTACTAATGCAACAAAGCCAGCAACTGTTGAAACAGGAGCAACTGTTAATGTGCCATTATTTATTAATGAAGGAGATAAGATAAAAGTGGAAACAGAAAAAGGAACGTATAAAGAACGTGTAAAAGAATAAAATTCAGTTTACAGTCTCAGTCTCAGTTAACAATACTGAAAACTGAGACTGAAAGCTGTAAACTGAATATATGAAATTCCCAAAGCCACAAACACTTAAAAACATTGCAGATTTAATTACCTGTAAATATATTGGTAATGCAGATTTTCCCGTTCTTGGGATTAATGAAATTCATGTGGTTGAAGCTGGTGATGTTGTTTTTGTAGATCATCCTAAATACTACGATAAAGCATTAGAATCTGCAGCAACAATTGTTTTAATCAATAAAGAAGTTGCATGTCCAGAAGGAAAAGCATTACTAATTAGCGATGATCCTTTTAGAGACTTTAATAAAATCACAAAACACTTTAAACCTTTTCAATCTAGTAATGTAGCTATTTCTCCTTCAGCAAAAATTGGAAAAAACACTATTATACAACCAAATTGTTTTATAGGTAATAATGTAGTTGTTGGTGAAAATTGTATCATTCATTCCAACGTAAGTATTTACGATGATACTGTAATTGGTAATAATGTTACTATACATGCAGGAACTATTTTAGGCGCTTCTGCCTTTTATTATAAAAAAAGACCAGAAGGCTTTGATCCTTTAATATCTGGAGGAAGAGTTGTAATTAAAGATCATGTAGACATCGGTGCGCTTTGTACAATAGATAAAGGAGTGACAGGAGATACTACCATTGGTGAAGGTTCAAAACTTGACAATCAAATTCAAGTTGGACACGACACTATTATTGGAGAAAAATGCTTAATAGCATCGCAAACTGGTATTGCTGGTTGCTGTATTATTGGTGACGAAGTGACCATTTGGGGGCAAGTTGGTACAACAAGTGGTATTACAATTGGAGACAAGGCTGTTGTGCTTGGTCAAACTGGAGTTACAAAATCTATTGAAGGCGGAAAATCTTATTTTGGTACTCCAATCGAAGAATCTAGAGTTAAATTAAAAGAATTAGCTTATATCAAGAAAATTCCTGAAATTGTAAAACAATTAAAAAACAAATAAATGTCACCTAAAGAAGTTGTTCAAAAATTTTATAGTTCCGATTTAGCAAATAATTCAGAAGCTGTAAATCTTTGTTTTCATAAAGATTGCACTTTAAGTTGGCATAGTAGTAAAGGGTTTAATGTTTTAGATTTTAACGCTTTAAAAGTAGTTTTTGAAGAGGTTAGAAAAATGTATAACACGTTACGTTTTGAAACTAGTCATCTGTTACAGGATGGGAACTTTGTAGCTATACGTTATACTTCGCATGTTACAACTATTGAAAATCCTAATGAGGAAATGCCTTTGGCTCATTTCTCCACTATCTGGGAAGTAAAAGGAGACAAAATAATTAAAGGTTTTCAAATGAGTCAACTAGCAGATAGTAGTTCAGAAAGCATAAATTCTTTTTAAGAAATAAAAATACAAATCACTTTATATTTTCTTTTCAAAAACTTACTTTTGCAGTAAGAATTCTAAATCGTAGTAAAGATATTCTTAAATATATATTAAACAATTTTAATCTAAATATAAATGAGCGTTTTAGTAAATAAAGATTCAAAAATAATAGTTCAAGGATTTACTGGTAGTGAAGGTACTTTTCACGCTGGTCAAATGATTGAATACGGAACAAATGTTGTTGGTGGTGTTACTCCAGGAAAAGGTGGTCAAACACATTTAGATAGACCAGTTTTTAATACGGTTTCTGAAGCTGTAGAAAAAGTAGGCGCAGACACAACCATTATTTTTGTACCACCAGCTTTTGCTGCTGATGCTATTATGGAAGCTGCAGATGCAGGGATTAAAGTAATTATTACTATTACAGAAGGTATTCCAGTTGCAGATATGATCAAAGCAGCTGCTTATATTAATGATAGAGATTGTAGATTAATAGGACCTAACTGTCCGGGAGTTATTACTCCGGGTGAAGCAAAAGTTGGAATTATGCCAGGATTTGTTTTCAAAAAAGGTAAAGTGGGTATTGTGTCTAAGTCAGGAACTTTGACTTATGAAGCTGCAGACCAAGTAGTAAAACAAGGTTTAGGTATAACGACTGCAATTGGTATTGGTGGAGATCCTATTATTGGAACTACAACTAAAGAAGCTGTTGAATTGTTAATTAACGATCCTGAAACAGAAGCTGTTGTAATGATTGGTGAAATTGGTGGACAATTAGAAGCAGACGCTGCTAACTGGTACAAAGCTAGTGGAAGTAAAAAACCAGTTGTAGGTTTTATTGCTGGAGAAACAGCACCTGCAGGACGTACAATGGGACACGCAGGAGCAATTGTAGGTGGTAGTGATGATACTGCACAAGCTAAAAAGAAAATTATGAGAGCTTGTGGTATTCACGTGGTAGATTCACCAGCAGAAATAGGAAAAAAAGTTGCTGAAGTTTTAGGCTAAGCAGCATACATATACATGTTAAAAACCTCACATTATTTTGTGAGGTTTTTTTATTTGATACAGTTTGTATTTATTATATTTGAATATAAAAATATACTTTAAAAAGCACATTAAAGTTTAAATATTAAAATTATCATTCCTTTGAAAATAAGGAAGCTAATTAAAAGTAGTTACTAAATATGAAATTATTAGAAGGAAAAACAGCCATAATAACAGGAGCGAGTAGAGGAATAGGAAAAGGAATTGCTCAGGTTTTTGCACAACAAGGTGCAAATGTGGCATTTACGTATAGCTCTTCTGTAGAAGCAGCTAATGCATTAGAAAAAGAATTAAACACTTTTGGCATTAAAGCTAAAGGATATAAAAGTAATGCTGCAAATTTTGAAGAATCTCAAAAACTTGCTGAAGAAGTAGTTAAAGAATTTGGAAGTATAGATGTTCTTATTAATAATGCAGGAATTACTAAAGACAATCTTTTAATGCGTATTAGTGAAGAAGATTTTGATAAGGTTATAGAAGTAAACCTAAAATCGGTATTTAATATGACTAAAGCTGTACAGCGTACCATGCTTAAACAACGTAAAGGCTCTATTATTAATATGAGTTCTGTGGTTGGTGTTAAAGGAAATGCTGGACAAACCAATTATGCCGCTTCAAAAGCAGGAATTATTGGTTTTTCAAAATCTGTAGCTTTAGAACTTGGTTCTAGAAACATTAGAAGCAATGTGATTGCTCCAGGTTTTATTGAAACCGAAATGACAGCAAAATTAGATGAAGACACTGTTAAAGGTTGGCGAAATGCAATCCCTTTAAAACGTGGTGGTACACCAGAAGATATCGCTAATGTTTGTGTTTTTCTAGCAAGCGATATGTCTGCTTACGTTACAGGACAAACCATAAACGTAGATGGAGGAATGCTAACCTAATAAATTAGAAAATGTCATTCTGAGCTTGTCGAAGAATCTTTTATGCAAACAGAAACAATTTTATACATTATACTATCTGGAATTATAGCGCTATTACTAGCGCTTTTTCAGTATAAGGTAAAAGCGAAAAAAACAAGTAAAAACAATATGCTTTATGCATTTTTGCGGTTTATTTCTGTTTTTTTACTTTTATTATTACTAATCAATCCTAAGTTTGAAAAAGTAAACTACTATACCGAAAAACCTAATTTAGTAGTCGCAATTGATAATTCTGCATCTGTTGTGCATTTAAATAAGGAAGATAATGTGCAGCAACTCGTTGCATCTATTAAAAGTAATACAGCATTAAGCGAAAAGTTTAATCTGGATTTTTTCTCCTTCGGAAACCATATAGAACCATTAGACTCTTTAGGTTTTGTAGAAAAACAAACAAATATAGATAAGGCTTTTAAAGAATTTTCGCAAATCTATAAAAACACAACTTCTCCAATACTTTTAATAACAGATGGAAATCAAACCTATGGAAACGACTATGTTTTTTCAGCTGAAAAAGTAAAACAACCAATTTTACCTGTTATACTTGGAGATACAATTACATATACCGATTTAAAAATCCAGCAACTTAATGTAAACAAATATGCTTTTTTAAAAAATAAATTCCCAGTAGAGGTTATTATTTCTTTCAATGGCCATAATAATATAGATTCAAAATTTGTAGTTACATCTGGTAAATCTACAGTGTATTCGCAAAACCTAAGCTTCAATAAAACATCAAATTCAAAAATTTTAAACTTTACTTTGCCTGCTAATCGAGTAGGAGTACAATTGTATAAAGCGCAAATTCTTCCAATAGAAAACGAAAAAAACACCATTAATAATTATAAGAATTTTGCAGTAGAAGTGATCGATCAGAAAACAAATGTTGCTATTATTAGCGATATTATGCATCCAGATTTAGGAACTTTTAAAAAGAGCATAGAAAGTAATGAACAACGAGAGGTATCTATAGTGTCTCCAAATGATTATTTATTACAAAAAAATGATTATCAATTAGTTATACTGTATCAGCCAAATAATAACTTTAAATTAGTTTTTGAAAGTTTAAAACAAAACAATGCGAATACGTTTTTAGTTTTAGGAACAAAAACCGACTATACTTTTATAAATGCAATTCAAAGTGATTTTGAACAGGATGTTGTAAAACAAACCGAAGAATACCAACCAGATTTAAACACCAATTATAATACATTTATTATTGACGATTTAGATTTTCAATCTTTTCCTCCTTTACAATCTTCTTTTGGTAATGCTACTTTTTCTATTCCAATGGAGACTATGTTAAATAAAAAAGTAGGAAGTCTAGAAACCCAAGAACCTTTGCTTGCAACTTTTGAGACAAATAGTAGGAGAGAAGCTGTTCTTTTTGGCGAAAATATCTGGAAATGGCGAGCACAAAGCTATTTAAACAATAATACCTTTAATCGTTTTGATAATTTTATGGGTAAGATTATTCAGTATTTAGCTTCTAATAAAAGAAAAAACAGATTAAATGTAGATTTCGAGTCTTTTTATCAAGGAAACTCAAATGTTATTGTAAAGGCACAATTTTTCAATAAAAACTATGAATTTGATGCAAAAGAAGCACTAAATATTTTTATAAAAAATAAAACATCACAAACAACTAATACCTTTCCTTTAATTTTAAAAGGAAATAATTATCAAGTAGATTTAAGTAATTTACCTGCTGGAGATTATAGCTTTACTGTAAAAGCAACTAACGAAAACATATCGAAATCAGGTACTTTTCAAATTTTAGAATATAATATTGAACAACAATTTTTAAATGCTAATGTCGTAAAGCTTCAACAAGTAGCTAAAAATACAAAGGCAAATAGTTACTTTATTGCAAATACCAATACGTTGATTACAGATTTATTAAATGATGAACGCTTTGCTACAATACAGAAAAGCAGTAAAAATGTTGTACCTTTAATCGATTTTAAATACCTACTAGTTTTACTAATTTTAAGTTTAGCTTTAGAGTGGTTTTTAAGAAAATATAACGGATTAATATAAAAAACAAACATGGATAAATTACCTAAAATTGCAATGCCTTTTATTATAGGGCTCGTATTACTAATTATTTTAATATCTAAATCAGCCGTAACTATTGGTCCTGGAGAAGGAGGTGTTTTATTTGAACGTTTTGGAGATGGTATTAACACCGAACGTACTTATGGAGAAGGGTTTCATATTGTTGCACCGTGGAATGATATGTTAGTACACAGAGTGCGTCAACAATCTGTTTCCGATGAAATGAATGTGCTTTCCGTTAACGGATTAGAAGTAAAAGTAAACGGAACAATATGGTATGAACCAGAATTTTCAAACCTTGGGAAACTAATAAAAACAAAAGGGGCAGATTACGAAAGAGAGTTATTGGATCCTGCTGTAAATGCTGCAGCAAGAAGTGTTGTTGGGCGTTATACACCAGAACAATTATATTCCAGTAAAAGAGATGTTATTGAACAAGAAATCTTAGAAGAAGTAACTACTTTACTAGATGGTCAATTTTTAACAGTTAAAAGAGTTTTAGTAGAAGATGTGAAATTACCAATTACTATTAAAGAAGCTATTGAACGTAAATTAAAACAAGAACAAGAATCTTTAGAATATGAATTTAGATTAGTTACAGCAGAAAAAGAGGCTCAAAAAGTAATTATTGATGCTAAAGGTAAAGCTGAATCTAATCGTATTTTAAGTGCATCGTTAACCGACAAAATTCTTCAAGATAAAGGTATTGAAGCTACAGTTAAGTTATCAGAATCTCCTAATAGCAAAGTGATCGTTATTGGTTCTGGAGACTCAGGAATGCCTATTATACTTGGTAATCAATAAAAATATCACAAAAGGTTTGGATTTGTAATTATATTTTACAAATATTTGTACAGACAAAAAAAGAACATGAATTTTATTCAATTACATCATCATCATTTTACTACTGGCAATCAAGCGAGCTAAAAATGTATTGAATAAAACCAACATATTTTAAAAACCGTTTGAGTAGATCAAACGGTTTTTTTTATTTCCAATCGATTTACTCCAACAAAATTAGATAACTAATTAAAAAAACATCCACTTTTGTGGGCAAACAGTATGAGTAAATTAAGAATTGCAATTCAAAAATCAGGTAGACTTAACGAAGATTCCCTTAAACTTTTAAAAGATATTGGCGTTTCTATTGATAATGGAAAAGATCAACTTAAGGCTTCTGCTAGAAACTTTCCTTTAGAAGTGTTTTATTTAAGAAATGGAGATATTCCTCAATACTTAAAAGATGGTATCGTAGATGCTGCTATTATTGGTGAAAACGTACTAATTGAAAAAGGAGAAGACATTCCTGTAGTAGAAAAATTAGGGTTTTCAAAATGCAAAGTATCTATTGCTATACCTAAATCTGCTTCTTACACATCTATTCAAGATCTAGAAGGCAAACGCATAGCGACATCGTATCCAAATACGGTAAATCAATTTTTAAAGAAAAATAATGTAGATGCACAATTGCACATAATTAATGGTTCTGTTGAAATTGCTCCTAATATAGGCTTAGCAGATGCTATTGTAGATATTGTTTCTAGCGGAAGCACTTTGTTTAAAAACGGATTGAAAGAGGTTGAAGTACTTCTTAAATCGGAAGCAGTTCTTGCAGTTTCTCCTTTAATTTCAGACGAAAATAAAAGCATTTTAAATAAAATTCAATTTCGATTGCAAGCTGTTTTAAAAGGAAGAGAAAATAAATACGTGCTATTAAATGCACCAAATGATAAAGTTGAAGAAATTAAAAATATTCTTCCAGGAATGAAAAGTCCTACCATTCTTCCTTTGGCAGAATCTGGGTGGAGTTCTATTCATTCTGTAATTAATAAGAATGATTTCTGGGAAATTATTGACGAATTAAAAGCTAAAGGCGCACAAGGTATTTTAGTTTGCCCAATAGAAAACATGGTAATATAAGTATCTTAATTAATACTATTTTTTTAAGTTGAAACAATGAAAATAATAGAAAACCCAAATAAAAAAGATTGGCAAGACATTCAAGAAAGGCCAACACAAAAGGTAAGTGATATTGAGGCTACAGTAACCGAAATATTTAACGATATCTCTAAAAATGGAGATACAGCAATTGCTAAGTATACAAATAAATTTGATGGTGTAGCCATAGAAAATATTTTGGTTTCTACTACAGAAATAGAAGAAGCATCTAATAAAGTACCAAAACATTTAAAGGAAGCAATTAATAAAGCAAAAGCAAATATTAAAAAGTTTCATACTGCACAAAAAACCAATAAAGTTGAAGTAGAAACTACAGAAGGAGTAAGCTGTTGGCAAGAAAAACGTGCCATTCAAAAAATAGGTTTATATATACCAGGAGGTACTGCACCTTTATTTTCTACTGTTTTAATGCTTGCTGTTCCTGCACAAATTGCAGGTTGTAAAGAAATTGTTCTATGTACACCTCCAAATAAAGAAGGTAAAATAGCAAACGAAATTTTATATACAGCACAACTTTGTGGTGTAACTAAAATCTTTAAAGTAGGAGGTATTCAGGCTATTGCAGGATTCACTTTTGGTACAGAAAGTATTCCTAAAGTGTATAAAATTTTCGGACCAGGAAATCAATTCGTAACGGTAGCAAAACAATTGGCTACAAAATACGGAACAGCAATCGATATGCCTGCTGGACCAAGTGAACTGTTAGTTATGGCAGATGCATCTGCAAATGCTGCTTATGTGGCTTCCGATTTGTTAAGTCAGGCTGAGCATGGTACTGATAGTCAGGTTATTTTAGTGTCAGATACTAAATCAATGATTACAGATGTTACTAATGAAATTGAAAAACAACTTCAGGAATTACCAAGAAAAGAAATAGCAACTCAGGCATTACAAAACGCTAAAGCTATTTTACTAGAAGAAGCAGAGGATGCTTTAGATTTTGTAAATGAATATGCAGCAGAACACCTTATAATTGCGACAAAAAATAACAGTTTTTTTGTAGATAATATAACAAACGCTGGTTCTGTTTTTATTGGTAATTACACACCAGAAAGTGCAGGAGATTATGCTTCAGGAACCAACCATACTTTGCCTACAAATGGTTTTAGTAAAGCATATTCTGGAGTGAATTTAGATAGCTTTTTAAAAAGTATTACTTTTCAAAAAATTACAAAAAGAGGATTATTAAATATTGGTAATACGATTGAATTAATGGCTGAAGCCGAAGGATTAGATGCACATAAAAACGCAGTATCTATTCGTTTAAAAGATTTAAAATAAGAGTTTTTGTTACCTCGAGAAAAGTAAAGAGGTCTCCATATAAAGAAAACATGAAACAAAATTTCAACATAAATAACATTACTAGAGAAACGATTAAGTCTCTAGAACCATACTCTTCTGCAAGGGATGAGTATACAGCTTCTAGTCAAGAAATGGTTTTTCTAGATGCGAATGAAAATCCTTTTAGTACAAACGTAAATCGATATCCAGATCCACAGCAAAACCTTGTGAAACAGGAATTATCTAAAATAAATAACATATCGGTTGCTAATATTCTCTTAGGTAACGGAAGCGATGAAGTGTTAGATTTAATTTTTAGAGCCTTCTGTGAGCCTAATCAAGATAACGTT
Organism: Lacinutrix cladophorae; assembly: GCF_053604645.1. Lineage (NCBI taxonomy): Bacteria > Pseudomonadati > Bacteroidota > Flavobacteriia > Flavobacteriales > Flavobacteriaceae > Lacinutrix > Lacinutrix cladophorae. The sequence continues at coordinate 168,763 of NZ_JBSHNR010000119.1, read as the reverse complement.
ATAACATTACCGCCAACCTACGGAATGTATAGTGTTTTAGCCAATATTAATGCGATACAAAACAATAAAATAGCATTAACTAAGGAGTTTCAACCCGCAGTAAAACAGGTTTTAGAAACAGCTAACACCAAGAGTAAAATCTTGTTTTTATGTTCACCAAATAATCCAACAGGAAATAGTTTCAACACTTCAGAGGTGGAAACATTATTAAATAATTTCCCTGGATTGGTAGTTATTGATGAAGCATATATTGACTTTTCTGAAAACATTAGTTGGATGCAAAGACTTGCAGAGTTTCCTAATTTAATTATTACACAAACCTTGTCTAAAGCTTATGGTATGGCAGGAATTCGTTTAGGTGTTTGTTACGCTTCCGCGGAAATAATAGCCATTCTTAACAAAATAAAACCACCTTATAATGTTAATGCATTAACGCAACAAAAAGCATTAAGTCGTTTGCAAAATATGGAAGCGGTTACCTCAGAAATTAACAATATAAAAGAACAACGAAGTCTTTTAATTTCTGCGCTTAAAGACGTTTCATATATTTCAAAAATATATCCATCAGATGCTAATTTTTTATTACTTAAAGTAGATGATGCTAACCAAAGATACCAGCAATTAATAGATAAAAATATTGTAATTAGAAATAGAAGCAATCAAGTATTATGCGAAGATTGTTTGCGTATTACTGTTGGTACAGCGCAAGAAAACCAAACACTAATTCAAGCATTAAAAAGTTTATAATGAAAAAGAGAGTATTATTTATAGATCGTGACGGGACAATTATAAAAGAGCCTGCAGATGAACAAATTGATAGTTTTGAAAAACTAGAATTCTACCCAAAAGTATTTCAATATTTAAGTAAAATTGCTAAAGAATTAGATTTTGAAATCGTGATGATTACCAACCAAGATGGTTTAGGTACAGAAGTGTATCCAGAAGATACGTTCTGGCCAGTTCATGAGTTTATTCTTAAAACTTTTGCAGCAGAAGGTATTGTTTTTAATGAGCAATTTATAGATAGAACCTTTGCAAAAGATAATGCACCAACACGTAAACCTAATACAGGATTGCTTACAAAGTATTTTTCTGAAGATTATGATTTAGCAAATTCTTTTGTTATTGGTGATCGCTTAACAGATATTGAACTTGCTAAAAACTTAGGGGCTAAAGGAATTTTCATTAATGATGAAACTAACTTGGGAACCGATGAAATTACTGTAAAAAGAGAATCTTTAGATGCTTTTATAGCTCTAGAAAGTAATGATTGGGAAGCTATTTATGCTTTATTAAAAACGGATGCTAGAACAGGAAGAATTACTAGAAATACCAACGAAACTAAAATACAAATCGATCTTAATTTAGATGGTACAGGAAAAAGCAATATTGATACAGGAATTGCCTTTTTCGATCACATGTTAGACCAAATTTCACGTCACGGACAATTAGATTTAAATATTACAGTAAAAGGGGATTTAGAAGTAGATGAGCACCATACTATTGAAGATACAGCAATTGCTTTAGGGGAACTTTTTGCAACTACTTTAGGTAATAAATTAGGTATAGAACGTTATGGTTTTTGTTTACCAATGGATGACTGCTTAGCACAAGTAGCAATTGATTTTGGTGGAAGAAACTGGTTGGTTTGGGAAGCAGATTTTAAACGGGAAATGATTGGTAAAATGCCAACCGAAATGTTTATGCATTTCTTCAAGTCTTTTACAGATGGAGCAAAATGCAACTTAAATATTAAAGCAGAAGGTACCAATGAGCATCATAAAATTGAAGCCATCTTTAAAGCTTTTGCAAAAGCAATAAAAGTAGCCGTAAAACGCGATGTGGAAAAAATGATTTTACCAAGCACTAAAGGAATGCTTTAAAAAGTAAAAGCCAAAAAAATGAAAATTGTAATTATAGATTATGGAGCAGGAAACATCAAAAGCATACAATTTGCTTTTAAGCGTTTAGGCTATGATGCTATTCTATCTAATAATCCCGAAGAAATAAAAGCCGCAGACAAGGTTATTTTTCCTGGAGTAGGTGAAGCAAGTAGTGCTATGCAAATGCTTAAAGAAAGTACTTTAGATGCTTTAATACCTACATTAACACAACCTGTTTTAGGGATTTGTTTAGGTATGCAATTACTTTGTAAAGCTACAGAAGAAGGTAATACCACAGGTTTAGGTATTTTTGATGTACAGGTAAAACGCTTTGAAAATACAGTGAAAGTCCCACAAATGGGATGGAATACGATTTCCGATTTAAAATCGGATTTATTTAAAGGAATTAAAAACCAAGAGTTCATGTATCTTGTTCATAGTTATTATGCAGAAAACTGCAATGAAGCTATTGCAACAACAAACTATGGTCTTGCTTATGCATCTGCACTGCAGAAAGATAATTTTTATGGTGTGCAATTTCATCCAGAAAAAAGTAGCATAGCAGGAGAAGAAATTTTAAAGAATTTCTTGAAGCTATAAAGAAAGATAAATATCAACTTGAGGGCAGTCGAAAGGCTACATTACAAATAAAAGTTTAATTAAAATAGATTTCCACTTTCGTGGAAAATGAATATGAGAATAATACCAGCAATAGATATCATCGAAGGAAAATGTGTCCGTCTTACCAAAGGGGATTACAATACCAAGAAAATATACAATGAAAACCCGTTAGAAGTAGCCAAACAATTTGAAGCAGCAGGAATTCAATATTTGCATTTAGTCGATTTAGATGGTGCAAAAGCGAAGCATATTGTAAACTATAAGGTGTTAGAGCAAATTGCATCTAAAACTAACCTTAAAATTGATTTTGGTGGTGGTTTAAAAGCGGATCAAGATTTACATATTGCTTTCAATTCTGGAGCAAGACAAATAACAGGTGGAAGTATAGCAGTACAAGATACAGATACTTTTAATGGTTGGATAACGAAATATGGTGCTCAAAAAATTATTTTAGGGGCAGATTGTCGAAACGAAAAAATAGCGATTAGTGGCTGGACCGAAGAAAGCAATTTAGAAGTAATTCCTTTTATAAAAGAATATCAGAAAAAAAGTATACAATATGTAATTTGTACAGATATTGCTAAAGATGGTATGTTAGAAGGCCCTTCGATAGAATTATATAAAAATATTTTATCTAGTTCAGATAGCGCTATTAAATTAATCGCTTCTGGAGGAGTAACCTCTTTAGAGGATATTAATGTATTAGAAAAAATAGGTTGCGAAGGTGTAATTATTGGCAAAGCATTATACGAAGGAAATATCAAATTATCCGATTTAGAAATACAGTAACAATATGCTTACAAAAAGAATTATTCCATGTTTAGATATTAAAGATGGTAGAACAGTAAAAGGAATAAATTTTAAAGGATTACGTGACGCAGGAGATCCTGTAGAATTAGCAAAACAATATGCTTTAAAAGGAGCAGATGAGTTAGTTTTTTTAGATATTTCGGCAACTTTAGAAGGAAGAAAAACCATGTTAGATATGGTCCTAAAAGTAGCTGAACATGTAAATATTCCGTTTACTGTTGGCGGAGGGATTTCTTCTATTGCAGATGTCGATGCGCTTTTAAAATGTGGAGCAGATAAGGTTTCTGTTAATTCATCTGCAATTAAACGTCCAGAGTTAATAAACGAGTTGGCTAACAAATTTGGAAGTCAATGCGTAACTGTTGCTATTGATGCAAAACAGATTAATGAAGATTGGATTGTACATGTAGCAGGAGGAAGTATTCCTACTAAATTAGACTTGTTTTCTTGGGCAAAAGAAGCAGAAAAACGTGGTGCAGGTGAGATACTTTTTACTTCTATGAATAATGATGGAACTAAAGATGGTTTTGCAAATGATGCGTTAGCGAAGCTTTCTAGAGAATTAAATATACCCATAATCGCTTCAGGAGGAGCAGGAAATATACAGCATTTTGTAGATGCTTTTCAAAAAGGAAATGCAGATGCAGCTTTAGCAGCTAGTGTGTTTCATTTTGCAGAAATTGAAATAAAAGATTTAAAACAAGATTTAAAAGCTAATAAAATAGCAGTAAGATTGTAATAGGCATTTTATTTTGTAAAAAGTGATTTTATAATAAGTACCATAGTGTTTAAATAAAAGGAATAAGTTACCGTATTTCGGAAATGAAAATAATAAGTTTCAATGAATATAGATTTTAATAAAAATAACGACGGATTAGTACCAGCAATCATTCAAGATGCAACAACAAAAAATGTTTTAATGTTAGGGTATATGAATGCAGAAGCTTTGGAGAAAACAAAAGAAACAAACAAGGTTACTTTTTTTAGTAGAACCAAACAACGCCTTTGGACAAAAGGTGAGGAGAGTGGTAATTTTTTAAATCTAGTAGATTTGAAACTAGATTGTGATAACGATACCTTACTCATTCAGGTAAACCCTATAGGCCCAACCTGTCATACAGGATCTGGTACGTGTTGGAATCAAGAAAATCAAGATGATTTCGTATTTATTTCTAAACTAGAAAACACTATCGAAAGTAGAGTAAAGGATGGCAATTCAGAAAAATCTTATGTTGCTTCCTTATTTGCTTCTGGTATTAATAAAGTAGCACAAAAAGTAGGAGAAGAAGCTGTTGAAGTGGTTATTGAAGCTATGGATAATAACGATGATTTATTCCTTAATGAAAGTGCAGATTTACTGTTTCATTACTTAATGCTTCTTCAAGCTAAAGGGTTTAAACTAAAGGATATTGTTTCCGTTTTAAAATCTAGAGAAAAATAACAGTAGTAAAAAAGGCATCTATTCTTTAGATGCCTTTTTTGTTAGTTAGTTAAATAGTGGTTGTTTAAGAAATCCATTCTTTCTTGGTTGCATGCTTAGCTAGCCAAAGAAGTGCAATTGCAACAATTATAATCATTGGCGTCATTGCATTTGCCATTTGTAAAGAAAAGGCTACATAACTCATTTGAATAATTGCTGCTATTGCTCCAATTAAGAAAATAATGTATGCCCATTTTTTTCTTAATAATAAAGTAATACAACCTAAAGTGCCTGCAAAAACAGCAATAGCAAATACTGCAGTATACCAAGCAGGTAAATTTTCATACATGCTACGTTCGGTTTCTGTTAAGGCAGCACGCGTTTCTTCATCCATGTATGCTTGTGCTAAATAAGCACCAACACCTAATAGGTTCCAAATAAGCGCAATAACACTTACAATCCAAAACCAAATAGGTGGTTTACTGGTCGTTGTTTCGTTCATAATTTTAAGTTTTAGTTAGTTATTAGAATTACAATTTATAAAAATTTTGCTAGATGCAATAAAATTAGGTTACTTGCTAACTCTAAGATATTTTAAAAGATGTTTAATAAACGTTATTATTATTTAATAAAAGTGCAATATTTAGGCTATCGTTTTCATGGTTGGCAAAAACAACCAAATTTAAAAACGGTGCATTTAATGATAGATAGAACCTTTAAATTTATTTTAAATGGTGCAAAGTTTAAAACTTTAGCTTCAGGTAGAACAGATGCTATGGTTTCTGCTAATGCTTCTGCTTTCGAGTTGTTTCTTTATGAACCTATTGAAGATTTAGATGCTTTCTTGGCACTTTTTAATCATAACTTACCTCAAGATATTCGTGCTCTAGCTATAGAAGAAGTAGATGCAAAGTTTAATATTATTCAGCATTCAAAAATTAAAGAATACTTGTATTTATTTACGCATAGTGAAAAATGTCATCCGTTTTGTGCTCCAATTTTAACGACTATTTTAGAGGAACTAGATATTGAAATCATGAAAGAAGGAGCAAAGCTCTTTCAAGGAACTCATAATTTTAAAACCTACTGTTATCGTGCTACAGAAGAAGGTTTATATACTAGAGAAATAACAACTTGTGAATTAGTAGAAAACACGATTTTTAGTGCCAATTTTTTTCCAGAAAAAACATTTATGCTTCGTGTAAAAGGAAAAGGTTTTGGTAGAAATCAAATACGTTTAATGATGGGAGCTTTAATAAAATTAGGTAGAGGAGATATTACTTTAGCCTATATTAAAAATACGTTGCTACCAGAAAGCACAGAAGTTATGGATTATATTGCACCAGCTTCTGGTTTGGTATTAAATAACATAGAATTTGAATAATCTTTAGTATTTTTAAGAATAACAAAATAGTATATGGCGCAGAAAAATCGTAAAAATAAAAGAAAAAAATCTTACAAAGCTGTAAATACAGCACCTGGAACTGTATCGTATACTGGTAGTAAACAAACTTTAGAAACTACTATAGATATTGTTAATTATAATAAAGAAGCTTGTGATTTTAAATCTTCGCAAAATATTGAAGATGCTTTTCATTTTAAGGGACAAGAACACGTTACTTGGATTAACCTAAATGGTTTAAATAATACTACAGAGATAGAAAAATTAGGAGCGCACTATAATTTGCATCCTTTGGTTTTAGAAGATATTGTAACCACAAACCAAAGAGCAAAGCTAGAAGAATATGAAGATTATCTTTTTATAGTTTTTAAAATGCTACACTTTAAAAACGAAGATGAGATTGTTTATGAGCATATGAGTATGGTAGTGGGAGAAAACTATGTACTTACTTTTCAAGAAGCTGATGGTGATGTTTTTGATGAGTTAAGAGATCGAATTAAAAATGCAAAAGGTAGAGTTAGAAATGCAAAAGCAGATTATTTAATGTACACCATTTTAGATGCTGTTGTAGATAACTATTTTACGGTTATTGAAGCTGAAGGCGATAAAATTGAAGATTTAGAGGAAACTCTTTTTATTGAAGAATCTAATACAAATACAACCACAACAAGTATTCAAGACCAAAAAAGAGAAATTTTAAAAATACGAAGAACCGTTTTTCCATTTCGAGAAGTAGTTAATAAATTGGAAAAATCTGAAATCGAATTTATTGAAGATAAAACCAAAAACTATCTTCGTAACCTATACGATCACATGATACAGGTTAACGAAAGTATAGATCTATATCGTGAAATGATTTGGGGACTAATGGATTTATATATGACCAATATTAGTAATAAAATGAATGAGGTTATGAAAGTACTAACCATTATTGCTACTATATTTATTCCACTTACATTTATTGCAGGTATTTATGGTATGAATTTTACCAATATGCCAGAACTTAATAGTCCGTATGGATATTATATTGTTTGGGCTGTAATGCTAATAATACTCATAATTATGTTAATTTATTTTAGAAGAAAGAAGTGGCTTTAACATAATTTATGTTAAAAAAAACTTAAGACCGTTAAAGGGTGTTAAAGGACTTGACAAAACTCATATTTCCCATAGTTTATATAGTGTTCGAACAAAACAAATTGTTTAACCAAAAATATAATTATGAGTTATTTGAATATGAAAGATGAGAAATTATTACCTGTAGTTGTAGAACTAAATACACTACTTGCAGATTACCACATTTATTATCAGAAACTAAGAAATTTTCACTGGAACATTCTTGGAGAAAACTTTTTTGATCTTCACAATAAATTTGAAGAGTTATATAAAGATGCTCAAGGAAAAATTGATGAGATTGCAGAGCGTATTCTTACTTTAAGATTTCATCCAATGAGTAAGTATAGCAACTATTTAAAAATTTCTTCTATTGAAGAAGCAAAGTCTTTAAAATCGGATAAATATATGGTTGCCGAAATATTAAAAGACCATAAAATCTTATTAGAGCAAATGTCTAATGTCATTGTTAAAGCAGAAAAAGCTTCCGATGAAGGTACCATAGATCTTATTGGTGCTTACATTAGAGAATTAGAGAAAGCAAGCTGGATGCTAGATGCTTGGACTAAAAAAACTTCCGATAAGTTACAGAGTGTTATGGTGGATTAAGTTTTTAGTTTTTACTAAAACAAAAATCAATATAAACTCTAAAAACTTATACATATGAAAGCGCAATTAGAAACTGCAATAAAAGCCCTAATAGAAAAACTTCAAGGGTGGTTTACAACTGCAGTAGAAATGTTACCAAACCTATTACTTGCAATTTTGGTAATGACAGTAGCTTACTTTACAGCAAAATACATCAATAAATTTGTAACAAAATTAGTTTCAAAAAAAGTAGAACAAGATTCCATTAGTAAAATAATTGGTAAAATAGCAGCAGTTGCAATAGTCGTAGCTGGTTTATTTTTAGCATTAGGGATCTTAGACCTCGGAAAAACGCTAACTTCTTTACTAGCTGGTGCTGGTGTTGTTGGTTTAGCAGTTGGTCTAGCTTTGCAAGGAACACTTTCTAACACTTTTGCAGGATTAGTGCTTTCCTTTAAAAAGAAAATTGAAATTGGTCATTGGGTAGAGACTAATGGATATTCAGGTGAAGTTATAGATATTAATCTTAAAGATTTCACCCTAAAAGAAGCCGATAATAATATGGTTATTATCCCAAATAAAACCATTCTAGAAAATCCTTTAAAAAACTACTCCCTTACTACTAGAATGCGAGTTATGTTGGAGTGTGGAGTTGGTTACGAATCGGATTTAGAAAAAGTTGAAAAACTAACCAAACAAACTATAGCTAATATTTTTAGCCAAGTAAAAGATCCAAACGAAGTAGAGTTTTACTTCACAGAGTTTGGCGGTAGTTCTATAAACTATTTATGTAGATTTTGGATTGATGCCGATAGCGCATTAGAAAAACTAAAATCTAAAAGTAAAGCCATTATTGAAATTAAAAAGGCTTATGATAAAGAAAATATTAATATTCCTTTTCCTATTAGAACTCTGCAATTTGATAACAAATTAGCATTGCAAAAATCAGGAACACTTCAAGAAGAATTCTCTAATAACTAGAGTAAGAGTATACAAAGTATATTCTATTTTATAAAAATTTTAAAACCAAAAAGATATGTTACGTTGGACAATCACATTCATTATAATTGCATTTATAGCTGGAGTATTAGGCTTTAGCGGAATTGCAGGAGCTTCGGCAGGAATAGCAAAAATACTATTCTTTGTATTTATAGTATTATTTATTCTATCTCTTATTAAAGATGTAATAAGAAAAGCCTAAGCTAAACCATTAATAACCATTAATAACCATTAATAACCATTTAAAAACAATAAAATCATGAAAAAATTAATAATAGCACTAGTACTTATGTTTTCAATTTCAACGGTATTTACAAGTTGTAGAGAAGAAAAGAAAACACCAGGTGAAAAAATTGAAGAAGCTGTAGATGATACAGGGGATGCCATTGAAGACGCTGCAGACGATGTAGAAGATAAAATGGAAGATGTGAAAGATGAAATAGATGATAAAGTGAAATAATATTTTATCACTAAAAACTAACAAAAGTTTAATCCTAAAAAACAGAAAAATAAAAATGAAAAATTTAATATATATATTTAGTTTACTAGTATTTACAACTACTGCTTATGCACAAAGCAATAATCCAGTAGATGTTATTGAAGAAACTAAAGTAAAAACAGTGAAAGTAAAAGAAGACGGAAAACTAATAGAAAAGAAAGTTAAAGTCAATACTGTACAAAAACAGGAAGTGAAAATAGACCCAAAAGATAGATATGATCTTAATGGAAACCGAATGGATACTCCTATAAAAGTTACAAAAACAGTTTCAGTCGACAATGATAAAGATGCCAATTACGAAACCAAAACAAAAGTAACTTACTATAAGTTTGATAATGCAGATTATGCATTTATTCCAGATGAAAAAGGATTTATCGTTGCAGTAAAAAATGGGGATAAAGATAAAGCCTTTGGTAAAGCAAGATACTCTGCTAATAATATGAGTTATATTGTTACCACAGATGAATATACTGGTGTTGGTTATTTTGACAAAAATAAAACCTTTGTAATTGAATATTATGATGGGGAAAGTGACGGACTTGTAACTAAAGAGTTTAAAATTTCTAAATAATTATTTAGATACTAAGTCGTTTTTAATAAACGACCTAGATTAATAGCAAAAAAGCCTCGAGAAATTCGAGGCTTTTTGTATTTTTAAACAGATTTAATAACTGAAAAATGAACGAAACAATACCAAGAGAAACTTTTGACTTTTTTAAGCGATTAGAAAAAAATAATAATCGTGATTGGTTTAATGAAAATAAAAAGGAATTTAAAGAAATAGAAGCAGAGGTAAAGCAGGTTTATAACCAATTATTCCAAATGCTTAATATACATGATGAAATAGATAAAATGAAAATGTTTCGTATTTATCGTGATGTTCGTTTTTCTAAAAATAAATTACCATATAAAACCCATTTTGGAGGCTCGTTTAGTCGTATAAAACCAAGCTTAAGAGGTGGGTATTACCTGCATATTCAACCTAATAACGAAAGTTTTATTGCCACTGGTTTTTGGGACCCTAACAAAGAAGATTTATTGCGTATTAGAAAAGAATTTGAACAAGATGATGATGAAATTCGTGAAATAATAGATAATAAAATGTTTAAAGATATTTGGGGAACATTTGTTGGAGACGAAGTAAAAACAGCTCCTAGAGGCTTTGATAAAGAACACAAAGCCATCGATTTAATAAAGAAAAAGCAATTTATCTTCACTAAAAAATATACAGATAAAGAAGTTACTTCAGCTAATTTTTTAACAGAAGTAGATACAGCGTTTAAAGCAATTAGACCTTATTTTAATTATATGAGTGATGTACTTACAACCGATCTAAATGGTGTTTCATTAATTTAATTACCTAAATTAAAATATTTTTTTTCGAAATGGCGCCAATAGGAATACTTTTAAGCAATTAAACGGCAGTTAGCAACTCTGGTTTTTCTAATAATTGAATGTTTCCAACTAATTGGTCTTTCACTATTCCCATCATACGTTTGTTTAAAGCAGAAGAGTTTTTAATATAAATAAGATACTCTTCGGTAGTAAATAAACCGATTACCATTCCTTTTAAAGAGTTTCTAAGTTTCATATCTTTTTGAAGTGCATTTTCAATATATACGATACGTTTTTCAACAGATAAATCGTAAAAAACATTTTTATGTTTCTTAGCATAATTTTTAAAAACTTCCACAAATAATGGTACTTGTAGTTTAGCAATAGGTCTAAGTACAAGGTTTTGAAAACGCTCATCACTTGTCATATCATCATTAATAATAATAGATGCAATTTCTGGTCTTGCTTGCTTTAAATTTAAGTCTCTAGTATTCATGATTAAAAGTTTTTATTAAAATTAAATATAATTTAAAAGGCAAAATGGTATTAGCATTTTACTTGTTAACGGGTTTATTAACAAGCTATATTTTGGTATCTTTACCTAAAGTTTTTTAATATATAAACATGAAGTTTGGAAGCGTTACAAATCCAGAATTAGTAGATTTTACTTTACCTAAAGATCATAAAGACTCCTTTCGGTTTTTTAAGGATTTAAAACAACAAGAAACAAAACCTGAAATTTATGTTGGTTGCGCAAAATGGAATCGAGCAGACTTAAAAGGTTTTTATCCTAGAGGAACTAAAGATGAATTGGTATATTATTCTAGTCAGTTTAATGCCATTGAGCTTAATGCCACATTTTATCGGATTTTTTCGGCAGAACAATTTGCAACTTGGTATAATAAAACACCTGATGGATTTAAATTTTTTCCAAAACTAAACCAAGAGATTAGCCATTGGAAACGTTTACAAGAAGTAGGAGAGGTTGTAAATAACTACTTAAATAATGCGGTAAATCTTCAAGAAAAATTAGGAACCATTTTTTTGCAAATGCATAGTAATTTTTCCCCAAAGGATTTTAATAGAGTTGTAGAGTTTGTAGAATCATGGCCAAAAGAAATCCCGTTAGCTATAGAATTTAGACATACAAATTGGTACAATGATACAGCTGTAGCTGAAGATTTATATCCACTATTAGAAGAAAATAATATTTCTAATGTTATTGTGGATACTGCAGGAAGAAGAGATTTAATGCATATGCGATTAACTAATAGTACTGCTTTTATTCGTTATGTTGGCGCAAATCATGTAAGTGATTATTCCAGATTAGACGATTGGATTGAAAGGTTAAAAATATGGAACGACCAAGGAATAAAAGAAATTGATTTTTTTATTCATCAAAATATAGAAAAAGAATCGCCTTTGCTTTCCGCATATTTTATTGAAAAATTAAACAAAAAATTAAACAGCAATCTTAAAATACCTAATCAAGATTTGCAACAAAAATTATTATAATATATGAGATTTCATACCAGAAAATGGATTAAACCAGAAGATTTAAACCCAAACGGAACTTTGTTTGGTGGAAGACTTTTAGAATGGATAGATGAAGAAGCTGCACTTTATGCGGTTGTACAACTAGAAAATCAGCACGTAGTTACAAAGTTTATTACAGAAATAGATTTTAAAAGCTCTGCAAGACAAGGCGATATTATTGAGATTGGGATTGAACCTGTTACCTTTGGGAAATCCTCATTAACGTTGCGTTGTGAAGTTAGAAATATGATGACTAGAGAAACTATTATTACCATAGAAAAAATAATAATGGTAAACTTGGATAAAGACGGTAATACATTACCTCATAACAAAACAAAGGTCGAATTTGTAGGAGATAGGCTAAGTGATTAGTAATTAAACGAGTAAAAAACCATAATAACGATAATAAGTGGAAATTACAATATAAGTTAGCATATTGCAATATATTAATTGTTTAGTGTTACACTATCAATACGTTAAGAAAAAAAACATGCTATTAATCGCTTTTCGTAATGTAGTGTTTAGCTATTTTTTTAATTTTAAGCTCCTTATATTTTTTGCGCTTGTTTTATTAAATAGTAGAAACCTACATTCTCAAACTACTTTAATTCCTGACTCAAATTTTGAGCAGGCACTTATATCCTTAAATATAGATACCAATGGTTTAAATGGTAATATTTTAAATAGTGATGCACTTCCTGTAACTACATTATCTATTGGTAATATTGGTATTATGGATCTTTCAGGAATTGACGCTTTTAAAAGTTTGGTTAATTTATATGCTTATAATAATCAATTAACTTCTATAAACTTAAGTTATAATCCACATTTAGAAGTTCTAGATTTAGACAACAATAACTTATCTACTTTAAATATTGTTACTAATACATCCCTTAAAAGACTTTATATTAGTAATAATACTCTAAATGCTTTAGATGTTACAAGTAATATTGAATTAGAGTATTTATCTTGTAATCTTAATAATATTGCTGTTTTAGATACCTCAGGTAATCCGGATTTAAAAGATTTAAGGTGTTATTCGAATAATTTAAGTAGCATTAATTTTGCAAATAATTTAAATTTAGAACAATTATTTATTTCTGAGAACAATTTAAATTCTTTAAATATTTCTGCAAATTCAGACTTAAAAACAATAACCTGCGATAATAATAACTTGAATAATATCGATGTATCTAATAACCATTCCTTACGTTATTTAAGTTGTTCTAATAATAATTTAAGTAATTTAGATATTAGTGGGAATGATGATTTAAAACATTTACTTTGTAATAATAATAATCTAACAAGTTTAGGTTTAAGTACTGCTCATGATTTGTTTTTATTATATGCGCAAAATAATCAAATTCAAAGCCTTGATATTTCTAATAATCCAGATATAAAATATGTAAGAGCAGAAAATAATATGTTAAGCATTATTGATGTAAGAAATAATAATAACCATCGTATTAATGAGTTTGTGGTAACCCAAAACCTAGGTTTAAGTTGTGTTTTTGTTGATAATACTTCTGCTAGTTATTTACATTCTTGGGAAGTAGATGATTCTTGTAATTTTGTTGCAGATGAAAGTGAATGCCAAACATTATCTGTAGATGCTGTCTTAGAAGCAGATTTTAAAATGTATCCAAACCCTGCAACTACGCAAGTAACAATTAATTTAAAAGCACCAGTTGCAAAGCTTACACTGTTTACTATAAATGGTCAGTTTCTTTTCGAAAAATCAATAAAATTAGGCAACAATACACTGGATATTTCTAATTTAAGTTCTGGTTTATATGTAGCAACTATTAAAACGGAAGATACTATAATAAATAAAAAATTAGTAGTACAATAGGTTACTCGTTAAGTAATTCTATAATTCTGTTTTCTAATTTACTGCCAGAAATTTTGCCACTTGCAATTCTACCTTGTTTATCTACAAGCATTTTAAATGGTATAGATTCTACACCATACCTAAAAGCTATCGTCTTATTTTTATCAAGTATATGCGTATTCCATGTTAAATTATCTACTTGTATTGCGCTTAGCCATTCTGGTTCACCTTTGTCTTCGCTAACACTTAAAATAACTAATCCTTTGTTTTTGTATTTATTGTGCAACTGTACAAGATTTGGATTTGTAGCTCTACATGGAGCACACCAACTTGCCCAAAAATCGACAAGAACTACTTTTCCTTTTAAAGCAGCCAAAGATATCGTTTGCCCATTAGAATTAGGACCACTTAAGGAATAAGCCTTTGGTCTATATTCTGTAGTTTTTACATTTTGCTGTATTTCTTTTTCTTCAAGAGTAATAATATTATTATGTATTAGCTTCATCGAAGGTAAGTTTTTAATGCCATCCGATAATGTATCATGAAGTTTTCGTAAGCTTTCTGTAGAAAAACTATGAAAATTCTCTTTTAGTACAAAAGGAGTGAAGTGGGAGTTATTGTTTTTTTCAATAAATTCTTTAACAAAATCAATTTTTTCAATTTGTAAGTTTTCTAAATCCGTATTCAATATAGAAGTTCGTTTACTTGCTGTTTGTGGAGATTTATATTTTAAAAATAGTTCCCGCTCTTTATAATCGAAAGCATCTATTTTAGATTTATAATCAAAATAAACCTGTTGTGTTTCCGAATTGGAAGAAGTAGAAGAAAGAAATAAATTGGTATTTAAAAACATGCTTATTTCGGATGCATCTACTAAAAATTTATACATGACATCACTTTCATCTACTTTAATAGCATAAAATTCAGGTTGATTAGAAATACCTTTAAATGAAAATGCCTTTTCTTTAATAGAGATTGTATCCATTAAAGTAAGTGTATCCATTTCTATTTTATATATGTAAGCTGTATTTAAATTAGAATCAAAAGTGGTTCCTCGAACAATAAATTCGTTTGCCAATAAAGCTTCTGGGGCTTCATGGTTTTCATTTACTTTTAAAGATTTTTCCTTTGTACAATTTGATAAGATCAATAAAACAAAAGAAAGAACTAGAAAATGAGGGAATTTTTTTAGCATATTAAAGTATGTTTATTATGCTATATTACTAAATATTTTTCAGATATTTCTTTTCTACATAAAAAGTAGCAAAAGGAAGAATAGAAGCAATGAGTACGATAAACATGGTTTTCTTATTCCATTTAAGTTCCATTCCAAATAAAATAGCCAAAACAATATAAGCAACAAAAAGTAAGCCATGAGGCATTCCTAGTAGCTTTACAAAGTAATCGTTACCATTTGGCATACGTTTATAAATAGCAGCAGCCATTAATAAAAGATAAGAAACACCTTCTAATAAAGCGATTAAACGGAAAATATTTTTAAGTGAAAACATAGTAGTCAATTGTTTAAAACAAAATGATAGAAGCTCTTTTGTTAATTTTTAATTATTTTTTTAATTATAAAATCTTCCGAATTTTTATTCCATATTTTAATAAAATATAGTCCAGAGTTTAGCGATGATATATCCACATTATTTGTTGAATTACGTAACTTTTTTTCAAATAGATACTTACCGTCAATGCTGTATATTTCCATTTGTAGAGGGCTTGTAATAGAAGTGTTAATATGAATTACATTATGTGCTGGATTAGGAAAAACATCTATTAAAGTAGTTGTGTCAGATATGTTGTCTGTATGTAAGGATCCATCAAAATATTGAGTGGCTAAATCAAAAGATTGTACACCAATACTTTCACCAATAATTCGACCTCTAATATCATCAATAGGTGGATGGATGCCTCCCCAAATACGAGATAAACTTGTTTGATCTGAAGCATCACGATATGTTGCCCATTGTAATGTCATGTTTTGAGTAGGGCCAGGTTCAAAAACTAAAAAATTATTTTGCTCAATGTCAAAAGTTCCCATTCCTCCAGGGAAAAAAGCATCTCCAGTTAATAAGGTTAAAACTTCAGCAGCAGCTCTAGAAAAGGTAGAGTGACCAGAAACATAACCGGCAAAAGGAGGTGTTACAAAAGTTGCTCTTTGGTAAGGCCACCAATGTGTGCCTAATATCCAATCTACACCAGCAATATCTGTATTTGGATCATTAATATAATCAGGACCTTTCCAAGAATATATTTTAATTTTATTAACATTCTCATCATTAGCACCTGCAAGTGGATCTCCTGTTTCAATAAGTTCTATAAAATTAGGGATTAATGGTAAACCATGTGGGTCATAACTAGGTAAAGATGCATTTGTACTTTGCCCTTTTCCTGCCATATATCTTATTGCAGATATTGGTCTTATATAATCATAATAACCTTTTATTCCCCAGGTATTAATAGCACTATCATGCATTGCACCTCCTAAGGTTACATAGCTTTTAACATCCCATTCTAAGTTATCTAATATCGGGCCTTCTCCATGCAATCTTTTTTCAAGAAGTGGATGGTCACTTACATAATTTAAGATAGTAAACCAATGTCCAGGAGGAGTTTCAGAATCTGGTCCATCAGCCCAGAATTCAGCTAGCACACGACCATAATCTGCACGTTTAACTATCTGCGGCTCATATGGGCTACCCGTATACGGGTTTACAGTGTGTCCCGAACTAGAATCTCCACCATTTTCAAAATTATAGAATACTTTATATTCTTCAAATGTTTCAGGGAAATTTTGAGAATCAAAATTTCCAATTGCTCCCGGTGAAATATCTATTAGTGTAGTGTCATTAGGATCTAAGTGAGATGACCACGATGCAACAAGCGCGAAATGCCATTTGTATGCATCATCTATTCCATCCTCATTAGAGTTTTGAATATATACAGGAGGACCCGGATCTTTATACACATAGCAATCATAGCCTAGGTCATTATATATATCTAGATCTGAAGCTTTTAAGCTAAACGGACTAACTTCTCCCCATTCTGGGCTTAAGAACCCCGGAGTATTTAAAGGGTAAGGATTTCCACTCTGATCTATATAAACATCAAATGCTAAAGGTTGCCATACATTAGGGTTAATATCTGTATTATCTTCATATAAATCTAAAATTAAAGGCTCGTTAGTAGGCGAATAATTAATATTCGCATATTGATTTCCCTCATTAGATCCATCTTGTAAACCAAAAGTGATCATTTGATCTGCCATATAATTTCCTAAAGCAGCATAAGATCCAGTGCTATAATCTATAGAGGTATAATTAATGTCATAACCATAACTAAGAAAGAGGTTTTCTATTGAAGGATAAATTTCTGTTCCATAATTAGGGGAGTTTTGAAATCGATGCTTTATTAAATTAAAAATAGCATAGCTAATGATTTCTTGTCTAGCTAAGTTTACATTTGCAGGAGTAGTAATACCGCTAAAACTAAAGTCAAATCCATCATAAGTTTTTCCTAAAAAAATAGTTTCGGCTTGTTCATCAAATATAGCCCAAGCATCATACATTAGTGACGAGGTATGAAATAGATTTCTTGCGTGTACTGTTGGTCTTGCATAATCAGACCGTATTGCATTTAATACTTCTTCATTCCACTCTCTAGCCACAGAATGTTGAGCAAAATTAATTGTAGGAATTAGAAATAGGAAACAATAAAATATTACGATTTCTTTATTCATTTATAATAAATTTCACCAAAAATAAGAAAATAATATTAGGATAGGTGTATAAGTTTAATGCATCATTGAAAAACAATTATACTAGATTTAGTATATTTATTGCAACGTATTAATCACAAACTAATCTTATGAAAATAATTAAGCTAATATTGATGCTTATTGCATTTGTATTTATTTCCTGTAAAAAAGAACCAGAACCTATTTCTCAAGAAACCACAGAGTTTAAAATCGACTACGAAAAATTTGTTTTAGATAATGGATTAGAAGTTATTCTACATCAAGACCATAGTGATCCTATAGTAGCTGTTGCTACGATGATGCATGTTGGGTCTAATAGAGAAAAACCAGGGAAAACAGGTTTTGCTCACTTTTTTGAACACATGAGTTTTAACGATTCTGAAAATGTTCCTGTAGGAGCAAATAGAAAAATGATTCCAGAATGGGGTGGAAGTAGAAATGGAGGAACATGGAGTGATGGAACCGTATATTATGAAGTAGTACCTAAAGATGCTTTCGAGAAAATTTTATGGATAGATTCCGATCGTTTTGGTTATATGATTAATACGGTAACAAAAGAAGCTTTAGAACGCGAAAAACAAGTCGTTAAAAACGAAAAACGACAACGTGTAGATAATGCAGCTTATGGATATACAGACGAAATTATTAGAAAAAATCTCTATCCAGAAGGACACCCTTATAGTTGGACAGTTATTGGAGCGCTTCCAGATTTACAAGCAGCAACTATAGATGACGTTAAAGAATTTTACGAGCAGTATTATGGAGCGAGTAATGCATCTTTAGTAATTGCTGGAGATATTGATATAGAAGAAACTAAAACACTTGTAGAAAAATGGTTTGGTGAAATTCCTAGTGGACCAGAAGTACCAGAATTAAAAGCAGACCCCGTTGTTTTAGAAGAGACTAAATCTCTATATTTTGAAGATAATTTTGCGAAATTACCGGAATTAAGAATAGTAATTCCTACTGTTGAAGAATACCATAAAGATGTATATGCATTGCAAATTTTAGGACAACTTTTAAGCGGAAGTAAAAATGCACCTCTATATAATGTTATCGTTGAAGAACAAAAACTAGCACCAAATGTTGGCACCTACCAATCTAGTAGTGAAATAGCAGGCGAATTTATTTTTAGAATTCGTGCAAACGCTGGAGTAGATTTGGATAGTGTAAAAAACGCTATTGATGAAGGTTTAACCAAATTTGAGACTAACGGGGTTAATGTAACAGATTTAAAACGTATAAAAGCAGAATTAGAAACCAATTTGTATCAAGGAGTAAGTACCGTTTTAAACAAAGCATTTCAATTAGTTCAAGACAACGAGTTTAAAGGAGACCCTGGTTTTATTGTAGAAAGTGCTAAATTAACAGAAGCTGTTACTGCAGAAAGCGTAATGCGAGTATTTAACAAATATATTAAAGATAAAAACTATGTAATGACCAGTGTCGTACCTAAAGGACAATTAGATTTAGCAGTTACAAATGCTAAACCTGCCAAGGTATGGATAGAAAAAGTTCGTTATAATGTAGCAAACGAAGAAGTAGGTCAAGGAGCAGAAGCAGTCTATGATAAAACACCATCAAAGCACGATAGAAGCGAACCAGAATTTGGAGAGTTACCCTTATTTAAAGCACCATTAGTTTGGACAGGTAACCTTGAAAATGGTTTAAGCTTATTTGGCATTGAAAACAAGGAAGTCCCTTTAGTACAGTTCGATATTACTATTCCTGGAGGACAATTGCTAGATCCAATAGGTAAAGAAGGAGTCGCAAGTTTATTAAGCGATTTAATGATGGAAGGAACAGCAACAAAAACTCCTGCACAATTAGAAGAAGCAATTGGTATGCTAGGAGCTTCTATAGGTATGTATAGCGCAAAAGAAGATTTTCATATTACCGGTTCTTGTTTAACCAAGAATTTTGAAGGCACTATGGCTTTAATAAAAGAAATTATTTTAGAACCACGTTGGGACGAAGCAGAATTCGAACGACTAAAATTAGCTTTAGAAACGAATCTAAAAGGAAGAGAAGCAAATCCTAATGCAATTGCTGCTAATGCTTTTAATAAATTGATTTATGGCGAAAATCATCGTTTTGGCACACCTGGTTCCGGAACATTAGAAAGCACAAAAGACATTACAATTAAAGATTTAAAAGCATATTATAATAATCTTTCTCCAAAAGAAGCCAATTTTCATATAGCAGGAGCAATTACGAAAGAACAAACAGAAAATGTAGTTAGTGTATTAAATAACTGGAATGGTTATAAAATTGCTGTTCCGCATTATAATTTACCAATTAATAACTTAAAAGGGAATGTCTATTTTATTGATGTTCCAGATGCTAAACAATCGGTTTTACAAATCGGTAAATTAGCTCTTTCAACAAAAGATAAAAATGCAAATAAACTTGAATTTGCAAACGAAATTTTAGGAGGAGGATCTAGTGGTCGATTATTTCAAACCTTACGTATAGAAAAAGGATATACTTATGGTGCATATTCGGGGTTTTCTGCAAGTAATGAAGTTGCACCTTTTACTGTTAGATCTAGTGTGAGAGCAAATGCAACTTTAAAGTCTTTAGAAATTATTAAAGCGATGCTAACAAATTATCAGGCTAGTTTTTCAGATAACGAAGTTGCATTAACTAAAAACAAAATTTTAAAAGGAAACACAAGAGCTTTCGAAAGTTTAGGGTCACAATTAAATGTGTTAAGAAATATTAGTAAATACCATAAGCCAGACACTTATATTGTTGATGAACAAAACGAATTAGTAAATATGACTTTAGAGGATTATAAAACTACTATTAAGAATTATTTAAACGAAGAAGAAATGATTTATGTAATTGTTGGCGATAGAAAAACACAACTACTAGAAATTGAAAAATTAGGAAAACCAATTATAGAACTTGATATTAATGGGAATGTAGTAGAATATGACAAGTATGGAAATGTTATAGAATCTATTTTATAAATAATAGATTATACAAAAAAAGCAACCTAAGTTTTAGGTTGCTTTTTTATTTATCAAATAAATGGTCTTAATTCTCAGCAGACATTAATGCAAAGAATTTATCAATATTTGGTAAGATAATGATTCTTGTTCTCCTGTTTCTTGCTCTATCTTCACGAGTATCATTACTCACTAATGGCTGATAACTACTACGTCCAGAGGCAATTAATTTTTCGGGAGCAACGTGGTATTGGTTTTGTAATTTTCTTACAACTGAAGTAGCTCGTAAAACACTTAAATCCCAATTGTCTTGTATTTTATCTGTATTAATACTTCTAGCGTCTGTATGACCTTCTACCATAACATCAATACTAGACTCCGAATTTATTACATCTGCAATTTTTTGTAAAAGAGCATCTGCTTTATTACCAACTTTATAGCTTCCAGAATTAAACAGCATTTTGTCGGAAATTGAAATCATTACTACAGTTTCATCTATATTAATTGCAATATCATCACTTTCATCAAAAGATGTTGTATTCATTTTTTTCTTTAAGTTGTACGATACCGCTAAATCCATAGAGTCTTTTAAGGTTTTAGCTTGGCTAACTAAGTAAGGATCTACTTTAGTAAGCGTTTCACGCATCTTTGTTTTGGTGTTATTAGAAATTATAGCAACTCCAGCTACATTTTCCATTTTAGAGTTGTTCTCTTCACTTAAAGAATTATTTAAAGAAGCTAAAGTGTTTATTTTAGTATTATATTGGTCTACACGTTCTTGTATCGCTGCAAACTTACTTTCAAGGTCTTCTTTTTCTACTTTAGTTTTAGTTAATTCACTTTTAATCTCTCCATTTTCATTTTCTAAAGCAAGATATTTTTTTTTAGAAACACAAGAAGCTAAAACAATAGCAACAAGTAATAGTATTGAATTTTTTTTCATAATAAATATATCGTTTTTGTTTTCTTTATCTACGCATAAAAAGCAGTAATAGATTATTTAACGACTATGTTTTTAATTAGATAAAAAAAAACAGCCTAATAAAAGGCTGCTTTATAGAAGTTTAAAAAGATAATTTATTTTGTTAAAGTTTCTAAATTTACAATGGTTAGCATTATAATTTCATCTTCCATTTCGTCTATAATAGTTTCTGTAGAATAGGTGATTTTAAATTTCATACCATTATATTTTTCATCTGTAAGATCAAACGTTTTTGTAACCTCTTCAGAAACAGTATCAAAAACATGTACAGTATCTTCATCATCACTAAAATAATAAGCTTCATTTTCAATACCATCAAATGTAGCATGAACTGTAGACGTGTCTTGAATATTAGAAAATGATAAAGACACAATAGTAACTAGGGTAATTAATAGAGTTTTCATATTTTAAGTTTTTAAAATTATATTTTATATACGTTACAGCAGATTTTTTAGACTTGTACAAATCAATAATTAACATATCTAACAATTTTAAATCTATTACAAATTACTACCTATCACTAGCTGCATATTTCATACTTTTACAAAAATATTTTTATGCATTTTAAAAGAACTTTTTCTACTTTAAAAACAAGTCAACGTATTGCAGTAAAATTAAATGCAAAAGGAGAGAGGTTTGTAATACAAAAACATCCTTGGGTTTTTTCGGATAGTATAATAAAAACGAATAAAGAACCACAAACTGGGGATTTAGCGATTATTTTTGGGAAGAATAAAAACAAAATAATTGGCTTTGGTTTATTCGATTTAGCTTCACCTATTCGAATCAAAATGATTCATCATGGGGAAGCCATTGCTATAGATGCTACTTTTTTTAATCAGAAAATAAAGAAAGCTTTTCTTAAAAGAAGCTCTTTATTAAAAACGAATACCAATAGTTATAGATTACTTTTTGGCGAAAATGATGGCTTTCCTGGTTTTATTGCCGATGTGTATGATACGGTTTTAGTGGTAAAAGTATATTCTGAAATTTGGCTAAATTATTTACAAAATACTCTAGAATCTTTAATAAAAGTAAGCAATTGTAATACGGTTGTTTTACGTTTAAGCAGAAGCTTAGAACAAAGTAAAGCGCATGATTTAAAAGATGGAGAAGTCGTTTATGGTGTTTTAACAAATGAAGTAGTACAATTTGTAGAGCATGGCGTACAATTTTCGGCAAATGTAATTCATGGACATAAAACAGGATATTTTTTAGACCATAGATTAAACCGAAAACAAGTAGGTGAGTGGAGTCGTGGTAAAACCGTTTTAGATGTTTTTAGTTATGCTGGTGGTTTTTCGGTACATGCACTAGCGAATCAAGCTAAAGAAGTTACTAGCTTAGATATTAGTAAACAAGCATTGGAAATGGCGGTTGCTAATGGGGAATTAAATACGTATTCTGGCAAACATAAAACGATTGCAGGTGATGCTTTTGTAGCAATGAAAAAGTTAATAACAGATAACATTACTTTTGATGTTGTAGTTATAGATCCTCCAAGTTTTGCTAAACAACAAAGCGAAATAGATTTAGCAAAGAAAAAATATGCGCAATTAGCAAGTTTAGGTATAGAATTAACAGCAAAAAACGGTTTATTAGTTTTAGCTTCTTGTTCTAGCAGAATACTAGCACAAACTTTTTTCGATATAAATGCACAGGTTTTAAGAGCATCTAATCGAAATTATAAAGTGATTTTAAAAACAGAGCACGATACAGATCATCCAGTAGGTTTTCCAGAAGGCGCTTATTTAAAGTGTGGTTATTATAAATTACAAGGATAAATTAAGAGAAAAATATATAAATATGGCATCATTTTCAGCGTTAGGTATTCATAAAAATTATGTAAAATCTTTAAAAGAATTAGGCATAAAAGAACCTACAGAAATTCAGCAACAAGCAATTCCTATTTTAATTAATTCTAAAACAGATTTAATTGGTTTAGCACAAACAGGAACAGGGAAAACTGCAGCTTACGGATTGCCTGTTCTCCATAATATTAACCCCAAAAAAGAAGAGATACAGGCACTAATTTTGTCGCCAACCAGAGAACTAGTGCAACAAATAAAAAAACAACTTTTTAAATTTACAAAGTATAACGATACAAAAATATTTTGTGAAGGTGTTTATGGTGGTGAAAAAATTGATATTCAAATTAAAAACCTAAAGCGTACCACGCATATTATTGTCGCAACTCCTGGGCGTTTGGTGGATTTAATTAATAGAGATATTATTGATTTAAAAAACATAGAAACTTTGGTTTTAGACGAGGCTGACGAGATGCTTAGCATGGGGTTTAAAGACGATTTAACAACCATTTTAAAAACAACTAAAGGATCAAAAAACACTTGGTTATTCTCTGCAACCATGCCAGAAACCTTAAAAGATATTGTAAAACGTTATATAAAACCAGACGCTGTACGACTGGAAATAAATAGAAACAGCCTTGTTAATGCCAATATTGCACACTTTTTTGTTGAAACTACCTTGCAAAATAAAATAAATGTATTAGTATCTGTTTTAGAAGAAAGAACGGAAGAACGTGGTATTATTTTTTGTAAAACTAAAGCTGGTACACAAGCCTTAACACATCAATTACAACAAGAAGGATTTAATGTTGGTGCTCTTGAAGGAGATATGCAACAAAGAGATCGTGAAAAAGTAATGCGTGCTTTTAAAAATACTAGTTTGCAAATATTAATTTCTACAGATGTATCTGCTAGAGGTATTGATGTTAATAATTTAGGTTTTGTTATACATTACCAATTACCTGAACATTTAGAATATTACACACACAGATCTGGAAGAACTGCAAGAGCAGGTAAAAAAGGCGAATCTATAGCTTTAATACTAGCTAATGAGTTTTCTAGAGTACAAGAAATAGAAAAAAAACTAGGGATTAAAATAAAACAAAAAACAGTTTAAGTTATTTTTTATACTTTACACTTTTTAATATAAGTATTTGGAAGAACAAGATTTTATTAATGACTTAAGAGCAGGAAAGCAATTTGCTTATGGAAAGCTTATGGATCTTTTTCAGCAAAAAGTATTTGCTACTTGTATCTCCTTTGTGCCTAATAAAGAAGATGCCGAAGACATAGCACAAGATGTTTTTGTAGAAGTTTTTAATTCCATTCATAAATTTAAAGGGAATTCTAAGTTATCTACTTGGATTTATAGAATAACAACCAATAAATGCTTAGAGTTTATTCGAAAAAAGAATACTAAAAAACGTTTTGCTTTTTTGCAATCTCTAACCGGAAACGATATAGAAATAGATAAAACCAACTATTTTACAGAAATAAACCATCCAGGAATTGTACTAGAGCAAAAAGAAACTAGTAATACTTTGTTTTACGCTATCAATAAATTGCCAGAAGCACAAAGAATAGTATTTACATTAAATAAAATTGACGATAAAAGCTATAAAGAAATTAGTGAGATTACAGAAAAGAGTATTAGCTCTATCGAGTCTTTATTATTTAGAGCTAAAAAGAATTTACAAGTATCATTAGAACATTTTTATAAAAATGAAAAATAAGCGCAAGTTTTTTAATTTTTTTGCATCTTAATATATATGAACGCTAATAATAACATACAAGAAAAGATTGATAGTACGCTAAAAGCAGCTACGTCTATTGAACAAGTTACTGTTTCCCCTTTTTTTAAGGATAAAACCATGCAACGATTGTTTTCTCAAAAGGAAGAAGAAAATATTGCTTGGTCTTGGTTTTCACCAAAACTGCAATTTGCGACTTTGGTTTGTGTCGTTGCAATAAATGTAATCGCTTTTACCAAGTTAAAAGTAACAACCTATGATGAAAATGTAAATCAGTTTGCAGAATCGTATGGTTTATCTGTTAATGAAGACAATTCGCTATTAAATTAATTAACATGAAAAAAAATACCATTTTATATATTTTACTTGCTTTTTTAATACTAGTAAATGGATTTTTCCTATTTAATTTTTTGAATAATTCTAGTACAAACCAAAATAAAGGAGCTAAAGACCCTATTCGTTTTATAAAAAAAGAACTGAATTTTAGTGATTCTCAATCTAAAGATTTTGAAATCTTAAATAATAAACATCATGCTAAAATGATGCAAATTAACGACGATTTAAGAGGACTAAAAGATGCTTTATTTAATAATATGTCTAATGCTTCCGTAGTAAATGAAATAACTGTAGACTCTATAACATCGTTAATTGGAAACAAGCAAAAAGCCATTGAGACAGAAATATTCTACCACTTTAAAAGTCTTCAAGATTTATGTGATGATAAACAAAAAGAAAAATTAAAAAAAATATTAAAAGATGCGCTTCGTAGAGGAGAGGGAGAAAATAGACCTCCACCTCGAAATGGGCAAAGAGGTCCAGAAGGAAAAGATGGCCATAGACCTCCGCCTCCTAAAGATTTTAAATAAAAATAGAAAAGCACTTCGTAATGAGGTGTTTTTTTTTGGCTTTTATTTAACAATAAACACCACAAGTAAATCCATATACTAGCATCTAAAACTACATAACAATAAAATATTTTAATTATGAAAAGTAACACATTTAAAACAATAGTATTCGTATTTACATTAACAGTATGTATGTCGAACTCTAGTTTTGCACAATCGCAAGACAGACAGCAAAGAACTCCTCCTACATTTAGTGAAATGTTAGAAGAAATGGACGCCAATGAAGACGGTAAGCTTTCTGAAGATGAAGTAAAAGGACCTTTAAAAGATGAATTTTCTACAATTGATACAGATGAAGATGGTTTTATTTCAGAGAAAGAATTAGAAGAAGCTCCTAAACCAAAAGGAAGAGGGAAAAGAAAATAAAGTATAGTTTTTTTGAATTAGTTAGTTAAAAAAAAGGCTTCATACGTAAATATGAAGCTTTTTTTATACTTATAACCATAACTAAAAAAGAGTTTTAAATATGAAGATTTTTAGAAAAATTAGACGTATCGTCTTGATTTCTGGCAAAACAAAAAGCTATATAGCTTATGCGTTAGGAGAAATTATTCTAATCGTTATTGGTATTTTAATTGCATGGAAAATTAATAACTTAAATGAAATACGAAAAAATAAAATTGTAGAGTTTAAGATTTATCAATCCCTTAATGAAGAGTTAAATTCTAATTTAATTCTTTTAGATTCTTCTATTGCAAGATATACAAAGGATTTAGAAAGTATAAATACAACTATTAAAAGTATCGGATTAGAAGAAAAAGATTTAACAAATGAAATAAAAGAAGGAATTGTTGCGCTAAATTATAAAACAACACAATTACATAATGGCGCAATAAACTCTGTAAATAGCACCAATAAGTTCGAATTTATTGAAAGTATTTTATTAAAAGATCTTATCGCTTCTTATCCTAACGAATTAGATAGTTTTGAAAGTCAAGAAAATAAAATTGAAAACATTATTGTTAACCGTTTACAGCCAGCAATAGAATCACATGTGTCTTTAATCGATATCATTTCGAAACGTGGTTTAGATTTTAAAAAAGCGAAATCTTTTTCTCAAGAATCTAATTATTTATCCCTTTTAAACAGCAGGTCATATCAAAACGCATTGATAGATAGACTTTTGCAAACAGAAATACAGTTGTTAAATAGTAAAGTTTTAAAGATTAAAACAGAAACTATTGCCTTTAAATTGAATAAAGAATTAAGCAGTTTATAAAAATACAAATTGTAAGCGCAAGTATTTTTATAATAATTCATCTAAATATAAAACACTTAAAAACTAAAATTATGGAAAAGCTATTTTTTAAAAGTTTATTATTAATTATACTAATATCTAGCACGCTATCTTGTAGTAGTGACGATGGTAATACGTTATCCGATTTAGAAGAGGATACAAACACAGATGATGTTGTAGTTTTAGTTGATGCATCTTATTTTTCAACTGCTGATGGATCTGTAACTATAACAACAGTTCCTTGTACCTTATCCGATGGTACTTCTACAAATTGCTACCAAATAGTAACAAGTAGTGCTCCTTCAGATCATGAAATGGGGCCTTGGTGTCCAGATAATATTTCAGACGATGCTTCAGCTGGAGGAATCTGGTTAGAAGATGGTGAAGTGTATGATGTAGATGGTGCTTTTGTAGAAAATATGGCAACATTTTATAACGATACAACTTGGCAAATGTATGATGCTAATGGTGATATTTATATTACTGAAACTGAAGAAGATTGTATCAATGCAGCAAATCCTAATGTTGGTGATGAATACGAAAACTTTTGTGTAGAGTGTTTACCTTCTTATATAGCAGATTTAACACAAACATGGCTTATACCTATAACTCCTGTATTACAAGATAATGCTGTGTTTTTTGCTACAGGCCCTGGAGGACAAGCTAATACAGTTCCTTCAACTCGAGGAATTGCACTAAATGGTATTGAGTTTTCTGCACCAGCACCTGTAGACAACATCCTTGGTGCATATACTTTAGCTCCATTTGATGATGCTGGAGGTCATATTAATGTTAATCAAGGGTACCATTATCATGCTGCAACTGGTTTTAGTACTAAAATAGAACAAACAGATGGACATGCAGCTTTAATTGGTTATGCATTAGATGGTCATGGTATTTATGAGCATTTAGATTCAGATGGTAACGAATATAATGACTTAGACACCTTACTTGGGCATACCGATGATACTCGTGGTTATCATTATCACGTAGATTATGCAGGTAATAACAATTTTATTAATGGCTTACAAGGTGCTTATGCAATGGATTAAATAGCTAAAACCATTTTAAAAACTATAATTATGCTTTATAAAAAAATAGTATTTATTTTCCTATTTCTTAATATTTCCGTTTTTGCACATCAGCCAGAAACATCTACAACCTTGTTGGTTGAAAAAGAAAATAATACATGGATACTTCAAATTAGTGCATCATTAACCGCTTTTCAATACGAAGTTAAAACTCATTATGCATCGTATGAAACACCTGAAGAGTTTCAGCAAATGGTTTTAGATCTTGTTAAAAATAATTTAGAAATTAAATTTGATAATAATCAAAACATAACATTAAGTCCAGGAATTGTCAAATTAGGACATGAAACAAAAGTGGTTTTTGAAGTATTTGGTGTGCCTTCAGAGTTTAAAAATGTAGCCATTAAAAATAGTACTTTCCAAGATGTTTATAATAATAAAAGCGCTTTAGTACTTTTAAAAAACGGTTTTAATAAAGAACATTTTATACTTAATAATAAAAACAAGCATACTTTAAAATTAGTAGTAAATGAAAATAAATTTGTTGTTGAAACAATAAAAGAGGCTAGCCTTTTTTCATATAAATTGTTACTTGTTTTACTCGTTATGTTAGGCGCTAGCTTGTTGTTAAAAGTTTTAGTTTTCAAAAAAATACAATTATGAATTCAAAGAAAATAATGCGAATCACAAGCATTTTCTTATCCATTTTTACTTATATTGGATGTAGTAGTGACGATAATGGTATTAATAGTTATGAGGTAGACTTGTCTGAAGATATCTTACAGGAAGCGTATTTTAATGCTACATCTCTTGTTTCTTTTGAAAAAATAGACTGCTCTTTAGAAGACGGGTCTACTGGAGATTGCTATCAGTTAGTTTTTACTAGTAACCCTGTTGATAATGGTCCTTATTGTCCTACAACTATTAATGATATTGGAGGCTTAGGAGTTTATGATGGAGCTACAAACCCAGGTTTTCAAGTAATGAAAGCTAGTCTTTTTAATGCCATGGAAACTGATGGTTATGACATTGTTGATGACGCTGGTAATATTAATATAGATGATTTTAATTCTGGGCCAGTGAATCAAGATTATTCCTATTGCCTTGAAGCAGCTCCAGATAATAATTTATTATTAATATTTTTAATTCCTGCATCACCAATATTAGCTTCGAGTAATAACACTATAGATACCGTAGAGTTAATTGGTGTTTCTGTGGATGGTGTACCAATTAATGGAGATCCGCCTTCTGTAGCTAATCCTGGAAATGAAATTGCAGGAAATATACCTTCATTAGACCCGTGTGGAGGACATCATGATCCTGTGGGATATTATCACTGGCATTTTGTTGCTGAAACAATGAATCAAGTTCTTGAAGCTAATGAAATAGATGATGTTAGCTGTACTTTAGTAAATCAAGTTTCAGGAACTAAGCTCATAGGTTTTGCAAAAGATGGTTTTCCTATATATGCGTATCAAGTGGAACCTTCTAATCTAGATGAATGTGGAGGGATTACAGGAAGTACAACAGAGTTTCCAGATGGTGTCTACCATTATGTTGCAAGTAATACTGAAGCTCCTAATGTACCAAAATGCTTAAAAGGTGTTGCAGCAACAAATAACTTTAGATTGGAATAAAATGAAAAAATATAGAATTTTTATATTTGTTTTTTTTGCTACTTTACATAGTGTATTTGCTCATAATCCCTTGTCAGCAATGTATTATCTAGAGGTTAATGAAGGTGTAAGTGTTTTAAATATTAGTTTAAGCCAAAGTGGTTTAAATGAAGCTCTAAAAAAACACTATTCGAATATAGATTTGGAAACATTATCTAGTATAGAATACAAACAATTAGCTATAAAATATTTAAAAGAAAATTTTAATTTAAATATAAATAATAAATCGGTAGCACTACTAGATGGTGGAATAAAACTTGGAAACCATCAAACAGATGTTAAATTCATCCTTTCGCAACTTCCTAAAAACTTTGAAAGTCTAGATGTAGAGATAAAAGCATTTGTTCAAAATAAGCATCATCAAACTGTTTTTTCATTGGTATTGAATGAAAATACTAGTAAAGTAATTTTAAACGAAATCAATAACTATAAAACTACAGTAGTATTTAAAAATAATATTATGGTTAAAGGAGAAAAGGTGTTTAATAAAAACTATTTATGGCCATTTTTAATGATACCTATTTTTCTTATTTGGAAAAAAAATACGAACAACTTAAATAAATAAAATATGAAAACACACTACTTAAAAATAACATTTACACTTTTTACATTACTGCTTACAATTAGTGTTTTTGCTCAAGGACCTCCAGGAGGAGGGCAAGGTGGAGGAAGAGGACAAGGAGGAGGAAGAGGGGATCGAGAAGGTGGTAAACCAGATGCCTCACAAATTTTATCAAAGTTAGACACAAATAAAGATAACCTTATTGATATAGAGGAAGCGTCAAATGATGAAAGAGGAAAAATTGCGGAAGATTTTAATGAGATAGATACAAATAGTGATACGTTTATAGATTTAGAAGAACTTGAAGATTCATTAAATAATAGAAAAAAACCAAAAAAAATGGATCCTGAAAAATTAATAAAACAGATTGATGATGATGGAAATGGAAAATTAAATGAATTAGAAATTGCTGCAAAAGGAAATAAAGACCTATCCGAAAAATTTAATGAAATAGATACTAATGAGGATGCAGAATTAGATGTAGAAGAATTAAAGATATTTTTCGAGAAAAATGACATTCCTAAGAAAAAAAGAAAACAAAGAGATTAAAAATCAATTAATATGAATTATTGTAAAAAGTTAAAATTTGTAATCTTACTACTGTTTAGTATTCTATTAGTAAACTGTAAGCAAAATACAACAAAGTCTGTGGAAGAAATTGCGCCACAAAAGGAAGAAAATCAAGGACCAACTACTAAAAATCTTTTAGACGAAATGGATGCCGATAAAGATGGTAAATTATCTAATTCAGAAGTAAAGGGACCTCTATTAAACGACTTTTCTAAAATAGACAAAAATAACGATCGTTTTCTCTCTAAGGAAGAATTAGAAAATGCTCCCAGACCTGAAAGAAGAGCACCTAATGATATTAATACAGTAAATAATGTACAAAAAGATTTTGATGTAACTATTAATGTTAATCCTACATTATTTATTAAAGAGAGTTTACTTAACGAAATAACTCAAGAAGAACGTACATTATCTAATGGAACGAAAGCACTTTGCTATGTAATTACAACAGCTTCTCAACCTCAAGAACATAAAATGGGGCCTTGGTGTCCTACGCATATTAATGATGGTAATGATAAAGGAGGTATTTGGTTTAAAGATGGAAAAGTATATGATGTAGATGGTCATTTTATAGCAAACCTTAAAGAATTTTATAGTGATGAAGAGTGGGCTTTATTTAGAGAGG
Source organism: Lacinutrix cladophorae (assembly GCF_053604645.1). Taxonomy (NCBI): domain Bacteria; kingdom Pseudomonadati; phylum Bacteroidota; class Flavobacteriia; order Flavobacteriales; family Flavobacteriaceae; genus Lacinutrix; species Lacinutrix cladophorae. Next base: position 136,862 of record NZ_JBSHNR010000119.1, on the reverse strand, counting down.
ATGGATCTATAAAAGTCACAAAAACGCAAGAAGAATGTGAAGGTGCTGCAAAACCTGATGTAGACGAAAAATACCATAATTATTGTGTAGAGTGTATGCCAGAATATTATCGCGAAAAACAATCTACATACATTATACCTGTAAAACCTTTGTATTTAGAAACATCTTCTAAATTAGGAAGAGATGGAATAGGTATCGCTTTTAATGGTGTTAATTTCGAAGCTCCAGCACCAACACACGCTATTCTTGCTGCGCATACGCTTGCTCCATTAGATGATCATGGAGGTCATGTAAATCCACATGCTGGCTATCATTATCATGCGGTAACTGGTGCAACAAAAGAGATAGAACAAAAAGATACTCATGCACCTATGCTTGGTTATGCAATGGATGGATTTGGTATTTATGCACATAAAGATAAAAATGGTAATAACTATAAAGATCTAGATACTTGTAATGGACATTATGATGATATTAGAGGTTACCATTACCATGCAGGAGATGCTGGAAGTAACCAAATATTAGGATGTTTACATGGTGTTTCTGGGTCAATTTCGGTAAAAGGCTAACACACATCAAATAACAAAAAAGAAACTGTTCGTTATACTCTTTCTTTAATAATGATATTAAAGAAGAGAATGGTGAAAAAGTGTAATTAAGAGATAAATTTATAATATATTAAAATGAAAAACCTAAATACATTCCTTGGTATTCTTTTAGTGACTGGTTTTATTGGTTGTAAAAGTAACAGTAGCTCACATAGTCATGACGGGTTAGAGAGTCATTCGCATGAAGAAGAGAATCATAAACACAGTATTAATACAGGTAGTACATCAGATTATTTTGGTGATTATGAAGTAGAAGATACAGCCTACGGAACAAAAACTAAGGTTACTATTGTTGGCGATCAACGTGTCATGATAACTAATTCCTTACCGAATCATAAAACGGGAGATTTTCCAAACCCAGGAAATCCCAATACCATTTCTAAGCAAAACAAGACTTATAGCTTTCCAATAAAACCAAAATACACAGGGAAATCTCAATGGATGCGAGAACCTGGAATCGCCTTAAATGGAGTGAAATTTGAACCACAAACAGCCGAAGTTGTAGTATGTGAAACAGGAGAAAATTATCGAGTAGAAGCCATACAGAATGTAATAGATTTAGGCTTAGATTTTAATCATGCACATGTTCAACCTACAGGAGAATACCATTATCATGGTACACCAACTTCAATGATTGAAACATTTGATACAGGAAAGGATTTAGTACATATTGGTTTTGCTCATGATGGATTCCCTATGTATTATTCTAAAAGTGGTAAATACAAGTCAAGCTTTAAACTTGTAGATGGCGATAGAGAAGGTGAAGATTGTACTTATACTACACATAGAACTATCACTATCGAAGCTAAAGGGCATCATGATGGTACTTATGGTTCCGATTATGAATATGTAGCTGGTTATGGAGATTTAGACGAATGCAACGGTATAGAAATAGATGGTAATTATATGTATTTAGTAACTAACGAATTTCCATATGTTGGTCGTTGTGTAATGGGAGAAGTGGAACAAGAACAGCAAGGACCTCCACCTAATGGAGAAAGAAGAGGGCCAAAAGGAAATCAAACAGCAGGAAGACCCGATGCATCCGAAATTATAAAAAAAATGGATACCAATAAAGATGGAAAGCTTTCGGCCACAGAAGTAAAAGGACCATTGAAACAAGATTTTAATAAAATGGATGCTAATAAAGATGGTTACTTATCTAAAGCCGAAATAGAAAAAACACAAAAAAGGAATAGACCTTAAAATAATTAAAAAAGAGTATATGAAAAAACAATTTTTAAACTTAGTAATAGTTGCCTCAATAGTAATATTTACAAGTTGCAAGTCAAGTAATGACAAAAGAAATATAGAAAGTAACACTACTGAAAAAACAGAAAAGAAAGAACAGCAAAAAGAAAGGGGAGAACGCCCAGATACAGCACAAATATTAGCTCAAATGGATGCAGATAAAGACGGAAAAATTTCTAAAGAAGAAGCAAAAGGTCCTTTACAAGAACAGTTTTCAAAAATAGATACAAACCAAGATAATTATATCTCTAAAGAAGAATTAGAAAATGCTCCAAAGCCAGAAAGAGGAGGTGGTCAGGGCGGAAGACCACAAGGAGGCAGAAATTAAATTTTAAAATAGCGCAAGTTTTTTTTGTTTAATGCATCTAAAAATAAAACACTAAATATTTATAAGATGAAAAACCTATTTAAAATTACCCTGCTATCCTTATTTTTAGTAATAGGGTTTATTGCATGCTCAAGTGACGATAATGGTTCTAGTGAAGACGAAGAAATAGTAGAGTTTACTTGGTATCAAGATTTAGATGGAGATGGTTTTGGTAATCTAAATGTTTCAATTACTTCAGCAACCCAACCAGATGGTTATGTTAGTAATAGTTCCGATTCAGACGATACTGATGCCGACTCTGAAGATGGAATAGCGGCAACTTTACATGCAGCATTTGGAGCATTTAATACAGACGCAACAGACATATATTTGTCTAATGATGGACAATCTGTAATCATTGAAACTACAGGTTTGCCAGATCATGAAACCGTATATTGGGGAGAAGGAAATGAATTATATAGAGAAGAACCAGATGTAGAAAGGACACCTTCTATCATGTCAAGTAATAATAATGCAGTAACAATTACAGTAGATGCAACTCCAGATTTATCTGGTAGTTCGGTTAGTACAAATTTTGATACTATTGGAATTGCAGTTAGTGGTGCGTCTATTTTTAATGATCAAGAAGGCGGAGGAACATTAGATGCTGCTGCTGCTAGTTTAGATTGGACAGGAGCTCATATAGGCCCTGGAGTGTATCATTATCATTTAGAACCTGTTGCATTTTCAGATGACGATGATAACTTAGTTGGTGTATTATTAGATGGTGTTTTTCTTTACGGAAGAAAATGTATTTCAACAGGAGCATATCCTACAGATCTAGATACTTCAGGAGGTCATACTAGTACAACACAATATACAGATGGTGCTGAAGAATATCACTATCATATTATAAATGAATTATACTCTAACACTGGTTCATATATTGCATTTGCTGGACCTTACCAAGGTTACTAAATGAAAGTTATTAAACTATTTTTATGTATAAGTGTCCTACTTTGTATTGGTTGTAATTCTGCAACTAAAACAAAAAAGGAGAGCACTATTTCTAAAAACACCATAGAGATACAAGCAAATATTGTACATAAAGATAGTTTAGTTTTAAATGGAAATAAGGGGGTTTGGTATTATAATAATAGTCCGTTTAATGGTTTCGCTGTTAAGTATTATGCCAACGACTCTATAAAAGAAAAAACGGGTTTTTATAACGGAAAAAAAGAAGGAGTATATCGTGTTTGGTATAAAACAGGAGCGCTTAAATTACAATCATTCTACAATCAGAATGTATTGCAAGGAACTTATAAAGCATTTTGGAATAACGGTAATTTAGCCTCAGAATCTAATTACGTTAACGGAAAAAAACAAGGTCTACAGCGTCAGTGGTTTTATAATGGTAAACTTTCTAAAAAAAGAAACCTGTTAAACGATCAAGAAGATGGTTTGCAACAAGCTTGGTTAGAAAACGGAAAACTTTATGTAAACTACGAAGCAAAAAATGGTCGTATCTTTGGTATGCGACGAGCAAATTCTTGTTACCAATTAAAAGATGAGGTTGTAATTAGAAAAAAGAAATAATAAGATGAAATACCTACCTATCCTCTTTGTTTTAATGTGTTTCAGCTGTAAAAAAGAGTTGAAAAAAGAAAATATTAAAGTAGTCGAAAATAGTAGGGTAGAGTATCTACCATATTACGATGAAGAATCTTTTACTCCTAAATGGATAACTCCTAACACAGCTAGAGAAAAAGCGTTTCATAAAATTCCAGACTTTTCATTAACGAATCAATTAGGTGAAAAGGTTACGCAAAAAACATTCGAAAATAAAATTTATATAACAGACTTCTTTTTTACTAGTTGCCCAGGTATTTGCCCAAAAATGACAGGAAACATGGCAAAAGTACAAGAAGTTTTTAAAGAGGATAAGGATGTTTTATTGCTTTCGCATTCGGTAATGCCAAATACAGATTCCGTTTCAGTTTTAAAAACTTATGCTAAAAACTACGACGTTATAGACCATAAATGGCATCTGGTTACAGGCGATAAAAATCAAATTTATAACCTAGGAAGAGATCATTATTTTGTTGAAAACGATTTAGGTGAACCAAAAAGTATCGATGATTTTCTGCACACCGAAAACTTTTTGTTAATTGATAAGAATAAGCATATACGTGGAATCTATAATGGTTTAAACAGAGCTTCTGTAGCTCAACTGATTACAGATATTAAATCACTAAAAGCCGAATAAAACATAATTATTTAGTATTTGCATATTTTTAAAGCGCAGTTATCTTTATCTTAGAGCTTTAAATTCTATGGATAAATGACTGAAAAATCCCTCTATAAATTATTTTGTTTTTTACTGATAAGTTCTTGTGCTACATTTAAACCTCAGTACGACACTACAATAGTAAAAACCAATTTCCCAAATAAAGAAATTTCACATTCTTTTTATTTAATAGGTGATGGAGGCAATTCTCCTTTAGGTACATCTTCAAAAACACTGCAAGTATTTAAAAAAGAGTTATCTAAAGCTTCAAAAAACAGTACAGCTATTTTTCTTGGCGATAATATTTACCCAAAAGGCTTACCGAGTAAAGACCATAAAGAAAGAGAGTTTGCAGAGCATCAATTAAATATGCAGACACAAACTACTGCAGATTTTAAAGGAAACACCATTTTTGTACCTGGTAATCATGATTGGTATAGTGATGGTCTCAAAGGATTAAAACGTCAAGAAAAGTTTATTGAAAAAGCTTTAGGAAAAGACACCTTTTTACCAGAAAATGGTTGCCCTATAGAAAAAGTACATGTATCTAATGATGTGGAATTAATTTTAATAGATACACAATGGTTTGTAACAAACTGGAATAATCATCCTACAATTAATGATGATTGTGAAATTAAAACCAGAGAACTTTTTTTTAACGAATACAGTAGCTTAATAAAAAAAGCTAGAGGTAAAACTACCATTGTTGCATTACATCATCCTATCTATACTAATGGTTTACATGGAGGGCAATATAGCTTTAAAAGTCATATGTCTCCAATTCCAGTTTTAGGTTCGCTAAAAAACTTATTGCGTATTACCACAGGAGTTTCTAATGCCGATATACAAAACAAAAGATATAACGAACTAAGAAAACGTCTGGTTACTATTTCGCAAGAAAATAGTAAAATCATTTTTGTTTCCGGTCACGAACATAATTTACAATATTTGGTGCAAGACAATATGCGTCAAATAGTTAGTGGTTCTGGTTCTAAAGTAACACCAACTAGAAACGTTGGAGGCGGGCAATTCTCATATGGAACTCCAGGGTATGCAAGACTTGATGTGTTTAACGATGGTTCTTCGTATGTACGTTTTTATTCGGTTGAAGAGGATAAAATAGTATTTGAAACCCAAGTGCTAAAGCCAGATGTTAATACAATAGATACAATATACCCAGAAACTTTTCCGAAAGAAAAAACAGCTTCAATTTACACCGAAGAAGAAACCGATAAATCAGGTTTTACTAAGTTTCTTTGGGGAGAAAGGTATAGAGATACTTATAGTACTAAAGTTACTGCTCCAACAGTAAATTTAGATACACTTTTTGGAGGTGTAACTGTTGGTAGAAGAGGAGGAGGAACACAGTCTAAATCCCTTCGTTTAATTACAAAAGATGGTAAAAAACAATATGTAATGCGTGCGGTTCGTAAACAAGGTACACAGTATTTACAAGCTGCCTTTTTTAAAGACCAGTATTTGGACGGGAATTTTGATGATACTGCAGCCGAAGATTTAATTCTAGATGTATTTACAGGTTCACATCCTTATGCACTTCTTACAGTTGGTGATTTGTCGGATGCTATTGGAGTATATCATTTAAATCCAAAATTATATTATGTGCCAAAACAAAATGCTTTAGGTGACTTTAATGCACAGTTTGGTGATGAGTTATATATGATTGAAGAACATGCCTCTGATGGGCATGGAGACCAAGCTAGTTTTGGGTTCTCAAATACGGTTTTAAGTACTTCGGATGTTATGGCTATGTTGCATAAAGATGAAGATTTAGTAATGGATGAAGCTGCTTATATTAGAGCAAGATTATTCGACATGTTAATTGGCGATTGGGATAGACACCAAGATCAATGGCGTTGGTTAGAGTTTAAAGAAAATGGAAAAAAAATATACCGACCTTTACCAAGAGATAGAGATCAGGTTTTTTCTATCATGTCCGACGGAGCATTACTTACATCAGCTGTAACAGTGCTACCAATGGCCAGATTGTTAAGAAAATATGATGATGATTTAGTAGATGTTAAAGGGGTAAATGTAGAACCGTACCCGCTTGATATGGAGTTTATTGTGCAATCGGATAAAGCAGTATGGAATGCACAAGTAAAAACTATTCAAGAAGGAATTACAGATGAAGTTATAGACAAAGCTTTTTTAAATTTCCCGGAAGAAGTTAGAGGTGCTGTAACCGATAAAATTAAACAAACCTTAAAAGCACGTCGTGCAAATCTTCAAAAAATAGCAGATCGTTATTTCAATTTAGTGAATAAATATGCAGTTTTAAAAGGAACAAATAAAGACGATTGGTTTGATATTGAGCGTTTACCTAACGGAAAAACAAAGGTTACTGCATATAGAATTAAAGGAGGGGAAAAAGCAGATGTTTTCCATGAATGCATTTATGATAATAAGCAAACAAAAGAAGTATGGATTTATGGTTTAGATGATGATGATACGTTTCATGTATATGGAAACGATACTAAAAATCAAATGCGAGTGCGATTAATTGGAGGGCAAAACCACGATGTTTATAATATTGAACAAGGAAAAAAAATAACTTTTTATGATTATAAGTCTAAAGAAAGCACCATACTAACTAAAAATGGACACCAAAAATTCACAGATGATTATGAAACCAATGTGTACGATTATAAAAAATTAAAAAATAATGTAAACGAACTTTTGCCTACCATTGGTTCTAATCCAGATGATGGTTTAAAAATAGGACTTTCAAACACTTATACTGTTTATGGTTTTGAGCGAAACCCATTTACTGCTCAGCATACCGTTTCAGCAGCGTATTATTTTGCTACCAATGGTTTTGAATTAAATTATAATGGAGAATTTGCTAATGTTTTTAAAGGCTTAAATTTTGGATTAGATATGCATTTTAATAGTCCAAATTATGCAATCAACTTTTTTGATTATGGTAATTCTACTCCTAATTTTGAAGCAGATGACATCGTAAATATGGATTATAATCGTGTTAAAATAAGATCTTTTGGAATACAACCAGCTTTAATATGGAGAGGGCAGTTAGGTGGTTATTTTAAAGCAGGAATTTTGTACGAATCGAATGAAGTAGAAAGAACTAACGGAAGGTTTATAAATCAATTTATTGGTGAAGGGAATGAAGTAAGTGATGCATTTTATGGTGCAGATGCAACATATTCTTTTGAAAATAAAGATAATGAAGCATTTCCTACTTTAGGTATGCAATTTGGCTTACAAATCGGTTTTAAAAATAATGTAGACTCTGGTAAAGGCTTTGGTTATATTATACCAGAACTAGGTTTTGATTATAAATTAATACCAAGTGGTAAATTAGTTTTAGCTACTAATTTTTCTGGACATTTTAATTTAGGGAATAATTTTGAGTTTTATCAAGCGGCAACATTAGGGGCAAACACAGGTTTACGTGGATATAGAAACGAACGCTTTACTGGTAAAAGTGCTTTGGTGCAAAGTACCGATTTACGTCTTCAATTTTTAAGCCTTAAAACAAAATTAATACCAATAAGTCTAGGTGTTTATGGTGGTGCAGATTACGGTCGTATTTGGGTAGATAATGATTTAGTTTCCAATACTACTTATAATAATGATCGTTGGAATACTTCTTTTGGAGGTGGTGTTTTTGTAACAATGATAGATATGTTTACTGCAAATGTTTCTGCCTTTAATAGTGATGATGGAACGCGTGTAGCTTTTAAACTTGGTTTCGGGTTTTAATACTTAGGAAACAAAAGAATATAACTAGAAGTGTAGTGCTTTTAATTAACAGTACATTTGCAATAGCTACAAAGTATTTCTTTTGTTTCCTAAGAATATAATTTTACACTATTAAAGGGTTCTAATAAAACCAAATTGTTAGTTCTAAAAACGATACCAACTTTGGTTTTGTATCGTGTCCTAAATATGTAGTTTTCTGGTTTTAGAAATCTTCATTAGTCTATAGTCTTTTCTTTAGGTACCCAACATAAGGCAACAGGTGCTTTTATCATTACTTTATCTTTACCAGAATCTAGATGAAATATTCCTTGATAATAAAGATATTTTATTGCTCTATATCCATTGCTATCTACATTTCTAATAGAAACATCATGCGATCCATTTGGTTTATATAAAGGAGCGCAAGGAGAATAATTTTTAAAATATAATTCATCATTATCTTCTGTTTCTTGCGTAATTGGAAAAATTTGAACCGCTCGCGTATTACTACCAAATTGGTAATTTACTTTAAGAACCCAATTGCCATAATAGTTCTCATAAACGTACGGATAAGCTGGGTATTCTTCAGCAATTTCTTCTTCAGTAATATATAAACGATTATCATAATTAGAATTAGAAACCAACACGTAATCTCTATTTTCTATATGTTTAATAACCTTAAGATAGGTTTTTGCCAAATCATTACCTAAATCGGCAGCTTCTTGAAACAAGCGTTTAGCTTTATAGGTATCTTGAGATAAACCACCTACACCAAAGTAATAAAATTCGCCTAAGTTTCGCATGGAAAAAGCACTACCTTGCGCTGCTGCTTTTTTATAGTAATAAACAGCTTTCTCCCAATTGGTTTCTGTTCCGTAACCTCCATCATAACACAATCCTAAATTAGACATACTTGTTACGTCATTTAGATCTGCACCAAGTTTATAATATTCATATGCTTTTTGTCTATTAAAGTTATTAAAATAATAATTTCCAATATCGCCATATAAAGATGTTTTATAAGCTAATCCCATTTCATAATAGGAGAGTCCCAATGTTATATCTTGTTCTATTTCTTTCCCTTTAATATACATACTACCTAATTTCGCCATGGCTTCTGGGCTTCCATTTTCTAGCGCTTTTTCATACCAATAAATACAAGTTTCTATATTTTTTGTAACTCCTTCACCAGCTCTATATTTAGAGCCTAAATTAGTCATGGAGTTAACATGTCCCAGTTCTGCTGCTTTTCTATAGTATTTTACAGCTTCGTTTATATCTTTTGATATTCCATTACCTTCTTCATATAATACCCCTAAATTACCAATGGCAGTAAGACTACCACTAACAGCTGCATGTTTATACCACATTACGGCAATTTCTTCATCTTTTTGTACACCTCCATATCCTTCAGAATACATATAACCAATAGCATAGGCATGAAAAGGTGTTTTGTATTTACTGTATTGATCTTTAAACCATTTTATTTGATATTCTTTTTGAAACAAGCGATTTGCTTCAGTTTTATTTTTAGAAACACCTGTTCCGTTTGCCAAATACTTACCTAACTGATAGGTTGCAGGAATAGACCCTAAATCGTAGCCTTCTTTTGCATAGGTATATGCTTTTTTATAGTCTACTTTTACAGATAATCCTGTATAATAGATATGTGATAAATAATAATACGCATCTTTATAGCCTAATGATTTCGCTTCATCAAAAAACTGTAAAGCTTTACTAAATTCATGGTTTTCAAATGATTTTTCACCTTTTCTATACAAATCAAATGCAATGTCTTCGTTTTCTTCTTCTACCGTTTTTACATTGGTAATACCTTTTGCTTTGTTCCATCCGTTTTCTATAGCTATTAACCTATCTTTCTTAGCAGGATGCGTACTTGTAGCTTTTTCGTATTTTATCGTCATAATAGCGCTTTGTGCTTCTTCTTTAGAGGCACCCATTTTAGCTAAAGCTAGTCCGCTAAAATAATCGGCTTCTAATTCAAACTTATGATTAGAACCTTCATTATTTAAAGAATGCCCATTTAAATGATGCCCAATTTCATGTGCTAAAACACTTATTGCTGCCCAACGATTGTTTGCCTTTTCTTCAATTCTGTCAAAAAAGTTTGCATCATATAAGATATAACGTTCTTTCTGACCTGGAGATATTTCAATGTTTTTAGCTACTGCGTTATTAATATTAGGGCATTCTTGAATGGTGAAATTTCGAAATAAACCGATTTCATCTAAAATGCGATCTACAGCAATTTCTGCATCTTCATCACTATTAAAACCTAGTTGAGAACAAGCATCGTTTACTTCTTCAATAGTTTGGTAATTTTGTGAATAAGCAATGCTAATACTTGATAGGATACTAATAAAAAGAAATAGTTTTAATTGATGCGTAACATTCATATTATTGTTGATTTTGCAAATTCATTATGCGTTTTATGTTTTTTTGATCTCCAATTGTTTTATACACGTTTAATGTGGTGTTTAATACTTCCATATTACTGCTATCAACAGCAATATAGCGCTCTAAATACACTGTTGCCTCTTTATATAGCGCTATGCGCTTTACTGTTAATTCGTCATAACGTTTGTTTTCGGAAGGAGTAGTACCTAGGTTATTCATTTCTTCAACAATTGGCAATTCTTGAGATAAAATAGCGGCAGAAATATTTAATAGGGAGTTTTTGTGTTCTGGGTTAATTTTTAGTGCCTTTTTATAATATGTAATGGCATCGTTTATGTTCTTTTTTTCCATAGACAGTACACCAAGATTATATATAACATTTATATTTTCAGGAGTGATACGTTCTATTTTTTTTAGCTCCTTTTCAAAGGTTACAAGGTCACCAGAATTATAATATACATTAGCTTTATTTTGAAGAATAATAACATCATTTGGATTTTTTCGCAATATAAAATCAAAGAATTTTAATGCTTCATCATTACGATTTTGAATACTATAAATTAAGCCTATATTTTTATATACTAAATTTTGTTTTTCAGCATCTAATGTTTCTATTCCAGTTCTTAAAATAGTTAAATAGTACTTTAGTGCTTGATCGTAATTTTTTTCTGAAACATATGCCGAAGCTGCATAATATAAGTATATTGTTTCTTTACCATTACTATATTGAAATGCTTTTACAAAGTGTTCTGCAGCACTAATATATTGGCTTAAATTATATAAATCTAAACCTTTTTTGAGATTTTTTTCTTGTAAATCTTTGTTTAAATCAAAAACAATAATGTTATCGTTTTCTTTAGTATTAACTACAACCTTTTTTATATGGTTTGCTTTTTTCCAACCATTTTCAATGGCAATTAAACGATCTTTTTTAGCAGGATGTGTACGTGTTGCTTTTTCATATCTTAAGGTTGCAATGGCACTTTGCGCTTCTATTAAACTTGCACCCATTTTTGCTAGGGCAGAGCCACTAAAGTAATCTGCTTCTAATTCAAATTTATGATTAGAGCCTTCATTATTTAATGAGTGACCGTTTAAGTGATGCCCAATTTCGTGCGCTAAAATACTAATGGAAGCCCAATCTGTTTTGGCTGTATTATCAATTTTGTTGAAAAAGCCATTATCATATAAAATGTAGCGTTCTTTATATCCTTCAGATATTTCAATAACTTTTGCTACTGCATTATTAATATCGGGACATTCTTGAATGATAAAATTTCTAAACAATCCAACAGCATCTAATATTTTATCGACTGTTATTTCTGCTTCCTCATTACTGCTAAAGCCAAGTTGTGCACAAGCATCGTCTATTTCTTCGATGGTTTGGTAGTTTTGGGAAATAGTAATTTGTGTACAAAGAAGCAGAAAAAATAATAATTTTAGTTTCATATTTCTAATTATTGAATTATAAATGCGATGGGTAAAGAAAAAGGAACACTAACGTTTTTACCTTTTAGTTTTCCTGGAATCATCTTTGGTAATAAATTAATAATTCGCTCTGCTTCATTTTGCAATTCTGTATGTGGAGCTCTTGCTCCAATAAATACGACGTCGCCATTTTTAGAAACCTTAAACATACTATGAATTTTTATGGGTTGATATTTAGTACATTTTTCGGTATATTCATTGGTGGTTTCATTGTATTCTTTTTCTTTTTTAATGCATCTAGAGGTTAAACCAATTTCATTTGCTATACCTGCATTGAAATTACTAACTAAATGATTTCTAAGACTTAAATTAAAGCATTTTTTTAATTCAGAATTGGTTCCTGAACATCCTGGATATACAGGGAAATCTTCAATTATATTTTTAGAAACCACTTCTTCTTCTTCCTCTTGATTTTCAATATCATTTGCAAAGCTCCAACCTTTTTCTATTTGTAATAATCGGTCTTTTTTAGCAGGATGTGTTCGTGTAGCTTTTTCGTATTTTAAAGTGTTAATTGCACTTTGAGCCTGTTCTAAAGTAGCTCCCATTTTGGCAAGAGATAAACCGCTAAAATAATCTGCTTCTAACTCGTATTTATGGTTACTACCTTTATTGTTAAGTGAATGTCCGTTTAAGTGATGTCCAATTTCATGTGCTAAAATACTTATTGCTGCCCAATCGTTAGCTGCTTTGTCATTGATACGGTTAAAAAAATCATTATCATATAAAATGTAGCGCATAACATCACCCGTTGATGTTTTAATGTTTTTAGCTACTGCATTATTTATATCAGGACATTGTTGTAGAACGAAGTTTCTAAACAAACCAATTTGCTCTAAAATTCTATCGACAGCAATTTCAGCTTCTTCATCTGCCATAAATCCTAATTGTGCACAAGCATTGTCTATTTCTTCTGTGGTTTGGTAGTTTTGTGAAAACGCAATGTTAGTAAAAAATAAGCCTATTAGTGTTAACTTTTTAATCATCTATTTCAAATTTTGAAGTATCCATTGTTGGGTTAATTTGTATATCACTAAATAGGGTAGTAGCGTTGGATTTCATGTTTTGGTTTTGCGTTTTTATTTCCATTTCTTGTTCTTGTCTAAACGAAAAAAGAATACCGTCTACTTCTTTATAATCAGTATAGGTTATTTTAGAAACTGTTTCAGTTGAAGTAGTTTTCATTATAATTATTTGATCTTCATAATACAATAATCCGCTTTCTAAATTAAAATATTTGGTGGATATCATTTCCATGTTTGTTGCTAATTCTATTTTATCGAATTCTACGGCATGACATTTAATATTGTTAATTGTTTTTATTCCAAGATACGTAGCTTTTGCATTATTTATTAGTTGCGAATATTCTATGACATAACTGGTACTATTTTTTACAAAAGTAGATTGGATATCCTTTTGAAAAACCCAATCTTTATTTAAATTCATTTTAATATAAGTTTTGCCATCAACAATTAAACTCTCCAATTCGGATTCATTTTCTTTTGTTTTAGTTGTCATTTTTTGGTACAATCGTGAAGGTTTTAAAAAGTGTAGTTTGCTCGTTAATTCAGATTTCATTTCTTCACCATTTATCTTTATATTAGAAATAATTTTGCGTTCTTGATAAAAGGTTTTTATTTGAGATACTTTTTCTTGACCTCCAATAGCTTCAATATAACGACCAAGAATAGCTTGAATAAGTTCTTCTTCGGTGTTAGCAATGATTTCTTCTACTTCATTTTCATCATTATTATTTTCTTCTTTTTTCTCTTCAACAATAATTTCTTCAATTTCCTTTTTTACATCTTCAATTTTTTTAATTGGAATTACTTTTCCGTTACCTCGATTCCAGCCTTTTTCTATTGCATTTAATCTGTCTTTTTTTGCAGGATGTGTAGATGAAGCTTCATCGGGTAATAAATTACTAATTGCACTTTGTGCGTCCTTTAATGAGCATTTCATTCTTGCTAAAACAAAACCCGAAAACTCATCGGCCTGTAATTCTATTTTATGATTACTGCCACCACTTTTTAAGGTGTGTCCATTTAAATGATGCCCAACTTCGTGAGCTAAAATGCTTGTGTTTCCCCAATCTGTACCAGTAGATGCAGATACTTTACTGAAAAAATCTTGATCGTATAAAATATAGCGTTCTATATCACCACCTTCTAGCGGCATAGTAACCGCAAGAGCGTTGTTTATATCTTCGCACTCTTCTATTAAAAAGTTTCTAAAAAGACCTACTTTATCTAAAATATTGTCGACGACCATAGTGGCAGCTTCTGTGCTAGAACTAGAAGCATTTGCACCTTGTAAATCGCAGGCAGAGTTTACTTCGTCTACAGTTTGATAACCTTGGTAACCACACATTTTTATTTCTTGTGCTTGCAATGCAAATACATTTAAAAAATAAAATAAGATGGTGTATTTTAGAAACTTTGTTTTAGAATGCGTCATTATTGGTTTAGTTTAAATCGAATAGTGTCATATCTACTTCTGGGTTCACTTCTTGTTCTTTAACAATTGTAATAGACTCAAATTGTGGTAGCTTTAGGCTTGATTTAAAAGGAAATAAAACACCATCCACTTCTGTGTATTCGGAGTGTGTCATTAATTGAGCACTCTCAACAATATTTTCTTTTTTCTTTTTACCAGAAACAGTTACGATTTTAACCAATGTTTCAGTTTGTTCTAATAATCCTGTTTCCATATTATAGAATTTGTATTGTGTGGTATTACTAGTGCTTTGACCGTTCGATATATTAACCACAGTAATTAAAGGGTCAAACTTTATTTTGTAATAAAGTGTACCAGCAATATCTTCAACACCTTCATAGCTAACCCCTTTATCACTTAATAATGCAGAGTACTCAGGGAAAAAACTAATATCGTTGATATAAAAATCGGAAAGTCTAGCGCCTTTAACCCAGCCGCTACCATCTAATTTTAAACTATAGCCATAACCATTTTTATATAAACCTCCTGTTGTTGCTGATTTTTTTCCTTTAACAAAGATATCTATATCTTGTCGCCATAAATGTGGTGAAGCATAGGTTTGTTTAAGAACTGTACTGCTACCATACTTAGCAATAGAGGATTCCGATACACTTCTTATGCTTTTTACATTTCCTATTAGTTCTTGACCCCCAATAGCATCAATATATTTTGCCATTATCATGCGGGCAGTAATTGCATCTTCTGCAACATCTTCTGGCATGGGTATTTCAATAATTTTATTTTTTCCGTTTTCCCATCCTTTAGCAATAGCATCTAATCGATCTTGTTTTGCAGGATGTGTGCTAGAACCTTCGTCTGGCAAAATTTTAGAAATTGCAGCTTGCGCATCTTCTAAAGTACATCCCATTCTTCCTAATACAAACCCTGAAAACACATCTGCTTCTAGTTCGATAGCATGATTACTTCCGCTGCCGTTTAAAGTATGTCCATTTAAATGGTGCCCGATTTCGTGGGCTAAAATAGAAGTGCTTCCCCAGTCAGATCCTGTGGTGCTTGAAACTTTATCAAAAAAAGCACTATCAAATAAAATATAACGATCCATACCACCATCATTAGGCATAGTAACAGCAAGTGCGTTATTAATATCGTTACATTGTTCTACCTTAAAATTTCTAATAAGGCCCGTTTTAGCTAGAATTAGATCTACTACTTTTGTTGCTTCAGTAGAATCTCCACCTGCTTCTGCGTTTTGATAGTCGCAAGCAGAATTAACTTCTTCTACAGTTTGGTATCCTAAAAAGCCACACATTCTAACTTCTTGGGCTAGCGTAGTGGTCATGGTAGTAAAAAGAAAAGCTACTGCAAAAAATAATTTTAATTTTTTCATAAATAATGGATTTAGTTAGGGTTGTGGTTTTATGGTTTTAAAATCTTTTGGATGTACTCTTGGATTGATATTAATCTCAACTAATGTGTGTGTCTTATTGTAACTTGTATATCTTCCTAGGTCCATTTTTGTGGTTGGGAATTTGATGCCTTCAAAAGTATCATAAGCATCAAAAAAGGTTGTTGTTTTCGATTTAATATTAGATTCTTTTTCCTTGCCTTCTTCATTTCTATATAAAGAACCTTTAACTTCTTGGCTACAAGTTAGTAGGCCAGTTTCTATATGGTAATAATTGTAGGTAGAAATTAGCTCGTACTTTTTAATAGGAGTATCTCCTAATTCAGCTTGAACTCTTTTGTTTATTCTTCCTTTAACACCTGTTAAAATAGTTTCTTGAGATGGCATTATTACTAGAAAACATAAATCTCCTTGTACATTATATACACCATCTAATTGAATATCTGCATTACTAATAATGGCTCCATATTCTTTAAAGTAACTCACATCTGTTTGGTAACTACCTTCCAATTTTTTGGTTTCGAAAACATAATCTTGAATATCTTTTTTCTTTTTCTTGCTCATTTTATGAGCCTCTCTTTCATAGATTTTTCCGTCTTTAATAATTTTTGTTAACTCTTTTATTAGACTTAAATCATTTTCGTAAGTAACAATTTTATAGGTTTGCGGATTTAAAAAAGTTTGCTCTTCTTCAACCGTTATGTATTGCTCTTTTATGTTCGATTTTTTGTACAGCGTTCTTACTTTAGAAATTCTATCAAAACCGCCAATAGCTTCAATATAATTTGCTAAAACTAATGAGGCAGTCATTTCCTGAATTAGCGCATCACTATTAGAAAGCTTTTCAATAATGATATTGTTTTTCATGCTAGAATCTGAAATAGCTTCTTCATTTTTTAGTATTTCTTTAGCATTGATGGCATTTTGTTTTCGTACTTCTTCGGAAGCATTTATATATTCATCCGACTCTAGAATACTTCCTTTTTTACGGTTAAAATCAGATGGGTCAAATGCATTACCATAACCACGACTCCAGCCTTCCCCCATGGCATTTAATCGATCTTTTTTTGCAGGATGCGATGCGGAAGCTTTATCGGGAAGTAAATTACTAATGGCTGCTTGGGCGTTTTCTAGAGAGCATCCCATTCTTGCTAATACAAAACCAGCAAATTCATCTGCTTGTAATTCTACTTTATGCGAGCTTCCTTTTCCAGTAAGAGTATGTCCGTTTAAATGATGACCAACTTCGTGCGCCAATATACTTGTTTTTCCCCAGTCATTTCCTGTAGAAGAGGACACAGCATCAAAAAAGTTATTGTCGTATAAAATATAGCGCTCAAATCCTCCAGTAGCATCCGGCATGGTTACTGCAATTGCATTATTGATGTTGGTGCATTCTTCAATTTTAAAATTCCTAAAAAGACCGAGTTTGTTTAATATTTCGTCTACCGCATTACTAGCAGCCGTCGTGTTATTATCTCCTGTTTTAAAACCTTGTAAATCACAAGCAGAATTAACTTCGTCTATGGTTTGATATCCTAAATAGCCACACATTTTTAGTTCTTGTGCAGAAGAAAAGGTACAAACCAAAAAAGCAAGAATTAGATGAGATATATGTTTATTGAATTTTTTCAAGGGACGTTTCTAATTTAGTAGCTATAGATATCATATTTTGACTATCTAGATTAATAAAGGATATCAATGCTTTATTTGGATCTACAAAAATATTTGCTCGTGTAGTATTGTGTTTTAATGGGAATTCTTTGGTAGAAAACCCACCCAAAAATGCATCGTAATCACTTTTATTATTTATTTCTGGTACAAATTCTTTTAAAGAAGTAGAAGGTTGTTTTGCATCCGCATCTTGAAATGCGACGTTTTTTGCTTTAGTAGGTGTTTTTTCGTAAACATCATAATCAAATAACAGACCCGAAGCTGGTTTGTTTTTAGAGAATGAAAGGATGGAAAAAAGGCACAAACAGTACGTTAAAAGTACGTTTTTCATAAGTGTAAATTGATTTAATAGCGTTACTAAGATATATATATTATTAGAATAATAAAATAGTTTTAGTGCTGTAGAAGGACTATTAAATGTAAAACACCACCTAAATTACATGTATCTATTTGTTTATTAGTGTTTTATTTAAATTTTTTAAAAAAATAGAAAAACAGTTTTATTTAGGTTATAAGCAAGGGAAGTACACTATTATTAAAAAAGGTTATTCCATAATAGCAACTTTTTCTGAAACAGCATAAACGCCCCAATCTGCAATAGATTGCACAACCGGAATCAATGTTTTACCAAATTCGGTTAACGAATATTCGACTTTTAAAGGAGGTTTAGTGGTGTAAACCTTTCTTTTAATTATTCCATCTTCTTCTAAAGTTTTTAATTGTAAACTCAATGTACGTTCGGTAACAGATGGCATTTCTTTTCTTAATTCATTATAACGAAGTGTTTTATCAATTAAATGAAACATAATTACCGTTTTCCATTTTCCTCCAATAATTCCCATGGTTAAACTGGCGCAACATGGATATTCCTTTCCTTTAAACGTATACATAATTATTTTTTAAGTATTAAATCTTTAGCAAAGATAGAATACTATACTTATTTATACAACTATACTTTTTATAGTAAATTTAACATTCGACTAAAAGTGTTGATATTGTTGGGTTTACATTTTTTTTAAGTGCAATATTTTATACTATCCTTTTTGACCGTTATTGTGAGAAATAGATACTACAATTACATTTGCACTATACTATTTATAGTATAATTATTAGTCAACTAAAAAATACATATACAAATGAATTTATCAGAAACATTAAACTGGAGGTACACAACTAAAGAATATGACGCAACTAAGAAAATATCTGAAGCAGATATGGGGGAAGTCAAAAACTTATTAAGAATGAGTCCATCGAGTGTAAACTTGCAACCTTGGCATTTTATTGTTGCAGAAACTACAGAAGGTAAAGCACGTATAGCAAAAGGAACACAGGGTTTTTTTCATTTTAATGAACCTAAAGTAACCAACGCTTCAGCCGTTGTATTATTTTGTGTTAAAACTGATGCTGACGATACGTATTTTAATCATATTGCAGATACTGAAGATAAAAATGGAAGATTTCCAAATGAAGACATAAAAAACGGATTCCTAGGTGCAGTAAAAGCTTTTGCAGGTATTCATAAATACGATTTAAAAGACCAGCAACACTGGATGGAAAAACAAGTATACTTAAATATAGGAAGCTTTTTATTAGGCGTTGCTAGTTTAGGTATTGATGCTACTCCAATGGAAGGTATAGATGTAAAAGCTTTAGATGAAGAATTTGGTTTAAGAGAAAAAGGTTTCACTGCTTTAGTTGCCGTTTCAATAGGTTACAGAGCAGAATCTGACTTTAATTCAACTGATAAAACACCGAAATCTAGGTTACCAGAAAGTGAATTATTCACAGAAATATAATTCTTATTTCTATTCAAATCAAACGCTATGAAAAAATATATTTTAATCGCATTAGCACTAGTCTCAGGAGTTTTTGTAAACGCACAGACACCAACAATAGACAATATTAAGTCTATAAACGAAGTAGTAACTGCAGATGCTGTAGAATGGGGATGGTTAAATCCGTTACGAGGCGATAAAAGTCCAGCCGCAGGAAAACTTTGGGGAGACAGAACCAAAAATGAACCAGCAGGTTTTTTAGTAAAATTCAATAAAGGGTTTTCTTCGCCACCACACATTCACAACATTACGTATCGTGGTGTGGTCATTAAAGGTTTATTGCATAATGATGATGAAAATGCAGAGAAACAATGGCTACCAGCAGGATCTTACTGGCAACAACCAGCAGGAGAAGCGCATATTACTGCAGCAGATGGTGAAGAAAATATGGCTTTTTTAGATATACAAGAAGGACCATATTTAGTACAACCAACAGAAGAAGCTTTTGATAATGGGGAACGACCAATTAATGTAGATAAAACCAATTTAGTATGGTTAAACGCTAAGGACATGGAATGGATTTCAGAAAAAAGTAATGTAGAAACTGCTTTTTTATGGGGAAGCCACGAAAAAAATCAATTACGTGCTTCTTTAATAAAATTACCAGCTGGTTTTAAAGGAAAAATTAAAAATTTAAGTCCAAATTTTAGAGCTGTAGTTATTTCTGGTGGAATTTTACACCAGTTTTCTAAAAAAGAAGCCAAAAAGGAATTAAACGCACCATCTTATTTTGGAGCAGAAGAAAATGCTACTTCAATAATTTCAGCAGAAAAAGAAACGGTTCTATATATTAGAAGTAATGGAAATTATAAAGTGATTTCAAAATAAATATTAAATTAAAAAAATAGTTGAATCCCTAATTATGGATTAATAGCAAGAAGAAGTCACCATGTTGTGGCTTCTTCTATTTTAAATATTTAGTACCTTTAAAAAAAGATTTACATGCCAAGAACGATTATCGAAAATATTGTCATTGCGCAATACAAAGACCAAACATTTTTTGAGTTTTGTAAATATACTACCATTCGTTTTTTCGAAATTCTTTATTTTGAAAAAGGTACAGGAACCATAAAAATTAATGGTAAAACGGTAAATTACAAACCAAAGAGTGTCTTTGTTTTTATTCCAGATGATATTTATATCGTTAATGCCGAATCGGCTACAACTACAGTAGCTATAAAGTTTTTAAAGAGCTTTTTCAGAAAAACAAGTTCGCAAAATTCGAATCTTCCAGTAAACGATTGGTTTCGTAAAATTGAGGAAATTCTAAATAGCGAAAGTCACGAACTTCGTGAAATGCAATTAGAAACCGATGCAGACAGATCACATTTAGTATCCTTAATTAATATGGTGGCTACCGAATATTTAAACAAACAATCTTTCGATATTTTTATTATTGAAAATTCATTATCGGTAATCCTTCATTTAATTGCCAGAAATATTCAGTTTATAAATACTTCAGATTCGGTAAAGGAAGTAAAGTCTTCAAAAATTCAGCAAATCATCAATTATATTCATTCTAATATTTATAATTCCGAAGTATTATCTACCAAAAGTTTGGCAGAAGAATTTCATATGGCAGATAATTACATCAGTGAATATTTTAAAAAACATACCGATGTGTCGTTAAAAAAATACATCATTAATTATAAATTAAAATTAGTAGAAACAAGGTTGAAGTATACCGATTTGCAATATTCTGAAATTGCTGCAGAACTCGGTTTTACAGATTCTAGTCATTTAAACAAAACCTTTCAAGCCTATAAAGGCACCAGTTTAAGTGCTTTTAAAGCGAGTTTAGCCTAGTTTTTAGCTTAGTTTTTTACAAGAAACCTCTTTTTTTACTAATACCACTTTGTTTTCTACCAAATAAAAGCTTGGTGTCTATTTTAAATTTGCAGTGTAATTAATAAACACACAATAATTTAAAAATAACATCATGAACTACAAGAACTTTCAAACATTTACCGCAACTCAAAAAGGAGCAATATTAACGGTTGACATTAACTTCGGACCAGTAAACGTACAGGGACAAGAAATGCTAGCAGATTTAAGCAGTCTTTGCTTACGATTGGAACGCGATAGAAGTGTAAAAGTTATAGTTTTTGAATCGTCTAATCCAGGATATTGGGTTTGCCATTATGATACCGATTTATTAAAAGATTTATCTACAGAAGCTGTTCCAAGAAATGAAATTCAGCTATTAGACTTACAAGCTGTTTTAGAAAGATTAAGTAATGTACCACAAGCAACTATAGCAAAAATTGAAGGTTTTGCTCGTGGTGGCGGACACGAAATGGCATTAGCTTTAGATATGCGTTTTGCAGCTAGAGGAAAAGCCAAATTCATGCAAATGGAAGTAGGTATGGGCATTTTACCTTGTGGGGGTGGTGCATCACGTATGGCTAGACAAGCAGGTTTAGGAAAAGCATTAGAAATTATTTTAGGTGCTAGAGATTGGGATGCAGACGAAGCTGAAAAATTCGGAACCATCAACAAAGCTTTAGATGCAGATGAAATTGGTCCTTATGTGGATGCTTTGGCAGAACGTATTTCAAAATTTCCTGCAGACTCTATTACAGCATCAAAGCGCGCTGTATATGCATCTATAGATTTACCAATAAAAGACGCTCTAAAAGAAGAGGCATATCAATTATTTCAGGCAACCAGTAAAACACCAGCAGTAAAACGTTTTCAATATGCAGATGATAATGGTGCTCAATTTGATCATAACAATCAAAAGAATTGGGAGCAAATGGTAATGGATATTCAAGCAGTAAATTAATAAAAAACAATAATTATAAATTAAAAAAGAAAATAGAAATGAAAGCAATGTTAATTAAAGAATACGGAGAAAACGGAAATTTCGAAGTTTCAGAA
Source organism: Lacinutrix cladophorae (assembly GCF_053604645.1). Classification (NCBI taxonomy): domain Bacteria; kingdom Pseudomonadati; phylum Bacteroidota; class Flavobacteriia; order Flavobacteriales; family Flavobacteriaceae; genus Lacinutrix; species Lacinutrix cladophorae. The sequence continues at coordinate 114,529 of NZ_JBSHNR010000119.1, read as the reverse complement.
ATAGAAAAACCAGAAGTAAAAGCGAATCACGTATTAGTAAAAATAGCAGCATCAAGCGTTAATACTATTGATACGATGATTAAAAATATGGGATCAGATTTACCATTATCACCAGCTGCTCCAGCATTATTAGGTATGGATTTTTCAGGAACTGTAGAAGCAGTTGGAGAAGGTGTAACAGGTTACGCTGTTGGAGATGAAGTCTATGGTTGTGCTGGCGGACTTGCAGATTTACCAGGAACTTTAACCGAATATATTGTTGCAGATAGTAATTTAATGGCACACAAACCAAAAGATTTAACCATGCGTGAAACTGCAGCTTTACCACTAGTAGCAATTACAGCTTACGAAGGTTTAACAAGAGCAGGAGTTAAAGCTGGACAAAAAGTACTTGTACATGGTGGTTCTGGAGGCGTTGGACACTTAGCTGTACAATTGGCTAAATATTTTGGTGCTGAAGTTTTTGCTACAGGTACAGGCGATAATCAAAAAGCTATTGTAGAAAAGTTTGGCGCAACCTTTATCGATTTTAAAACCGAAAAAGTAGCAGATTATACCGCAAAATATACCAATGGTGGTTTTGATGTAGTTTTTGATACGGTTGGTGGTGCAAATCTTACCAATTCTATGGAAGCAGTTGTTTTAAATGGACATATTTCTACTACAGTTTCATTATGTGAGTTAGACTTAACGCCATTACATTTTAAAGGTGCATCCTTACACGTAGTATTTATGTTAATCCCAATGTTGCATAATTTTAATAGAGATAAACACGGAAACATTTTGGAAACATTAGCTAAAATTTCAAACGAAGGACATTTAACGCCAATTGTTGATGAAAATCAATTTTCATTAGCACAAGTTGGAGATGCTTATGCACATTTAGCAAGCGGAAAAGCTATTGGAAAAATAGTGGTAGAGCATTAAAAATAAATGGATTTTTTATAAATCCTTTTAAGTTGATTAGTAGTTAAAATGCCTCTTTTTTAGGGGCATTTTTCATTTACATACTGCAAACCTTGTTTTTTACTAAAACTACCATTTTTACTACCAAACACCATCTATCTTTTAGCCTTAATTTTGCTTAAAACAATTACAATAACAGTAGTTATTAATTAAAATATATAAATCATGAAAACAATAACAAATACAAATGCACTAGAACAAGCACGTGCACTTACGCAACCAACTCGCGAAGCTTCATTAAAACGTGAACCTTCCGTATCTCATTTTTGGAATAGCAACAGAAAATTACTGGAAGAAGCATGGGCAACATGGGAAATGGAAAACAAAGACAATTTACTAATTCCTGATGAATCGCTGCTTGATCCAGAATTACGAAAAGTAATAAATGATGCTTGGGAAAACCCAGAAAAAGAAAATGCTGTTGCCGATTTATGGGAAGAAATTATTCCTGGTGTTTATGTTGCACAGTTTTTTGATGTGGAACGCTTAGCAGAATTCCGTAAGTATTTAGAAGCTGTCGTTAATTCTGAAATTCCTAAGCGTGCACCATATGGCATACAATTAAACCGTTATGGAATGATGTTAGATGAACGTTCTGAAGGTCATTTAGCTGCGCCAAGTTTCCAAGCCTTTTATAACGACATGATGGATCGTTTTATGCGTCCAATTGCACGTTTATTGCTTGGTACTTATGGTTACGATAACCAAACTTTTGGTTTTTCAATTCAATATAATCCAGATAAGGATAAAGATTTACATGCACACACAGATGCTTCAGCAGCTACTTTAAATATTAATATTAACTTACCTGATGAAGTATTTACAGGATCTGAAGTTGATTTTTATGATAAAGCTTCAGGAAAAACAGTGCAAACCATTTTTGAACCAGGAAAAGCAATCCTTCACAGAGGTAATGTACCACATGCTACACATCCAATTACTAGCGGACAACGTAGTAACTTGGTAGTTTGGTTATACGGAGATCAAATGCAAATTCCTCGTGGTAGCACTAGTAGCTACGGAAATATCAGTAGTAATACAATTAAAGATGTTGCATTAGAAAACGTTACAGCCCGTCAACGTTGGAGCTTACCAGATGGACCAAAAGATGCAGCTGCACCGTTTTAAAAAGAATAAAAAATAGAATACATTGCAATAAAAGCAGAATGTCAGTTCGAGTGATTTTTCTTCAGAAGAATTTCTGAAGAAAAATAGTATCGAGAACTTCTCTCTAATTGACATTTCAATAAAACACAACAAAAATGAAAACCATATTAATCACAGGAAGTACAGACGGTATAGGAAAACTTACTGCTCTTAAACTAGCTAAAGAAGGCCATGAAGTATATGTTCATGGAAGAAGCAAAGCTAAAGTAGACAGTGTTATTGCCGAAATTAAAAACGCTTCAAACAACGAAAATATAAAAGGATTTGTTGCCGATTTTTCAGATTTAAATGCTGTAAAACAAATGGCAGCACAAATTAAAAATAATATTACAAGTATTGATATTTTAATAAACAATGCAGGAATTTTTAAAGCACCTTTGGAGAAAACAAAAGACGGATTAGATATTAGAATGGCTGTTAACTATTTAGCGCCTTATATTTTAACGGAGTCAATTGTACCTGTTTTAGAAAAAGGTGCAAATACAAGAATTATTAATTTAAGTTCTGCAGCACAATCTACCGTTAAAAAAGGTATTCTTACAGGAGTTGTTACTATTAACGCAAGCGATGCTTATGCACAAAGTAAATTGGCATTAACCATGTGGAGTTTTCATTTTGCTAAGCAGCACCCTAATATCACTACTATTGCTGTAAATCCAGGTTCTTTATTAAATACTAAAATGGCTAAAGAAGCTTACGGACAACATTGGTCTCCAGCAGAAAAAGGTGTAGAAATTCTTTACGACTTAGCAATATCTGAAGCTTATAAAAACGAGTCCGGTAAGTATTTTGATAATGATAAAGGTGGCTTTAGTAATGCACACCCAGATGCTTATGATGCAACTAAAATGAACAATTTACTAGAGATAACTAAGCATTTGATTTAAATATTAGATTTCTTTTATTTTGATATGAACTAATTTTTAAATCGATAGCGTCAAGGTTTATTTTTGTTTAGCGTTACTTTTGAAAGTGTAAGCCAATAGTGGTTTATTTAACTTAAAAAAAGCAAATAAAATGACGAACGCGATAGAAGACAAATTAAAAGGAAACTGGAATATTGCTAAAGGTAAATTAAAACAAAAATGGGGAGATTTAACCGATGATGATTTAAACTACCAAGAAGGAAAAGAAGATGAATTAGTAGGAAGAATTCAGAAAAAAACAGGAGAATCTAAAGAAAATGTAAATGCTTTTTTAGAAAGTTTAAAATTCTAATACAATCCTACAATAATTTAAAAATTAAATGCTGAGAATAATTACTATTAATCTCAGCATTTCTTATATGAAATACTTCAAACTCTTGTTTTAATTGTAAATAATAAAGCGTAAACAAAGATTGTTTTTTTTTAGAATTTAAATAATCTTAAAAAAAGTTAAAAACCTTTGGTGAAATAGAAGATATTCAAGTTATTGCACGATTAAATTTTTATTAAAATGGATAATCTAATTACATTTTCAATTACAGTATTTACAGCCTTTTTTGCTATAACTAATCCTATATCCAATATGACTGTTTTTCTATCTTTAACACAAGGTGCAGATAAGAAAACGAAGCATGATATAAACAAACGATCCAATCTTATAGCATTTATTATTGTTGCCGTTTTTGTGCTTTTGGGAAAGTATATTTTCGAATTATTTAACATTAGTATTCCAGCCTTTAAAATTACTGGTGGAATTTTAATCTTTTTTATAGGTTTTGATATGCTTCAGTCAAAACAATCTAATGTAAAAACGCTGGATAATGTTCATATTGATGAAAATATTGCTGTTTCCCCTTTGGCTATACCAATTTTAGCAGGGCCAGGAACCATTGTAACTGCAATGAATTTTGTTTCAAATGTAGAAACTATTCATATTATTTTGGTAATTCTAATATTCGGTTCCATGAGCTTACTAACATATTTGACTTTTAGATTAAGTGATCTAATCGTTCGCATAGTTGGTCATAATGTGATTTCTGTAATTGGAAAAATAATGGGGTTAATTATAGCAATAATTGGAACCGGTATGATTATTCAAGGAATTAAGATTTCATTTCATTTAATAACTTAAAATGAACTATTTAAAGTTATTTGTTTTTTAATTACATTTATAATATGAAAAAAGTTCTTGTTTTATTTTCACATCCTAAATTCGAAAAATCTCGAGTAAATACAGTTTTAATAAACCATATTAAAGATAAAGAACATGTTACTTTTCATGATTTATATGAGCAATATCCAGATTTTCATATAGATGTTTTAAAGGAAAAACAATTATTAGAAGAGCATGATATTATTATTTGGCATCATCCCTTTTACTGGTATAGTTGTCCGCCATTAATGAAACAATGGATTGACATGGTGTTAGAGTTTAATTGGGCTTATGGTCCAGAGGGTAAAGCATTACAAAATAAAATATGCCTAAATGCTATTACTACTGGAGGTTCAAAAGAAGTGTATTGTTCTGAAGGCTATAATAGTTTTACCATTAAACAATTTTTAAGACCATTTGAGCAAACTGCAAATTTATGTGGAATGATTTATTATCCGCCATTTGCAGTTATGGGAACACATAATTTAACAGAGAAAGTTTTAGTAGATTATAGAAATGATTATGGAAAATTAATCGATATACTACAAGCAGATCTAAAGGTTTCTGATGTTGAAAACAATTCTTTTATTAATGATATAGCGCAACTAAAATCAACTTAAAAATATGACTGGAAGTATACTTTTTGAAGCCATAGTATTTTTAGCAGGAGCTATAATTTGTGTATCTATTGCTAAACGTTTAGGGTTAAGTTCTGTTATTGGATATCTATTAGCTGGTGTATTAATTGGTCCTTATGTATTAGGTTTTATAGGTGAAGAAGGTGATGATATACTTCATTTTGCAGAATTTGGAGTAGTAATGATGTTATTTCTTATTGGATTAGAAATTGAACCAAAAAATTTCTGGAACATGCGGAAAACTATTGTAGGAATGGGAGGTCTTCAAGTAGGAGGAACCATGTTATTATCCTATTTATTATTTACTTTTTTAGGATACGATTGGGAAGTCGCTTTAGTGATTTCTATGGCAGTTGCTTTATCGTCTACTGCAATTGCTATGCAAACTATAAAAGAAAAAGGATTGATGGATACTACTTTTGGTACTTCGTCATTTTCTATCTTATTGTTCCAGGATATTATTGTCATTTTTATGTTAGGTTTTATTCCATTATTATCTAATTCAGAGGATAACGCTTCCGCGGAAAGCCATTCGGAACAAACCAATTTATTAGAAAGCTTACCAATGGGATTTCAAACGTTGGCGATAATATTATCAGTAGTTTTAATTATTGTTGCAGGCCGTTATTTAATTGTTCCTATGTTACGAAAAGTAGCAAAAACAGGGGTTAGAGAATTACTTATTGCTGCAGCATTATTAATTGTTTTCGGAATTTCTTTTTTAATGGAATATGTTGGTATTAGTCCTGCTTTGGGAGCCTTTCTAGGTGGAGTAGTACTCTCAAATAGTGAATTTAAACACGAGCTAGAAAGTACACTGGAACCTTTTAAAAATTTACTTTTAGGATTGTTTTTCATGGCAGTTGGTGCGTCTATTAATTTTATTGTTATAGCAAAAAGCCCGTTAACTATTGGAGGGATATTAATAGCTATTGTTGTTTTAAAAGCGCTTGTTTTATTCATTACTGGACATGTCTTTAAAATAAAATTAGACCAAAAACTACTGCTCACTTTTAGTTTAGCACAAATTGGAGAATTTGCATTTGTACTGTTATCTTTTGCTTTTGGGCTTCATATCTTGTCTCAAGAACAAATGGATATGATGCTCGTAATTACAGCACTTAGTATGTCTTTAACACCAATAATCGGTATTATTAACGAGCGTTTTATTCTGCCAAAAACAGGAACTAAAGAATCTATTAAAAGACCAATGGATCATATTGCAAAATCACAAAAAATAATATTAGTTGGTTTTGGTCATTTTGGAAGTACTATAGGCAGGTTTTTACGTTCGCATGGTGTAGAAGCTACTATTTTAGATCACGACTCTAATCGTGTAGATTTTTTAAGAAAAATGGGATTTGAAGTTTATTATGGAGATGCAACAAGGCTAGATTTACTCGAGTCGGCTGGGATTTCCGAAGCTAAAATTATAATTTGTGCTACCAATAAAATTAGCGTTTCCAAAGCTATTAGTAAAATAGTGAAAGAAAAATATCCTAATGTAGAACTTATGATTCGTACAAAAAACAGATATGATGCTTATGAATTATTGAATCTTGGACATGAAAATATTTATAGAGAATCTTTAGAAACTTCTTTAACTTTAGCCAAAGATGTGTTGAGTAAAATGGGTTTCAGAAAATATACACTAAATAGACAAGTTCAGAATTTTATTAAATACGATGAGGATAGTTTAAGAAGATTAGCTGCGGAACCAGAACGAAAGGAAAATTATATTTTTAAAGCTCGAAAAGAATTAGAACAACAAGAAAAATTCTTAAATGAAGATTTTAAACGTGGTATTGTAGACTTCGATAATCATTGGGATAGTGAGCATATTAGAAAAGCTTTAGAAAATTCTAAAACAAAAATGTAATGCAAAAAAAGGTACCGCACATTGTTTTCGATTCTAAAAAACCAAAAAATAGTGGTATTGAAATTTTAACCATTGAAAGTCTTGCTTCTCGTAAAACCGAAATTATAGACCATAATCCAGAAAAAGCACATCAGGTTGCTTTTCACATGATTGTTTTTTACACGCAGGGAGAAAGCAAGCAATTGGTAGATTTTGTATGGCATCCTGTAAAGAAAAATACCATTATCCATCTATCTAAAGGGCAAATAAATGCTTTTCAATTTACCAAAAAATTAAAAGGCTACATTTTATTATTTACGGAAGCCTATTTAAAAAATCAGATAAATAATTTACCAAAAAATGAATATTTAAGGTTGTTTAATACGCACTTATTTTCACCAAGTATTCAAGTGCCACAAGATTCTAATATGACACGTTATTTTGATTTGTTTTATGAGGAGTATAACAATCAAACAGAAGATTTAAATCAGCAAAACACCTATAAATCATTATACGCTATCATTTTTTCTAAGTTAGAAGGCCTAAAGCAATTCCAGCCTTTTCATATAAAGCAATCTAAGCAAATAAATATATTTTTAGATTTTAAAGCACTTCTAGAACTTCATTTTAAAGCCAGCAGAAATGCAGATTTTTATGCTGAAAAACTTCATATTACTTACAAACATTTAAATACCATTTGTAAGGCCACTGTGTCCATTACTGCAAAACAATATATAGATCGATTTATCATACTTGAAGGCAAAAGATTGCTTATAAATTCGGATATTAAAAGTTCAGAACTTGCGTATGATTTAGGTTTTCAAGAACCCACAAACTTTGTAAAATATTTTAAGAAACATACGGGTTTTACCCCAAACAACTTCAAAAAGAACTATTTGTAAGTATAGGTTCGATATTAACCATTTTTACACTCATATTTATCTCTAAAGAAACTTTCTTAAATTTTAAATTTGTTTACCTAAACACTTGTAAACAAGTAATATTTAATAAACAATAAAATCATGAAATATTTATTAATTCTATTAACGAGTATCACCTTATTAAGCTTCATAAAAAAAGAAAAAACCATAAATACTTACGTTATTGAAGTAACAACATATAAAATTAAAGAAGCAGTAAGTAATGAGAATTACTGGATTGAAGACGCAAAAGTAGATGCTAATTACACAAGTAAACAACCAGGTTATATAAGTCGAGAAAGTGCTTATAACGAAGACACTAAAACTTTTTTGGTAGTAGCCAAATGGAAAACAATGGAAGATGCAGAAGCTTCAATGGCTAAATTTATGAAAGATGAATCTGTAGCAGATTTTGCAAACATGATTGAAGGAAGCACTATGAAAATGTCCCGCTATCTAGTAAATTAAATAGTAATCATTGATTAATAGCAAGTAGTAAAAGGTTACTTTCCCTATAGTAGCCTTTTCTATTTATAGCATATAGTAAAGTTCTTAATAAATTAAAAAAACTAATGTCAGATATAAAAACATGCCCAAAATGTGGCGCTAAAGCAAAATATAAAGTAAAAGGAACTATTGAGTCTTTTGAAGCTGTACAAGATGATGAAGCCTTCAAAAAAATAGGTCAGCTTAAAAAAGCAATGCAAAAATTTAAGGATAAAGCAGAGGCTTTAGAAAAGGAGTTAGAAATATTAAAAACTAAAATATAATTATGGATATTCAGCAAAATAAAAAAAACGCCATTGCTTTTTACAAAATGGCTTACGAAGGTAATCCAACAAAAGCAGTAGCATTATATGTTGGAGATGAATACATTCAGCATAACCCAATGGTTGCCGATGGTCCGCAAGCGTTTATAGATTATTTTGATCGCATGCAAAAAGAATATCCTGTTAAAACTATGGATTTTGTGAGAGCTGTTGCTGAAGGTGATTTAGTTGCATTACATACACATCAAATCTGGCCAGATAACGATCAATATATAACTATGGATTTTTTTAGGTTTGATACCAACGGAAAAATTGTAGAACATTGGGATAGCATACAACAAATTCCAAAAACTTCTGCTAATAATAATACGATGTATTAATTAGTTATATGAAAATTATTAAAAAAAATTACGGTTGGATAATTGTTACTATTTTAGCTAGTTTACCATTATTGGTGGTTTTTAAAATGATAAACATCGATTTTTCAAATGGGGTATCTATGTCTTTTGCTGAAAATGCTGTTGGTGAAGGTAGAACGACTATAGAAATGTTATATCACGTAACAGGTGAGTTTGCAATTCGTTGGATGACTGCTGTGTTAACTTGCACACCTTTCTTTATCATTTTCGGTGTTTCTAACCTTTTTGTTAGGCAAGCTATGGGAATTGCAACCGCAGTTTGGAGTATATTACATTTTATCTTTTTTATTGCTGCTGAAGGTTTTTTAGAAACCTTTACACAAACTAATTATGTTGCTGGGTTTATAGCAGTTTTAATTCTTATTCCGTTGCTACTTACCTCAAATAGAAAAGCCATGAAAAAGCTAAAAGCGAGATGGAAAAAGCTTCAAAGCTTTGCATATGTTGCCGTTTTGTTAAGCTTAATTCATGTTGCTATTTTAGATAAAACTTGGATAATCTATGCTGTAATTATTGGTTTAGGTTTCATTATAAGAATTCCGGTTGTAAAAAATAAATTCGTTATTTTTAGAAAAAACAAAAAAATTGCGAATTCTTAATTAGGATGTACAGTCTTAACTTTTATATGTTGTGTTTCTGTAATTTTTTTAAAATTGGTTCGACCTAAACATAATAAAAAACCAAAAAACCAAAAAAGCTAAAAAATGAAACAACCAACCAAAGTATTAAAAGTAAGTCAATTAAAAAATAAAGTACCAGAACACGCTTTGGTCAATGGTTTAGATTTAGTCATTGTAAAGTTCGATGACGATATTTCTGTGCTTTACGGAAGGTGTTTGCATCGAGGCGCTTTAATGTCTGATGGTCATGTAGATGGACACAACCTAATTTGTGGTGTTCACGGATGGGATTATCGTGTAGATTCAGGAGTTTCAGAATATAATAATAAAGAGGTACTTCATAAATTTTCAACAAAAATTGAAGGTGATGATTTATTTGTTGATGCCTTTGAAATCGATGCTTATTTAGTTAATAATCCTCAACCTTTTAATCGTGATGCCTACTTAGGTGCTTATGCAGATACACATCCTGAAGATACAGAACCTTACACAGGTTATATTAAAGAATTAGCTCAAAACGGACTTAAAAACCTTGGTCATCATGGCTTTTCTGCCTCCATGGGTGTTGATAGAAATACATTACCTAAATGGGATAACATACAGTTTTTACCAGCGCAATTAGCAACACGTCCTTTATTGGATGAAGAATCTGTGGCGACTAAAGTGGTTATTGGTCCAAATGCTAAAAAACCATTAGAATTAGATATTCCTTTATTTGTAAGTGACATGAGTTTTGGTGCTTTATCTAGAGAAGCTAAAATCTCATTATCTAAAGGTGCAGAACTTGCAGGAACAGGTATTTGTTCTGGTGAAGGCGGAATGCTTCCTGATGAACAAGCTAATAACTCGAGATATTTTTATGAATTAGCATCTGCTCAATTTGGATTTTCTTGGGATAAATTAGATAATGTTCAAGCGTTTCACTTTAAAGGTGGTCAAGGTGCAAAAACAGGTACTGGTGGACATTTACCAGGCAGTAAAGTAAGTAAAGAAATTGCCGAAGTAAGAGGATTAAAAGAAGGAGAAACGGCTATCTCACCAGCAACTTTTCCTGATTTTCATGGTGTAGATGATTTCAAAGATTTTGCTAAACAAGTTCGTGAGAGAACTGGCGGAATTCCTATCGGATTTAAAATAGCGGCAAGTCATATTGAAAAAGACATACAATTTGCACTCGATGTTGGTGTGGATTACATCATACTCGATGGTCGTGGAGGCGGAACAGGTTCTGCGCCAACCATTTTAAGAGACCATATTAATGTTCCAACGATTCCAGCATTAGCTAGAGCTCGTAAATATTTAGATAAAGTTGGAGCCAACCATGTTACTTTAGTAATTACTGGTGGACTTAGAGTTGCTGAAGATTTTGCAAAAGCATTAATGCTTGGTGCAGATGCCATTGCAGTTTCAAATTCAGCTTTACAAGCTATCGGTTGTTTAGGTATGCGTGCTTGTGGAAGTAATAATTGTCCTGTGGGTATTGCAACTCAAAAAGAATCGTTACGTAGTCGTATAATTATTGACTCATCTGCAAAACAATTACATAACTTTTTTGATGCTACAAATGATTTAATTAAAGTAGTCGCAAGAGCTTGTGGTTATGATGATGTCAATAAATTTAATCATGATGATTTGTCTACTTTTGATGTTGATATTCATAAACTAACAGGAATAAACTACGCTGGAATAAACTAAGAAACTATGAAAGAACAAATGCATATAGCAGCACAATATTTATCTGCTGCTGGAATTAGTTTTCTTGATAAAAAAGATGATGATAGTCACACCAATATGGGTTTTAACGTTAGCAAAGCTTCCTTAGAATCACATTTACTTTCAAAAAATGGAGACCAGTTATGTTTAAATTATAACGACTTTTCATTACAATGGAAATCAAAAGCCAAAACAGTTTCATTCGATTTAGATGGCGCAATGCATCAAGATGTATTGAGTTGGTTAACAGACACTTCTAAATATCATTTAGATAAAGCATACACCTATAACTTACACTATGATTTACCATATAGCATTGATAATTCTTATACGTTTCAATTAGAAAGTATTGAAGAATTAAAAGAGTTAATTCAATTAAGAACATTAGCGCAATTAAGCTTAGAGCAAATCAATACAGATTTTAATAAAACTGCAAGTATTAGGGTTTGGCCACATCATTTTGATACTGGTATCTACACACAATTAGATGACAGTGCTATGAGCTTTGGTCTTGGATTGGCAATTCCTGATAATTTAAGCGATGTGCATTATCTTTATATTAGTGGTTATAAAGATGGAAAAGCAATAGAACCTTCAAATTTTAATGCTTTAAAAAATGGTACATGGATTAACAAAGACTTTAAAGGTGCCATTTTACCAGCGACACAAGTTTCAAAAAAAGAAGCAGTTTTGTTTTTTAAAGAAGCCATAAATCCATTTAATAGATAAAAATTCAGTTTGAAAATAGACATTATAAAAAAGTATAACGACGTAAGAACAGCGACTATAGATTTTTGCAGCCATTTGCACATAGAAGATTTTTCTATTCAAGTGGTACAATTTGCAAGTCCTGCAAAATGGCATTTAGCACATACGACTTGGTTTTTTGAAACTTTTATTCTTAAAAATTATGTAAAAGATTATAAAGAATTTAATGCCGATTTTAATTTTCTCTTTAATAGTTATTACAACAATCTTGGCGATAGAATTTTACAAAACAACAGAGGCAACATGTCGCGTCCAAGCACAGACAAAGTTTTTGCATACAGAACATATGTAGATGCTAAAATGCAAGATTTTCTGAAAAATACTTCAGACGAAAACATAATCGATTTAGTCATTCTTGGTTTAAATCACGAGCAGCAACACCAAGAATTGTTAATTACAGATGTGAAATACATGCTTGGTCATAATCCTATTTTTCCGGAGTATCACAAAGATTTCAATTTAATTAAAGACGAAAATACAACTGCAAATAGCGTTAAAATTCAATCTGGTGTATACCAAATTGGTCATCAAGAAGATGGTTTTTGTTATGATAATGAATTAGGTGTACACAAAGTATATGTCGACGATTTTGAAATCAACAATCACTTGGTCACTAATGGTGAATATCTTGAATTTATGCAATCTGGTGGATATTCCGATTTTAATCTTTGGTTAGATGAAGGTTGGTCTTGGGTAAATAAAAATGAAATAAAAGCACCAATGTATTGGCATAAAATAGATGGTGAGTGGCATAGTTATACCCTTGCAGGATTACAAAAAGTAGCTAAAGATGCTATTTTAAGTCATATTAATTTTTTTGAAGCTAATGCCTTTGCTGCATGGAAAGGGATGCGTTTACCAACCGAATTTGAATGGGAAATTGCATCCAAAGAACTCCATTGGGGAAAACGTTGGGAATGGACAAACAGTGCTTATTTGCCATATCCAAATTTTGAAACCGCAAATGGAGCAGTAGGTGAGTATAATGGTAAATTTATGAGTAATAAAATGGTACTTCGTGGTGCTTCTGTAGCTACTTCTAAAAACCATAGCAGACCAACATATCGTAATTTTTTTAACCCAACAGAAAGGTGGCAATTTACTGGAATTAGACTAGCTAAATAGATGATAGACCTAACAAAAACTAAAAATCATAATAGCCAAAATATAGAGATGCTAGAAACATTTAAAAAGGATGTAAAACAGGGGTTAAGTTCCAATCCTAAAACCTTATCTTCAAAATATTTCTATAATAAAATTGGTGATGCACTTTTTGTAGAGATCATGAATCTTCCAGAATACTATCTAACTCGAAGTGAATTAGATATTTTTCAAAATAAAACACAAGATTTAATAAACGCTCTACAATTAAATTCCAATACACCTTTTGAATTAATTGAGTTAGGAGCTGGTGACGGTTTAAAAACTAAAAAATTGTTGCGTTCTTTAGATAAGCAAAACTATACCTTTGATTATTTACCTATAGATATTTCATCAAATGCATTGCAATTATTAAAAAAAGACCTTTCCAATACATTACCAAATGTATCTGTTAAAACACAACAAGGTGATTATTTTAAAATATTAGCTTCGTTAAAAAAGAGTAGTAAACCCAAAGTTATTTTATTTTTAGGTTCTAATATTGGAAATATGGATGATGAAAAAGCTGCTGAATTCATCTATAATTTAGGTGCTAATTTAAAACCTGGAGACAAACTGTTATTAGGTGTAGATTTAATTAAGGCGAAAGAAATTGTATTACCTGCTTATAATGATAAGCAAGGAATTACCGCTAAATTTAATCTTAATTTATTGCATAGAATAAATGAAGAATTAGGTGCCGATTTTAATCTAAAAAACTTTAAACATCAGCCAGAATATAATAAAGAGGAAGGTATTGCTAAAAGTTACATAGTAAGTACAGAACAACAAACAGTAACTATAAATGCATTAGAAACTTCTTATACTTTTGAAGCAGATGAAAAAATTCACACCGAAATTTCTAGAAAATATAACGATGCTTTAATCGAAAAAATAATAGCAAATACAGACTTTACTCTTCAAACTAAAATACTAGATAGTAAAGCATATTTTGCAGATTATATATTGACAAGAAACTAGCAAATGGAAATAACAAATCTAGCCGTTTTAGGACTTGGTAGTCGCTCCACATTGTTTTATCTAAGCGAATTAAATCGTTTATATAATATTGTAAAAGGAAATTATTCTACCTGTCCTTTTATACTATTAAACATTAATTTTAATACTATTAATGTTTTATTACCAAACACTTCAAAAGAATTAGATATGGTTGTAAAACAGTATACAGATGAAATAGAAAAACTGCAAGTAGAACATGTTTTAATTCCAAATATTACGCTTCATGAAACAATAGATAGATTAAATATCAATAAAAAGGTGCATCATCCTATTTCTTTAAGTATAAAAAAAATAAAAGCCAACCATTGGAAAAAAGTGGTTTTGTTTGGTTCTTTATTCAGCATGCATGCTTCCTACATAAAAAATAAATTTTCTGAAAATGCTATTGAATGGATAGTACCTTCAGAAGAAGATATGCAGTTTCTTGATGTGTTTAGAAAACAAGTGTATAACGAAACAGAAACCATGGAAGATATTGAAAAATTCCATACACTTATCGATATTTATTCCGCAAAACACCCAGTAGTATTGGCTTGTACAGAATTATCTATTTTAAAACCAAAAACATCTAAGAACCTTTTAGATATGGCAACGGTTCAGATAGAGCAAGCCATTCAATGTATTTTAAAATAAAGCAGACATTTACCATTTTTAGTCTCAAATGTATCTTCCATATCAAGGGAATATAAATAACCTTTGTAAAATAGTATAAGGCAAAATGTATACAAAAAGTATTATGAAAATAGCAGTAACATCAGCAAGTGGAAAATTAGGAGCTTCTATTGTAAAGCATCTTATTCCATTAATTGGTAAAAATAATATAATAGCAATTGCTAGAACCCCTCAAAAAGCAGAGCATTTAGGTGTTGCAATTAGAAAATGAGATTATAATAGTCGTGAAGATTTTGATACTGCATTAAAAGGAATAGATGCTGTTTTACTGGTTTCTGGAATGGATGCACCAGATAAACGAATTGTTCAGCATAGAAATGTTATTGAAGCTGCTAAATTAAATGGCGTAAAAAAAATAGTTTATACAAGTATTGTAGGTGCAGAGAAAGGAAACGCCTTTAGTCCAATAGTTCAAACCAACAGACAAACAGAAAAAGACATACAAAATTCTGGTCTAGAATGGAGTATTGGAAGAAATGGGATTTACATTGAGCCAGATTTAGAATATCTAGACACCTATATAAAAGAAGGTGAAATTAGAAATTGTGCAGCTGAAGGAAAATGCACCTATACTAGTCGTGAAGAACTTGGTTATGCTTATGCTAAAATGCTTATTGAAGAGAAACATAATGGCAAAATTTACAATCTTGTAGGAAATGCTATCACGCAAGGAGAACTTGCAGACTATTTAAACATTGTGTTTGGTACACATTTAATTTTTAATAATGTTTCTGTTGAAGCATATAAGAAAGAAAGAACAGCTGCTTTAGGTGATTTTATGGGAACAGTTATAGCAGGAATTTACGAAGGCATTAAAGAAGGAGCAAATGCTGTTACTTCCGATTTTGAAATTGTTGCTGGTAGACCACACAAATCTACAGTCGAAATGATAAAAGCATACATTAATTTTGCTAATTCCATCTAAATTTAATTAATAAATTATTTTTAGCAATACCAAAATTTTAAAGGTGTTTGCAATAAAATTCGAATTCGTTACTAAATAAGTGTTTGTTGTAGAGTTAGTTGTCTTTTTCTACTAAATTTTACAAGGTATAATACAATCTGTTTTTTTGCATTGTCTTGTGATCCAAAAACACAACGAAAAAGCACACCTTGTTCTGTA
The DNA here is from genome assembly GCF_053604645.1 of Lacinutrix cladophorae. Classification (NCBI taxonomy): domain Bacteria; kingdom Pseudomonadati; phylum Bacteroidota; class Flavobacteriia; order Flavobacteriales; family Flavobacteriaceae; genus Lacinutrix; species Lacinutrix cladophorae. The sequence continues at coordinate 98,656 of NZ_JBSHNR010000119.1, read as the reverse complement.
AATAAATAGTAGGAGCAGTATCTGTTTTTTCTAAATAAACACTATTTAATTTCTTTAGCTACTTTATAATAATCATTAATGATGAATCTGGTTTGATAATGTGTCGTGATTTTATTAGTAGCTTCTTTTGTGACCTTTAATACTTTTTTCGGAAGCATTTTCATGTCTAAACGCACTGATTCTAGTGTAGAAGTATACGCTTTTAGAATGTTTTTAAGATTTATTTTTTCAAATCTCCAGCAGCTATATAATGTAATTTAGGTATGATTATAACTAGTTTTTACTATCTCTGGTATTATTAAAATGGAATATGCTACAAAAAATACGACTATTATATTTCCCTATGGAAATATAGTTTTAAATAAATTAGTAAGCACTTACTAATATTTTTAATATATTAGTTTTTTATTACTAAAATGGATTTGAAAACTAAAATTAAAAAAAAAGCTATTTCTCTATATAATAGCTACGGTATTTCCAATGTTTCTATGAAACAAATTGCAGATGCTCTAAGCATAAGTGCAGGAAATTTAAGCTACCATTATAAAATAAAAGCAGATCTATTAGAGGTTATTTATAAAGAAATGTATGCAGAAACATTAGATTATATATTGCCACAAAATACCTATATCACTTTATTTCATTTTCAAGAGATGCTGTTAAAGTTTGACAATTTGCAATATCGCTATGCTTTCTTTTTTAATGATATAGTACATATTATTAAAACCTACCCCAAAATAGCGAAACAGTATGAAGCATCTAATTTAATTCGCTTTAAAGAAGCTAGAAAATTAATAGATTATTATATAGAAACGGGTAGAATGCAAGCAGAAAATCAATATATAGATTACAACAAAACCATTTATACCGTTTGGATGACTAGTACTTTTTGGCAATCGCAAAAATTAGCAATTCAAACTACAGATTATACTGTAAATAAGTGTTCTGCAATAGAAATGCTTTGGACCTTATTTTTACCTTATTTAACCCCAAAAGGGTTAGAAGAATATCAACAATTACGAAAATTTGTAAAAATATCTAATAAATAATATATGAGAAAAATAGATTCCCTTTTAACCGAATATGCAGAAAGCCACCAAACAAAAATGAACATTGCCATACACTATGTTTGTGTGCCATTAATTTTCTTTAGTTTAATTGGGTTATTAGCTAGTATTCCGATGCCAGAAATAATCACGAATAGTTTACCAACGACTTTAACATCGTATGCGCATTTTGGAACTTTAATCATTCTATTTGGACTATTCTATTATTTACGTTTATCTGTAGTTCTTTTTATTGGAATGCTGCTATTTTCTGCTTTAGTACTTTTTGGGATTCATCAAATTGCACAACTTAATATAGCACCACTTTGGATCATGATGCTTATCCTTTTTGTAGTAGCTTGGATTGGGCAATTTATAGGTCATAATCACGAAGGAAAAAAACCTTCCTTTTTAAAAGATCTTCAGTTTTTAATGATTGGTCCAGCTTGGACGATGAGTCATGTGTTCGAAGCCTTAAAGATTAAATTTTAAACAGATATATCTTAGCATTTAGAAACAGATGGAAACGTCTGTTTTTTTTATGTTTTAATACTTCAGTTATAAAGTGTTAAAACCAATAAAACTCTACTATCTTTGCACAAAATAAAAATTATGTCAAAAACATTTTCTAGTTTAGGTATTAACAATGTATTAGAGAGTAATTTAGCAGACTTAAATATTACTGTTCCAACAGATATTCAAGTAAAAGCAATTCCAGTAATTCTTAATAATACAGAAGATGTTGTCGCAATAGCAAAAACAGGAACGGGTAAAACCGCAGCCTTCGGTTTGCCTTTATTACAATTAATAGACACAAATAAAGAGAATATTCAAGTTGTAATCTTAGCTCCAACACGAGAGCTAGGACAACAAATTCATAAAAGCCTATCGACTTTTAATTCTGAAGAATTACAGATTTCTATAGCAGGTGTTTTTGGGGGAATTCCTATAAAACCACAAATAGAAAGACTTAAAGATACTACACATATTGTAGTTGCTACACCAGGACGTCTTGCAGATTTAATGGAAAGAAATGCAATAGACATTAAAGCTGTTTCCTATTTTGTTTTAGATGAAGCAGACGAAATGGTTAGCGCACACAAAGAAGGTGTGGATACTATAATTAAAGCATTGCCAAAAGACAGAAGAACACTTTTGTTTACAGCAACTATGCCTGGAACCATCAAGCAATTGGTGCAAAATAGCTTATCTAAAAATGTAATTACTATTGAAGCAGATATGCAAACTATTGGTCATCAAGGTATAGACCATCAATATGTAATTGTTGAACCTATAGAAAAATTAAATGTTTTAATGCATTTTTTGAATTCCAATGAAGGTAAACGCGGAATCATTTTTTGTAAAACTAAAGCAGCAGTAAATAAATTAGCAAAAAAATTAGCAATAAATAAATTCTCTTCTGGAGCTATTCACGGAAGCCTTTCTCAAGGCATTCGTGATCGTATTATGGGGCAATTTCGAGAAGGTCACATTCATATTTTAGTGGCTACCGATTTGGCTGCTCGTGGTATTGATGTAAAAGATTTAGCATTTGTTGTTAATTATCATTTACCAGATACCTACGATGCATATGTACACCGAAGTGGTCGTACAGCAAGAGCAGGAGCGAAGGGCTTGTCTTTGAGCGTTATACAGCAAGATGAAGTACAAGACATTCCTGAGTTTGAAGACGAATTAGGCATCGTTTTTAAAGAATATCAAAAAGCAGATACCAAAAGCATTGAGGAAAATAATGGATTACTTTGGGCAAGAAAAATTTTTAAAACGAAAATAAATCGAGATATTCCTGAAGATTTTAAAGCAAAAGTAAAAACCATCTTTCATCATTTAACTAAAGAAGAATTGGTAGATAAAATACTATCTAATTATATCGCAGATAATAATACCATTGTTGAAAAACAAGAAGTAGTAAAGAAGAAAAAGAAAAAATAAGCAATGGCACATTATTTAAAAGCACAGCAAGATATTTTAGATAAACTAAAAATAAAAGCGCTAAATCCTATGCAGGAAGAAGCATTATTATCCATTACAAGTACAGCAAATACTGTTTTATTATCTCCTACAGGAACAGGAAAAACAGTTGCTTTCTTATTACCAACTATTGCGGCATTAAATACCAATAATAAAAATGTACAGTTATTAATTTTAGTGCCTTCTCGCGAATTGGCGATTCAAATAGAACAAGTAATTCGCACTATGGGCTCCGGTTTTAAAGCTAATGCAGTTTATGGAGGAAGACCTTTTAGTAAAGATAAATTGGATTTAGCACATACACCAGCAATTTTAATTGGTACTCCTGGAAGAGTTGCAGATCATTTACGTCGAGAAACTTTTAGTGTTGAAGATATTAACACTTTTGTTTTAGATGAATTTGATAAATCGCTAGAAGTAGGTTTCGAAAAAGAAATGAAAGAAATTATAAGTAGTCTACCTTTTATTAAAAAACGCATTTTAACATCTGCAACACAAGACATGGAAATTCCTCGTTTTGTAGGATTGAAAAATGAATTAATTATTGATTATTTAGATACTGTTACCTCTAATTTAGAAATTAAAAAAGTAATTTCTCCAGCTAAAAATAAGCTTCAAACTTTAGTAGATTTATTACAGGATATTGGTAATAAACCAGGAATCGTTTTCTGTAATTTTAAAGATACTATTCAATATGTGAGTGATTTTTTAAACGAAAACAATATTGCTCATGGTTGTTTTCAAGGAGGAATGGAACAAATTGATAGAGAACGAGCTTTAATAAAATTTAGAAACGGTACACATCAAATAATAATTGCAACAGATTTAGCAGCTCGAGGATTAGATATTCCGGAGTTAAATTATATTATTCATTACCAATTGCCTATAAAAGCGGAAGAGTTTACACATAGAAATGGAAGAACAGCCCGTATGAATGCCGAAGGTACAGCTTATGTTTTACAGTGGGAAAATGAAACTTTACCAGCGTTTATTGAAACGAAAAGTGTTTACAAACCAAATGGTAAAATTTCCACAATAGAAACCCAATGGGCTACTTTATTCATTTCAGGAGGAAGAAAAGATAAAATATCGAAAGGCGATATTGCAGGGTTACTTTTTAAACAATGTAATCTAGAGAAATCTGAAATTGGTATTATTGAACTGAAACAAGATTGCGCATTTGTTGCTGTACCTAAAACGAAAATACTTTCCATAATAGATACAGTTAATAATGTACGTTTAAAGAAAAAGAAAGTTCGTGTAACTTTGGTTTAATCTAGATACTTATCAAATAGTTTTTTTGAAACATTTTATCATATATATCTTTACTAAACATATATAATTGTGCTGGTCTTTTTGAAACACCAACTTGCTTTTCATCTAATGCGATAATATATTTTTTATTGATTAGTTTTCTTCTAAAATTTCTATTGTCTATTTCTATTCCTAGAATAGATTCATATAAATCTTGTACATCATTGATGGTAAATTTATCCGGAAGTAACTTAAATATAATAGGTTCAGATAAACACTTTACTTTTAAATCTGCATATGCTTCTTTTATGATTTTCTCATGATCAAACCCCAATTCTGGTAAATCATTTACAGGAAACCACGTCGCATTATTCTTATTGTTTGTTAAATCAACATCTTCTGTTTTTAACAAAAAGTAGTAAGCAACCGTAATGGTTCTAGAATTAAATTCTTCATTTTTTATCCATAATACATCTTTTGCATTAGTTAAACGATTCGGATTTCCAAAGGCTTTAAATTGCTTTTTGTATTGATTGGTTAATCCTGTTAATTCTTTTAGAACTCTTGTTGCGGTATCATCTAAGGTTTCATGTGTATAAACATGATAACCAGTTAATACATAGTCATCTACTAAAACTTCATTTTTAGATTCTAAATATCGCTTTATTAATAAAATATTTAATGATTTAGTATTTACATCATATCCAAAAACAACGCAATCTACAGATATATTTAATATTTTTTCGGGCTTCATAAGTCTTTCAATTTTCAATATTAATTCCTAATAGAATTTTATAAAACAATTAATATTGGTATTAAACGTCAATTGTACATTAGCAATAATAGTGCTTTTTATTGATAAAACCTTAATTTTTTATCAATTTTACATATATAAATGATAATTTAACATATATTTTTTTAGAATAATTAGGTTTTTAAAGTTTTTTTGTAATACATTTGAAAAATAAACGTAAAAATGACGTTTTATAATTTATTCATTATTTAACCTATTGTAAAATGGAAAAACTATTCACCTTCAGTATTTTAAGTTTTAATAAAGGAAAAAAAAGAAAAACTATTTTTATAACTTTATGTGCTTTGCTATTTCTTTCATCCTATGTAACATTTTCTCAGGAAGACAAAATGGAAGTGGAGGAAGAAAACAAATATGTTCCATTTAGTATTGGTGCGCATTTAAAAAACATGCATACTTGGCATGGTTTTGTTGTGCATCCTGGGGCGATGATTGCTACAAACATAGAATTCAATTCAAAAAATAAAAAATTCACTTTTGGTTTTTGGGGAGGAGCAAGTTTTTCTACAGTAGATGTAAAAAATATTAATACGGGAGTAAATGAAAGTGCATACTATAAAGAAGTGTCTATTTATACTAAATATCGATTTTCAGATAAATTCTTTATTGAAGCTGTTTCACATAATAACTATACAGGAGTTGAGGAAAGAGGAGATAAATTAGAATATTGGAGCTATGATAAAACACAGGGGTATAACTTTGTTGATCTTAATTTTGGTTACAATATAACACCTAATACCTTATTGTATTTTGCAACCATTATTGGAGGTGGTTCTGGTGATTATGAAGTGCAAGATAATGGGGATTTAGAAAATTCTTGGACACATTATTTTGAAGTGAGTAGTAAAGTTTGGCAGAACAAAAACTCAAGTTTGTCACTATTTGCAGGAGGTGCTTGGTCTTTTATAACAGATAAAACATTTTATACAGAAGGAGCAGGAAATATTATTAATGTTGGCGCCACTTTTAATAAACAATTTGCAGTTTTTAAACACAATATACCTGTAGATGTTACACTTATGTGGAATCCTGAACAAGAAAAAACGGTAGTGCAATTAGATGTTACTTTGTTTTAATTGTATAGCTATATAACAAACCTTTTTGTAGAATAAATAAATTAAAGATTATGAAAACAAAAACGATAACACTCTGTATAAAGAATAGAATACTTCCAGTATTACTAATTGTATGGATTTTTAATCTTAATAGTTGTGCAGAACAGTTAAATAATTCTGAGTCCACGAATGATGATACTGAAGAAATAGGAGATGTTTTTGAAAGTAAAATAGATCTTAGTAGTAAAAAAATAGGCTATTGTTCTCCTTCATTAAATGCACCTTATTATCAAGCTTTATGGCAAAGTATAAAGTCTACTACAGAAAAAAATGGCATGCAATTTTTATCTGCGGATGGCCAAGATGATATTAATAAGCAAATTGCTGCTGTAGAAGATTTAATTACTAAAGGTGTAGATGCATTACTTCTTAACCCTAAAGATCCCGATGCTTTAGTTGGTGTTACTAAATTAGCAGAAGCTGCTGGTATCCCTGTTTTTATAATTGATAGTTCTATAAGTCCTGAAGCAGAATTTGTAACGACTATACAATCTAACAATTTAGCTAATGGTGAGTTAGCTGGAGAATGGTTAGCTAAAAAATTTGGAAACAAACCTATGAACATCGCTTTATTAAGTGGAAATGCAGGAAACCCAGTTGGTCGTACACGTAAACAAGGTTTATTACAAGGGATTACCGAAGAACAATTGCGTACGCTTGGTAAGATTAACTTGAATGTAAAAACACAAGCCTATACCGAATGGTCTTATGCAGGAGGACTTAAAGCTATGGAAGATATTTTAGTAGCGCATCCAGATGTTAATGTAGTCATTACAGAATCGGATGTTTGTGTGTTAGGTGCTATTAAAGCAATTGCACAAGCTGGTAAAACCGATGATATTTTAATTGTTGCTGGTGCAGATGGACAAAAAGAAGCGATTAAATACATCATGGAAACCGATTTTTATGGTTGTACTGCAATGAATAGTCCTGTGCAAATTGGTAAAAATGCAGTACAATATGCTGTAGAATATATGAATGGTAGAACCGATTTTGATAAAAAATCATACACAGCACCTTTATTAATTACTAAAGAGAATGCTGCTAAGTACTACAATCCAAACGCGATATTTTAATTTAATCTAATAGATATGAAAAACTCAGCAAGTGAATATCGTCTAGAAATGTCAGGAATTTCCAAAAGTTTTGGTGTTGTTTCTGTACTTAAAGATGTGAACTTAAAAGTAAAGTCTGGAGAAATTCATGCTTTATTAGGTGAAAATGGTGCAGGTAAATCTACTTTAATTAAAATTTTAAGTGGTGTACACCAAAAAGATACAGGTACTGTAGTTTTAGATGGTGAAGTGATTAACCCTAAAAATACACATGAAGGTCAGGTTTTAGGTATTAATGTGGTCTATCAAGAATTGTCTTTAGTGAACGATTTATCCGTTGCAGAAAACATTTATTTACACAAATTAGGTGCAAGTAAATCTTGGATGAATTGGAAAGGTTTAATTAAAGATGCTCAAGAATTATTAGATTCTTTAGACTTTAAAATTGATGCTTCCGCTAAAGTGAAAAACTTAAGTATTGTGCAAAAACAAGTGGTTGAAATTGCTAAAGCTATTTCAGAAGACACCAAAATTCTTGTACTTGATGAGCCTACAACAGTTTTCGATCCAAAAGATGTTAAAAAACTGTTTCAAATTCTTTTCAAATTAAAAGAACAAGGTATTTCTATAATTTATATATCACATCATTTAGATGAAGTTTTCAAAATAGCTGATACCGTTACAGTGCTTAGAGATGGCGTTGATACTGGTAGTATGCCTATTGCAGATACAGATAAAGATGGCGTGATACATTTAATGATTGGTCGTGAATTAAAAGATTTATATCCAAAAAGGGATATTAAAATTGGAGAGGTGCCAATCTTTCAAGTAAAAAACTTAACCGCTAAGGAAACTATGGTAAATGATGTTTCTTTTCATGTAAAACCAGGTGAAGTACTTGGTATTGCTGGTTTAGGTGGAAGTGGAAGAACAGAAACTGCTAAATTGATTTTTGGTGCAGATAAAAAGAAATCTGGAACCTTAATTCTAGAAGGCAAAGAGATTAAAACCAATTCTCCAGTAGATGCTGCAGGATATCAAATTGGCTTTGTTTCCGAAGATAGAAAAGAGGAAGGTGTTTTCTTACCACTATCTATAAGAAGAAATATTAGTGTGACTAGTTTTAAATCTATTTCTAGTAAACTAGGTTTTATAAATGTAGAAAACGAATACAAAAAGGTATTAGGTTTAATTGAAAAATTAAACATCAAAACACCTAACTCTGAGGTTAATGTGAAAAATCTTAGTGGTGGAAATCAACAAAAAGTAGCTTTAGCGAAATGGTTAAGTATTGATAGTAAAGTCATTTTTATTGATGAACCAACTAGAGGCGTAGATGTAGGTGCAAAGATTGAAATCTACAACCTTATTAATGAGGTTGCAAAAAAAGGAGTTGGTGTCGTTGTAATATCTTCAGACATGCCAGAAATTATGGGGATTTCAGATCGTATTCTCGTAATGCATGAAGGTACCATTTATGGCGAATTGCAAAGACAACAATTTTCAGAAGAAAACATTTTACGTTACTCCATTGGAGAAGCATTAAAACAATATAATTAAACTAACTAAACATTCACGTTATGGCTTTAATAATAAAACAACAACTTAGTACTCCTGGAGGAATACTTAAGTTTTTAGTCAAGTATAATACGATATTCATTTTTATATTATTAGTGATTTTTTCGGCATTAATTTCCGATGTGTTTTTTACTTCCGTAAACCTTTCTAACTTATTAAAACAAGTGTCTGGTATTGGTATTATCAGTATTGGTATGCTCATAGTTATTCTAACAGGTGGTATTGATTTGTCTGTAGGTTCAATGGTAGCATTATTAGCGGTCACTTTTGCCATTTTGGTTAATATTTTTGCTTTACCACTGGCTATTTTAATGACTATAGTTATTGGTTTCGGATTAGGAAGTGTTTCTGGTTATCTCGTTGCTTATCAAAAAATGGCTCCATTTGTAGCTACATTAGCATTAATGACTATTGCCAGAGGTTTAAGTTTTATCTACTCTAAAGGTTCTCCTGTTACATTTACAACCGTTGGTGGAAAATTCATGTCAGACTTCGCAAACAACGCTACTTTGGGTATTCCTAATATCGCTATAGTCTTTTTTATCATAGTTATCTGTACTATGGTAATGCTACGATACAACGTTTTTGGAAGATTAATTATCGCTATTGGTAGTAACGAAGAAGCGTCTCGTTTATCTGGAATAAAAGTTAATAAATACAAGTTTTTAGTCTATGCTATTTCTGGTGCTTTAGCTGCAACTGCTGCTATTATTGTGGCTTCTAGAACTAATTTAGGTTCTCCAAACATGGGAATGGCTTGGGAGCTGGATGCTATTGCAGCTGTAGTTATTGGTGGTGCAAGTTTAAATGGAGGAAAAGGAACTGCAATAAATACTTTAATGGGGGTGCTTATTTTAGGATTAATAGGAAACATTTTAAACTTACTAAATGTTCCTTCGTATCCGCAACAAGTGGTTAAAGGCGCTATCATCATTTTTGCAGTGTTATTACAAAGATTCGAAAGCAAATAAATATATTCTGTAATGGAAAACTTAAAATTAAATAATAAAAACCTTTCTGAGATTTCAGAAAGAATTGCTGTACCAAAATACAATAGAGAAACGATTAAAACGGGTATTGTACATGTTGGTATTGGCGGATTTCATAGAGCGCATGAAGCCTTCTATACAGACCAATTGTTGCAAAATGAAGCTGTAAAAGATTGGGGGATTTGTGGTGTGGCTTTATTAGATTTTGACACTAAAATATACAACACTTTAAAGGAACAAGATGGCTTGTATACTTTAATTGTTAAAGAATTAGATGGTACACATACCAAACGTGTTATTGGTGCGATAACAGAATGTCTGTTTGCTCCAGAAAATCCATTAAAAGTCATTGAAAAAATGGCTAGCCCAGAGGTTAAAATTATCACTTTAACCATTACAGAAGGTGGTTATAATTATAATGAAGCGACTAAAAAATTCGATTTTGCAAACCCGTTAATTATTCACGATTTAGAAAATCCAAACATACCAAAAACCATATTTGGTTACCTAACACAAGCTTTAAAATTAAGACAAGAACAAGGATTAAAAGGAATTACTATTCAATCTTGCGATAATATTCAAGGTAATGGTCACATGACGCAAAATATGCTATTAAGCTACGTGTCTAAAGCAGAGCCAGAATTGGTAGGTTGGATTAACGAAAACGTTTCTTTTCCAAATGCAATGGTAGACAGAATTACACCTGTAACTGCAGCAGAGGATATTAAACATCTAAAAGAAACGTCTGGTATTGATGATGCTTGGCCAGTAGTTTGCGAACCTTTTAAACAATGGGTTATTGAAGATCATTTTATTGCAGGAAGACCAGCTTGGGAAAAAGTAGGAGCACAGTTTGTTGAAGATGTTGTGCCTTATGAAAAAATGAAGCTAAGTTTATTAAATGCAGGACATTCCGTATTAGGGATTTTAGGTGCATTAATGGGGTATAACACTATTGACGAAGCAGTTAATAATCCAAATATTAGAGTCTTTTTAAAGCATTATATGAATGAAGAAGTGACACCAACTTTAGGAGATTTAGAAGGTGTTGATTTAGAAGCCTATAAAAAATCGTTGTTGGAGCGCTTCGGAAATATAAATATTAAAGATCAAATTGATCGTATCTGTTCCGAAACTTCTGCAAAATTTCCCATTTTTATTCTACCAACGATTCAAACCCAATTAGAAAAAAATAATTCAATTCAATTGGCAGCATTTGTAACAGCAGCTTGGGCAATTTATAGTTTAGGTACTAACGAAAATGGAGATACTTTAAACATAAAAGATGCTCAAAAATTGGAATTAAACGAAAAAGCAAAAGAAGCAAAACAAAATCCGATTGCCTTTTTAGAATTGGAGTCGGTTTTTGGAGCTTTAAAACAGAATACTGTGTTTACTGAAGTATTTGTAAAAGCGTATCAAGATATTACAAATAAGAACATTGAAGATAATTTAAAAAGTATTAATAGTGCTTATTAAAAAGTAATTAGTATGAAAAATATAGTTTGTTTTGGAGAGGTATTATGGGATGTTTTTCCTTCGAATAAAAAAATAGGAGGAGCTCCTTTAAATGTTGCTCTACGTTTACAATCTTTAGAAAATAATGTCTCAATTATTACTCGAATTGGAAAAGATTCTGAAGGAAAATTAATTGAATCTTATAGTATAAGTCAAGGTATTAATACAGAAAATTTGCAAATAGATGAGACGCTTAAAACTGGAGAAGTTCAAGTAAGCTTAGATAATGATGGCGTTGCAACTTACGAAATTAAACATCCTAGAGCATGGGATAATATTCAGTATACTAAAACCGCTGAAGAAGCTACAATACAAGCAGATGCTTTTATTTATGGAAGTTTAGTAACTAGAGATATTACATCAGAAAAAACCTTATATAAGCTTTTAAAATTAGCAAAACATAAAATTTTTGATGTTAATCTTAGAGCTCCTTTTTATACTACTGAAATCTTAAAATTGTTGATGCAAGAAGCTGATTTTATTAAATTTAATGATGATGAAATCTATGAAATTTGCCAAAGTCTAAAGTTTGATTCTAATGTTATAGAAGAAAACATAAAATTCATAGCTGAACAAACAAACACAACATCTATTTGTGTTACTAAAGGTAGTAAAGGTGCTGTTTTATATTATAATGATACATTTTATAATAATGAAGGCTATACAATTAAAGTGGTGGATACCGTAGGTGCTGGCGACTCGTTTTTAGCTACACTAATAAATAAACTATTAGATAAAGATAATCCGCAAGAAGCAATAGATTATGCTTGTGCAGTTGGTGCTTTAGTAGCAGGAAGTGAAGGAGCAAATCCAAAAATAAGTAACGAACAAATCACAAAGTTTATTAACCCTAAAAATATCTTTTGTGACCAATAATTGATTAATAGCAACTCAATTATGTAAAGCTTTATGATTTTTTTCATAAAGCTTTTTTCGTTTAAATAAATACCCCTTATTAAATAGGTAGAGTTCTTTTTCATTAACCGATGCAAAAAACTATAAATTAGATATCTATTTTATTAAAACAACAAAAATAGTCTCCAATATTATAAATGTAATAAAATTGTAAACGATCAATAAATGTTTAGCTAAAAGTTAGTATATATTAATATAATCTTACTATTTTAGAGAATGTAATTCACATTTACTAAAATATAAGATTTGAAAAAAACCAAAACACTTCCGCTATTTTCAACTTACGATTTAGATTCTAGATTTTATGACGAGCTTTTTAATAAGAATGAAGAAATAAGAAGCATTTATAAAACCTTATTTGAAATCTTTGGAAAATACTCTGTAAATGAGTTCGATCGTCTAAATAAACAAGCAAAAGATTCCTTTTTTAATTTAGGGATTACTTTTCAGGTATATGGAGAAAAAGAGGTGAAAGAACAAATATTTCCTTTCGATTTATTTCCAAGAATTATTAATAATAAAGAATGGTGTACTATTGAGAAAGGAGTATTACAAAGAAGTAAAGCTTTAAACCTTTTTCTTTGGGATTTATATCATGACCAAAAAATAATAAAACAAGGAATTGTTCCTATAGATTTAATTAAATCTTCTATTAATTTTTTACCTCAAATGATAGGTTTAGATCCTCCTGGAGGAATTTACAACCATATTTCAGGTACCGATTTAATCAAACATTCGGATGGGAATTATTATGTATTAGAAGATAATATTAGATGTCCTTCTGGTGTGAGTTATGTCGTTGGTAATAGAAATGCAGTTAAACATGCATTATTTGGTGTTTTTAATCAATACAATACGCATACGGTTGTAGATTATGGAGCTAGATTATTAGAAACTATAGAGTCTGTAAAACCAAATGGAGTAGATGCTCCTGTTTGTGTTATTATTACTCCTGGAGTTTATAATTCGGCATATTATGAGCATTCTTTTCTTGCAAAACAAATGGGAGTTGTTTTAGTAGAAGGTAGAGACTTATTTGTTGAAAATGGTTTTGTATACATGCGAACTATTTACGGCCCAGAAAAAGTAGATGTTATTTACAGACGAGTAGATGATTTGTTTATAGATCCTCTGGTCTTTAAAAAGGATTCCCTTTTAGGTGTTCCTGGTTTGTTTTCTGTATATCAAAAAGGAAATGTAACTTTAGTAAATGCTCCGGGAACTGGTGTTGCAGATGACAAAGCTGTATATACTTACATGCCAGAAATTATTAAATATTATTTAGATGAAGAACCTATTTTAAGTAATGTACATACCTATCATTGCAGTAGAAAAGACGAACTAAAATACGTTATAGAAAACATTGATAAATTGGTAATTAAACCAGTCGACGAATCTGGAGGTTATGGTATTTCTATTGGAAATAAGCTTACAAAAGAAGAGATAGAAAAAGTTAAAAAGACCATTTTAGCTGAACCTAGAAAATACATAGCACAGCCAATTATGTCCTTATCTACTCATCCAACGTATATCGATGAAAATGAATCTTTTGAATCTAGACATGTAGATTTAAGAACGTTTACACTATTAGGTAAAGATGTCGATTTTGTGTTAAAAGGAGGTTTAACAAGAGTAGCACTTAAAAAAGGAAATTTAGTAGTAAACTCATCTCAAGGTGGCGGATCAAAAGACACTTGGGTTTTAAAAAAATAAAGAATATATGTTAGCAAGAGTAGCCAATAACCTTTTTTGGATGGGACGATATATTGAGCGTTCAGAACACTTAGCAAGGTTTTTAAGCGTCAATTATTTTTCGTCATTAGATGCACCAGACGAATTATCACAATCTAGACAATTTGTTTTACGATCTGTAATGTATATGTCTGCAAACGAAATTATTGATGCAGACATTACATTAGAAGAAGAATCTGTTTTATTTAATGTTGGTTTAAATCAAGAAAAACCGTATTCTATATTAAGTACATTTATAAATGCACACGAAAATGCCAGAAGTTCTAGAGATCTAATTTCAACAGAATTATTTGAATGTATTAATAGAATTAACCATACTATTAAAGCATATCCTATAGAACAATTTGTAAAAAGTGGCTTGTATGATTTTACAACAATTGTTACACAATCTACATCAGAAGCAAGAAGTAAAATAAAAAGCACACTTTTACATGACGAAGTATATGCTATTATTATGTTAGGTGTAAATTTAGAAAGAGCAATTCAAGTATCTAGAATTATAAACTCTAAAATGAGTGATGTTGCAGCTTCTAAAGAATTGAATGGCGACTCCACAGCAGGAAGTTACCAATGGTCCACACTTTTAAAATGTGTCTCTACTTACGATATGATGCGTCGTTATTATAAAAAAACACCATCTAGAGAAACTACTTTAGAGTTTATAATATTAAACGAAAAATGTCCAAGATCCATTAAAAATTGTCTATCTCAAATATATAAGTATATCTGTATTATTTCTAAAAACAAAGAAATAGCCAATGATTCTGCAGCATTTTTAATAGGTAAAATGAAAGCGGAATTTGAATACAAATTAATTTCAGATATTAATGATAATTTAGAAGAATTTATTGCTGATTTAATTGAAAAATTAGTTTTAATCGCAGTAAAATTAGAGGATAATTACTTCAATATTACTGATACAGTAGCTGTAGCCAAAGATGAAGAAAAGGCAGAAGTTAAAGTTGAAGAAAAAAAAGATACTAAAAAAGAGACTCAAAATCAAACACAATAAATAAATACTAGTTTTGCGATTGCGATTGCGAAAGACTGTTGGATGTATTTGGTAATTCCTGAGATACGGAAGGTCTTAAATCTACAGCAACACTCATTTCATTTTTTCCCATACTATAAATTACACCTTTTAACGGTGGTACATCATAATAATCTCTTCCGTGTGCAACAACAATATGTTGGTTTTTTGGGATTTGATTGTTCGTTGGATCAAAATCTACCCATCCATAGGTTGGTATATAAACCGAAAACCATGCATGAGAGGCATCTGTTCCTATTAATTTTTCTTTTCCTTCTGGTGCAATAGTTTCAATATAACCACTAACATATCTTGCTGGTAAACCCATAGCACGAACACAGGCAATTGCAATTTGCGCAAAATCTTGACAAACACCTTTTTTTTCTTTCATAACTTCATGAAGTGGTGTTGCAATATTTGTAA
This sequence comes from Lacinutrix cladophorae, assembly GCF_053604645.1. NCBI lineage: Bacteria > Pseudomonadati > Bacteroidota > Flavobacteriia > Flavobacteriales > Flavobacteriaceae > Lacinutrix > Lacinutrix cladophorae. The sequence continues at coordinate 83,175 of NZ_JBSHNR010000119.1, read as the reverse complement.
AGCCTGGAACAAAATCAAAATCGGTGAAAATTCGTTGCATTAATTCGTATGAAGCTTCATATAAAGAACGATTTGGTGTAAAAGAAAGTGCTGCATAGGCTTTAATTTCTTCACTATTATTAGATATAAGTGGCGACGCTAATACAAATTGGCGTACATTAATAATTTCAGAATCTGTTTTTTTTAGATGCTTTAAACTTGCTTCTATAGTTACTTTTTTTCCTTCTAAAAATTTTGCTTCATCTATTTGTAATGCGTAATCTCTAGATACTTTACTGTGTGCAATTACAAGGAGTTCGTCATGATTTTGCTGAATAGAAAAACGAGTTACAGCATTTCCAAAAAAGTCTAGTCTTTCTGTTACATCTGTTGGGGTAGGACTTATTTCTAATCGATACTCTAAAAGGGTTTGCCCAGGAAAATTTTTCGGTTTTAAAGTTGTTAGATTATGGCAAAAAGATGCGCCATTTTCGTAAGAGTATTTTGTTTTATGCCAAAGATCAAAAACCATATTAATTAGAGATGTTTCTATTCACCAACTGTTTTTGTGGTTGTGAATGATTAAAATAAGTGTCTGAAATAGATAAAGAGGTAATATGTAATAAATTGCTTAAATCGGAAAGCATGTCATCAAGGTTTTTTCGCATATTAGATGCTGGATCAATATGTAACATTTCTTGTAAATTTAAGCTTTCAATTTTAGAAATAACCGCATCAATATTTTCTTGACAAATCGTCTTTTCTTTATTCTTATTTGTATTTGGTAATTTATTAATATCCTTTTTTAAACGTCGCATTCTATACGTTAAAGATCTAGAATATTCGGTATCTAAGATCAATAGGTTTACTACGTTTTCAATGCTTAAATACGATTTGTAACTATATCTGTAAATATTTAAGCTTTCATGGCTATTTAATAAAGATTCTAAAACTTCATAGGTTAGTTCTTCATTATGATTTACAATAAGTAAAGCTCTAAATTTTTCAATAGACATGGCGCTAATTTCTAATTCTAAACCAATAAAGTAGAGTAGAAGTCCTTGTCTTACTAAAATACTTTCTTCTGTTAGTGCCATAAAAGCAATAAGCCTTGTAATGATTTTATCGAAAAAAGTAGTTAGTGAATATATAGAATGTGTTTCTTCTTTTTTTAATTTTTTAACATGTTTTTGAATACCATCAAAAACACGCCACATATCTTTAGACCATAAATTACGTAAGGAAAAATAAGAATTATTAAAGCTTTGCATAGATTGTGCAAAACTTCCTATTCTGGTTTCATTTAAAATGAGGCTTTCTATTTCTTTTAACGGATTTTTTAAAGCTTCTTCTTCATTTTCGCCAGTAAAACCTGGAAATGTAGATGTGATTTTAGTAATAGATTTAAATAGATTTTTTAAGTTTTCAGAATCCGATTTCCTACTATTATATTGTACTTGTGCCATTTGATTTAATACCATACGTAAATATCTAGCAGTAACTAAAGTTCTTCCTAAATAACGTCCAGACCAAAATAAATTTTCGGCAGTATTACTTGGTACATCATTAATGTCTATAGATGGAGTAGCATTTGTTTTATTCCAAGAATAATTTTGTAAGTTGGGTTGCGGATTGTCATTAATAACCCAAAAATCTTTACTCGTTCCACCACGTTGATTAGAAACAAATAATTCTTCTCTTTCTGCAGCTACACGAACTAATCCTCCAGGCATGACGCTATAACCATCTTTTTTTGCTATAGAAAAAGTACGGCATAATATTTTACGAGGTTCTAATTTATCATCTACAAAATTGGGAGCTGTAGAAAAAGAAATTTTTTCTTGAGCAACAAATTTATAAGGGTTTTCAATGATTTCTTTTTTAAGTGCTTCTAGTGCTTTTTTATCCAAAAATTCACAGAAGTATATATGCTCTCTATGCGACCTATCTATTCTTTTTACAACAAAAGAAGGTAAATCTGCTAACACGTGTTTTCTCTCTTTTTCTTGTCCGCACCACCAAGATGCAATTTGCGGTAAGATTAATTCTTCATCTAAAAAATACTTGCAAATATTTTCCATAAATGGAACTAATGCAGGATTTTCTAATACACCACTACCTATAGGGTTTACAATGGCAACATTTTGTAAGCGTACGACTTCTAATAAGCCAGCAACACCTAAATACGAATCTTCTCGTAACTCTAAAGGATCAACAAAACTATCATCAATTCTTCTTAAAATAACATCCACTTGTTTTAATCCTTTTAAAGATTTTAACCAAACTTTGCCATTTCTTACTACTAGATCATTTCCTTTTACAAGTGGATATCCTAGAAAAGAGGATAAATAAGAATGTTCAAAATAGGTTTCGTTATGCGGTCCTGGGGTTAAAATAACCACCATAGGATTTTCAGTATTTGTAGGTGCTGCATTTAATAATAGCTCGTTAAAGTCATTAAAAAATTGCGAAGGTTGCTCTACATGAATATCGGTATATAATTCTGGTATAACTTTACTTGTAGAAAATCGGTTTTCTAATGCATAACCCATTCCTGAAGGTGCTTGTGTTCTATCGTTTACAACCCACATTTGCCCATCAGGTCCTCTCGCTAAATCTGCCGCATAAATTAAGAGTTGTTTAGTGTTTTTATATTGAATTTGATCACAAGAACGTAAAAAACCACTATGTGCATAAATAACTTCAGGAGGTAAAATTCCATTTTTAAAGAGCTCTCTTTTTCCGTATAAATCTTTTAAAATAAGGTTTAGAATCTCAGACCTTTGCTGTATTCCTTTTTCAACAAGATCCCATTCTTTTTTGTGAATAATATACGGTACAATATTTAAATCCCAAGGTCTATTTAACCCTTTTGGGTCATTATAAACATTATAAGTAACCCCGTTTTCTGCTAGAAGCCAATTAATTTCTTCTTGTTTTAGAGCAAGTTTTTTAACACCAATTTTATTTAAATTTTGAGACAATTTTTTCCAATTGTCTTTAATGCTCAATTTAGAAGAGAGCAATTCATCATAACTAGGTGTTTCTGAAAAATATTTTTCAAATAATGTTTTTGTTTTTGTAATCATATAGGAAACAATGGTACTTTTTATTTTTTACGTAAATCTAACGTGTAAGGAAATTCAAAATTAATTGGTAATTCCTTATAAGAGAATTTTTTAGAACTCCCTTTTTCTTCTACATTTCTTGTTACATCTTCTGAGTCTGGATGGATTTCTTCTACTGGATCAATTTCGCCTTGTGTATGGCCAAACTCCCAAAAACGATTAATTCTTCTCGATTCTGCTTCATAACTATTTACAGGATATGCATCATAAGATCTTCCTCCAGGATGTGCTACAAAATAAGTACAACCACCAATAGAACGCTTATTCCAGGTATCTACAATATCAAAAACTAAAGGCGTATCTACAGGAATAGTTGGGTGTAAAGCAGAATATGGATCCCAAGCTTTATAACGAATTCCTGCAACATATTCGCCTTTTACTCCGGTACTTTGCAATTGAACTTTTACACCATTACAAGTTAATACAAATCTTTCTTCGGTAAAGTTAGCAACTTTTACTTGTAGTCTTTCTAATGAAGAATCAACATATCTTGCCGTTCCGCCACCAGTCATTTCTTCTCCTAAAACATTCCAAGGCTCTATTCCTGCTCGTAATTCTAAATGAATATTGTTAATTTCAACCATGCCGTGTAAGGGAAATCTAAATTCAAAAAACGGATTAAACCAATCTTCTTCAAATTTATAACCAGCTCTATTTAATTGCGAAACAATATCTTTTATATCTTCTCTTACATAATGTTCTATTAAAAATTTATCATGTAATTCGGTTCCCCAACGTACTAAATTATGTTCGTATGGTTTTTTCCAGAACCAAGAAACTAAGGTTCTAACCAATAACATTTGCACCAAACTCATTTTAGGATGTGGTGGCATATCAAAACCACGAAGTTCTAAAATACCTAATCTTCCTGTTGAAGAATCTGGTGAATATAATTTATCGATACAAAACTCTGCTCTGTGTGTATTTCCTGTTAAATCGGTTAAAAGGTGTCTAAAAAGTCTATCTGTTAACCAAAAAGGAACTTCGCCATCTTTAGGAATTTGACTAAAGGCAATTTCTAATTCATATAAGTTTTCTAAACGAGCTTCGTCTATTCTAGGAGCTTGACTAGTAGGGCCAACAAAAGAACCCGAAAATAAATAAGTTAATCCTGGATGGTGTTGCCAAAAGGTTAATAAACTTCGCAACAAGCTTGGTTTACGTAATAAAGGACTATCTGCGGGACTAGTTCCTCCTAAAGTAACATGATTTCCGCCACCGGTTCCTGTATGTTTTCCGTCTAGCATAAATTTTTCGGTACCTAATCTAGACAGTTTTGCTTGCTCGTAAAAAGTAAAAGTATTGTTACATAAGTCTTTCCAATTAGTAACAGGTTGTACATTTACTTCTATAACTCCAGGATCTGGAGTGATTTTTAACGATTCTAGTCTGTTGTCTTTTGGAGGATCGTAACCTTCCATAATAACAGGTACGTTTAGTTCTTTTGCTGTAAACTCGATGGCAGCAATTAAATCTAAAAAGTTTTCAGCAGATTCTAAAGGTGGTAAAAACAAATACAATTTACCTTCTCTTATTTCTGCACATAAAGCAGTTCTAACAAAATAATTAGGTTGGTTAGTGTCTAATCCGAAGTCTAAAAATTCTTGATATCTTTTCTTTACAATATTTCTAAAACTAGGGAAGCGTTTCTTTTTAGAAAACAAATCTGGTTCGTATACAGGAAAAACTTCATGTTCTGGTTTTTCCATCAATGCATTTAGTGGTAATCTTAATCCCATAGGAGAATTTCCTGGAGTTAAGAATAAATGTTGTCTTCTAAATGTCCATGCACTAGTAAACCATTTTCCTTGCGTATAATTTAAAGGTAGTAAATGGCCAATAGGAGTAGAGGTTCCATTTTCTAGTATTTCTTTCAGCTTATTTTTTACTAAAGCATTGTCTTTATCTTTAGTAGGATCTATGTCTATTGGTAAGTTTCCTTGTTCCCATAAAAAGTAGAAAGCATCTTCAAAACCAGGAATTATATGTTGCGAAGAAACACCTAAATATTTCGTTAAGGTTTCTAGAAACAGTTTATCTGTATTGGCAGGTACCACAAAATCATCGGCAAATGTGGCTAAGTATTTTTTATTAAACCAAATGGGTCTACCATCTTTACGCCAACAAATTTCTATTTGCCATCTAGGTAAAGGTTCGCCAGGATACCATTTTCCTTGTGCATGATGTAGAACAGCACCATTACCAAACTTGTCATAAAGTCTTTGCGATAAATCTTTTGCAAGTTTTTGTTTGTGCGGACCATCGGCAGCTGTATTCCATTCTGGAGATTCTAAATCATCAATAGAAATAAAAGTAGGTTCACCACCCATGGTTAAACGAACATCATTTTTTTGAAGTTGTTTTTCTACTTTATTTCCTAGTTTATCAATAGCTTTCCATTGTTCATCTGTATAAGGTTTGGTAACTCTAGGCGATTCAAAAATACGTTTAACAGAATTTTCAAAAAAGAACTCGGTTTCACACACATCGGTCATACCAGAAACAGGTGCAGCACTTTCAAAGGAAGGCGTACAAGCAAGAGGTATGTGTCCTTCGCCAGCTAATAAACCAGAAGTAGCATCAAAACCAATCCAACCAGCACCTGGTAAATATACTTCTGCCCATGCATGTAAGTCGGTAAAATCTTCTTCAGGACCAGAAGGACCATCTAGGGATTTTTCATCCGATTTTAGTTGTACTAAATATCCAGAAACAAATCGTGCACCAAAACCTAAGTGACGTAAGGTTTGCACAAATAGCCATGCATAATCTCTACAGGAACCATTTTTTTGTGATAATGTTTCTTCGCAGGTTTGTACACCAGGATCCATACGAATATTATAATTTAAATATTCGTAGATTTTTTGATTAATATCAATTAAAAAATAAATGGTTTTTCTTGGTGTATAATCTAATGTTTTAATAAACGCTTTTAAAAGTTCCCCATTATCGGTTACCTCCAAATAAGGTTGTAATTCCTTTTTAATTATATCGGTATATGTAAAAGGAAATTCCTCTGCATATTCTTCAATAAAAAAATCAAAAGGATTGATGGTTTTTAAATCTGCTATAATTTCTACATCTACAGAAAGCTCATCTGTTTTATCTGGAAAAACCAAGCGTGCTACATAATTTCCAAAAGGATCTTGTTGCCAATTAAAAAACTGATTTTCTGGAGTTATTTTAATAGAATAAGATTCTATTGGAGTTCTCGAATGCGGAGCAGGCCTTAGTCTAAAAATATGTGGAGATAAAGATACTTTTCGATCATATTTATAGGTTGTCTTGTGGGAAATTACAATTTTTAAAGCCATAGGTTAATTATAAGAAATCAGTAATTAAATGTGATTTATAAAGCTACTGAAAATAAATGCAAATTTAAGTAATTTTATATGCTAAAAACATATAATCTTAAATAAAGAGATAAGTAATAATAATCTATTATTTGGTTTAATTTTTAAGGAATTAAAAATTTATGTGGCTTTATAAAATAGAATTGCCATTTTTGGATAAATAATGAATTGTATCTTATTCTTTTTTATAGAATTTCTTTCTTTTGAAAATGTAAAAAACACTATTTTGTATCGTAATTAATAGAAAATTATAAAATTGGAATATAAAAAAGGTTGTCCAAATTAGACAACCTTTTTTTACAAAATTAATATATACATTAGTTTAAATTTTGTAATAATTTTTCAGCAACTAATTCGGAGGATGCTGGATTTTGGCCTGTTATTAAATTACCATCTTGAATAGCATATGCAGCCCAATCTTCTTTTTTAGAATAGATTGCTCCATTTTGATTTAACATATCTTCCACTAGAAATGGTACAACGTCTGTTAAGCCAACAGCAGCTTCTTCAGAATTAGTAAAACCTGTTACTTTTTTACCTTTTACTAAAGGAGTTCCATCTATATTTTTAACATTTTTTAAAGCAGCAGGAGCATGGCATACAAATGCAATTGGTTTTTCTTGCTCGTTAAATTTTTCAATTATAGCAATAGACGTTTTATCTATCGCTAAATCCCATAATGGTCCATGACCTCCAGGATAGAATACAGCATCAAAGTCGTCTGTATTTATATCGATTAATTTATTAGTATTTGCAATTTTATTTTGTGCGGTTTCATCTACATTAAAACGTTCGGTATATTCAGTAGCTGCATCGGGAGTATTACTTTTTGGGTCTATTGGAGCAGCTCCTCCTTTAGGTGTAGCAATAGTGATATTAGCACCTTTATCTAGCAAAGCATAATATGGGCTTGCAAATTCTTCTATCCAGAAACCTGTTTTTTCTTCTGTGTTTCCTAGTTTATCGTGAGAGGTTAATACAAATAATATTTTCATTTTTTTTTCTTTTTTTAATGCTTTTTTTGCTTCCGAAACGTTTTCGGAAAGAGTTTCGTTTTTGGAATCTTTACAACTTGAAGCAGTAATGATAGTTAGTGTAACGGCTATTGTTTTTAATATTTTCATCTTAATTTAATATGCCATTTTTATTATTTTCTCCACTTTCTCTGGAGTTAATGTTTGATGTTCTCCCAAAGCTGTCCAACCACGGTCTGTAAATCGTTTTGAGATTTTTTCAGCAGTACCTTCATATTCTTTAGTATAGTTGGATAATTTAGTGTCGATTCCTAATTCGTGGAAAAAAGCTTCTGTTTTCGCTATAGCTTCATATGCTTTATCTTCCGTATTACCTTCCGTAATATTCCAAATGCGTTCTCCGTATTGTGCTAATTTTTCTTTTTTAGATTCAAAATTAAACTTGTAATGGCTTGGAGCAATTACAGCTAAGGTACGTGCGTGATCGATTCCGAATAAAGCAGTTAACTCGTGGCCCATTGCATGAACTGCCCAATCTGTTGGTACTCCTTTTTGAATTAATCCGTTTAAAGCCATCGTACAACTCCACATAAAATTAGAAGCAGCTTGATAATCGGTTGGATCTTTTAAAACGGATGGTGCAACTTCTACTAAAGTTTGTAATATACTTTCGGCAAAACGATCTTGTAATAATGCTCCAATTGGATAGGTCATGTATTGCTCTAAAACGTGTGTAAAAGCATCTGTTAAGCCATTTGCTAATTGACGTCTAGGAATAGAAGTAATTACTTGTGGGTCTAAAATGGAAAACTCTGGGAATAATCCAGGCCCACCCATTGCAAGTTTTTCTTTAGTTTCTGCCCTTGTAATTACAGCACCAGAATTCATTTCAGATCCAGTAGCTGGTAAAGTTAAAACGGTTCCAAAAGGCATGCCTTTATTGGTTCTTATATTTTTTGTTAAAATATCCCATGGTGTATCGCCATTGTATACTGCAGCTGCAGATAAAAATTTAGTGCCATCGATAACAGAACCTCCACCAACAGCTAGTAAATAGTTGATGTTTTGGTCTTTAATAACTTTTAAAGCTTCCATTAAGGTTGCATATTCTGGATTTGCTGGGATGCCTCCAAATTCAATAACATTTACATTAGTTAAAGCAGTTTTTACTTGGTCGTAAATTCCGTTTTTCTTTATACTTCCACCTCCATATAGCAACAATACTTTAGCATCTTGAGGGATTTCTGTTTTTAATTTTTCTATGGTATTCTTTCCAAAAATAATTTTGGTAGGATTTTTAAATTCAAAATTGTTCATCTTCTTTTTCTTTTTTTAATTTTTAATATGTTTTAAAGTGTTATTTATTCAATAACAGTAACTAAATCTGTCATTGGTTTTCTAACCTTTACTAAGTTTACTAACCAATCTTCACTTTCTTGCCTATAACCAATAGGTAACAAAACAGTGCTTCTTAAGCCTTTTTCACGTAATCCTAAAATTTTATCTACAGCAGCAGGATCGAATCCTTCTATAGGAGTGGCATCTACACCTTCGAAAGCAGCAGCAATAATTGCATGAGCAAAAGAGATGTATGCTTGTTTGGCAGCATGATTAAAGTTTTCTTCTTTTTCTTTTTGTGGATATGCCTTTAATAACATTTGACGATAGTTTTCCCAACCTTCATTTTTAAAGCCTCGAATTTCGTTAGTTAAATCGAACATATAGTTAATTCGGTCTTCGGTATAATGATCCCAAGCTGCAAAGACGAGTAGGTGAGAGCAGTCTGTAATTACCGATTGGTTCCATGCAACAGGTTTAATTTTTTCTTTTATTTGTTGGCTTTTTATTACAAATATTTCAAAAGGTTGTAAACCACTAGACGTTGGAGCAAGTCGAGCAGCCTCTAAAATTCTTTCTATCTTTTCTTCAGTAACTTTTTTACCATTCATTGCTTTTGCAGCATATCTCCAATTTAATTTGTTTAATAATTCCATTTTATTTTTTTGTTCTAGTTTTATGTTTTTAGTATATCCGTTTTAGTTGAACTAAATAGCTGTTTTTTTATGTTAGGAATGTACTTTTATACTGTTCCAAGCAGATTGATAAGCTTCTTCTAAATGTGTTTTATTTAATTGAAAATCTCCACGTTTTTGAGTAATCATTAAAAAAGACAAAGGATTAATGGAGTAAGCATATAATAAATAATCCGATAAAGGTTTAATAACACCTTCGTTTTTACCACGAGACCAAAGATCAAGTAAAGGTTGTAAATGTTTGATACCTTCTTTTCTACTCGGCTCATCAATCATTGGTGTATTGTCACATTGTGCTAAAAACATTGCGTTTTCACATTCTTTAAGTTTAAAATCTGCAATACGTTTCCATATTAATTTAAAACCATCTTCTATAGACATGTTTTTATTGTAAGTTGCAAATGCATATTTAGTATATGCAGCTTTTACTTCTATATATGTCTGATTTACTAAGTCTTGTTTATTTTCAAAATATAGATAGATAGTAGCAGGTGAAACATTAGCCATCTTAGCTATTTTACTCATAGGTGTAGCATGAAAACCATTATTGTTTACTAACTCAATAGTTGCTTTTATTAATGCATTTTTCTTATCAATACTTTTTTGAAGTTTTGCCATGTTCTAATTATCAGACTACAAAGGTATATAAAAAAATGAATGTTCATTCTTTTTTAACAAAAACTTATAATTAATAGATTCCTGCATAATATAAGACAAGGTAGCTAAGCTTGCTTGTAAGTGGAAATATTTTAAAAATATTTAATTCTATTATCTGTTACTTTATTTTCAGAAATAAAAACCATAAAAAGATAAAAAGACATAACATTACAGATAACAATTAAAACAGTAAAGGTTTTATTATAAAGAAAAAGCTCGTTAATAGAAGACAAGCAAACTTGAAAAAAAGTAAATATTCCTGAGGTTAATAAGATAATTGCATTATTGTATTTATCTTTTATATAAATCATTGCAAATGTTAGGGTATAAATTATCAAGCATAAAACACATAATAAAGTGATAAAAAGCATGTTTTTAGGAATGAAATCAAATATCAATTCTAGAACAGCAAAAATAGTGTAACTAAATATAAAAATCCCTAACAATACCGAAATGGAGCGTATAGATTTTAAATTTACTTTATTTGAATAGGATTTAATAATTAGCGTAAATAAAATTAAATAAACAGAGGTCGCTAAAACAATCCAAAAATAGTAGTCTATAAAATTGTAGAAAGATAAAACGTTAGAAATTAGACCAAAAAATATAGAAAAAACAAAAAAAAGATTTACTTTTTCCTTTACAAAACTAATATATTTTAAAAGTATAGAAATAAAAACAAAAGGAACTACATAAATTAAATCCCTTTTGTTTGATGAAATACCAACAGCTACTGAAGCGAAGAATGAGATATAAAATAAAACATCAAATAAAGTATTTTGTTTAAAAAAAGCCAATCGATTTAAAAATTTTTTAACCATTAAAAACGTCTATTTATAATACAATTAAACTATAAATATAATTAATTAGTTTCGAAAAAGTATTTAGATTGATTCTATAATTAAGAGGACTATGTCGAAAACTTCAAGTTGATATGTTAATAAGCATACTAATATTTTGAGGAGTTGCTTATTTAAATAATCAGGTACTTATACTTATAATCAATTCTTAATTAATAACTATATTTAAAAAGACTAAACTTATATTATTTAATGACGAACGAAAATATACACAACAACAATTTTAAACCCTTTGAAAACATTGGACTTTGCTTTAGTGGAGGTGGTTATCGTGCAACTTTTTTTGCTTTAGGAGTATTATCTTATTTAGATCAGATTAGGTATAAAGATACATCGTTATTACAATCTGTTAAAGCATTAAGTACAGTAAGTGGAGGTACACTTGCAGGAGTTGGTTTTGCTAAAGCTGTACAAAGTAAAGATTATAATTTTAAAGATTTTTTTAAAAATTTCTATACAACCTTTACGCCAAAAAATGATAAACTTTTAAAAACGGCAATATCGAAATTAGAAGATGATTCTGTTTGGAAAACAAATGAGTATAAAAATAGATCTCTAATTAATGCATTTGCTTTAACTTATGCAGAAATGCCTTTGTTTGAAGGCGCTTTCGAACAATTTAAAGGCAATAAAATAAAACAATTAGAACAAGTTTGTTTTAATGCTACCGATTTTTCATTTGGGTTAACCTATCGATTTCAAAACAAAGGGTATTTTGGTAATAATCCATTATATAAAAATAACCAAAAAGAAATGAATGCTTTAAGAGATGAAATAATCTTAGGCGATGTTATTGCTTCTTCTTCTTGTTTTCCTGTAGGGTTTGAGCCTCTTATTTTTCCAGATGATTATTTTGATAATCATAAAAGTCCAGCATACAAAAACATAAAAGAATTAGATGACTTTATTAATGGTGTAGGTATTATGGATGGTGGCATTGCAGACAATCAGGGTATTGGTAGCATGATGCTTATTAATGAAAGAATGGAAAGAGCAAAAAAAGGCTTAGATCTAATTATTGTTAACGATGTAGGAAGTTATAAAATGAAACCTTGGCAACAAGACACTACCAAAATTGAGAAAAGTTCGACATTAAAACGTGCCATTAATAAAATACTACAATACTTTACTATAAAGCCTTTGTACTGGATAATATTTATTATAGGATCACTAATCTTACTTTTAAACAATATGCAAGTTTTTGGTAAACAAGCATATACAGGCTTGTATATTTTGGGTGGAGTGCTTTTTGGTATTGGTTTATTATTAACCATTTTTGGTTTGGTAGCTTCTATACTTAAAGCATCCGTTTTATCTAAACTAAAAGGAATCTTTAAAAAAAATGTTCCAGCACCTTTAATAGATGACATATTATCCTTTAAGAAACTAGAAATTAGTTTAATACAAGTAATGCTAACCAACAGGTTATCCTCTGCTTTAACCATGATAAATGATGTTTTTTTAAAACAAATGCGACGTATAAATTACGATTTGTTTTATTCTAAAAGTGAATTGAAAAATAAAAGAATTACTGCTACTGTGTATAAATTGAATGGAAAAAAATCAACATATAACAATGGTACAGGATATAATAAAGATATAAAACCAGCACCAAGTAAAAATTTAGAGAATGTTTGTTTAACAGCTTCAGAAACACCAACAACTTTGTGGTGGGACAAAAAGGATATTGCAAAAAACCGAATGGAAACCCTAATCGCTTGTGGGCAATTTACAGTATGTTATGAACTAATGGATTACATTTTAAAGCTAAAAGCAGATCCAGATAATAAAATAGCAGACTTTACCGAAATCGATGCTTTATATCAAGCACTAGAAAACGATTGGAATACATTTAATAAACAGCCTTTATGGTTGGTAGATGATTTAAAAAGTTGAGTATTACTTCTATCTATTTGAATATAATATTAAAAATACACCAACCATTATTCCAGCTAAAGGGATTAGTTTCTTGCGTTTGTTTTTTTCTTTAAAAATCAAGCCTCCAACTACAACTGCAATAAGTATTTGGCTTCTTTTTATAGCAGATAGTAACATAATTAAAGCATCAGGATCTTGTAAAGCTTTAAAGTAGAAGTAATCTGCTGCTTGCAATAAAACACCAACAGCTATAATAGACCATCTAAAAGTAAAGGCCTTTCTTTTTTTTGGAAAAGGAAACCAAGTTATAGATAAAATGACTAGTAAAATTAGAATCGTATATAAGCAAAACCAAAACTGAAGCGTTTGTGGGTTTAGAGTTAGTCTCTGAATTAAAAACTTATCATATAAACCACTAGAAGCACCTAAAAAAGTGGCACCAATAATCGCAAATATCCATTTGTTTTTTTTAAAATTTATACCTTCTTTTTTTCCTATTTTAGAATAAAGAATTACGGAGAAAATAATAACAAAAAAACCAATCCACTGTAAGAAACTGGGACTCTCTTTATAAATCAAAATAGCTCCAATAAATGTAAAAAATGGACCAGCAGAACGTATTGGTGTTACAATAGTTATAGGTAAATGTTTTAATGCTTGATAAGCTAAAACCCAAGAACTAGCCATAATAGCAGATTTAATGCATATAAAACCATGTGTTTGCCAATTAATTTTTTGAAAATTATAACCATTATTTATAGCATATTCTGGATAGAAGATGGATAGCATATAAAATAGCGCTACAAAAATAAATCCACTAGAAACTGTACCTAAAAGAACAGGAAATACTTCATTACCTTGCACAGCATGTTTTTTACAAAGATTATGTAATCCCAAAAAAAGTGCAGCCAATAAACCTAGATACATCCACATGTCGCGAATATAGTTAATTCGTCAATTTTGTGATTAGAAAGTATAGCGATTTTTAAAATATTAATCAGAAACAAAAACGGTTAAGTAATAAGTAAAAAAGAACTTCAATATTTACATTTTTATGCTACAGTATTCTTACAATAATTTGTAATTTTAAACACTTCCTAATTAACTGTTTGAATAGTAGATATATAGTATTGAATCATAAAAAATGATTGTAAAAAAAGACCTAACATTAATTTTTGTTATAGTAATACATAAACTATTTTAAGTAATTTGAAGCCTTTAGAATAAAACATATGAAAAACGAAACTCAAATAAAATGCCCTAATTGTGGTACATCTATAGATGTTCAAGATATTTTATCTCATCAATTAGAAGAAGAGATAAAACAAAAATATCAGTCACAAATTGCAGAGGAAAAAAAGAAATATGCCACTCAGCAAGAAAAATTGAAACAAGAAAAGTTTGATTTTGAGCAAAAGAAAAAGAAAGAAAACGAACTTTTTCAAGAGCGTTTAGAAAATCAATTAAAACAAGACAAAAAAGAAATAGAAGTAAATCTTAAACGAAAATTAAAAGAAGAGCAGTCTGACCAATTTGATGCTTTACAAAAAGAACTAAATGAAAAGTCGGAACAAGTTAAAGAGTTAAATCGATCTAAAGCAGAAATAGAAAAACTCAAAAGAGAAAAAGGAGAATTAAAGGAAGCAGCAGAAGCGGAAGCACAAAAAAAATTAAATGAAATTTTAATAGCAGAAAAAGAAAAGATAAAAAAATCGGAAGAAGACAAAAACGAATTGCGTTTTAAAGAAATGCAAAAACAATTAGAAGACCAAAAAAAGCTTACCGAAGAAATGAAACGTAAGCAAGAACAAGGATCTATGCAATTGCAAGGAGAAGTTCAAGAATTAGCAATAGAAGAATGGCTAGCTTCAAAATTTCCATTAGATACTATTGAAGAAATTAAAAAAGGGGCTAGAGGAGGAGATTGTATTCAAATAGTGCATACTAGAACAGAGCAAAATTGTGGGTCTATTTATTATGAAAGTAAACGAACAAAGGATTTTCAGCCTAGTTGGATTGAAAAGTTTAAAGCAGATATAAGAGATCGAGGAGCAAATATTGGTGTGTTGGTAACAGAAGTGATGCCTTCCGATATGGATAGAATGGGATTGAAAGATGGTATTTGGATTTGTAATTATGAAGAATTTAAAGGCCTCTGTACTGTTTTAAGAGAAGGGATTTTGCAAGTAAATAACGCTATTATTACCCAAGAAAACAAAGGAGATAAAATGGATTTACTTTATGATTATCTTACGAGTACTACTTTTCGAATGCAAATTGAAGCTATTGTAGAAGGGTTTACCCAAATGAAATCGGATCTAGATAGTGAAAAACGTTCCATGCAAAGAATATGGAAACAAAGAGAAAAGCAAATTGAAAAAGTGGTGACCAATACCATCGATATGTATGGTTCTATAAAAGGAATTGCTGGAAATGCTATTCAATCGGTTAAAGCATTAGAATTACCAGAAGGTGATGAAGAATTAAATTTGTAAATGCCTAATTTATAATAAATTGAAAATTAGTCAATTAATATCTTGCAACTTACAATTAATGGCACCATCTTTGCAAAGTATTAAATAATAATAAATTAAATTACAATGAATAAAGGAACAGTAAAATTTTTCAACGACACTAAAGGTTTTGGATTCATCACTGAAGAAGGAGTTGATAAAGATCACTTCGTACACATTTCTGGATTAATCGATGAGATTAGAGAAGGTGATGTAGTAGAGTTTGACTTAAAAGAAGGAAACAAAGGATTAAATGCAGTTAACGTAAAAGTTATCTAAGACATATACTTAAGTTTTATAAAAGCCTATCCAAATTTGGATAGGCTTTTTTTATGTCTTAAAATCAAAATAAATGGCACAATCTAAAATGCTTATTTAAAAGTGTGACGTTGTTCTTGTGTTGCAGAGGCATTTAATAGTTGATGAAAAGTTTTAATCGAATCAAAATTTTGCGTAATAGCATTAGAAACAGCAATACCAGATATCCCTGTTTTTAATATATCTGCAACATCATTAGTCGTTATTTCTCCAAAACCAAGGATCGGAGTTTCGGTTTTTAAAGCTTCCGTAATTGCTAAAAAACCATTTAAACCTAAAGCAGAACTATGTTTACTTTGCATTTCTACTGCTTTAAAAGTACTTAAAGTAATATAATCTACTTCTTTAGCAATTAATTTTTCACAATCTTGTAATGTATTTGCTGTTGCTCCAATAATTTGCCAAGGATATAATTGTTTACGAGCAATAGAAGTGAAGGAGTCGATTTTTTCTATATGAATTCCATCAGCTTTAATTTCTTTAGCTACTTTAAAATATTCGAATATTATTAATCTAGTTTGAAAATGAGAAGTGATTTTTATAGCTTCTTTAGCTATTTTTAATACTTTTTTTTCGGAAGCATTTTCTATACGTAATTGTACTAATTCTGCTCCCGAAGTGCATGCTTTTTGTATGTTCTCTAAAAGCTCTTTTGGTGATTCTCCCTGTGATATATAGTGTAACTTTGGTATAATCATATTTTATTTATCTGTGTAATTAAGTATTCTTTTGCGTTTTCACACAAGGCTTTCTAAGGCATAAAAAATTCGATTTTGTGCATTATCTTGCGAGCCAAAAACAGACCGAAAAAGTTCTCCGTTTTTTGAAATTATTAACCATTGTGGCGTTCCTTCTGCCTGAAATTGGTCGTAAACTTTATGCGATTTATCCATATAAATAGGAAATGGATTTTCACCACTAGTAAAAATACTTTTAATATTTTCTTTTGTTCCTTCTCTATGCATAAAATCGGCATGAATACCTGCAACTTGAATGTTTGGGTATTGTTGTTGCAACTTATAAGCTAAAGGTATTGCTCGTCCTGTGCAACCTAAACAATCATTATTGTAAATAAGAAGTAATTGTACTTTGTTTTTATACAATACCATTAAGTCTGTAGCAACACCATCTAAATCTAAAACAGGAATGGATTTTATGATTGTATTCATTTTATATTTATATAAGTTAGTTTAAAAGTTTTGTTCCAGTTTTTAAAAAAGCCCTCTAGATTTTAATTCCAGATATTTATTAATGGTATCTCCTGTTAAATTTTCAGGTTCTGTTAATACAGATGGAATACCATATTTTTTTAATGCTTTTACAATTCTCTTTTTTTCATGCATAAACTTCTCTGCAATAATAGTGTCGTAAACATCCTGTATGTTTTCAGACTTCGAATGTACTACAGTATTTAATTCGGTGTTTTTAAAAAATACAACCAATAGTAAATGGTTTTTTGCCAATGCACGTAAATAGGAGAGTTGTCTATTTAATCCATCCATAGTTTCAAAATTGGTATATAAAATAAGTAAACTTCTGTTGGTTATTTTTCTTTTTACTGCAGCATATAAACTACTAAAATCCGATTCCGAAAAATCTGTTTTTATATTATATAAGGCTTCCGAAATTAACTGCATTTGCGAGTTTCTTTGTTCTGCAACAATAATATCTTCTAATTTTCTTGAAAACGATAACATGCCTGCCTTATCTTGTTTTCTTAAAATAACATTACTAATGGCTAAGGTTGCATTTACGGCATAATCTAATAAACTAATATTATTAAAGTGCAATTGCATAGCACGCCCTTTATCAATTATAGAATAAACTGGTTGCGATTTTTCTTCTACATATTGATTAATCATTAATTGATTTCTCTTTGCAGTAGCTTTCCAATTTAGCGTTCGTATGTCGTCTCCAGAAACATATTCTTTAATTTGTTCAAACTCTAATGAATGTCCAATTCTTCTTACTTTTTTAGATCCGTAAGAAATAGTTGCATCAGTAAATGCTTTAAAATTAAAATCTCTTAACTTTAAAAACGAAGGATAACATTTTAGTTCTTTTGTATCTCCTAAAATATATTTTTTTGTCGCTAACTGAAGTGGAGTAGAAGCATAAATATTTACATTTCCAAAATGATAAACACCTCTTTGTGTAGGTTTTACATCGTAATGAATTGTTTTTTCTTTTTTTGAAGCTAACTTGATATTAAAAATAAAATCTCGTTTTTGAAATTGAAAAGGAAGTTCTTCAATAACCGATAAATTACTTAAAAACGAATAGTTGTTTTTTATTTGAAGTGTAATTTTATTGTTGTCTCCATTCGATAATCTTTCGGGTAAAAAACGTGAGACTTCCACACCTTTTTCAATAACAAAAAGGGCATAAACATCTACAAATACTAAAAGGGATAAAATACCTAGTAATATTTTAGAGATATAGAAAAAAACAGGCACAAAAAAACCAACTACAAATAAGAAACAAATACCTGCTAAAATGTAGAATAATCTATTGTTTAAAAATAATGTGCTGTATAATTTTTTCATGTATTTATCTAGGAATTTCTACAGCTTCAATAATTTGCTCAATAATTTGTTTGCTGGTTACTCCTTCCATTTCTCTTTCTGGAGTTACTATTACGCGGTGTTGTAATACAGGAATAGAAGCTCTTTTTATATCTTCTGGTGTAACAAAATCTCTACCATCAATAGCTGCAAATGCTTTCGAAGCTTTTAAAATTGCTATACTTGCTCTTGGTGAAGCACCTAAATACAAAAAGGAATTTGATCTCGTATTCACCACAATATTGGCAATGTATTTTAATAAATTTTCTTCCAGATTTATTTGATTAACAATGGCTCTATATTTCTCGATTTTTTCACCAGAAATTATAGTTTCTATTTTTTCAGTTTTTTTGATGTTCTCTAAAGCCTGCTCTCTGGTTATAATTTCTAGTTCTTCTTCAGCATTTGGGTATTCTACATTAATTTTAAATAAAAACCTATCTAATTGTGCTTCAGGTAATCTATAGGTTCCTTCTTGTTCTATCGGGTTTTGTGTCGCCAAAACAATAAAAGGTTCTTTCATTTTATAGGTTTGCCCATCTATAGTAACTTGTTTTTCTTCCATAACTTCAAAGAGTGCTGCTTGCGTTTTTGCTGGCGCTCTATTAATTTCATCTATTAAAATCATACTGGAAAAAATTGGGCCTTTTTTAAATTCGAAATCGGAAGTTTTTGCATTAAAAACAGAGGTTCCTAAAATATCGGAAGGCATTAAATCTGGCGTAAATTGAATGCGACTAAAATCTACATCTATTGTTTTAGAAAGTAATTTAGCTGTAATTGTTTTTGCAACTCCAGGGACACCTTCTATTAATACATGTCCGTTTGCTAAAAGGGATACCATTAGAAGGTCCATCATATCTTTTTGACCAACAATTACTTTCTTTAATTGTTTCTTTATTTTAAAAACAGCTTCCTGTAATTCGGATACATCTATTCTGTTTTTAAATTCTAAATTATCTGAAGCTTCTAAGTGATTCTGTTCTTCCATAAGGTTATTTTTTAAAGAAATTTTCTATCATTTTGTTTAATACAATCAGGTCTACTTCTGTGCATTCCGATTTACTATTTAAAGCAATAATGGTGTTTATTAAATATTTAGTACTACTGATTTCGTTATTCGATTTTAAAGCTAATTTTTCAATAAACTCACTATTTAAGTTACTGGTATTAATTAAATATTTCTCTCTAATTTTTTCTAAAAAGTAACTTATTTTTTTATCTACAAGGTTTTTATGATCTTCTTCTTCTAAATACAAATTTGCAATAGTTTGCGCAAACTCTATAGTTGAGTTTTCTAATGGTTTTATAATTGGGATAGCTCTTTGTTTTCTTCTGGCGTTAAATACCATAAATAATAGCAATCCGAAAAAGGAAACTATTAAAAACCATTTTAATGTTGGATGTTTAAAAAAGAATTTAAAAACAGAATCCTGTTTTTCATTTCTCGTATTAGCATATTTACTAGATTTAATTTGTGGATCCCACAAAATGGTTTTAGAAGGCAAATAAGAAAAAAGGTTTTCTACATAATTTTCATTGCCATTTAGCATGTAGTAATTGGTGAAAACTATAGGGTTTGTATGCAAATATACTGCTCCTTTACCATAATAAATTTTAATAAAATTTGGTTTTTTTTCGCCATTTACTTCTAGGCTTCCTAATACGATAGTGTTGTTTTTATTATAGGTTTCAAAGTAGTTTCTTCTAATATTTCTGTCGAAAAAAAATGGTTGATCTTTAAAAGTTTCATTTTCTAAAAATAACTTTCCGCTTAATTGCTTTAATGCTTCTGGAGCATAAATGTCTTTGTCAAGATTGTTTATGGTAAATTTTAATGAATCTTGAATATGATCAGAAAAATGATGAAGGGAGAAAAAAGCATTACTACCTTGTTTTACAGCGCCTAATAAATAATCTAAGCCATCTGCATCTATTTTATAAGCACTAGACTTAATACAAATATAGTTGCCAAAATCATTGTCTTTTCCATTGTGAAAAAGATAGTCGTAAATGTTTTCTTTTAAGTAATGTATTTTGTTTTCTGAAAACAATTCTTCCGCTTCATTATAAACAATATAAGTACCAAAAGGACTTTTCTTTTTCTCTTTAAAATTTTCGTACCAATTGGTTTTATTGCAGCTTAGAATGCTGAATAAAATAAGGAGTACGAGATACTTTTTTATGTTTTTAAAGAAAATCAATGCATGGAATTAAAAATGGATTTATATTTTTTTTCTACGGTTTTAAACGTAAGTGCATCTATAGGAAATTCGCCATACCAAACATAATTATATATGTATGATACATCTGCAAATTGTTTTCTAATCTGCTTGTTTTCTATTTCGAATACATATTCTGTATTGGTTTTATCTTTATGATAATCAATAGCATTATTATCGGTTAAGCGTTTTAATAAGGATAAATAATAATATCTTGTTGCTAGTCTGAAATCGGAATTTAAGATCGCCTTTTCCAGAAGTTTACTAAAATCTGCTTCGTGTATATTTTCTTCTTCATACACTAGTTTTTCTGCTGTTTTATTTGATTTTTTATTAAAATTCCAAAAAGCTATATCTGTTCCAAAAAAAGTTTTTAAAACAATTAGCACAATAACTAACCCTAAAAGAAACGGAAAAATATAGCTCATAAAACTTCCAAAAGCTGCTAAAAACCCAAAATTATTAGATGTAGAATTTTCTGGTATTACTTTAGGTTTCGGTTTTTTTAAATCATCAATATAAATAAAATCTTTATCGTTATATTTTTCTTTTAAATCCGATTTAAACACCCTTTTTTCTTCAAAATTTGTACTTTTATTTTGCACAATAGGATCGTTTTCAACTTGCGTATAATCTTCATCATACTCTTGAGAGTATCCAATAATAGATATTAATAACATGAAAAAAAGTACGTGTTTTTTCATTATCTTAAACCATGTTTTTTTGCTACTTGAAAAGGTAGAATTAGATAATAATAGCTAATAGTAACTAAACTGAATAGAATAATTGCGAAACAAAAAACGACAGGCATTGTATTGGAGTATCTAGTAATATATCCTTCTAAAAAAGCAGCAATAATGGTAAACGGAATGGTGCTAATAAAGATGTAAAATGCTTCTCGAACCCCTTTTTTAAAAGATTCGAATCTTTTTAAAGTTCCTGGAAATAGCATGCTTGCTCCAATAATGTAACCAGCAGCAGCTTCTATAATCATTCCGAAAATTTCATACGTTCCATGAATCCAAATCCCTTTTAAGCTATCCAATAAACTATTATGTTGGTAAAAAAAAGCTTGAAACACAGCCACCATAATGGCATTATAAACGATGTAAAAACCAGTGCCAATTCCAAAAAATAATCCCGAAAGAAACATGTTTAATCCTACACGTTGGTTATTATCGTATATGCCAATAAAAGTTCCCCAATTACTACCACCTTTATAAATAGCCATGGCATCTCCATTTTCAATATTTTCTAGTGTTTGGTTTACATATTCATTACCTAAAATTTGTCTAGCAAAAGAAGCATCATTAAAAGTAGAAAGCAATCCTATAAAAAAACAGATAAAGAAAAAGATAAAAGAAATATAAATATATTTTCTGTGCTGGTATGCAACAAGAGGTACTCGATCAAAAAAGAAATTCACTAAAATATTTTTATCCTTTCTTTTTGTATGGTATACCTTATCGAAACTAGTTTTTGCTAATTTATTTAAATATACAGTAACCTTACTTTTGGGATAATAGGTTTGCGCATACACTAAATCATTCATGATTTTAATGTGCAGATTTGCTATATCGTCTGGGCTTTTTTTTTCTTTATTTAAACTTATTTGCTCAAATTCAAGCCATTTTTCTTTATTTTGCTTTATAAAAGCGACTTCTCTCATTAAGGCGAATTTAAACATTGCATGAAAAGACTCCAAATAAAAACTGCACAAAATGTAAACATCCATTTTACCATGGCAAATGTAGGCCAACGTTTGTTAGCCTTTGTAATAGATAACATTATAAAATTTGCATACCTATATTTTGTCATCTCTTTTTTTGACTTTAGTTTAATAGAAAATACTTTTGATAATGACCAATGGACTATAAAAGCTATAGACGTTTTGCTTTTTTTGCCAATTACTTTTTACTCTTTATATTCTGAAATTTTATTAAATGGACAAACCATAGGGAAGAAGCTACTTAAAATTAAAGTAATTAATGAGGATGGCTTTAAACCTTCGATTACAGATTATTTAATTAGATGGTTTTTAAGAGTTATTGATTTTAATTTTTTCTCTTTGGTATTTATTTATATCGCTTCGTTAAACTTAGATAGTAATGAGTTTTTATTAGTTACTATCTTTATAATTGGAAAACTTATTGGCTTTTTAATGATACTATTCACAAATAAAAGTCAACGTTTAGGTGATATTATGGCAAATACTGTTGTTATTTATTTAAAAGATGAAGTAAAGTTTTCAGATACTATCTTAGAAAAAATTGCAGAGACCTATAAACCTGTATATCCTGCTGTGATTAAATTATCGGATAATGATGCCAGAATTATTAAAGAAACATTTATAAATGCATCTAAATTAAATGACTATAAAACCCTAATTAAGTTACGCAATAAAATATTAGAAGTAACCGAAATTAAATCTACAAATACTAGTGACAGAGAATTTATTGATACGGTTTTAAAAGATTATAATTATTATACACAGAATATGTGAAAATTGTGGAAAAGTTTAAGAAACTGATTTTCAATTCATTTTCTAATGAAAAAAGTAAACATTATATTCGTTAAAAGTAAAGAGGCTACGTTTATTCTAATATCGAAAATTGAATGCAAAAAGAAAACCTAAATTCATCCAATACAACAATAAGTAACAATAATTTAGACGCTAAACAACTTGAAAAAGATCGTATTATAGAAAGGCATTTACGTTTTCAAGACTTATTGATTAGCATTTCTACAAAATATATTAATTCTGACTTATCGGATATTGATAAATTAATAAAGGAATCATTGAAACAAATAGGTGAATTCGTAGCATCAGATAGAAGCTATATTTTTTCATATGATTTTGTTAGTAATACCTGCGCTAATACCTATGAGTGGTGTTCTAAAGGAATAGAACCAGAAATAGATAACTTACAAAATATACCTTTAGATTATATTACGCATTGGTTAGAAGCTCATAAAAAAGGAGAAGCTTTTTATGTAGAAGATGTTAGCCTTTTAGAAGAAGATGGAGAGTTTGGTTTACGTGCTATTTTAGAACCTCAAGGTATAAAAAGCTTAATAACAATACCAAAAATTAAAAACAACGAATTAATTGGTTTTATAGGTTTTGATTCGGTTAAAAAATTAAATAGTTATTCTAAAAACGAACAAGAAATCCTTTTTGTTTATGCCAATATGCTTGTTAATGTTATTCAAAAGAAGGAATATGAAGAACGTATAAAAGAACAGGAAAAGAAAAAGGAAGAATTATTAAAAAGTTTATCTATTCAAAATGAGGAACTAAATGAATATGCACATGTGGTTTCGCATGATTTAAAAGCTCCTCTAATAAATATTCACACTTTAGTTAGTTGGTTTATGGAGGATAATAAGGATGCAATAGATCTAAATGCCTTTAAACCTTTACACCAAGTATTATTTAATGTAGAAAAAATGGATTTTTTAATTAAAGGAATTTTAGACTATTCTACTATAGATAAAATAGAAGCAGAAGATAAACTCGTAAATTTTAATTTAATCATTAAAGAGGTATTACAAACCTTATTAATACCAGAGCATATACAAATTCGTATTCAAGAAGATTTACCAAGCATATTTGGAAATACCTGGAGGTTTAAACAAGTTTTTCAAAACTTAATTCAAAATGCTATAAAATATTGTGATAAGCAAAACGGATTAGTAGAAATTGGATGCATTGAAAAAGATACACACTATGAGTTTTTTGTAAAAGACAACGGCATGGGGATTAAATCGGATTATTTTGATAAAATATTTAAAGTATTTACCAAATTAGAAAGTACCGGTTCTTCTTCAGGAATTGGGCTTTCTATTGTTAAAAAAATTATTAATTATTATAATGGTTCTATTTGGCTAGAAAGCCAAAAGGGGATTGGTTCTACCTTTTATTTTACTTTTTTAAAATAAAAGAAACGTCATGGTTTTAAAATTTAAATGTTATTCAGCATTTGTCCAAGTTTCATTTATAAAAACTAAATCCTTTTCAATTCGTTTTAAAACTTCTTTCTTAGCTATTGTTAAGCTTGTTTTTCCTTTTTCGGCTCCACCTAAATCATATTCTGCATGAAGCGATACTGGAACATCAATTTGATACTTTTTAAGTAGTGAAAAATATCGATTAAAATCAATCATACCTTCTCCCATAGGTACATTAATTGGTTTCCATTTCCCATCCACTTTTCCCCATTTAAAATCTTTTAATACTATAGAGTTTATAAAAGGGTGTATACGTTTTAAACCAAGTTCCCAACTTTCTCCTCCTTCTACAACAGCATGTCTAATATCGTATTGGCAACCTATAAACTTACCATTAGTAACCTCCAAAATTGGAAGTAAATCCCAAACAGGTGCACCAACATGGTTCCCTGCATGATTCTGGTAACCACCAATAAGGTCTAGTTTTTCATTAAGTTTTTCTAAATCTTGTGCTTGTTTACCATAAAGCTCCTGACTTTCAATAATTGATTTTTCTTCAGGATACTTTAACCAATCGGTTCGATAATGAGAAAACCCCAGTTTACTAGCAGTTTGTAAAACGTTTTGATTTAATACGCTTTTGGTATTCCAAACATTTGAAGAAAACATTTTTGAAGAAAGACCATGTTTTTGCATCGCTTCAACCGCTTTTGGTAAATCTTCAATTACGTTTTCAGGCAGCACATGTCCTTTTCTTCTTACTGTTAAATCTAAACCATTAAAACCCATTGCTGCTGCTGCTGCAGACATATCCTTATAATTTAGAAACTGTAAATGCTTAGAAAACAAATGTACTTCTAATTGTTTTGGTGATTTAGTAGTAAGTATAGGTAGTTTATTTGAAAAAGATAGTAAAGGAATACTTGCTAATGCTATAGAAGAAAGTTTTGTAAACTCTCTTCTAGAATACTTGTTTAAATGCTTAGTCATATTTTTTCTTTTTTAATAATCTCCTTCTTTTACGATTATAAATGTAAGGATTACTTTAATTAAAAGGTATAAAACTAATATTAATGTTAAAATAGTATAGTATTGTGATAATATGGTTGTTTTGCATATTGTATTCTAGTCTTATATTGAAAACCCTAACTGTATAGAATGAAACATAAAGTAATTGATTTTTTAAATCACTAAAAAGAAACATTGTATACGCCATAATATTTAAAAGCTTCAGAGGTTTCTGAAGCTTTTATGGTTTATTAAATAGTACTTTTTCTTCTTTCTGTATTTATACCAAAAAAAGCCATCGATAAAATTCCCCTTTTTGTATAGACAATATCTGCAAACATCTATTTCAGTTTAATAGGTCTCTATATAATTTCACCTTTACAGTGTTAAATAAAAACACAAAAAAATGAAATTATATCTAATCCTTGTAAGCTTATTATTGGTGCAGCTCACTTTTGCTCAGGAAGCTTCTACAAATATTACTTCAAAAATATGGTCTTTAGAAGATTGTATTGATTATGCAATTGAAAATAACATTACTATAAAAGATGCAACTCTAGATAAAAGTATAGCAGAAGTAGATTATAAAAAGGCAAAATCTTCAAGATTACCAAACCTATTTGGTAGTGCTTCCCAAAATTTTTCAAGCGGAAATACGATAGACCCTATTACAAGTAATTATGTAACAGACCAGATAAATAGTACAAATGTTGGAATAAATAGTTCGGTGACCTTGTTTCAAGGAAATCAAATTACAAATCAAATCCAACAAAATAAATTGTTTTTAGAGCAAAGTATTTTTGAAGAGGAAGTCGAAAAAAACAACATTGTTTTAAATATTCTAGAAGTCTATTTACAAACGCTTTACAGTAAAGAAAATATCGCTATTGCGGAAAACAATGTAACCGCTTCTTTAAAAGAAGAACAAAGAGCAAAAGCACGTTTAGATGCAGGAACCATTGCACTAAGTGATTATACGGAAGCGCAAAGCCAAGCTGCTACAAATAAATACAATGTTATTGCGGCTAAAAATGAGTATCAACAATATATCATTGCGTTAAAACAATTATTAGAGTTATCGCCATTAGAAGACATGCAAATTGAAACTATTGATGATAACACGGACTTAGTAAATCTAGAATTAGACAAAATGAAAGTCTATAATAATGCGATTAGTTTTTTACCAGAAATCCAGTCCAGCATTCTAAATGTGAAAGCAAATGAAAAAGAATTAGATATTGCTAAAGGTGCTTTTTTACCAACATTATCCTTAACAGGTAGTATAGGTTCTGGGTATACTAGTATTAATGACAATACTTTTTCCGATCAGTTTGATGTTAATTTTAATCAAAAATTAGGCTTGTCTTTAAGTATTCCAATTTTTAATAGAAATCAAACAAAAGCAGCTGTAAAAACGGCAACTCTAAATATAGAAAAAGCCGAACTTCAAAAGCAATCTACAGAAAAAGAAGTATATAAAAAAGTAGAAACTGCTTTTCAAAATGCAGTATCTGCTCAAGAGCAAGTAATTGCTTCCGAAGCTTCGAAATTTGCAGCAGAAAAAAGTTATGAATTAGCTCAAAAAAAATATGAGTTAGGTGCTTTAAGTACTACCGATTTAGTGATTAGTCAGAACACATTTACCAATGCGCAACAAAACTATTTACAAGCTAAGTACTTAAATATTTTATACCACCAATTATTACAATTTTACCAAGGAAACGATATTAAAATTTAATCAACAAAACAATGAAAAATCAAAAGAAAATCATAATAAGTAGCATGATACTAGTTGTATTAGCTATAGTAGGCTATAGTTTTTTTAAAGGAGACGATACTATAATTATAGAGCCTAAAACGGTTACAGCAAAAACAGCGAATGTAACTACAATGGTTACAGCAACAGGTACTATAGAACCAATAAATCAAGTTGATGTTGGTACACAAGTTTCTGGAGTTGTAGAGAAAGTTTATGTCGATTATAATAGTATCGTAAAAGAAGGGCAACTAATAGCAGAATTAGATAAAACGAATCTTAATGCATCTAAAACACAAGCACAAGCTGCTTATGATAATGCAGTAAGTCAAAGAAATTACACCAAAACGATTTACGACAGACAAAAAACGTTATACGATAGTCAGGTAATTAGTAAATCCGATTTCGATGATGCTGCATACAATTACGAAACAGCAAAAGGTACTGTTACACAGCGTTATTCCGACTTACAATCGGCAAGAACTAATTTAGGATATGCTAATATTTATTCGCCAATTGATGGTGTTGTTTTATCTAGAGATATAGACGAAGGACAAACCGTTGCTGCAAGTTATAGCACACCAACTTTATTTACTATTGCGCAAGATTTAAAAGAAATGCAAGTAGAAGCAGATGTAGATGAAGCAGATATAGGACAAGTAACTGAAGGACAACGTGTAGAGTTTACAGTAGATGCCTATATAGGGGAAACTTTTAATGGAATAGTGACACAGGTTCGTTTAGATCCTACAATAACCTCAAATGTAGTAACATACACCGTGGTAATTAAAGCAGAGAATGAAGATCTAAAATTGAAACCAGGCTTAACTGCAACCATTTCGATTTACACTTTAGAATTAAACGATGTATTAACAGCAGAAGCAAAAGCGATAAATTTTAAACCAGAAGCTGCAATATTAGCAAGCTATAATTTAGATCATAACTTACCAAATACTTCAATAAGTACTTCTGAAAATGAAAAGACACTTTGGGTATTAGGTAACGACCGAAGTATTACTCCAAAAACAATAACATTAGGAGCAAGTGATGGTGTAAACGTACAGGTTTTAAGTGGGATTTCTAAAGGAGATGAATTAGTGTATAGCCTAAAAAGTGTATCCAAATCGGTAGCAGTAGGTCCACCATCCGGAACAAACGAAAGCCCTTTTATGCCACAACGTCCAGGAGAAAACAAGAAAAAATAAAAACCATGAGTAAAGAAATCATAAAAATAGAAGATTTAAAACGGGAGTTTACCATGGGAACCGAAACAGTTCATGCATTACGAGGTATTTCGTTCACTATAAAAGAAGGGGAATTTGTTACCATCATGGGATCTAGTGGATCTGGTAAAAGTACCATGCTTAATATTTTGGGATGTTTAGATCAGCCTACATCTGGAGTGTATGAAATTGATGGTGTTAGTGTAAAAGATTTAAGTAGAAATCAATTAGCAACTATCAGAAACGAAAAAATAGGATTCATATTTCAATCGTATAATTTATTAGCTAGAACATCTGCGATTGAAAATGTAGAGTTACCATTATTATATAACAGTAAGGTATCTACAGAAGAACGAAGAGAACGCGCTATAAAAGCTTTAGAAATGGTTGGTTTAGGGGAAAGATTACAGCATACACCTTCGCAGCTTTCGGGAGGACAACAACAGCGTGTCGCTATTGCAAGATCGCTAGTTAATAATCCAGTAATGATTCTTGCAGATGAAGCTACAGGAAATTTAGATACACGAACTTCTTACGAAATTATGTCCCTGTTTCAAGAATTAAACAAACAAGGTATTACAATCACATTTGTAACGCACGAACCTGATATAGCAACTTTTAGTAGTAGAACAGTGATTTTAAAAGATGGCGAAATCATGCAAGATTATCAAAATCATAATGTGCAATCTGCATCCGCAGAATTAGCAAAATTACCTAAACAAGAGGATTAATTATGAGACTATTCAATTTATTTAAAATCGCAACAAAAGCTATCATTCTTAATAAAACAAGAACATTGCTTACCATGTTAGGTATCATCATTGGTGTAGCTTCTGTAATAGCTATGTTAGCTATTGGTGAAGGCTCTAAAGAAAGTATTCGTACTACAATCTCGGCAATGGGTTCTAATATGATTACTATTAGACCTGGAGCAGACGATAGAGGTCCTGCTAGAGGAAGTGGTGGAGAGGTACAAACTTTAACGCTTAAAAATTTCGAAACTATTAAAGAACAAGCAACTTTGTTAAGTTATATGACACCGGTTGTAAATGGAAGCGGACAGGTTATTAACGGTTCTAACAACTGGCCAAGTACTATTTATGGAGTAAACCCGGAATATCTTAATATAAAAGTGGTGGATTTACAAAGTGGAAGTATGTTTACAGATGCAGAAGTACAATCGGCTTCAAAAGTTGCTGTAATTGGGCAAACTGTTGTCGATAATGTATTTCCTGATGGGCAAGAGCCTGTTGGACAAATGATTCGTTTTAATAATATTCCATTTAAAGTTATTGGAGTTTTAGAAGAAAAAGGCGAAAACACTTTTGGTCAAGATCAAGATGATGTGGTTATTGCACCATACACTACGGTACAAAAACGTATTCTGGCTATAGATTACTTAAATCAAATTATGGCATCAGCAATTAGTGAAGACGATGCTCCTGAGGCTGTAACGCAAGTAACAGATATTTTACGAACAGAACATAAGCTTCTGGATTATGAAGACGATGACTTTACTGTTCGTTCTATGGAAGAATTAATATCGACCTTCAGTTCTACCAGTGAAATGTTAACTATTCTTTTGGTCGCAGTAGCAAGTATTTCCTTGTTAATTGGAGGAATCGGAATTATGAATATTATGTATGTTTCGGTAAAAGAACGTACCAAAGAAATTGGCCTTCGTATGGCTGTAGGAGGAAAGGGCTCCGATATATTAATGCAATTTCTTATCGAGGCTATTTTAATAAGTATTACAGGTGGTGTTTTAGGTGTTTTATTAGGGCTTGGAGCCACAGTGTTTATAGAAAAATTCTTAAATTGGCCTACAAGTGTTGCTTTATATTCTATTGTCATTTCATTTGCTGTTTGTGCTGTAACAGGTATTTTCTTCGGATGGTATCCTGCGAGGAAAGCTTCGGCTTTAGATCCTATTACCGCATTACGTTACGAATAATTAATTCTTAAAATCATACTTCCTATGAAATCATATCCAAATGCAACAAGTATGCTTTGTTCTATTCTGCTTTTTTTAAGTTGTAAAAATGAAGAAAAGAAAACGGTAAAATACACCGATAATGACATTCATTTTGTATTGACAGATACAGGACAAAATAAATTTTATGATAACGAAGGAAATCAAATAGATAAACCTAGTATAGACAATAAATTTTACGGTCAAGATGCACAGTTTACAGGTATGCAATCTTCATATACTGATAATGGAAATGGTACTATAACCGACAATAACACAGGTTTAATGTGGCAAAAAACACCAGATTTTAAACATCATAATTTTTACGATGCTTTCAATTATGTGGATAGTCTTGAAATTGGTGGTTATTCAGATTGGAGAATGCCTACCATTAAAGAATTGTATTCACTTCTTAATTCTAATGGCGAATTATACCCCCAAGATTTAGAAAAATCACAGCCTTACTTAAACACAGATTATTTCGATTTTGAATACGATAAACGCATGCCGTATGCCGGACAATATTGGTCGAGTACAAAATATGTAAAAGGACCATTACAGAACATAAAAATGGAAGGTGCCTTCGGATTTAATTTTGCTGATGGACATATTAAAGCTTATGAAACGGGTTTGTATTTTGATGGTAGCGAAGGTGTTCATGATCCAGGAAACTATGTAAGAGCAGTTAGAGGAACAGAAAATGTGTATGGTGTAAATGATTTTGTGGATAATAAAAACGGAACAGTTACCGATAAAGCAACCGGATTAATGTGGCAAAAAGCAGACGATGGCAATACTTACAATTGGGCTGAAGCATTACAAGTAGCTAAAAACAGTAAAATAGCAGGTTATATAGACTGGAGGTTACCTAATACCAAAGAATTACAGAGTATTGTGGATTACGACAAAGAAACTTTTCCTGCAATTGATGAAAACTTTTTTGAATGTACTGATGATAGTTGGTTCTGGTCAAGCACAACACAAGGCGATTTTAAATACACAGCGTGTTATGTAGCATTTGGGAAAGCATATAGTAAAGATAATAGTAGTGCGACTGAATACTATGATTGGCATGGAGCAGGAGCACAACGTTCAGATCCTAAAGCTGGAAATATAGAAGACTATTTAATGGAGTCTGTAAATGCTGCAGATTCTCTTAGAATTAAAAATCACATACGCTTGGTTAGAGAAATTAATTAAATTCTCTAAGAAAAAATATTTATTTGAATTAGCTTTTTTAAGCATCTTATTGCTAACAGTTAGCCCATAAATGGCGAATTTTTATAGAGAATTCCCAGCTAGTATTGAAGGGATGGGAAAACTAGGAATAAAAAAATGTCTTAAAATCAATTAAGACATTTTTTTATTATTTACGTTAAAATCTCATCTATAAAATAAAGGTTTTGGTATATTAAATACCCCAAACCATCTATTACATTAAAAATGTATATTGATAAAATTTATCTTTGAAAGACATTGAAAAAAATATAAAAAATGAAAAAAGATATAAACTTCGGGTTATTCTTGTTAAGAATAATAATTGCTGGATTAATGCTATTTCATGGCATTGCTAAATTGAAAAGTTTAGCGGGTATTGAAAATATGCTTACTGAAGCTGGTTTTCCAACCTTTATGGCTTACGGCGTATATATTACTGAATTGGTTGCACCAATACTAATTATTATTGGATTTAGAACACGAATTGCATCGTTGGTTTTTTTCTTTGGAATGATTGCCGCACTTGTTTTAGTTCATTCAGATCATATATTTGCCATTTCAAAAACAGGAGGTCTAGAAATTGAGTTACTTTTGCTGTATGCCTTTGGTAGTTTAGTATTCTATTTTACAGGTTCTGGAAGCTATGCAGTATCTACTACTAATAAGTGGGATTAACAATTAATATTATAAAATGCATAAAAATAAAAAAATCAATATCCTTTCACACATTCTAGTTTGGCTTGTGTTATTTAGTTTACCTTATCTTTTGTCTTACGGACAAGAGCAGGAAATTAATAGAATTATTGCTCATTTCTGGATTCCAATAATATTTTATGCTTGCATTTTTTATATCAATTATTTTTTATTTATCGATCATTTTTTATTTGTAAAAAAAACAGCGCAATTCATTTTAATAAATGTTGTATTTATTGCTTTATTCATATTTTTTAAAGAGCAAATTGAAGTCACTTTTTTTGAAGAACTTATTAAAAAATCAGATAAAACGGATGGTGAAGGGCCACCATTTAAAATGTTTGTTTACATACAAATGTTATTTTACATGGTGCCATTACTGTTTTCAATTGCCATAAAAACTACGAAACGTTGGGTGAAAACAGAAGCAGAACGAAAGGAAGCAATTAACTTTAAGCTTAAATCTGAGCTGCAACATTTACATTATCAGCTACAACCACATTTCTTTTTTAATTCGTTAAATAATATTTATGCGATGGTCGATATTTCACCAGATCAAGCGAAAACATCAATTCACAGTTTAAGTAAATTAATGCGTTATATGCTGTATGAAACGAATGTAGAGACTATTCCATTATCAAAAGAAATTGATTTCATGAAAAGATATATCGATTTGATGAAACTTAGAGTTTCAGATAAAACGGTAGTAAATTATAATTTTCCAAAAGAAGGAACTGGAGTTAAAATTGCTCCTTTATTATTCATCTCATTAATAGAAAATGCTTTTAAACATGGTGTTTCTGCTTCTAAAGAAAGCACCATAGATATTACTATGACTTGTGATGAAAAGACGGTTTTATTTACGATTGAAAATGATAATTTTCCTAAAAAGACAGACGATAAAAGCGGATCTGGAATTGGAATTCAAAATATTGAAAAACGAATAGAATTACTTTATCCAAATAAAAACGATTTTAAAACTTTTGTTAAAGACAATCGTTTTATTGGACATTTAGAAATTGATACGAATTAAGTTATGAGCAATATAAAAATTACCTGTGTTGTAGTAGATGATGAACCAATGGCACTTAATTTAGTAGAAAGCTATGTGGAAAAAACACCTTTTTTAGTTTTAAAAAAAAAGTGTAGTAGTGCTATTGAAGCTATGGAGTTCATAAAAACGGAACCCGTAGATGTACTGTTTTTAGATATACAAATGCCAGATTTAACAGGTATTGAGTTTTCAAAAATGTTACCAAAAGAAACACGCGTTATTTTTACCACAGCATTCGATCAATATGCCTTAGAAGGTTTTAAAGTAGAAGCATTAGATTACCTTTTAAAACCTTTTGATTACGCCGAATTTCTAGCTGCAGCAAACAAAGCAAATACTTGGTTTGAATTGGTAAAAGGAAAACAAAAAAGTATAGTCTCTGAAGAAAAAGAATTTCTTTTTGTAAAATCGGAATACAAACAACTTCGCATTAAGCTTGCTGATGTATTGTATTTTGAAGGATTAAAAGATTATATAAAGATTTGGTTGAAAGATAATCCGAAACCTATTTTAACACTCTTGAGTTTAAAGTCGTTAGAAGCAGAACTACCAGACACGCAGTTTATGCGTGTACATCGTTCGTTTATTGTGGCTTTAAAAAATATAGATGTTATTGAGCGTAGTCAAATTATTATCAATCAACAACGTATTACTGTTTCAGAACAATACAAATCTAAATTTTTAGAATTTATTAATAGTAATTCCCTTTAAAACCTAGTTGTTTGGGTTTCGTCTATAATTCCGCTTCAATGGTATAGAAATAACAAGTGTTTGTAGATTGTCTTTTTCTATGTTATGCACATAAAATACTTTTGCATCATAATTAATAAATCAAATGTATATTATGAAAAAAATTATATTGTCATTGGCTCTAGTATCTACAGTATTTAGTTGTAATACTGTAAAAAATGTAGACACATCTTCAGTTGCAAATGCTGCAACATTATTAAGCTCATTGAGTTCTAATTCTACAGTACAACAAATTACAAGTCTATTTAGTTTATTAGACACTAATAAAGATGAGGCAATAAGCACCACAGAAGCAATTGGATCTGTTGCAGATAACTTTAATGTTTTAGATACAGATAGTAATTCAAGCTTAAACCTAACAGAATTAACAGGTTTATTAAGTTTATTGAAATAATATTTTCTTTGCATTACAAAATAGAAGAGGTATGCTTTATAGCATACCTCTTCTATTTTAAAGCGTAGCGTACCAATGAAATCTATAAAAAATCCTTTTTGGTCGATACAATTTAAGCAACTATCTATTTCTCTTTTTTAGTAGGTACATTGTAAATATCTTTAAACTAAGATTAAGAAAAAGAGTCTTACTAGTAACAGAAAATGTATAACCTTAAAAATTAAAAATTATGAAATCTTTTATAAAAACATTCGTATTACCATCTTTATTTATGGTAGCTATAACCACACAAGTTACAGCGCAAACACGTAGAAACACAACTACTACTACAACAAATAAAACAGAAAAAACAACTAGAACAACACCTGTTAAAAATAATACGACTACAAGCAGAAGAGTATCTAGCAATCAAGTAACCTATAAAACACCAAAAAAGAAAGTGGTTTCGGTTAGAAATGTACCAAATAGAACAGTCGTTAACCATAAAGGTCAAAATTATTATTATTCTAATAATAAATTCTATACACAATCTAGAGGCCATTATGTAGTTATTGCTCCAAAAGTTGGATTTAGAATTAAAACACTACCAACAAACTATAGAAGGGTACATTTTAACAACGATTATTATTATAATGTAGATGGTATTTTTTACATCAATATAAATAATGAATATGAAGTTGTAGAACCAATGGTAGGTACAGTAGTTTACGAATTACCTAATGATTATGAAAAAGTAATAATAGATGGTCAAACGTATTATGAGTATGCTAATATTTTATACGAAAAAGTACAAATAGATGGTACTAGAGCTTACGAAGTTGTTGGTATTATTGATATAGAATAAATGAAAATATAGTGATTAATTGATGAATAGCAAAAAAGGAGAATAGTTGTATTACTATTCTCCTTTTTGATGTGTTTATTTTAGAATTAAATATTCAATCTGCTATATACCATAGATTTATAGCTTTCTCCTATAGGGATTTTTTCTTCTTTTATTACAATTCTATTTTTTTGAATGGATGTGATTTTATTTACATTAACAATATACGATCGGTGTACTCTTATAAAGGTATTTTCAGGTAATTTAGACTGAATTTCTTTAAAGCTCATTAATGTTAAAATAGGTCTAGCATCTTCTGAATGAATTTTTAAATAATCTTTTAAACCTTGAATGTGTTTGATGCTATTAATATCGATTTTTAGATTTTCATATTCCGATTTAACAAATATAAAATCGTCTTCATGCGTTTTAGTTTCTCCACCAGCAGATGAAAAATTTATTGAAGTGTTATTATCATTTAATTTAATCATTTCTTTAACTCTATTCACCGCTTTAATAAAGCGAGGAAAGGGGATAGGCTTCACTAAATAATCTACAGCATTTAAATCAAAACCTTCTAAAGCGTATTGCGGGTAAGCAGTAGTAAAAATAAAATAAGGTATTTTTCCTTCTAAAGATTTTATAAGCTCTATTCCAGAAATGTTTGGCATTTCAATATCCGAAAAAACCAGATCAATAGTATTATTATTTATAAAGTCTAGCGCTTCAATGGCATTCGTAAATGTACTTATTACTTCAATACCACCAATTGCTTGGCAATACGATTCAATAATATCAATCGCTAAAGGTTCGTCATCAATTATTATACACTTCATCATCATTCAGGTTTAAGGTTAAATGTACTTTATAATGTGTTTTGTCTTCATTTATAATCAATTCATGATTGTTTTTATACAAATAATTGAGCTGATTTTCAATATTCTTTAATCCAACACCAGAATTTTTTATATCCCGTTTATAAAGTCCAATTATATTTTCTACTTTAAAAATTAGTTTGTTATTCGTTACTTTAATCTTTATATCAATTTGCGTGTTTCCTTTGTAATCTGTGCCATATTTAAAGGCATTTTCAATGAAAGAAATTAATAATAAAGGATATATTTTTAAATTTCTTGTTTCGCCATTAATATTCACTTTAACAGCTTCCGTATTTTTAAGTCGCAATCGTTGTAAAGCGATATAATTTGTAATATAATTGATTTCTTTTTCTAACAGAACTTGTTTGTCACCAACTTCATAAAGCATGTAACGCATTAATTCAGATAGTGTAATTACTGCTTCTGGAGCATCATCCGATTTACTTCTAACTAAAGAATAAATACTATTTAAGGAATTAAATAAAAAGTGCGGATTTAATTGATTTCTTAAAAACTGAAGCTTAATATCTTTTTGTTCATTTTGTAGTTCTTTAGATAATCGATCTCTTTTATAAAAGTCTACTACTAAGCTGAAAATCCCACCTAATAAAAAGATAGATAATGAAAATACTATAGGTATAGCGTGTCTTAAACCAAAAGGACCACCACGATTATTAGGAGGTTTTGGCATGTTATTTCTAAACTCACTAAAAATTATTTCCTCAGAGATATAATTATATAGAAATAGAAAAACAATAGAAATTATTATATATAAAAAGAGTTTACGTCTTAGTAATAAGTAAGGTACAAAAATGGAGTAATTAACATAAAAAAGAATAGGGCGCATAGCTTGCCTTAAGTACATATCAGATGGTACTTCTCCCAAATCTATATAAGCCGTTAGCAACGGAAAAATACTTATACATATCCAAACGATGGTGTGTATTATAATTTCTTTATAGGATATTTTCTTTTTCAAATTGGAATAATTAATTACCTTTTATATTTTCTTAAAATTAATATTATTGTTTTGAAGATCTCTTAAATTAATTACTGGAAACCTATCATGAGCAAGTTTTGCTATTACAACTTTCCCCATTTTTTCTGCATCTTCTTTCGATTGAAAAACTTGTTTCCCATTTGCTGCAGGAATATATTCTTGGCGAATAAACAAATTATCCTTGTTATATACTTCATATATCCAAAAATCTTCTTTTGATAAAACCTTTAAAGTATATGGAGATTCTTCTACTATATTCGATACTGAATTTACCGATTGTAAATAGAAAAACAAAATAGTTAGCACCGAAATTGTTGAAAAAACTGCAATATAGTTATATATCTTTTTCATTGTATTTAATTTAAAAAGAGTCAGAACCATACAGAATTACTATATTATTCTGACTCAAATTTAGCTATTAATCTAAAAGTTGTATGGTTTAATTATCATCATCATCTTGTTCTTCATTTGGAAAAAATTCCATATTATCATCAAGATATAATGTACCATTTCTACCAAGAGCTACAAAAGCACGTTCGCCATTACTAAAAGATACAGCATCTCTTCTTGCGTATAATTCAAACTCTGTTCTTTCTTCCCATTCTTGATCGGAAGGATCATATTCATAAACCGAGCTAATACTGGTTCCAAAATCTCCACAAGCGATATAGCCTAAACCATTTATTGTAAAAGCAACAGCATTAGATCTAGTAATATAATCGTAGTCTTCGTCAATATCTTCTAGTTCTGTCCATTCTTCAGTATTTAGATTAAATACCCAAAAATCTTCTTCGTAAACACCATTACTAATTCCGGTTGTCATATATACATCATCACCAATGGTAAATGTTACTGCATCTCTTCTTTTATCTCCACCAAATCCAAAAGTTTCTTCCCAAGTATCTGCTATTGGGTCGTATTTCCAGAAGTCTTTTTTATCACTACCATCATATCCGGTACCAATATAGCCATAGGTGTCAGATCCAAATCCAACAGCACCATAACGTGCCGATCCAGCAAAATCTGCTATTTGGGTCCAGCTATTCGTATTGCTATTATACTTATAGAAATCGGATAATTCGTCTGCAGAATCGCCATTATAACCAGTTCCTATATACCCTTCACCATTAATTACAAAGGATACCGCAGAACTTCTTTCTAAACCAGGAAAATCGGATAATTGTTGCCAAGAGTTGGTATCCATATTATAGCTCCAAAAATCACTATAATAATCATCACCATCATAACCTGTTCCCATATAGCCAATATTACCAATGGTAAATGCGGTTGAACTACTTCTTGCATCTTCATTAAATGTGGATTTTTTCACCCAGTTTCCTACAGTATCATCACTGTCGTCATCGTTACTACAATTTAAAAATAGCACACTTAGTGTGCATAAATAAATAAATTTTAATGTTGTTTTGTTAATCGTTTTTTTCATTTCACTTTTTATTTAAATTAAAACTAAGACCTACGTTTATAGATAGTGATTCTGTGGAATCAAAATCATATATTTTATTGTCATTCTCTTTTATGGTAAGTTCACTATTTGTTAAATAGCCTACATTACATTTTGTTGTCCAATTTTTATCTAATCGATAGGAGTAACCAAGTGCTAATTTTATGGCTTTGAATTCTAATTTCGAATCCGAAATCATTTCATTAGTATCTAACATAAAATTAGATGCATTATTAGCATATATAGATTCTGGTTTTGCTGTAATTTGAAGCGTATTATGATTATTTATTTTATAATAAGCTCCGGTTACAGGAATTCCTATTTCGTATTTAAACTTTTCATTTATAGTACTAGCATATGAAATTATAGGATAAAAGTTTGGCTTACCAAATAAGGAACCATAACCAGCTCCTAATTTTAAATAGGATTTAAGTCCGTTTTTATCCCAAGTTTTAATAAAATTTGCTTTGTAGCTTAATACAAAATCCTCTTTTGTAATTTTTTCATTTAATGTAGAATAGATATAAGGAGCAATGGTGAACTCTGCATCCCATGTATTTATAAGTGCTTTTTTATATTGCGCAAAGGCTTGTATGGTGTGTAACTCTTCAAAAGCATTAAAATCATTATGCGTATCATGATCATTAAAATCAATAGTATTGTAGGTATAGTTTAATCCAAAATTAAATTTTGAGGTATCTAGTAAGGAAGCGAAGTTAATTGCAACTGTTTTATTTTTTATTTGAACATCATTTACGTTTGGGTAGATTTCATAATCTACATTAATTAAATCTTCTGGATTAGTAGT
This sequence comes from Lacinutrix cladophorae, assembly GCF_053604645.1. NCBI lineage: Bacteria > Pseudomonadati > Bacteroidota > Flavobacteriia > Flavobacteriales > Flavobacteriaceae > Lacinutrix > Lacinutrix cladophorae. The sequence continues at coordinate 43,706 of NZ_JBSHNR010000119.1, read as the reverse complement.
CGTTAAGACTTCTTGTCCAAAAGACACCAAAGAAAACAAACTAAAGGTTATATAATGTATCGCTCTTTTACTCATTAAGTGTAATATTTTTTTACAGATCGAGTGCTAACATACTACCTATACCTTTAGATTAATTACAAAATATACCTATCCTCTTTTTTTGTAGACAAGCAATGCTTTTTAATCTACAAACACAGTAGCCGTGTTTAGTAGTATAAATTTTGGCGTTTGTAGATACATTAAAGCGGTCTGTATATTTGACTTTTTATTAGATGTAAAGGGTGGTTGATTTGTACAAATACTAAAAATCATATGTTTACATCACATCAAAAATTAATACCCTTAATAACTGTTATAGCTATATTATTATCTATAATTTCTTGTTCATCAGAAACAGAAGATGCTAGTCTTTTAGCTGGCGAAGATTTTACAAGTACAAATATAAAGGTGTATTCGATAGATACTTTTACTGTGGCATTATCTACTATTAAGTTTGATTCTATTATTAGTTCTGCAAATGATAGACTCTTGGTTGGGCAATATAGAGATGAAGAAATGGGAACAATAAATGCATCTTCTTATTTTCAACTAAATACATATAATTATTACTTAGATAATGATGCTGTATTAGATAGTGTTGATTTAGTACTTGGTTATGATAGCTATTACTATAACGACACTACTCAAGTTGCAACATTAAACATTCATAAACTTACCGATAAATTAACTACAGAGGATTCCTTCTTTTATAATACCACCGAATTTGGTTACGAAGCTTCTCCTTTGGTAACTAAAGAGTATTATCCAACTCCAAATAAAGATTCCTTGGTTGTTTCACTTCCTTACGATTTTGGAGCATCGATATTTGACGGTATTAGAGACAATATTATTACAGATGCAGAAACTTTTTACCAACAATTAAAAGGACTAACCATACATCCAGATCCAAATAATAATGGTTCTGTAATTGGCTTTTCAACAAATAGCGAAGATACCTATATTCGATTTTATTATAGCATTCCTGGTGAGTTTGAAAGTGACACATATTCTTATGATATAACTTTAAACACGTATTTTAATCATATAGAAAGTGATGTTAGTGGTTTGCCTTTAGAATGGATAACAGACCAAGAATATAATCTTTCGTCCTCTGCAAGTAATAATATAAGTTACAATCAAGCGGGTACAGGTTATGTTACAAAAATTGAATTCCCTACTATAAAAAACATCTACGATATTGGTAACGAAGGCACCATATTGGAAGCAACACTTTATATAGAACCAAATCTAGATTCGTATTCCGAAATTCAACCACTAAGTGAATCCTTACTACTATATACTATTGATCAAAACAACGATTTAGCAACACTAATTTCTAATAATGAAATTGAAGTAACTGCAACATTAAGTTCCGATAATTCAGAATTTAATCAACTTGTTTATTCGGTTCCTGTGATTGATTTTATAGATCAAAAATTAAGCGAAAGCCCAGAGACAGAAGATGCACTAATTGTAATTCCAGAGGATTATAATTCTTCTATAAATAAAATAATATTTAATGACAGTCAGAAATCTGATTATCAAACAAAATTAATTGTAACCTATGCAGTATATGAATAAATCTAATTATAGCATTGTTTTAATCATACTCTTATCGATGCATGGTTATTCGCAAACCAATAATCTTACCAGTTCACCGTATTCACTTTTTGGGTTAGGAGTAGAGAATAATTCGAATACAGGAAGAAATAGTGGTTTAGGTAAGACAGGAATTTCTTTAGATGCTAGTAAGGGAATTAACTTAACAAACTCGGCTTCTTTTGCTACCATACCAGAGGATGAATTTGTATTTGATTTTGGAGGTTCAGCAGAAATTATCAATGTTTTTGCCGATGACATAAAAGAACAAAGCATCACTAGTCAATTTACAAATATTTCTTTAGGATTTAATAGTAAAGGGAAGTATGGTATGGGATTAACGTTAAAACCTGCTACCTCTGTTGGCTACTCTTTAATAGGTTTACAAAGTAATATTGAAGGTAGTAATGAAACCTTTACCACTAATGTGGAAGGTTCTGGTGGATTAAATGAATTACGATTAGACTATGGAAGATACCTATTTAAAAACCTAAATGTAGGTGCTAAAATATCATATTTATTTGGGAAAATTGAAGAAACCGAAACCATTGCTACAGACGAAAGTTATTTGGCTATTACCGAAAATAATTATTATAATGGTGCACAGTTAGGATTAGGTTTTCAATATAAATATTTAGATACACATAATTTTGGTTTAACTGTAGATTTTCCAACTATTTTAAAAGGAAGTAAAGATGTAAGAATTAGTAAGTACTCTAATGACACTTATATCTTATTAGAAGATACCGATGGAGAAGGCATTGATAATTTTAACCTTCCTTTAAAAGTAGGAATTGGTTATAGTACTTCATTTAAAAACATTTTAGTAACGGCAGATTATAATCGAAGTTTTTGGTCTTCTACCAATCAATCGGATGCTATTGGTACTTTTACCGATCAAAATATTTTTGCTTTAGGAGCTGCTTACACTAGAAACCCTAACGGAAATAAATATTGGGACCTTGTAGATTATAGATTGGGATTAAATTATAATTCTGGATATCTAAAAGTCGACGATAAAAAAATAGATACCTATGCAGCTTCATTAGGTATCGGATTACCAATTGGTAGAAGATCGCTTTTAAATATTTCATATTCCTTAAGTAAAAAAGGAACTACAGAAAGTATTTTGGTAGAAGAATATATCAATACATTAAATATTAATATCTCATTATCCGATAAATGGTTTCAAAAAACAAAGTATGAATAAGCCGTATTATCTTCGTTGTCCAGAGAATTCCATAGCTTCTCCTTTACCAAAACCATAACTTACACCAAAAGTTATAAAGCGTCCTCGTTGGCGCGTAGTATATAAATAAAAGTCTGGTTGCGATGTAGTCGTTTCATCTAATCGAGATGCGAATACATCGCGAACACTTAAGTTAAGAATGATTTTGCCTTTCACTATTTTTTTTCTTAAGCCGATATCTACATATTTATTTTCGGAAACTTCTTGTTGTAAGGTTTCATAATTGGAGATATAATTTCCAGATATTTCAAAATCAAATTTTGCAGGAAGTTTGAATTTAGAAGTTAAACTAGTTGACCAAATTCTTCCTTTAAAATCAAAGGATTCTGATGCATAAACTCCTTTTCTATCATAATAATTAATATTAAAATCACCATTTATGGTTAACCAGTCTAAAGGACTATATTTTCCATTCATTTCAAAACCTGTGGTGTTGTCTGTTCCAATATTTTCTGGACGAGAAATACTTACATTATCTTCAAAAACAGTGATGTATTCTACAGCATCTTTTGTGTATCTATTATATAGGCTGAAGTTTAAAGATGCTTTATCAAATTTATGAATACTGGTAACCTCATAAGAATCTGTAAATTCTGGTTGTAAATCTGGGTTTCCTTCTGATATGCTAAAGTTATTCCTAATGTTAGAAAACGGATTTAACTGTCGCAAATTAGGTCTGTTAATACGTTTAGAATATCCAGCTTGTAACGAAAAATTATCGGATACTTTATATGAAGTATGCGCACTTGGAAATACATTGGTATAATTTTGAGTATCCGATTCGTTGGTGGTTTGTAATACCGTATTAATAAGTGTGTTTTCCATTCGAAGCCCTAATTTAATGCCCCATTTTTCGCCTTCATATGCTCCTGTAGCGTACATAGCAAAAACGTTTTGATCTAAATCAAATACATTAGTTACATCTAAGTTATTTACCCAATTCCCATCTACTAAATCACTTACAGCAAAATCGTTAGACACATTGTTAATAGCAAATTGTGCACCAGTTTCTAAAGTGTATTTTTCTAAAAAAGGATGTGTATAATCTAGTTTGAAAGTATATTCTTCTAATTTATAGTCGGTTCTCGATTCTTGTTGCGCATCTTCTAAATCACCAAAACTAGTACTATCCTCAAATATAGAAGATTGGTCTTTTCTAAAATATCGACCTAAAGCACTAAACAAGAGACTCTGATTTTCGTGTCTTTTAAAGTCGCTCTTATAAACCAATTCATAACGTACTTTTGGGTTTGTGGCTTCTGTTTTTTCATCTCGAAGCCATCGATCGGTTATCGAATTAGAAGCATCTAATGCATCATAATCAGTTTTGGCCCATTGGTCTTCTACTTCGTAAGCATACGAACCAGAAAGCGTAATTACATTTCTATCGTTTAAATGATAATCGGTACCAATAAGAATATTAGTAAATTTTTCATCAAACTCACTTTCTCCAATACTGGTTATAGAAGTGTTGTTAACGAGATCTTTATTTATAGATTCGCGTGTATCTGGATAAGTTCTAATCCCGAATCCCAGCTGACTAAACAAATTGAATTTTTCGGTACGTTTATTAACACTTAAGCCAAAGCTATTGCTATTTGGTACACCAACATTTAAAGATGCAGAACCGTTTAAACCTTTCTTTTCCGATTTTTTAATAATGATATTAATAATTCCGGAAGTTCCTTGTGCGTCATATTTTGCAGAAGGATTAGTAATAACTTCAATTTTCTCAATCATATCTGCAGTAATAGTACCCAGTACATTACCATCATCTGCTGCAATAACCGAAGGTTTTCCATTAATCAGTATTTGAACTCCTTGACCACCACGTAAACTAATTACACCTTCAATATTCACATTTACCGAAGGCACATTATTTAAAACTTCTAAAGCACTAGCACCTGTAGCACTTAAATCTTTACCCACATTAAAGATACGTTTGTCTAGTTTAAATTCGGTTTGAGAGGTTTCGGCACGAACTATAACTTCATCTAAGCCTTCAAGAGTTTGTTCTAAATATATGGTATTTAGATCAATTTGGTTATTTACAGTTTTGTAGTTCCTAATGGTAGTAGTTGCATAACCAATATAACTTATTTGTATATAAAAATTGGTAGCTTGTGTTTTTAATACAAACGAACCATCTTCCAATGTAATAGCGCCAGTTATAGCAGCATTAGAATTGGTATCGAGTAAAGTAACGTTTGCAAAAATTATAGGCGTATTTGTATGTTCTTCTAAAACTTCACCAACAAGGGTTACAGTGTTTTGTGCATAAATAGGAGAGAAGCAAAGACAGAATAAAAGAATACATAAAAAATAAAGCCTATTGAAAATCATAACATTAGCTGTTGTAAAATATACTAGCGAAGATACCTTTTCGTGGTTTGAATTGAAAATATATTTTTTTGAAATTTTCAATTGTTTGCATAACATTTACCCTTTTCTTAAAAAAGGTGCTAAGTTTAATACAACTATACAGAATGTTTGTTTACTCTACCTCGAAAGTAGATAAATGGTACACAGGAATACCTTCCGTACTAATACCTTCTATTTCTATAGCATATTTACTATTAGAATCACTGGTAAAAAAAGAAATTTCTGCCTCAGCATTTTTGTTTATTACTATTTTAGGCTGCCAGTATAAAGTGGTTCGTACGTCTTGTTTGGAACTATCATAAAAGCTATCGGCATAATCTGGAGAGTAAAATTCTCTAGCGGTATAAAAACCAGGATAGTAAAAATCGATAATTCCTGGTTCGCGTTTAACATTTAATAAAATACCATTTCCAAGTTTTGTAAATATTGAAATTACACCATTAGAACTATTACTAATTATAGATGTACTTGTATTAATATCAATAAATTCGATATCCATTCCTCTCAAAAAAGTGATGTCTTCTATTTCTACACGAATACCATCTAATAATATAACAGGTTGCCCGCCATTTCGTATAGATATAGTATTATTATAAGCTGTCACACCTGGCAATCTATTAAGTAAATCATAGATACTTAATGTTTCCGAATTAGGATAATCATTCATGTCTATTCGATGTGTTGGAAAACTATTACCAGCTCTATTATTTAGTGCTTCTTCACGAAGTTCTTCAGCTGTTTCCTTTTGTGCATTAATAATCACTTCATCTAATAGCTGGGTACCTTGTAAATATTTAGTATCGATTTCTGAAATATTCTGTGCTTGCTTCATAAAGTTGGTAATTATAGAAGTATTAAGAGTATTTGGTTTTATAACATTAGTATTCGAAAATAAGGGGCTACGGTAGGTACTATTGTTCAAAAAAATACCGACATCTCTATTTTTTTTATAATCACTTTTAAATTGCTTTACACGGGCTTCTACAAGTGTAGGAATAGAATCGTAAAATACAAAAGGGCCAAAATTAAATTGTCCGTTTGCATTCGATTGTGTTAACTCTTGATGTGGTAAAGCTCCCATAAAAGTTAATCTAGTAGCTGCCGAAATTCGTGTGTTTTTTTCTTTTAAAGCTCGTGTTTGTCCAGCAATAGAAATACCATTTTCTATTGAATATTGCATTTTATTTTTTTGTTGGTATAAAAGCGCATTCCAAGTAAATCTATTCCAACCATGTGTAAACATTACCAAGTCTAGTAAAAATCGACGTTTAGAATCGTTTTCTTTTTCAAAGAAATAGCCTGGGTCTTCTATAGCACCTCTTAGGTCTGAATTTAATAATAAATAAGTTTTAATATTTTCGCTTCTAGAACTTTTTTCTACAGCATCTAAATCATTGATAGTTAAAGATACATTTCCAGATACTGGATTTCCATTGGTATCTTTTAAGTCTAATTGAAGTGTTACTTTTTCTCTTACTTGAGGTGTTTTAGTATCTGCATTTAGAGAAAGCGTAACATTTTTATCTGGATTATCCACAAAAGCTAAACGTTCGCATACCGGTTTTCCTTCATTATTAAATAACGTAAAGCTAGTAACACCAGCGTTTAATTTAGAAGTATTTAGTTTTACGGTATACGAATTTGTTCCTGTTGTTTCTAGTTTTTGAAAAATGATTTTTCCACGTTGGTGCACTACTAAAAAAGAATTTAATAATCCGATAGAATTATTAGCGTTTACTTTTAGTATTATTTCTTGACCATTATTTAATAAATTTAAATTAAATCCTTGTGGTAATGGTTTTGGAAGTTCGTATTTTTCTTCCTTACCATTAATAAGCATACTTGCGTAATAGGTTTTATTAGGTTCAGGTGTTAGTGCAAAAAAGCCTAAACCAAATTCAAAAGTTTTAAATTGAGTAATGGTATTGTTCTCTTGGTCTTTAATTACACCTTCAAGAAGTATTGTTTTATTTTTTATGTCTTTTACTTTTATTCCAACTTTTGAAGGAAGCCCTTGAACTAAATACCCACCTTCTGGGTAAAAATGTAGGTCTGGTCTTTGGGTAATAGTTTCTTCTTTGGGAGTTGTTGTATTTGTAGCAATTTCTAGTGTTTCATTTTCGCTAAAAGCTTTGACATCCCAAATAGGAATTTCTTTTTTAAAGAAAAAAGAAGCATCACTATTTCGCATATAGTTTGTATACGCTCTTAAAACATAAGTACCAGCTTTCCATTCTTTATTGATTTCAAAATCACCAGCAACACTCAAATCATTAGTATATAGTTTTTTTTGAGACACAATTGAATCTTTGTCGTTAACTAATTCTACATAAATAACATTACTTTTACTAGATGCTTTATGATTAATACCATTTACTAGATATGCAGCATACCAAATATCATCACCAATAGTATAATATGGTTTGTCTGTTTTTACATAAATTTTTTCAGGATAATCACTAGAGTACGCTTCTAATTTTTTTAATACTAGCGCACTAAAATTATTAGGTATGGTAAAAGATAAAAGTAGCATTATGCTAGCGAAAATGGTGATTTTTTTTAACATGCTTCTAGTGTGTTTCTTTATAAGTTTATTCTTTCAAAAGTAATATAAATCAATATATTATAGGGTTTTGTAAAAAGTATTTATTATTAGACTTATAAAATGAATTTTGGTTTAATGGGTCGATTCAAACAACAAATAAATTATAAACCTAATTCATGGAGATTTTGAATAAAATTCTAGAAAAGAAAATATTTAGAAACAAAGTTTTTCAATTCAAATGTATTTAAAAAATAAGCAATTATCAGTTCATCCATAGTATACTACAATTCGGTAGTTTAAATACTATTACTAGTATAATCTAAAATATATTTATACCATAAATTAGTAACAACAAAAAATAGTTATATTTTATAAATATGAATAAGTCAACTCGAAAACCAACTAAAGTCAAGCAAATATTTAGAATCATATTGTTTACTGGTACTTTAATTTCCTTATGGTTTGTACCTTGGGTTTTAGTAAAGGCATGGATATTACCACTGCCAAATACGATTCAGGAGCAAGTAGATGAGTCCTTAAGTTATGGTTTTGATGGTGTTATTGTATACGTAGATGAAGGCGGTAAGTCACCAGCGTTTTATGCAGCTGGTTATCATAATCGAGATCTTAAAATACCTGCAAACCCAAAGGCTTTATTCAAAATAGCTAGTATCAGCAAGCTATATGTAGCAGTTGCTATCACAAAATTGGCAAACGAAAATCGTATATATTTAGATAAAACGCTCTCAGAGTATTTTCCTGAACTCATTGGGAGAATTGAAAATGCAGATAAAATCACACTTAGAATGATGGTGCAACACAGAAGTGGCATCCCAAATTTTACAGACAGTGCTGCCTTTTGGAAAAATCAACCTAACAAAAATATAGATGTACTTGAATATGCACTTGATTTGCCAGCAAACTTTGAACCTAACAAAGATTATGGTTACTCCAACACCAATTATTTGTTACTTTCTCGAATCCTTGAGAAAGTGGTAGGTTATAGTCGTCAGCAATATTTCGAAGAAGAAATTTTAATACCATTAGGATTGAAAAATACTTTTGGTTCTCTTGATGATGTAAATATAGAGGATGTTATGAGCGGTTACTATGTGGGAATTGAAAAGGACTTTAAAAATGAGAATCAAGGAATGATGATAGCTACAGCTGAAGATGTTGGAATCTTTTTAAGAGCTTTAAATAATGGCACTTTACTTAATAAAAAAGAGATGGAAATCTACACCTCACTTTATGAGTTTAATCATGGAGGGTTGGCACCAGGTTACCAAAGTATGGCTGAATATCATAAAGATATTGATGCGGTTGTTATTCAATTTATGAATACCACTGATTTTAATGGATACCAATGGAATTTGTTGCAAATAACACATTCGCGAGTTGTTAAAATCTTACGAAAATCTAAGTAATTAAGTTTATTTAAAATGACATTGAGGAGCAAGAATCAAGGACTCCTCTTTAAAATAATAGTAACTTTAGGTGGAATCACTTTTTTTAACAATAAGCAGAATTGAAAAAGACTGTTCGTGTGTAATTGTTTGTTATATAGTTACTTAATAAAATTTTCTTTAGCTTTTTTATGTTTTCATTCTTTTATACATTTGCTTTAATAAAATAATACTTTGATTAACCAAAAATCCATAGCAGTATTACCTTTTGTCAATATGAGTAATAATATTGATAATGATTATTTCTGTGATGGTATTACCGAAGAAATAATTAATGCATTAACTACTGTAAATGGACTAAAAGTTATAGCAAGAACCTCTTCATTTGCATTTAAAAATAAAAATATTGATGTTCGACATATTGGTAATCAATTAGGAGTGGCAACAGTCTTAGAAGGCAGTATACGAGTTTTTCAAAAAAGAATTAGAATTACTGCGCAATTAATTAATACTATAGATGGCGGACATTTTTGGTCTAGTAATTTTGACAGAGAACTTTCTGATATTTTTGAGCTTCAAGATGAAATTAGTCTTTTAATTGCAGATAAAATAAGAGAGAATTTTGGGCATTTTGAAGTTAATGAGCAATTAGTAGAACACCCAAATATATCCACACATGCGTATCAAAATTTTTTGAAAGCAAAAAAATTAACAAGCCAATTTAATAAACATGCAATTTTAAAAGGAATTTCTATTTTAAAAGGAATTATAGAAAAATTTCCTAATTTTGCTTTAGCGCATGTATACATACATTATGCGTATAATAGTATGGCAGCTGGTGGATTGATGCCCGTAAAAGATGCATTTAATATAGGTGAAGTTTACCTTAAAAAATCTCACGAATTAAATGTAAATCTGCCAGAAGTACATCATTCTTTTGGTTGGAATGCTTTAAATAAAAATTGGGATTTTAAAACCGCAAACTTACATTTACAAAAAGCATTAAAATTAAAACCAGGATATTCAGATGCGCATCAAAAACTTTTTATTACTTTAATTTTAGAAGGTAATTTTACGGATGCAAATTACCACATAAACAAAGCATATAGTTTGGACCCATTAAATGATTTAAACAATTATTTTATGGCTTATAATGCCTATGTAAATAAAGACTTTCAAGGTGTTAACATCTATTTTAATCGTTGTTTTGAAATAAATAATCGATTTATTGTTGGTTATGGTATTTACGCACTTGCTCTAGCCTTACAAAATAAACCTCAAGAAATAATTAACGTAGCGAATCGTTTGCCAGAAATTGAAGGCGCTAAAGTAGAGCGTTTAATAATGACTACTATTGCATTTTGTTTACAAGATAAAAAGGAAAAACAAAAAGCTAATATTAAAGCTTTATTACTCTTGTTGGAATCTGATAGTCGTGAAAGAGTACGATTTTTTTTAATTTACATTTATACATTAATTGGTAAGTACGATGCAGCGCTAGATATGATGGAAATTGGGATTATGCATAAAGAGCCGTTAATGACACTACTAAAAGTAGATCCTTTATTATTACCATTACACAAATTGGATAGGTATAATTCATATTTACAAACTATTTTTGCACTTTCTAACGAGCAATTAGTAAAAGAAGAAGTTATTGTTAAACAACTCTTTTCTAAAACGCAAGAAAAACAATGTAAAGCATTGTTATTGAAGATAATGGAAGAGGATCAATTGTTTTTAAACTCAGATTTATCGTTGCGTATAATGGCTCAAAAATTAAATATTAATGCTAATCAAATGTCTTGGTTACTTAACTTTAGTTTTAAAAAAAACTTCAACGATTTTATTAATCAATATCGTCTTAACCATTTTAAAAGGATTGCTCTAGATCCAAAATTTAAACACATTACTATTTTAGGATTAGCTTATGATAGTGGTTTTAATTCCAAGAGTGTTTTTAATACTTTTTTTAAAAAAACAGAAGGAGTTACACCTAGTCACTGGGTTAAATCTAAAGGAAACTAACTGTTTATTAATAATTTATTTTCTTCGTCTTATTTCTTACTGAATTATATCTCAGAATGATTTACGTACTCATTATTTCTAAGTTTGAAATAATTTATAGATAAATGTGATGCTTTTCACATAAAACGATTAATAGAATAACAAGCTAATTCATAGTATAGAAAAAAAAGAAAAAAACATATTCTGAAGACTATTGAATATTTTCAAAAAAAGATCTAAATAAGGACATCAAAACTTTTCGTTTTAAGTGTAAAGCCCAAACCATTTCCCCTTAAATGCAAGCTGTATTGCTATGTAAATAAAACAGTTAAGAACATGATTCCGAACGTCCTGAATTATAATCTAGGACGATTAGAAACTAGTAATACCTCAAATTTGCACTGTAAATATGTTATAAATCAATAAAACATTGAATTTAATATAATGCTACAAAACTTATTAATCAACTAAAACAATCAAAAAAAAGCAATTATGAAAACAATAAATCACGTATCAATTATAATAATAGGATTAATTATCACTTTTATTACTTCATGTACTAATGACGATGATACTGTTCAAGATCTAACACCAACTGGTATTGAAACTTCTGAGCAGTTAACAACATATTTAGAAAATTTAACAACTACTAGTGATGTTCCTGGGTTTTCAGTAAATGTAAATATAGGTAATAGTGTAGCCTTTAATCAATCTTTTGGTTATGCCAATCTAGCCAATCAAATTCCTTATACCAATCAAACCGTAAATAACTTGGCATCAGTAAGTAAAACTTTTGTTGCTGCTGCTGCTGCTAAAGCGATAGAACAAGGTCTTTTTACATTAGAAACGCATATAAATGATCTTCTACCAATAACCATTAATAACCCAAAACAACCAACTGGAAAGATTAAAATTAAGCATCTCGTAACGCATACATCTGGTATTGTAGATGTTCCCGAAACATATATAGCAACAAATTATTATATCCGCCTTGGAGAAGATACAACAACTAATATTGGGAACATTCTAGTAAATAATCTAGGTATGCAACAAATGGAACAAGTCGATTTAGATGATTATTTATTAGAAATCTTTGATGCAGATGGCGATTTATATAATCTAGATAATTATTTAGATGCTATGCCAGGTGAAGTTTGGGCCTACTCAAATGATGCTACTTCATTGTTAGGTTATATTATTGAATATGTATCCGGGGAATCTTTTGATGATTATGTGGCAAATAACATCCTCAATCCATTACAAATGACGAATACAACTTTTGATATTGAAGCTGTTGATTTTCAAACTATGGCAACTCTATATTATAACACCAACTCACCATTTCCAAGATATGGAAACCATGGCTATGTGGAAGGTGGCTTATATAGTACTAGTGATGATATGAGTAACTATTTATTAGATATGATGAAAGGAGCTAGAGGAGAAGGTTCTATTTTATTTTCTCAAGAATATTATGATTTGCTATTTCATGAGCAATTAGAAACTGGCTTAGTACCTTCCGATTTTGCTGAAAACCATGGCTTATTTTGGTATATGAAAAATGGAAGCCTAGTACACGGTGGTAATAGTTTAGGTGTTTCCACGCATATACAATTAAAAAAAGATGGTTCTTCAGGTTACTTTATTATCTCTAATATGGATGGTACGTTTACTGGCAACGAATCCAAATGGGAAGAAGTAAAAGCACTTATTTCTAGTGCTATTGAACAATATATTTCAAATAATTAATAGCGATAAGTTGGTGTTAATACCATTCAACAATTAGCATCAACTTTTTTAATGTATTAAATCTCAATCAATAAAATAACAGCAAAAAATGAAAAAATGTATATTAATTATTTTATGCTTTTGTACCATAAATATTTTCGCACAAAGTAAAAATGAACTATCAAAAGCAGATCATAGCGATTATAATTACAACTTTAGCTTCCCTGCTATAATTCTAGGGAATATTGGTAAAGGAGGAAAAAGAACAAATACGAAACACATTGAATTTCATGTAAAGCGAAAATTAGATGCTAAAAATAGTATTGGTGTAAAATTTGCTACCTGGAGGTTATTTCAACCTATGGGAATACAATGGTGGGATGGATTAAAAGACAAAATAGATTCTAAAAGTGAATTTTATCCCGGATATGTAAGAGAAACTGGAATAGGAATTACGTATCAGCGAATGCTTTGGAAAGGGTTATTTGCTACAGTCGAAGTTTTACCACAATACAAAACGTATCTAGACGAAAACAATACAAAAATTGCAAATGGATTTAAGCTCTACACATCGTACCATGTTGGGTATCACATTGCTTTTGGTAAAAAAAAGCGATTCTTTATAGAACCTCAATTTCATTTTCAAAATTGGATGATAGACACCAATACACCAGCAGAATTTAAACGAATAGATAATCAGTGGAAAACCTATTTTCTCTTGGAACCTAACATTTATATAGGATTTACTTTTTAAGTAAAACACAATAACTAGTACAGCATCAAATTATAAAACAATCAAAAAATAAATAATTATGAGATCAATCAAAAAACAAGTGCTATTAAAAAGAATAGCTCTTACCTTATTATTCATGTCCAATATGGCATTTGCTCAAAACAATTCCAATAATGAAACGCTATTCCAACGCAGTGGTTTTATTTTTGAATTTGCGCTCGGAGGAGGCATTATAAGTATAGAAGATAGTGAAGGTTTGCAAACTTTCGATAAAGCACAAGGAGCCATAAGCTTCCCTGAATTTAAATTTGGATATATGCTAAATGATAAATTAGCCATTACTGCCTCTATGCCAGGAATGATATACGAATTTCAAGACAACGACAGACACTTTGGTGCGCTTATTCCATCAGTACAATATTGGGTGAAAGACCGTTGGTGGATTCATGGGGGGATTGGATTAGCCATAGACGCACCAGCGCTTTACGATATAGAAGACAATGTTAATGATGACTGGAATTTTGGATGTGCAGTAATGGCTAGTTCGGGTTACGAAATTTATAAAAAGAAAAATTTCGCACTGAATATGCAATCCAAATTAGTACTAGGTCGTGCCTTTTTAGAAAATGATGTAGAAAGAGACGCTGTCACCTTCAATGTAGGGCTAGGATTTAGTTGGTAATAATTTTTAATGTAAAAAAATGAATAGTTCTAATTCACATACCGTTTTACTTGCAGGAGCTACTGGCTACTTAGGTGGTTATATAGCAAAGTCGCTATCGCAAGAGCAAGTGACAACTAAATTAGTGGCAAGATCTCCTCATAAGCTAAAAGCACTAGAAAATAAAACCGTTCAAATAATCAATGCTGAAGTTACAAAACCAAATACATTACATGGTGTTTGTAAAGGTGTAACCACAGTAATTTCAGCAGTAGGTATTACACGACAAAAAGATGGTTTAACCTATATGGATGTTGATTATCAAGCGAACTTGAACTTATTAAATGAAGCAAAAAGGGCAGGTGTAAAAAAGTTTATTTATGTTTCAGCAATTAATGGAAATAAATACAGGCACCTTAAAATTTTTGAAGCTAAAGAAAAATTTGTAGATGCGTTAAAAAATTCAGGACTAGACTTTACTGTAATACGTCCAAATGGTTTCTTTTCCGATATGAAAGATTTTTTAGACATGGCTAAAAATGGAAAAGTGTATCTTTTTGGAAATGGAGAACAGAAATTTAATCCCATTCATGGGGAGGATTTAGCAACCATATGTTTGCAAGCAATACATACCAATAGTAATGAAATTAGTGTTGGTGGCCCAGATATTTTCACATTAAATGAAATCGCAGAGTTGGCCTCAGATGCATTACTAAAGCCTATAAAAATAATTCATTTACCAGATTGGATAAGGCGATTTATAATTTGGACTTTACGCACATTTACATCGCCTAAAACCTATGGACCCATTGAGTTCTTTTTAACCCTAATGGCAGAAGATAATATTGCGCCACGTTTTGGTACAAAACGATTATACTACTTCTTTAGAGAGAATATAGAAAATGATGTTTAAAAAATATAGAACAAAATAAATAGAGAATAATGAGAACACTTGTAATAATAAGCTTAATCTTTTTATCAAATATGGTTTTTGCACAAACGGATTCCATTAATGAAAGCATTAAAAATCGAATCAACCATCACTCCAAAAATCCTGTACATAGTATTTTATTATATATAGAAAATGAAAGCAAAGGGTTTAAATATAATGAGGGTTTTGGATTAGAAACGGATAACGGAAAACCGGTAACAAAGAATAGTTCCTTTAAAATTGCAAGTAGTACGAAACTCTTTGTGTCAACAATTATCCTTCAACTGGAAGAAGAGGGGAAACTCAGTATAAATGACAAAGTGTTTCCTTATTTAAAGGATATAGAATACCTTAATTTTAAAAACTTTCATAATCTAAAGGGTATAAAATATGCACAAGACATTACAATCGAACACTTATTATCGCATAGGTCTGGTTTAGCAGATCTTTTTACCGATAAAGAAGAGGCTTTTTTTGAAATGATAATGCAAAACCCAAATAAGCAATATACACCAAAATCTATTGTAGCATTATACAATCAATTTAACCTAAATCAAGAACCACATTTTACACCTAATACAGGTTGGCATTATTCAGATATTAATTATGTTTTGTTAGGGTTAATTATTGAAAAATTAGATAAAACGAAACTAGCACAATCCATAAGAAATCGAATATTAGAACCAATGGAGATGAAGAACACCTTTTTTGAATTTTATGAAGAGCCAAAAACACAGTCTAGACAAATCAATCAATATATTGAAAACACAAATTTTTCTAAACGTAATACTTCATTCGATTGGGCTGGAGGTGGGCTCGTATCTACAAATACAGATTTAGCAATATTTATAAAATCACTATTTAATTACGAGTTGATAAATAAAGAATCTTTAGCAAAGATGATCGATGTTAAATTCACAAAAAAGAATGAAAACCGTTACGGATTAGGTGTTTATGAGTTTCATTTGAATGACAACGTATATTATGGCCATTTTGGCTTCTATAACACATTTGTTGGATATTGCCCTACAACAAAAACAACGCTTTCATATAGTATTAGTCAAACTAATCCAGGTTTTAACTCCTATGCATTTTTAAGTCAAATACTAAAATTAGCAAACTAAAATGAAAAATAATTGGATATCAATATTGTGTATATTTCTTTTTGGATTCATTTGTAATGCGCAAAACAACAATAAATGGAAAGCGGATATCGATTTTTATCATAAAACATTAGAAG
Organism: Lacinutrix cladophorae; assembly: GCF_053604645.1. Classification (NCBI taxonomy): domain Bacteria; kingdom Pseudomonadati; phylum Bacteroidota; class Flavobacteriia; order Flavobacteriales; family Flavobacteriaceae; genus Lacinutrix; species Lacinutrix cladophorae. Next base: position 27,186 of record NZ_JBSHNR010000119.1, on the reverse strand, counting down.
AAAAACATATAAATTTATACCATACTATTTCAAAAAAGGAATTCGAAACAGAAATTGAAAACTTAAAGAACAACTTACCGCTTTTAACAGATTTTCAAATTATTACCGCGCTCATGCGAATAACGCAAAAAGTTGGTGGTGGTAAAGGAGATGGGCATACTTCTGTGCCATTATGGAATAAAAACCTTACTAAATATCCTATCACTCTTTCTAATTTTAATGGCAATCTTAGAGTAGTGAATATTGCTAAATCGCACGAACAATTTCTAGGGAATAGATTGCAAAGCATTAATAATATTCCTGTAGAATACATTTATAAAAAAGTTTCCAAACTAACCCCATTTACTGAAAATCAATATTCTTTAAAAGATAGAACGTGTAGCTACATTCTTATTTCTGAAATATTAAATGCATTAAACATTACAACAGATACAGCACAAACAAAATTTACATTTATAGATGCAAAAGGAGTAAGCAAATCCACTATATTGAAAGCATATACATCTGAAGCATTAGATAGTATCCATTATGAAAAAATAAAATACACGCATCCAAGTATCACGCAACCAAAAGATTCAAAATTTAAAAACCTTTGGTTTTCTTCATTCAATAACACAAAAACCGTTTATATTAAGTGTAAAGCATATCCTTCGGAGGAGGAAATGAATAATTTTTCAAAGAAAGTGTACCAATTTATTCAAGAAAATAAGTCGGAACATCTAATTATAGATTTACGAGATAATTATGGTGGCGATTTTTTTAAAGGCTTGCTTCTATCTAGCTATTTAAATGCTTGTGAATCCATTAATTGGGAGTCCAATGTATATGTGCTAATTAATAGAAAAACATATTCGGCAGCGATGGTAAATGCCATACAATTTAAACAATTATTAAATGCTAAATTAGTAGGTGAGCCAACTGGAGCTAACCCAAATGGATATCAGGATATGGGACAATTTAATCTTCCAAATTCCAAGTTGCTAATCACATATTCTAAACGCTTATTTCGACTTCAAGATACCAAAAGTAATGGAGTACAACCAGATATATACATTACTCCTAAATGGGAAAACTATAAAAATGGAATGGATGAAATTTTAAATTGGGTAGTAAAAGATATTTCTAATTTAAATTAGTTCTTTAAAATTATACAATAATATAACAAGACGCTAGAACTCCTCTTAACAATATTAAAGTAGTGAATATACAACGATAGGAGAGAAGCGTAAATCGAAAAATAAATCCCTACTTCTTCCAACAATAGAGTTACTGGAGTAAAGTATGTGGAATGAAATCGTTTAATCTACATAAAAAGCTGGGTAATTTTTAAAATTTAGGCGATACCTTTAGGGGCTTCATTTACAAAATGAAAGCCTTTTAAAACAGGCAGAAGAAGTGTTCTTAGAAGTTACTAGTGCAGTGAAATATGTCCATCCAATTGTAATATGGTACCACCTAGAAATTTTTCAAAAAAATATAACTATTTTTATAAAAGTGTAATAAATAGTAAAACGAGCCACTAACCAATAAAAACAGCACTATTGAGTAGCGATTTTTATAAAACATCCATTTTGCCATTCGCAGGAATAATCATCAAGTTATGTCGCGCGTATACCAACTCGCAACAAGATTTTGAAGATTATTATCAAGAAGTATGCTTGCAAATCTGGAGAAGTAAAGACAACTTCCGGGAAGAATCACAATGGAGTACTTGGGTGTATCGCATTTCATTAAACGTGTGTTTAACTTTATTAAAGAAAAAGAAAAATAACGTACAACATTTTGTGTCAGATTCTATAACCGTTGAAGAAACGGAAGACAATTACGCGTTTTCAGACGAATCTTTAAATCTTTTATACGATGCCATTCGAAAACTATCGGAAATAGATAGAGCCATTATCATGCTGTATTTAGAAGAAAAATCGCAAAAGGAAATTGCCGAAATCATAGGAACAAACCCAAATAATATTGGTGTACGTGTGAAAAGAATAAAAGTGAGACTTAAAAAAATATTAGATGGAAAGATCAATTGAAACTATATGGAAACAAGGGTTTCTGAAAAGTAATGCATTAGTAGCACCAAAAATAAATGACCTTTACAACCAAAAATCCATTCATATCATTGCTAAGTTTAAACGCATGTTTAAAATAAATTTGATTGCTATTGTAGCCTTCTCATTTATCTTTTTAGTAATCTCGTTCTTTATAGGCATACCAATTACTGGTATTATCTTTTTTGTGACACTTTCAGTACTTGTTGTGATTAATAAGAGGTTATTAAATGATTTAGAAAAAATAGATTTGGGAGCCAGTAGTTATCAATATTTAAAGGCATTTAATCAATGGAAAAATAAACAGATAACTGTCAATATAAAAATATCAAGAGTTTTCTATCCTATTATATTTCTATCTATGATTTTAGGCTTTTGGTTTAAAGATGCAGAAGGTGTTCCTTTAGGTGAAAGACTTGTCGATGAAATTCTTCTTGGATTTCCAGACACCTATTTATTATTTGGAATACCAGTAATAGGAATCAGTATCGTAGTACTAATTTTAGGGCTACTAGCATTTTTTGGAGATCGGATTTATAAATGGGATTTAAACATGGTTTACGGACGAGTATTCAAAAAACTAGAAGAATTAATGAAAGATATTGAAAGTTTAAGAAGCTAAAAGCCTTTATGTATAGAGTTTTTCACAATATTTAAAAAAAAAAGCAGATGTCACATGTAATATTTTTTGTCTTTAGCCACTAACCAAGAAAACAATAGAAATTATGACACTACAAGAAGCACAAAACGCTTTTGAAAATTTAAAAACAGAAGCAACTACGAAGTCGGAAATGAAAGTATATGAAAAGTTCCTTCATATTCTAAAAGCATTGAAAGATAGAACACTCGCGGAAAACGAAATGCATGCTATAGAAACAGAACTTGCGAATTTAAATATAAAATCAAATCCTAAGAACAGGAAAAGGTTTTTCAACAAAGCACTATCTAAATTTGAAAAGTATTTAAAGGAAAATTTTTCCTTAATAACCAAAGGCTATTACACTAATTTAAGTGTAAGTTTCGGATTATTATTTGGTGTAGTAGGTGGCGTTCTTTTAGGTCAGCATTTCGAAAAGTCGTTAGGGATTTCCTTCGGAATTTGTATGGGATTATTCATTGGCGCATTCATTGGTCGTCGAAAGGATGCTCAAGCACAAGCAGCAGGAAATATCCTGTAATTTACTGCAACAGCAATTCATAAAATTAAAGTATTTTTTTAAAAAAAATCCATGCCGAATAAATTTCGGACAACCAAAAAAACTGTCAAAAATGAGAACCATAATAGGAATTATCATTGCAATCGTTGTATGCCTAATAAGCGCATATGGTCCTTATATTTCATGCGATTGGAGTTTCTGAAATAAGGTTGTCTACAACCTTTAAAATAATCTCTAATTGAGTGCTTAGTGTAACAAAATAACAAGGCCTATAGGCTTTACGAAATCCATCAAAAAAAGAACAGCAAATGTTTTTCAAATCACAACAAGGAAAAGAGGAAATTTTAACTCTCTACAATCAAAAATTAAAAGAACTCCATATTTCATACACTGAAAAGCTAATAGAAACCGCTTTCGGTAATACAAATGTCATTGTTACTGGAGATATCAAGCTTCCACCTTTAGTACTCATTCATGGTACTGGTGGTTGCGCGCCTCAATTCTTAGAGTCCTTTCCAAACCTTTCTTTAAAGTATTGTGTGTATGCAATAGATGTGCTTGCGCAACCTAATAAAAGTGCAGAAAACAGACCAGACATGAAGTCCATGGCATATGGCAAATGGCTTACAGAAGTCATTATAAAGTTAGGTCTAGAGCAAGTCACGCTAGTTGGTTTTTCGTTTGGTGGCTTCATTAGTCTAAAAATGCTAGAGTTTAGTGAAACCTTAATTAAAGAAATTTTCTTAATTGCACCAGTATATATCGTTAATGGAAATCCTCTTAAAGGTCTTTTTAAAATGTTCATGCCGTTAAAAAAGTTCATAAGAACCAATAATCAAGATTATATTAAAAAAGTATTGGATGTCCTTTTTACGGAGTACGATGATTTTGCATTAACATTTATGTCTGCTACTTTTCAGAATTGCAACATGGACTTTTCGCCTTTACCAACTATACCTAAACAAAGTGCTCAAAACATAAAAACATCCATTACCATTTTTGCAGCCGAAAAAGACATCATGTTTCCAGGTAAGAAATTGCTAAAAAGAGCTAATGCTATATTTCCAAACATCAAGGAAACAGTATTACTGCATGAGTCTAAGCATGTGCCAAATCAACAAGATTTCAAGGCGATTGAAAGTTACATTCTAAAAAGCATCCAATAGACCAATGATGTTCTAGCTTGGCGTTGATGCAGAGCACAATTTACGGGTAACTGGAGCTTTGGTATTTGCAGATGTAGTAGGGAAGTGGGGTTATTGGTTACTAACCTAGTTTATTTTAAAAGCTGATTGATATTTACTTTATAAAGCTTTCCTATGGGTACCATGTGCTCTTGAATAAAAATTCTATTTCCTTCAATTCTTTGAATGTGTTTTTTTGAAACTGCAAATGATTTATGAACTTGAATAACATCATGATCTGAAAGTAGTTGTATGGTATCTGTTATTTTTTCTCGGATAATTATAACGTCTTTAGTAGTAAAAACTTTGGTGTAATTCCCAGAAGCTTCTATAAACAAAATAGTATCTAGATCTACTTGAATATGACTATTGTTTTGTTTCAAAAAAATATATTTTTCCTCCGGTTTTAAGCTTCCTTTAGCTTCCTTTTTTACTATTGTATTAGAAGATGTGACTTTATTTAAAGCACTTAAAAAACGTTCAAAACTAAAAGGCTTCAATAAATAATCCACAACATTTAATTCATATCCTTCTATAGCAAACTCACTATATGCAGTAGTTACAATTACTTTAGGTGGAGACGATAGTGTCTTTAAAAAATCAAAACCTTTTAGTTTGGGCATGTTTAAATCTAAAAAAATCAGATCTACATCATGTTTATTTAAATAGTCAATAGCTTCAATAGCATCATAGCAATTTGCTTTAAATTCTAAATTTGGCAGCATATCACAATATCCTTTTATAATGTCGTGAGCAATATGCTCGTCATCTATTATTAAATATTTAATCATAGTGTTATATTCAATTTTGCATTATAAATATTATTTGCTTTAGAGATCGTTAACGTATGCTTTTTGGGATATACTAACTCTAATCTTCGTTTTAGATTATTTAAACCTATTCCTGATTCATGATTTTCTTCACTAGCTTCAAAATTATTTTCTATTTCAAAATTAACGATATTGTTATGGACTTCTAAATGTATTCGAACAAAAGCATGTTCTCTTAAATTTTCAACACCATGTTTAAATGCATTTTCTAAAAGAATAATAAAAAGAAGTGGGTGGATTTCATAATTACTATCCTTCATTTCAATATGGAATTGTATATCAATTGCCTTATGATAACGCATTTTATGAAGTTCTATATAGTTTTCTAAATAGGTTACTTCTTCAGAAAGTAGAACAGTATCTTTTTCGCCATCATAGATACTGTAACGCATCATATCTGATAGTTTTAAAATAAGTTTTTGTGCTTTTTTAGAATCTTTACCTACTAAACCATAAAGGTTATTAAGCATATTAAAAAAGAAATGTGGATTCACCTGACTTTTTAAATGCATCAATTCTGTTTTTGATTTTTCATTCTTTAATCGAATAATGGATTTGATGTTCCTTATAATCCAATAAATAACACATCCAATTATTACTCCAATGAGTAACGTATAATATGCAATCAAGGTATATCCCAGAATTGGGTTGAAATCTAATGAAATTGCTACAGAGCTTCCTTCTGCAGTAAAGACTTTATAGCTTACATATAATAGTGGGATTAGTATAGATATCACACCAATTATAACTAGAGCATTTTTATTTTTTTCTATCCTATATATCATACAGCAAAGTTAGGAGAATCTATTAAATAACTAAGTAATAGGGATAAACGTCCTCTTTTTTAATACATAAAGCCCTCTAAGAGTGATAAAGTACTTTAATATATTTTGAAATGTTTTATATCCCTCATCGGCCAGTGTCTATCCCAAATGTTTTTGCCATGGAGGGTTTGCACATATTTTTGCTCCAATCAAAAAACGAACATCATCATAAAATTAATCAAAATGAAAAAAAGAATCTTACGTTATTTAAAACACATTTTAGGAACCATAATTGTTCTATTAATAATTGGAGTTATTACTTTAGTTTCATTAAACGGAAGTTTCGAATATGGAACCAATCCATTAAATATCCATTTAGAAAATGAAGGACCTTATGTTTTTTATGAAACAGACAGCACTCTACATGTTAATTACATTAAAGGAAATAAAACAGATGGATTTTATCTCGACCAAAAGGAATTTGCCATAAATCAAGAAATCCCTTCCAGCTGTTATTTTCCTTTAGATGGTTCCACCTTCAATTTTACCTTAAATTCTAATTTTGAAATCCCTAATGCTACATTTTCTGACGAGGAACCTATTCTTGCTGTTTCCGATATGGAGAGTGGTTATAAGGCATTTAGAGACTTTCTTATGAGCAATAAAGTAATTGACACCAATTTAAATTGGACATTTGGTAAAGGACATCTTGTATTGGTTGGTGACTTTATGGACAGAGGATTCTCTACCACTCAAGTACTTTGGTTTATTTATAAACTAGAGCAAGACGCTAAAAAACAAGGAGGACATGTCCATTTTATTATTGGAAATCATGAACTCTACAATTTACAAGGGAAATTTAAATCTGCTGCTTATAAATATAATGGCGTAGCGTCAATTTTAGAAAAACAGCAACATAACCTATACGATGATAACGCATTTTTAGGAAAATGGATGACATCTAAAAATACTTTAGAATTAATTAATGGGCATCTTTTTGCTCATGGAGGCATACATCCAGATTTTGCAAATTATGATATTAGTATAGACGAGGTCAATCGTATTAATAGAAACAACTATCGCAAAGCTTTTTTTCCTAAACCAGAAGAAACCGTTGAACAACTAATCACCTCTAGTAAAAAAGGAATATGTTGGTATAGAGGTTATTTTAAAGATGATCTATCACAAGAAGATGTTGAAAAGGGAATTAACCAATTTAATGCTAAAGCAGTTGTGGTTGGTCATACATTGCAATGGAACGTCACCAAATTATACAACGGAAAAGTATTTGCTATCGATGTTAAACACCCAAAAGATTATAATAAAAATTGGCCTTTTAAAAAATCGGAAGGCCTGCTAATAAAAAATGGAGAATACTATCAGGTATTCGCAAATGGAGAAAAAAAACAATTATAAAAATATAAAAAATGAAAACGAAATTATTTAATTATTTAGCAAAGCCTTATGCTGTAGTAATTGTCATGCTACTTGCAACATTTTTATCTTTAGTCGATAGAAACTTGGGGTACTTTTTTGGATTAGGTATTACACTATTTATTATTTGGCAAAAGAAATGGGATTGGTCATTTGCAGGAATTGGGCAAAAATTAAATATGAAGACCATAATAAATAGTGTTTGGATATCAGTTATATTCTTTTTTGCTACTGGTTTAATCGATACGATTATTCAATATTATTTAGGAGCCCATAATTTAAGTTCATTAGATGATATTCGAGGTAACTTTGGTAGCTATTTAGGAATGATGGCTATGATGTGGGTTTTTGCAGCGTTTGGTGAAGAACTTCTTTTTCATGGGTATTATATGAAACAATTTGCAAAACTCTTTGGAGATACTAACAAGGCATGGATACTATCTGGAGTATTAATTGCGATTTATTTTGGAATTTCTCATGGGTACCAAGGATTGTCAGGAATAATAGGAGTAGGGATTGGTAGCTTATTTTTTGCTGCATTATATTATAAAAACAAAACGAACTTATTACTATTAGTTTTAATACATGGTATTTATGATTCTATTTGGATTACTTTAATTTATTTGAATAAAGACAGTTTAGTAAATGAATGGTTTCAACAGTTGCTATTTTTAAATGGGTAGTACTAATGAAAAAAACAATATAATTTTCTATTCGCTTTGCTAGGGAACTTATAACAGACTTGTTTGAGAAAATTGAAACCTTAGAATTGTAAGAGTAAATACAAGAGTTTGCTTTAAACAAAGTATTAATTAAAACAGGTAATTTAATATGAAATGCTCAGTTTGCTTTAATGAAATAAAAGAAAAATATTGCTCCAATTGTGGTCAATATTTTAAAGAGAATAGAGTTACTAGTTTTACCATTTTTTGGGGTTTGTTTGATAGTTTTTTTTCAATAGAAAAATCTTTTTTTATGAATATGAAAATAAGATTAAGTCAACCCAAAACAATAGTCACAAACTACTGGAATGGGTTTAGGAAATATTATTTTAGTCCTTTTCAATTCTTTACTATTGCATCTTTATTTCTTATAATAAATCATTTTTTCACCAATGATTTTTTGGGACTAACGGTTAATAGTAATGTTTCTTCTCATTTTGCAGTTTTATTATTGAATATAATCTTGCTCACTATGTTTAGTTTTTTACTATACATAAAGTTTAAGAAAAACATTTTTGAGCATTTAATATTAAATATTTATAATGTAAGTTTATGGACCATTATATTTGTTCCTATATCAATAATATTGAGTTTAGTAACAAACTATAATAGTATTGCAGAATTTTTTTTAATACCATTTCATTTGCTAATTATGATTTGGAATTCAAGAACATTTGAGTTAAATAAATCAATTCGTTTTCTTTTTGTTACAATTAATTTAACTTTGTTTTACGGTGTTATATTTTTTCTTAAATATTATGTCGTAGACCTATAATCATAAAATTTGATTAAAGCAGAATATATTATTAGAACAATCTAAACATGTTCAAAATAATAGAGATATTAAACGAATAGTAAATCTTATAGTCGGAAGCTTTGAATAAAATTATTGAGAAACACCTATCTGGAAAGAAAGTTTTAGTGCTTTTCATTCTAACCAATCTAGTCTATACTTTTATGCTAATGGTTACAATTCCTAATACAATGGTGTTTTCGAATGGAATGAAGTTATTAGATATGATGCCAACTGGATATGATTTCGATTATGTAAACAAATTGTTCCGTGCTCTTGGAAACAATGGACGTGAAACATATCTAACCAGTCAAATACCTGTAGACATGCTGTATCCATTACTCTTTGGGGTTTCTTACTGTTTAGTAATGGCATATTTTCTTAAGAAATTAAACAAACTTAATACATCATTAATTTATCTATGCCTTTTACCCATTATAGCAGGAATTGCAGATTATTTAGAAAATATCGGGTTTATAATAATGTTGAACAATTATCCTGATTTTACACAAACTACAGTTAAGATAACCAGTATTTTTTCCGTTACAAAAAGTATTTCTACTAGTGTGTTTTTTATTACTTTGTTTATAATCTTAATACTAGTTGGTATTAAATTTTTTAAGAAATCAATTAATAGGGTTTAAGATCAAATTATTCAGCGAATGAGCCGTTAATTGTTTCCAAATTTTACTTAGTTAATATTTATACATCAAAGATTTAAAGTAGCTTTTCTTTTTCTAAAGTTTCTTTAAGTTTTTTATGCTTTTCCCAAAATTGCATTTCTACTTTCTCAATAGTTTCTTCGTATTTCACATGATTTTCCAATTGTTTAAATAGAGGGTCTTCTTTTATAAACAAAAGCACCCAATATTGGAAACCATCTTGCAAGCTAAATTTATTGTAGGCTTCTATAGCTTTATCTGGCATATTTTCATAAAGATAAAGCATAGCTAAACTCGCATCTTTGTAAATTGACTCCTCTTTTTCCAAGTAGTCTTTATATTTACTTAGGTATTGTTCAGCTTTCTTAGAAAACCCCATTTTATTGAAAGTGTGCGCAATTTTTATGTTCTCTGCAGGATACAAATCAATTTTATTGGTAACAAGTATGTTAATATATTTTTCATAATAAAATAAGGCATTCTCATAATCTTCTTGAAAATAATGCAACTTGGCCAATTCTTGAGTAATATCAGCACGTGTAGTATCTTTTTTCCATTCTATCAGCATTTTACTTGTTAAGGATTTTAAATCTTTGTTATTTGCATAATCTATAAAGTTTTTTAGGTAGGGAGCGTAAGGATTGCTAGGGTTATATTTCAAAGATTCTTCAATGAATTGTGAAGCTTCTTTAGTAAACCCATTTTGTACTAAAGCATTACTCAAGTTAAGGTAAATAAAACTTTTAGATATACTATCGTTAGCTTCTATATTCAATTTAATTCCTTTTAATGCATAAGTGAGATATTTATGTGTATCTGGAACTACTCGAGCATACAAATCAGATAAAATTAATACTACAGAAGAAGCATTAGGGTTGTAATCTAGTGCTTTTTCCAAGTAAGGTATCGCTAACTTAAATTCGTTTGCATTAATATAATATAGTGCTTTTGCAATTAGAGGTAATTCAGAAGTCGAATCATACAACAAGGCATTGTCTGCATATGCATTTAATTTGTCTAAATATTTTTTTTCAATTTTATTTAAATCTAAATAATAATAACAAATGGCAATCTGAGCATAAGCGTTAGCATATTTTACATCTTGTTCTATAGCTTTTTCAAAATAAGAAATAGCTTCATTTAAGTTCGCATTATGTCCTTTTTGATATTCTAGACCCTTTAAATAATAATCATAGGCAATAATGTTGTCTGTTGGTTTTTTTTCAATAAGCGCTAATTCTTTCGGTGTCACATTCGCTTCTATAGCAAAGGCAATCTTTTTTGCAATGGTGTTTTGAAGCTCAAAAACATTATCAAGTTGGTATTTGTATTGTTCAGACCAAATAGGACTATCGGCATTAACATCTATCAATTGAATGCTTAGAAGTACTTCGCTTCCTATTTTTTGCCCACTTCCTTCAATCAAATAGTTAACTTGTAATTCTTCTGCAATTTCTGAAACGGTTTTAGGATTATTTCTATACTTTTCTGTAGAAGTTCTACTAATCACTCGTAAATCCTTAATTTTTTGAAGATTATTGAGGGAAGATTCCATTACACCGTTAATAAAATATAGATTAGAATTGTCTTCACTTAGATTTTTAAAAGGCAAAAACGCAACCGACTTATCCGTATTTGCTATCGATTTATTAGAAGTGAACTGGTCTTTAAAAAAGTAGATAACAGTAACTATAGATAGGGTTACGATTGCTATAATATATCTATTGCTAGTTCTGTTTCTTGTGACGGGTACTTGGGTTTCTTGAACAGTTTCTTGTTCTTCTTGTTCAATTTGGGTTTTGGTTTCTCCAGGAGGATACCCATAATATTCACGATAACATTTTGTGAAATAGGAGGGATTACTAAAGCCAACTTCAAACGAAATTTCTGAAGCTGTAAGTGCAGTGTCTTGTAGCATTTTCGACGCTTTCTGTAAACGGATTTCTCGAATAAACTGACTAGCAGATAAATTAGTTTGCTTTTTTATTTTTCTAAGCAAACTAGAACGGCTCATATTCATTTCATTTGCCAATTCAGAAACGCCAAATTGCTCATTAGAAATATGATCTAAAACCGCTGATTTAGCTTCTGCCAAGAATGAATTTGAAGTGTGATTTGAAGTCATTTTTTTATTAACTGAAACGAATATAAGTAAAATTTAAAAACAGATTTTATCTAAGGGTATTTTTTTAATATTATAAAATGCGCCATAATTTATAGTCTTGCTTCATAATTTATAGTCTTGCGTTAAACTTCATAATTCTTGAATCATAGCTGTTTACTGTTGCTTCAAAGTTCATCGCATCTTTGTGTCAACAAATAGAAACAATAATTCTTAAAACTTTAAATCATGAAAAAATCAATTAAAATTCAAGTAATGTGCTTGGCTATAATAAGTATAATGGCAATGTCATTAACATCTTGTTCAAAAAAAAGTAAAACCAAAGATACAACAGCCATTTCAAAAAAGGAAATTGCTAAACCAAGTATAGATATTCATGGTGCTGTATTAACTGGAGATATGGAAGCAGTTAAGCAGCATATTGAAGCTGGGACTGATATTGATCAAAAAGAAGCCATGTCTGGGTCTACACCTTTAATGTCTGCAGCTACTTTCAATAAACCAGAAATAGCTGAAGTATTGATCAATGCAAATGCAGATTTATCTGTAAAAAATAATGATGGCGGAACAGCCCTACACACAGCAGCATTCTTTGGACGTATAGAAATTGTAAAATTACTTATTGATGCACAAGCAGATAAAACTGTACGCAATAATTATGGTGCAACACCAAGAGAAATAGTAACTAGTGATTTTGCAGAAATGAAACCTATTTACGACATGTTAATTCTGCAATTACAACCAATGGGTTTTAAATTAGACCTTAATGAATTACAAAAAGCACGTCCTGTTGTAGCAATGATGTTACAATAAACATATAATAAAATGACAACAGAAAGAAGATACGATATTGATTGGCTAAGAGTCATTGCTATAGGTTTATTATTAATCTATCATATAGCTATTATATTTCAACCTTGGGCAATGTTTATTGGATTTATAAGAAGCGAAAATGTTTTAGAAGGACTTTGGAAACCAATGATTATGCTCAATGTTTGGCGAATACCTTTACTATTTTTTGTGTCTGGTATGGGGTTATATTTTGCAATGAAAAAAAGAAATTGGAAGCAATTATTAATCGAGCGCTCTAAGCGAATTCTATTACCTTTTGTCTTCGGGATTTTAGCAATAACACCAATACATTTTTTACTTTTTCAGGAGCACTATAATATACCATTGAGTTATTTTCCACATATGGGACATTTATGGTTTTTAGGAAACATCTTTGTCTATGTCGTAGTGTTGTCGCCTGTTTTTTTCTATTTGAAGAAAAATGAAAATGGTAAATTCAAGAATGTAATTTCAAAAGTGATGGCCTATGCTATAGGACCATTATCTATTTCAGCATTTTTTATCATAGAAATTAGTGTTGTGAAACCACAACTATTTGAAATGTACGCTAAAACTTGGCATGGATTTTTTATAGGCTTTCTGGCTTTCTTTTTTGGTTTTCTTTTTGTGTATAGCGGTACAACATTCTGGAAAACCGTTTCAAAGTGGAAATGGTTATATATTGCTTTGGCAACCATACTCTTCGTGATTCGTTTCACAGGGTTTGAGTCCATATCAAATATGTATATCACTACTGTAGAGTCTAATGCTTGGATATTGGGCGTATTCGGAATGGGATATAGTTACCTTAATAAACCAAGTGCATTGCTAAACTATTTGAGTGCAGCCGTTTACCCTGTTTATATTATTCACATGTTTGTCCTATATGCAGGTGCATTACTCATTCTGCCTTTAGAACTTCATCCCATGCTAAAATTTATAGGTATTACAGTATTTACGTTTATCGTCTGTTTTCTTATCTATGAATTCATCCTAAAAAGAGTCACAATTTTAAGACCATTATTTGGGTTGAAATGGAAATTTAAAAGTGTCGTAAAGAACCAATTAAAAAGGATTTAGAGTATTATTCAAGACGTTGTATTTTAATTAATAAAACCATTAAGCCATGATAAAAATCTTTAGAAATAAAAGACGAAAAATATTAGCTAAAAACGCGCCAGCCGGACGTGCAGGTAAGTTTGCTAACTATTTTGTTTATGCAGCGGGAGAAATTATTCTAGTGATTGTAGGAATCCTTATCGCATTGGCTATTAATGAACATTCAAATAGTTTAAAGAAATTAAAGTTGCGGAATTCATACCTTATTCAGTTACATGATGAGGCAGATCGTAACCTTAAAAAGTTAACGTTTCTTGATGATGAAGCAGCTCAAATGCTCCAAGAATTAGATACCGTATTCAAAATATTATTATTTAAGGATTTTGATAACCCAAAATTATCCTCAAAATCATTTTTTCTAATCATGTCTAAAAAGTTTTACCCAGTAAGCATTACCTATGAAAATTTAAAATTTTCTGGGGATTTAAAATTATTCAACGATTTAAACTTACGTAACGCAATTTCAGAAACATACGAGACATTCAACCCCATAGAAAAACTGGAAGCTTCAGAACAACAAGCAATCGAGGCTTATTATGAAAATTTTTTGATGCGAAACGTTAAATTCAGAGAAATGGGCAGGTCTTCAGATACTTACGGAAAAGATATTTATTTTGAAAATATGGTTCTAACTAGAATGACTACGATTGCACAAAATCGGGAGGCTTATGATGATGCAATTGAATCGTTAAAAAACCTAAAAAACACTTATACAGAACTTCAAAATAAAAATTAAACAATCTAAAACTACAGGATCATGAATAAATTTAAATCAAAAAAGAAAACGCATCCGTTTTGGAAGTTCTTTTGGCTAACATTCCTAGTCGTTTCTCTTTGGTATGCATGGTACTCTTTTTATGCGCCTTCAAATGATATTACTTGGACTAATAACCTTGAATCTGCTCAAAAGCTTGCAAACATTTCTAACAAAAATATTATGGTGTTTTTTACTGCTGAATGGTGCTCACCTTGTCAAATTATGAAACGTAAAATTTTTGCTAGTCATGAGGTTAAGATAGCTATGGATGCTAGCGTTGTATCACTAGAAATTAATGTAGATGACCCAAATTTTGAAGCGCTTGTAAAACAATATAATATTGAAGTTACACCAACAATAATTTTTATTGATCCTGAAGGAAAAGTCATTGATTACGCTGTTGGAAAAGTTGAGAAAATAAAATTCATTGAAATGCTTGAAAAGCAAAAAAGGGTTTCAGAAAAGTGAAAAAGCAGTATACCCAAATATACTTGTTAAATCCTGCAATAAATAGGTTATCGGCCTTTTATATTATTTACAAAACATTAAACCGTATAACTTTGTCTATTGACATAAAATTAATCCAGAACATCAATCATCAATCATCCATCAAAAAACGAACAATTATGAAATCAATTAAAATGAAAACTATCAAAAAACAATTTTTATTAAAAATGGCTTGTGTAGCCTTTGCATTAGTATCTAGTACAACATACGCACAAAACACAAAAGAAGAATCAACAACACAAAGAGACGGCTTCATCGTCGAATTCGTAGTTGGTGGGGGCATTATTAGTATAGAAGATAGTGCAGGTATTCAAACTTTCGATAAATCGCAAGGAACATTCGTTTTTCCAGATTTAAAGTTAGGCTATATGTTAAATGAAAGGCTTGCCATTACCGTTTCTATGCCAGGAAGTATATACGAATTTCAAGATAATGACAGAAACTTTGGAGGTTTTATTCCATCTGTACAATATTGGGCAAAAGATCGTTGGTGGATTCATGGTGGTATTGGTTTAGCCATAGACTCTCCAGCACTATATGATATTAAAGACGATGTAAATGACGATTGGAACTTTGGTTGTGCTGTTATGGCAAGTACAGGTTATGAAATTTACAAAAAGAAAAAATTCGCGCTTAATGTGCAGTCTAAATTAGTTCTTGGTCGTGCGTTTTTAGATGGAGATGTGGATAGAGATGCAGTAATCTTTAATGTAGGATTAGGATTTAGCTGGTTATAAGTATCAACAATACGAAATAAATCATTTGGCATTTATAAGTCAAATGATTTATTGTCAAATTAAAAACAGCCTAAGATGAAATATATTTTTTTATCCTGTTTACTATTTCTGCTCAATTGTTCCAATAAGACCAATTCGAAAGCTATATCGATAGTTTTAGAAAAAGAAGAAAGTCTAATTGAAGTACTTGATACGATTTGGACAACGGAACAAACCCCAATTAGATTAAGAGATTCATTGATTTCTAAATTTGGAGTCGATTCTAAGTTGGTAAAAGAGCAACAATTAATTATTGATACGAATCATGTAATTAATGAAAAAAAAGTAGCGGCTATTCTTGATAAATATGGTTGGCCAACAAAAGAAATGTCTGGTGAACGTGGTAATTGGACCATTTGTAATGTTATTCAACACTCAGATAATGAAGTTAGGATACAATACCTTCCTATGATGCGACAGGCTGTAAAAGACAAGAAATTAGAACCTCGATTCTTGGTAAGAGCAGAAGACAGAATTGCAACAGAGAGAGAAGATTTACAGATTTATGGAGGGCAAATGAAATATTACCCAGAAACCAAGAGTTTTAATGTGTGGCCAATATTTGATCCAGAAAATATTGATAAAAGAAGAACAGAAATTGGTCTTGATTCCATCGCTATATTCCTAAAGAATAGATTTGATTTTGAATGGAATCTCGAAGAGCAGATAAGAAGAACAAAAGAGTTTACAAAAAGAAAACAGAATAACTGATGCTTCATTAATAGGTTCTAATTTCCAAACTCGAAATTTTAAAAACCGAACAATTCACAACTTTATTAATAAATTATAGTACTTATGAAAACAGCAATTTATACATCCTATGGTTCCCCAGAAGTTATAGAGGTCGTTAATAAAGAGACCCCTTCACCTAAGCCTAATGAGGTTTTAGTAAATATTAAAGCATCGTCCGCTACTCGCGCAGATACAATGATGAGAGCTGGAATGCCAAAATTTGGCAGATTGTTTTTAGGCCTGTTTAAGCCCAAAAACACTTCATTAGGTACTGGTTTTTCAGGTACGGTTGAAGCAGTTGGCAGTGATGTTTCTATATTTAAAATTGGAGATGAAATTTTTGGAGAGAAGTTATTTCGTAATGGAACTAATGCAGAATATTTATGCATTTCAGAAACCTCTATAATAGCGTTAAAGCCAACAACCTTATCACACGAGGAAGCTGCACCTGTTTGTGATGGTTTTCTAACTTCATATAATTTTTTAAAAGATATTGGTGACTTGAAAGAAGGACAGCACATTCTTATAAATGGTGCTTCTGGCAGTTTAGGAACTGCTGCAGTTCAATTGGCTAAAATTATGGGAGCTACCGTCACAGGTGTTTGTAGTACAAGGAATATGGATTTAGTTAAATCCTTAGGAGCAGATTTTGTGATCGACTATAAAAAGGAAGACTTTACACATAAAACGAATACTTACGATGTTATATATGATGCAGTGGGTAAAAACAATTTTAGTAAGTCGAAAAATGCTTTAAAGTTAAATGGAGTTTTTATTACACCTGTTTTAAGTTTAAATGCCTTGTGGTATTCAATATTTAAACCAAAAAGAGTGAAGTTTGCGGCTACAGGTCTAAAAAAAACCGAGGAATTAAAAAGGTTATTTTTAGAAATAGCCGATTTTTTTAAGCAAAAAAGACTTAAAACGGTTATAGATAAAAGTTACAAGCTATCAGAAATTATAGAAGCGCATTATTATCTTGAAACCGACCGTAAAATAGGCAATATCGTTATCATCAATCCAAAAACAAACAGTTAATTAATTTCAAATCAAAAGAAGGAAAAGAAAGGATATTAAAGCTTTATAATCGAAAACTTAATCCACTCGTTACCCGAAGCATATCCGAGGTATACCCGACGCATATCCGGGGGACATCCGAAGGAGCTCTTTGTAGCATTACCTAGATTGTGTAATATTATTATCGCATATCGCATTTTTAAAATAGCTAATTCCTGAGAATCATGTATTTTAAATCGCTAGGTTTTCTAACGTTCATTAGCCTTTATTTACGCTCGTGTACTTTACTTTTTTGATAGAAACAGACATCTTTACTTTGTACTATAATTAATTTAAAAGCAATATTATGAATTATTTAAAAAGAGTATTTAAAATTGTAAAAATCATATATTTAGTTATGATTTCATTGTTAGCTTCCTGTAGTGAAAACAACACAGAAGAAGCAACTCAACCAATAATTACCGACTATGCAGTTGGAGAAAAATGGACTTGGAAATATAAAGGCGTAACCACGGAAGGTGAAATACGCTCAGAAGGAGAAGACACAAGAGAAATCGTTAATACAGATGGTGTTTTAGGGATAACAGTAGGAAACGATACAATTCCACTATCAGACATTACAAAGCCTGAAGAAAGCGAAACCCCAAGATACAAATGGCCTTTAAAAGTTGGTGAGACGTGGAAATATGAAAAAGACTGGACCAGTCAAGATGGTACTACTGGAAAACAAAGCCAAGATGTAAAAGTATTATCTTATAAAGAAGAAACAGTAGAAGCAGGAACATTTATGGCGTACACCATCGAATACAAGGGAACCGTTTCAAATTCTAGAGGTTACAACGCACAAACGGATGAAGTTTGGTTGTATGCTCCAGAAATAAAAAACTTCATTAAAATGACCCAAAATCAAGACGGCTTTGTATATAATGAAGAATTAATCCAGTACACAAACCCAAATAATAATTAAAATATAGTATTACTTCTAACTTTTCAAATTCATCAATATGAGTGAAGAAAAAAATACACAATTAACAATAAAAAGGGGAATTCTTGCCATTGTTGGTATGTACGCATGTCAGCTTTTAGCAGCAATAATAACCTCTTATGCATTTAAATTCTTTGTGCCGTCAAAGGTTGTTCCTATGGAGATTATTGGAGTATCTTCTGCCGTGTTAGGTGGTATTATGATATTGTTTCTATTCTGGTGGGATCTAAATAGGTCTGGCAAATCCTTATATCCACAAATAGGACTGCAAGCTAGTAAGATTAAAAATAACAAAGCAGTTTTGTTAGTGATAGCGGCATTAGTATCGACACATTTTTTAGCCTGGATATATAGGTCGGTTATTTTGCCAAGCTTTGACCAAGGAGGGATTATAGGTGGTGGCTCTAAAATGTTTAGTTTTATTCAGGCCAACGGAGGAGTACTTGAAATGAGTGGCTTTCTACTTTTGGCACTTATTGTAGGGCCTTTAATGGAGGAGGTTGTTTTTAGAGGATATTTGCAATCGTCATTAACAAAGCGGATACCTGCTTGGGCAGCAATATTAATAACTTCTGTTGTTTTTACTGCTGGTCATAGCCCCATGATTTTATGGCCAATGTATTTTCTCTTTAGCATAACTTGGGGATGGATATATTTAAGAACAGGATCTTTAAAAATGGCCATTCTAATACATGTCTTAAACAACTTATTTTATACTGTTATTGGTTTTGCTGGTTGGGATATTCTGGCTTAAATTAATCTATTTGCACTTTTAAAAAATAAACAATGAAAAAATCATTTCTCTTACTACTTTTATTCGTAATTAGTTTTACTTCTTTTACACAAGAATTACCCTTTAAGAAGATCAAATTATCTGATTCAGTAGCACTTGCAAATCAAATGCAGCAATTTGCAACACGATGTGACACTCAAAACTTATCAGCAATCGATCAGTTTAAATTCCAGTTAATAAGAGGTTATTATGAAGACGCTTTAATTTCAATAAAAAAAAGAATAGAAGAAACACCAATAGATCAAAGTCAGTATTTAGATGTCTACAAGTATTATGTAGAGGCAAAGTTATCTACGAACTTCAAAGAGACATTTACAAAAGCTTACAGCAAATACGTAGCGAATTCTAATGACTTACAAGTTATTAATTTAGATAAATTCCTGATCGTTAGAGACCCTACTGATTATTACGTTAATAATTTTAATACCACTTATAATAGTATTAAAACTGAAAAGATTTCACAGTCTGTAGCAATAGATTTAGTAAAAAAGTACTTTTTAAAAAGGGTATTTTCAGAAACTAGGGCAATATACTTTGATGAAATTAAACAAGATCATAATCGTAGATATGTCGTAAATGATAGTATTGTAATTCCTATGAAAGATGGTGCCGAAGTTTCCATAGTTTTAATACAGCGAAAAGGACATACAACAGCTAAAAAATCAACCATATTAGTAGCTTCTGTTTACGCAGGAACCAATGAAACCAGTGCGATGTTAGCAGCATCTAAAGGCTATAATGGAGTTATTTCAAATACAAGAGGAAAACGATTAAGTAAAAGTGATATTAAACCGCTTGAATATGAACACACAGATGTTTATGAAGTGATTGATTGGATTAGTAAACAACCATGGTCTAATCAAAAAGTAGCCATGTTTGGAGGCAGTTACAATGGGTTTACACAATGGGCATCTATGAAGCACAAAGTGCATCCTGCATTAAAAACAATTGTGCCTATGGTAGCAGTCGCTCCAGGAATTGATTATCCGATGGAAAATAATGTACTACATAATTATTCGTATTCTTGGAATTTCTATGTGGCCAATAACAAGTTTTTAGATTTTGAAGCTTCAAATGATTTTAATCGATGGAACTCTTTAAAAAACAAATGGTACAAAACAGGAGTTGCATTTAACAAATTAGATAGTTTAGATGGTCAGGTAAATACATTATGGAATACTTATATGCAACATCCTAGTTATGATGATTATTGGAAAAAAATGATTCCATACAAACAAGAGTTTGCTAAAATTGATATTCCAATTTTAACCATTACTGGTTATTATGATGACTCACAAAGAGGAGCCATGTACTATTTTAATGAGCATTATAAATACACCAAAAACCCGAATCACTATTTGTTAGTTGGGCCTTATGATCATTGGACTTCACAAACAAAACCACAAGAAAATCTAAGGAATTATAAATTAGATAACGCTGCTTTGATAAACATTGAAGAGGATTTAATTTATCAATGGTTTGATTACATTTTAAACGGAAAAGAAAAACCTGGCATTTTAAAAGATAAAGTGAGTTTTCAGGTCATGGGCACCAATTCTTGGATGCACAAACCAACTTTAAAGGCAATGACAAATGATACGTTAAAGTTTCATTTAAGTTCTAATAAATACAATGATTTTTATGCTTTGAAATCGAAAGAAAATAATTCAGAGATAAAAATGTCTATTGATTTTAGAGATAGGGAAAATATGACTAACACAGCGTATTATCCTTGGCCATTAGAAAAAGAAAATATCAATTTAAACGATGGACTGGTCTTTATATCTGAAGAATTAAAAGAAGATGTTATTATAAACGGATCCTTTTTTGGAAAGCTTGAGTTATCAATCAATAAAAAAGATGTTGATTATTCAGTAATTGTAAATCAACTGACTCCTGAAGGAACGTATTTCCATTTAAGTTATTTTATTGGTAGAGCTAGTTATGCCAAAGATAGAGAGCAAAGAAATTTACTTATACCAAATCGAAAAACGCTAGTGTCTTTCGATAATTCAAAACTAATCAGCAAAAAGTTAGAAAAAGGGAGTAGGATAGTTGTTGTTGTTAACGTCAATAAAAATAATAATGCACAGATTAATTATGGTACAGGAAAAGACGTGAATATAGAAAATATTAATGATGCTGAAATTCCTTTACAAATTACTTTTACAGGCAAAAGCAGTATTTCTTTACCAGTTTGGAAAGATTAGTTTTAAATCTGATTTAACACTCTTTTTATGCGACGACGTAGGAGAGAAGTATAATGTGTGTAGAATGGCTTCTTAAATCAAATATTTTAATCCCAAAATAACTTTTTACTCTGACGAAATTATCATTTAAACAGTCTTTCTGTTTCATAGTATGTTATTTAGCCAAATAATTATAAATGAAATGTTATGCTTAAAAAATATAGAAAAATTCTTAAATGGACAGGAATTACTTTGGTAACCTTGATAGTTGTCGTTGTTTTATTTGGATTCTGGTTTATGAGTTTAATACCAGAAAAGAACATAGAATTAGAGAAAACTGAAGTAAATGATTTATCCTATTTATCAATAAATAAAACACCTATAAAAGGTAAAATATTAGCTGTAGTAACAAGTACGCAAACTATGGGGAATAGTGGTAAGTATACAGGTTATGAATTAACAGAATTATCTCGCGCTTATTATGTATTTAAAGCGAATGGTTTTGAGGTAGATGTAGCAAGTCCGTTAGGAGGTAAATCACCAGTAGTAATTGATGATGATGATATGGGAGCTTTTGACTTTGCGTTTCTAAACGACTCTATAGCACAGAATAAAACAAAAAATACAATTCCTATAAAAGATGTTATTTCAGAGAACTATCAAGCTATTTATTTTGTTGGAGGTAAAGGAGCAATGTTTGATTTTCCAAACAATAAGACCATTCAATCCATTGTGAAAAGTTTTCATGCATCAAATAAGGTAATTGGTGCAGTTTGTCATGGACCATCAGCTTTAGTTAATGTTACATTAGATAATGGACGTCCATTAATAGAAAATAAAACGATTAGCGGATTTACCAATGAAGAAGAACTACTTTTAATTCCTGATGCAAAATCAATTTTTCCTTTTCTCCTACAGGAAAAAATAATAGAGCAAGGTGCAAACTTTAATGAAGGAGAAATGTATTTAGAAAAAGTTAGTCACGATAAAAATTTAATTACAGGTCAAAATCCATGGTCAACATGGGTTTTAGCAGAAAACATGATTAAAGAATTAGGATATACACCCAAACACAGGACAATTACTGCGGAAGAAAATGCCATAAAAATTTTGTCAATATATAAAACCCAAGGAACACAAAAAGCAAAAAATATGATTAAAAAAATGTTGATAAATGAAAACAAACCTATTGATAGAGTATTATTAGCACAACATACCATGGTCGCTGTAATGAAAGGAGAAGTTGGTGGTTTTTTTAACATATTAGGTTTGGTCTCTTATACAAAGAAAATGGAATCTATAAGAGAGAAAATTTAATTAAATTTGTAAGTAAAATATTCAATTGAAAATTTCAGATATATTTCTTGTAATTATAAGTAGTGCAGGACTCTTACATGGCGTTTTATTTGCATTCTACCTTTGTTTTTTCAAAAAGAAAAAGACTGTATCTAACTATTTACTTGGGCTTATTTTAGTTTTTATGGCTTTTAGAATAGGGAAATCTATCCTGTTAAATTTTAGTACTGATTTAGAACCTCTTTTTATTTTTATTGGATTATCATTTTTATTAATAATAGGACCTTTATTGAAGTATTATTTGTTTACTATGACACATCCCAACTTTAAAATATTAAAGCGTTATTTTTTAGAACTAATCCCTTTTTTATTAGTGTTTATTATGAGTTTTTTTATAAATAAAGATTGGTTTGTTTATAAAAATAATAATGCGATTATTCTATTTGGAAGTATTCTTATCTTTATATACTTACACTTGGCATTTTATATTTGTGTTTCAGCGATATCATTACAAAAAATAAAAAAAGAGTATAAAAACACTTTGAAGACTAAATTTCAAAAAACAATATTCGACTGGTTACGCATATTAATTATTGGTTTTGTTATAATATGGATATCGTTCTTTTTAAATATCATTGAAGATACAGTACCATATATAGTAGGACCAATAATGTATTCTATAGTTATTTATTTTTTAAGTTATAAAGCATATAATTTAAAAGTTTTAGATATTGATGGAAAAGTATTTAAAACAAACAATAATGCCTTACTATTTAATCAAATATACTCAATAGTTACTGAAAGAAAATTGTATCTTGATTCCAGTATTTCACTTTCTTGTATAAGTAAATTGGTTGGAGAAACCACTCAAAAAACTTCTGAAATAATTAATCAATATGGAAAGAATAATTTTAACGATTTTATTAATTATTTCAGAATTGAAGAATCAAAAAAACTTTTATTAAATGAAAACAATAGAAACCTTACTATTTCTTCCATAGCTTTTGATGCTGGTTTTAGCAGTTTATCATCATTTAATGGAGCTTTTAAAAAGTTTGTTGGAATAACACCTTCTGCGTATAAAAAGATAAATATTATGTAAAATATAATTTCGGCATTTTATTTGGCCTCATAAAATTTTGGTAAAAGCTCGTTTCAAATTGACGCATCGAATTTATAACTAAATATTGTTTTAATATGGAATCATCCACTGGATAATCCAATATTAAAAGTGTATTATAAGGTGCTGCATGGCGCCTGTCCCGTTCTTGAAACGGGATAACTTTGCTTTGGCAAAAGCAGGGCAGAGCATTAAGAAAAGGTCTAGTAGACCTTTTTAGCGAATGAGCCAGGTGCGCCTTGGCAAACTACAGTTTCTTTAAAAATTTATTCTAAAATGTTTCTCTACAATGTTAATGACATCGAGGTACGAGATGCATGCGTTCTTCTAAAACAATAAAAACCTTACGAATAAACACGCTTTTTACGAAGCGACGATAGGAGAGAAGTGGAATGTGTGTGGAATGGTTTATATTAAAATATTTTTTTCTATATTTACGTAACCGCTTAATATATAGCGATTAAACTTTCCCTGTTTAAGAATTACAATAGCACATATTTTATGAATACCAGTATATGGTATATTCTATGTTTTTAATTAGTAATGATTCACGTATAAAAATTTTTAATAAAAACGATCATGAAAAAGCTATTGTTCCTATTTTTAATCATAACTATAATTAGTTGTGTAACAATTCCTCCAGAAATAACAAAGTCACATTCAAAGGAATTGGAAATAATTGAAGCTCTAAAAGTTTCTCACTTAGCTATGGTAGATTCTTATGTTGAACAAAAAATTTTAGCTTTTGAAAACTTCTTTTTTAATGAGTACGGTCCTGTCTTTCGAAGTAATTGGATTGACTCATTCAAAGAAATAAATGGAAGAGATTATCAGCAAGAAAATGATTTCCCAAAATTATACAATGATTTAGTAGCAGTGTACCAAGAACAGATTTTACCAATTGAAAATATAAGATTTCAATTAAAAACATCAATAATCACAGAATATTCAAATGTAAAAGAATTACATAAAACTACTGGGAATTGGATTAATAACTTAGAAGATTTAAATGATTCCCAGCGTAAAACAATTGATTCTTTGTTAGATAATATTAAGCCAGGGTTCTCAATTAACTCAATAGACAAGGCAATTGTAGGTGCAATTGACAAAGTAAAAGATAAAATACAGATTGGGAATTAATAATTAAATTTAATACTAAGATTATGGCAAAACTGAGTACTATAGGCAAAGCTGCAAGTAAAAAAGCCAATGAAATTTTTGCAGATAAAATATCAAGCCTAACAATCTTAACCTCTGAAGAGATTCAAACACTTTTTCCAGAAAAGGCTGATAGAGATGAACTTGAAGAACTTTTGGAAATTATAAATGCTGATATTGAGGATAAGATTAAGAAACAAAAATTAGTAGAAAACATTAATAAAATAAGCGGTGCAATCTTAAAGATTGGAAAGAAGTTTATTGGTTTTGTATGATTTTTTACACAATAATAGTTTAATATGTTTGAAGATTTCACAACAATAATAGAATCCTTTTTAGTTGGTGCATTTCCTTGGATCTCACAATTAAGAGGTTTAGATATTCATTTTAAAATACCCAGTTTTAATTTGAAATCAATTTTTAATTTTTTTGCCAGTTTATTCAGCCTTTCCATATTCCTTTATATGAATAGATTAGATGTTTACGACTTTATTTATTGGCCAGATTGGAAGTTATTTATAGGTATAGGATTCATCTTAATGATTTCCTATTTTGTTGTCCTAATTTATAGAATGAGTGATGTTAATTCGAATAAATCAAAATGGCCAATAATTCTAAACTTTATAACATATATATTGATATTTTCTTGTCTAACTACGGGATTTGGTTTACTTAAAACTTATAAAGACCATTATGTTGTTAAAGGCATTGTAGTTAACAATAAAGAAGAATTAATAGAGAAGTCGATAATAACATTACTGTATAAAAATGACAGCCAATATGATGTTAGAACAATGACTAATCTAGATGGGAAATATTCACTTGTCATTCCAAAAGAGATTGCTAATGATTTTAATAAGCTTGAAGTAATTAAAAATGGATATAAAAATTATAGCGAACAGTTTGGAAACATATCTGCACTCAAATCGTTAACTAAAAAAATAATTCTAATCGATTTAAATTGATAATTATGAGGAATTTATTTATACACATTCTATTATTAACTTCTATTATAGGATACTGCCAAGAAACGAATTTAAATGTAAGGGTAATCTTTCACCCTGGTATTGAGCAATCTGAGGCAGAAAATATTGATATTATAATTAATATTTTAGTGGACAGTCAAAAGATTTCTGAAGCGAATATATTATCAAATGCCTCATCAATAATACAGTCAATTCCAAACCCGAATAATCAAGAGATTTTTTTCGAGGTAAATATATTGAGTCCAGATGGCTGGGCAGTTGTAGAAAATCCAATAAAGTATAATACTTTTAATCGGACCATAAAACTAAGAAAATTAAATGATGCTTATTTTAAGCTTAAACAGAAAGCCGAGAAAAGTAAGGAAGCTAACTCAGACTCCATAGCTTTAGAAACCTATGACTATATATTAGACAATAATTTATATTCAACCGAAAACCAAAAGTTTGAAACTGTAAGGAGTAAGGCTGACTTGCAATTTCAAATGAAGTCATACAAAGATGCTATAAAAGACTATATTGAAATTTCAAATGAAATAGACTTAACAGAAATTGGTAATAAAAGAAAGGCCGCCTATATTAATGGGTTCTTTAATTCAATATTAAAAGCTGGAAATTATAATAATTTAAATTCACCAAAAGATGATTTTCCAGATATTATTAAGCAAAATTCAGAAATCGACATAAAAACTTGGACAATTTTCTCACAAACTTTTGATAAAATATATCCTAATACGATAGAATTAAATAATGATACTCTTTTATTAGCTACAGATAATACAATAAATAATCAGTTCAACCTTATTGGAAAAAAATTAAAGGCATTCAAACTTTAAGTAACTTGTGTTTTGATTAAAAGCGAAAGTTGAAACTACAGTTTCTTTAAAAAGTTTCTTCTACAGTGTTAATAGAACATTACCTACAAATAGCTTGGGAAAATTTTATGCTCTTGTAACAATCCACGAGAATCTCGTAAAGTTTTTAATAACGTACATTTTATCGAATACGCGATTTTTAATACAGCCCAAAAAAGTTAGCTTTTATTTTGGCGTTGGCAAGCGTCGGATATCCCGAAAGCTTTCGGGACGAGCGTTTGGCAGTGGCTATTTATTAATCGCTGAGAATCTCTTAAAAAATAATTTCTTGATCCTTGTATAGAACCTACCTGACGGCAGGCAGGTATTGAAATTTACGAGAAGTTCTA